>NZ_JBPJSR010000017.1:0-202232 GCF_051390675.1 Streptosporangium heterodermiicola
TGTGACGGGGCATCGCCGGGTGGTGATGCAGTTGATCGCGGCCAATCGGCACGACGCGCGGATCGGCGCGTTGGTGGGCCCGGCCGCACAGGACGGCATCTTCGCCCTGGAGTTACCGTCCGGCGGCACCCTGGCGGAGGCCACCCGTCTGGGACATCGCCAGGCGCTGACCGGCTACCGCCACGCGCTCTACGAACCGTTCGAGATGATGGAGCTCCAGGCCGAGATCGGCCGCGAGCGGGGCGGCCCCATCGACCTGTCGGCCTACTTCAACGACGCGCGGAGCACCGGCGACTGGCCCGATCTTCCCGCGGTGGAGCCGCCGGGGGATCCGGCCGCGATCGCCGCCCTCACCGCGCGGACCACCTTCTCCCTCAGCGGTTCCTGGACGAGGGTGGACGCCACGGCGCAGTTCGCCACCGGTCAGGCCAGGGACGCCTGTGAGCTGCACCTGCTGGCCGACACCGCGTACCTGCCCCGGAGCACGGTGTACGCGTTGCTGCGCGGGATGGAGACCCTGCTGGTACGCGCCGTCGCCGGGGACGTTCCCCTCGACACCGTCGCCGGGCTGTGCGGCCTCACCCCGGCCGGGCGCCCCGACGGCTGGGATCGCTCCACACCCGGCACCGCCGGGACCGGAGCCGGGGGCCCGGTGCGGGCACCGGCCCGTACGTAAGGGGTCGTGAGCGGGGTGCGGATCGGAATCTTCCTGGTCGCGGCGGGTTTCCCCGGCAGGCCGCAGGGGCGGGTGCTGCGTGACTGCGTGGAGGCGATCGAGGTCGCGGAGGAGGCGGGATTCGACGACGCGTGGATCGCCGAGCACCACTTCATGTCGTACGGGGTCTGCCCGTCGGCGGCGACGTTGGCCGCCGTGGCGCTCGGGCGTACGCGGACGATCGGGGTGGGGAAGGCCGTGAGCGTGCTGTCCACGCGTCACCCGGTGGCGCTGGCGGAGCAGGCGGCGATGTTGCACCACCTGTCCGGCGGGCGTTTCACGCTGGGAGTCGGCAGGGGCGGGCCCTGGGTCGACCTGGAGGTGTTCGGCACCGGCCTGGCGAGGTTCGAGCGCGGCTTCGCCGAGTCGCTCGACCTGCTGTGCCGGGCCCTGGGGCGGCGCACGGTGTCGGCCGAGGGGGAGTTCTTCCGTTTCCGCGAGGTCGCGATGGTCCCGGCGGCGTCGATGCGGCCCGTCGTGGCGTGCACCTCGCCGGAGACGACGCGGCTGGCGGCCGAGCGGGGGCTGCCGATGCTGCTCGGCATGCACCTGGACGACGCGGGCAAGGCCGCGATGCTCGCCGACTACGACACGACGCCTCCATCCGCTTCCTTTATTTCACCCGCGACGGAAGCGGGCATGGAAGCGGGCGCGGACATGGCCCGGCCCGCGGTCCGGCACGTGGCCGCCGTCGTCGGGCACGTGGCCGACTCGACGAGGGCGGCCGTACGGGAGCTGAGAACCGCCATGCCCCGCTGGCTGGAGCCCGGCCTGGCGGGATACGTGCCGGTGGACGGCCGGCGGCGGCCCGTACGGGATGTGGGGGAGTACGTCGACTTCCTGACCGGCGTCCACCCGGTGGGTGACGCCGGCCGCTGCGTGGAGACGATCCGGCGCACCCGCGAGGTGACCGGGCTCGAACACCTGATCCTCATGGTCGAGGGTGCGGGCGAGCACGCCCGCACCCTGGAGAACATCCGCCGGCTGGGCGCCGAGGTGCTGCCCGGCCTCGACGGCTGACACCCGGCGGCCGAGAACGCGTCAGACGTCTCGGACGACACCGCCCGACACTGTTTTGATCTACATTGTAAAGGTGATCGGCGGTTGTCCGAAAATCACAACCCCCAAAACCAGGGGAACCCCTACGGGGTCGCGGGAATTCGCCGCACAGGATTTCGGCTCTCGTTTTACGGCTTTTGAATAACCGTAATGAAATATCTGTCAAAAGGATTTATCTGTCGATTATCGGGATGCATGTGAAATCGCAACTCATATGGCAACAAAACACTGCTTAACGATTTTAATTTTCTTGACACGACGGAATGGAAATGACACTTTTACTTACGCTTGGCGCGCCGATCCAGGTCAGCGCCGCGCACGTTCCCAACCGCCGTCAGGGGCGCGCCCGTCAGGGGGTGCGCGGCAACCCCTGATCCCGCTCGACTCAGCTCGGAGGTGCGGTCATGCGTAACCCTTTTCGTAGGATCTCAACAACGGCAGGCATCGTGGGCGCGATGCTTCTCGCGATGTCCCAGACCTCGGCGATCGCGGTTCCGGAGAGGTCCGCCCCTCCGCCCGCGCCCGCTCCGCTTCCCTCGCCCGCCCCCGCGGGCGGTGAGGCGAACTCGAGAAACTCCGGTTCCCCGGAGAACGGCCGGGCACCCGCCGCGGTGTGCGTCTTCCAGACCAGGGGCGACTACGTCCACATCTCCGGGTCCGCCTTCGAGGCCTCCGGGCACGGCTGGTGGGTCAACGGCAACTGCAACGCCACGCTGGCGGTCGTCACGGTCCAGCTGCAGCAGTATTACGCCGACGGCAGCTGGAGAAACGCCGGCACGGTGGGCACCGCGACGGTGAGGTCCGGCGGCGGGGCCGGAAACCGCGCGACCGGGCGCGGGGCCTGCACCAGCGGCAGCCTGACGGGGTGGCGTAGCGTCGTCGACGTGGACCTGGTCGGCCTGGCCGACGACCCGGGCAAGCTCTACACACCGGGCCAGAACATCTACTGCAGGCGGTAACGCGAAGGGGGGCGACGTGAGCGTCAGACGACCCGGCGGCACCATGTTCGCGGCTCTGTACGGCGAGCTGGAGCCGCATCCGTGGCGGGATCCTCTCGTCGCCTCCTCCGACGCCTACAGCCTGTTCGTCGCGAGGTCGTCCGCGATGGGATGGCTCACCGAGGCCGAGGAGAACGCCCCAGGTGGCTCAGGCGGCCTCTGGGGGATGAACGACGCCGGGCAGGACCCGGCTCCGGCCCCGGCCTCCGAATCGCGGCCGGCCCGTGTCGCGTGGTTCCAGGTGTCGCCGACCGGGCCGGTCCCCGCCGGCGGGCCGTTGCCGGCGCGGGTGTTCCTGTCGTGCGTGGACGACGTCGTGGCGCGTATGGGCACCGCTCGTCTGCGGGCGGTTCAGCTCCTGCTGCCCGCGCGAGAGCTGGAGGCGTCGGCGGGCGCGTCGTCGCACTGGGGCGCCGTGCCGCCCCTGCTCCAGGAGGCGGGCTGGTTCGCCGACGGTGACCCGCGCCTGAGAGCACGGGTACGGGTGACGCTGGACGGCGGCCAGGATCCGGCCGTCCGCTCGGCGGCGCCCGAGATGCTCCGGTGGATGCGGCGGTTCGATCAGGACGTCTTCTCGTGCGACGCGGTCTCCGTGACGGATGACGACGACCCGGCCTCCGCGACGGACGACGGCGGGGTGGTCCTGGAGCCCGCCGTCATCGACGAGGTGTGGCTCGGGCCCGCCCGTCACCGGGCCACCTTCCACGGCGCCCTCGCCGAGTGGTCGCTGGACGCTCTGGGATGGCTGGCGGCCTTCCTCGCCGACGCGGGTTCCCGGCACGGGGTCGACACCCCGCTGCTGCTCACGGCCGTCCGCCTCGCGGAGCCCGGCTCGCGCGCCGGCTGAGCCCCGCGGCGGCGTCACGCCACCTCCGGCGTCCGACCGGCGCCCGACCTCGTCCCGTTCCCGGCCGACGGTGGTGCGTACGGTCATCCGGCGCCGGAGGTGGCGGGCAGGTGCATCCGCAACCGGACGCGGGAGCGGCCGCCGCTCTGGCAGATGGTGAACTCGTCGCAGAGCCTGCCCATCAGCCACAGCCCGAACCCGCGGACCGCGCCCGGCCCCGGCCTGCGGCGGTCGGCCTGGTCGGGGGCGAGGCGTCCGGCGTCGTCGACGACGTCGACGACGAGGTCCGCCTCGTCGCGCCAGACACTTACGCTGCCGGCCGCGTCGCCGTGTTCCAGTACGTTGATGACGGCCTCGTTGGCCGCCAGCAGCAGGTCGTCGCGTCGCGTACCGACCAGGCCCATCTGGCTCATGTAGCGGTACAGATGCCGGCGCAAACCGATCAGGTCGGTACTGATCGGCCAGTGGCCACGCTGATCGGTATGCATGTCCGTCCCCTTACGTGAGTACCGTCTGTGGCGTTCAGCGGGGGGCTACCGACGTGTCTACCATGATCAGAACGGTCGCTGTGAAAGTTGTGTAAGGAGCACTACCCGCTCTGACCTGCTCAATCATCGATCCGGAGTGGGAGCGCTCCCGCCCCAGGTGAAGTCGTCCGGATCGCGTCCGGCCGTCCCGGTGCCGCCGGGTGCGGGCTTGAGGGGGAGGGGGCCCACCACGGGCGGCGGGGTGCCCGGCCGGCGTGCCGGACGCGGGTCCTCACCGATCCGCGCGTTTCTCACGTTTCGCGGCTCCCGGACGTCTTCAAGGGTGAAGGGTGGGGTCGCACGGGTGGTCCCGCAGCGCTGGAAGGGATGAAACGATCATGGTCAGGACCCATACCGTCATCGTGTCGCCGCTGGGTGACCTGCTCGCGGTCGCCGAGGACGGCGTGCTGAGCGGGCTGTACTTCGAGGGGCACCTGCGCGGTCCCGGTCCCGAGGAGCGGGGCACCTGCCGCGATTCGGGCTTCGAGGAGGTCCGCCGCCAGCTGGGTGAGTACTTCGCCGGTGAGCGGACCCGCTTCGAGCTCCCGCTGGCCCCTCGGGGGGACGAGTTCCAGCAGCGGGTGTGGCGGCTGCTGATGGAGATCCCCTTCGGTGAGACCCGCTCGTACGGGGATCTGGCGCGGCGACTGGGGAAGGCGTCGCTGGCCCAGGCGGTCGGCGCCGCGAACGCCCGCAACCCGGTGAGCGTGATCGTGCCCTGTCACCGGGTGGTGGGCGCGAACGGCGGCCTGACCGGTTACGCCGGTGGCCTGGAGCGCAAACGGTTCCTGCTGGACCTGGAGGAGCCGGCCGCGCTGAAGGAGGCGAGGCTGTTCTGAGCGGGACCGTGCCGGGTGAGGTTGTTTCCGAGGGCCGTTGTTCCGTGCGGGGCTGTCGCGGGGGCCGGGGCGCGGCCGGTCAACGGGCAAGGTGGGACCATGCGACCCTTCGAGCAGATCATCACCGAGTACGGCCCCGTGGTGCTGCGCGTGTGCCGGGCCGTCCTCGGCCCCCAGGACGCCGAGGACGCCTGGTCGGAGACCTTCCTGGCGGCACTGAGGGCCTACCCCGGCCTGCCGCCCGACGCGAACGTCGAGGCTTGGCTGGTGACAGTCGCCCATGAGAACGTCCACGGTCCGATCTTCCTTGGTCAGGGCGCCCCGGGTCCCGTTTTGAACTTTGTGCAAGTCGGGTCGGATGGCCTATCGTGTCCGCCTGCCGCGCGACACGCTGACCAGGGAACAGATCGTCCGCACCGCGATCGAGCTGCTCGACGAGGAGGGTCTGGACGGCCTGAACATGCGCAGCCTGGGCGGCCGGCTCGGCACCGCCGCGACGGCGGTCTACTGGCACGTCAAGAGCAAGGACAACCTCATCCTGCTCGCCGGCGACCACGTCTGGGACGAGGTCGAGCTGCCCGACCCCGACGCGGTCGGCTGGCGTACGGCGGCCACCGTGATGGCCACCGGCCTGCACGCGATGTTCGGCCGCCACCCGTGGCTCGTCCAGGCCTTCGGTTCCCACCTTTTTTACGGCCCCGGGAAGGCGCGCCACGACGACCGCAGCCTGGCCGTCTACGAGGCGGCCGGTTTCGAGGGCGCGCGGGCCGACCTCGCCGCGGCGACCGTCTTCACGTTCGTCCTGGGCAACGTCCTCGGCGCGTCGGCCGAGGTCTCCCTGACCAGGCGGCTGGGCCGGGACGGCGCGGACGCCGAGGCGCTGACGCGCGACACGATGGCCAGGGCGAGCGAGGTCGCGATGGGCTTCCCCCGGTTGCGCGCCCGCCTGGAGGCGCCTTCAGGCATGGACCACGCCGTCCACACCGCCCACGCCGCCGCCCCCGACCAGACCTTCGAGTTCGGTCTCCAGGCCCTCCTCGACGGCCTGGAGGGCCGGCTCTCGGCCGCCGGCGTGGCGTAGTCGGCGATGGACGGGGCGGCGAACTCCTCCGCCGTGGCGCGCATGACGAGTTCAAGGCGACGAGCCGGTCGGCACCCGAGCGAAGCGGGACGAACTCCCGCAAAGTCGGGCGAAGGCGAACCGGCGTCAAGAACGCGTATGGATCCGTATGATTTTCTAGGCGCCCGGCGGCCGGACCGGTAGGGAATATGGCGTGTCTCGTCTTCCCCTCCGGCGATCCCTCCCGGTTCCTCCCCTCCCGGCCCCTTTCCGGCGCCCCCTCGCGGCCACGCCGTGCCGCCCGTGCCGCCCATGCCGTTCAGGACGCCCCGCCGTACCTTCGCCGGCCGGTGGCCACCGGCCACGTCGGCGACACCTGCCGGGGTCCCCTCGCTCTCGCCGGACGTGAGCGGCGGCGAGGCGGACATAGGCACCTGGCGGCCGGTGGCGCGACAGCGCGCCGTACACACCCACCAGGGACCGGGCAACGACGTGGAGCGCGGGGAGAGGGAGACAGTGGCAGGTACGTCGGCATCGGCACGGGCGCACTCGGGGCTGCGGGGGTGGTTGCTGAAGGGGCTGCAACGCTCCGACCCCAGGACGAGCGGCCCGCACCACGAGGAGCCGCCCGAGCGTCAGCACTCCTGGTGGCAGGTGATGTGCCTGACGGGGGTGGACTACTTCTCCACCCTGGGCTACCAGCCGGGCATCGCCGCGCTGGCCGCCGGTGCCCTCAGCCCGCTCGCGACGTTGCTGCTGGTGGCGCTGACCCTGTTCGGCGCGCTGCCGACCTACCGGGCGGTGGCCGGGCAGAGTCCCCACGGGCTGGGGTCGCTATCGATGCTGGAGCGCCTGCTGCCCGGCTGGCGCGGCAAGCTGCTGGTGCTGTTCCTGCTCGGGTTCGTGGCCACCGCGTTCATCGTGACCATCACCCTGTCGGCGGCCGACGCCACCGCCCACATCCTGCACAACCCGTTCGTGCCGGAGTTCCTGTCGGGCTGGCAGGTCCCGGTCACCCTGGCGCTGATCGCCGCGCTCGGCGGGGTGTTCCTGGTCGGGTTCAGCGAGGCCATCTCGATCGCCGTCGTCCTGGTCGCCGTCTACCTGGTGCTGAACGTGGTCGTCCTGGGGACGGCCCTGCACGGGGTGTTCGCCGACCCCGCGCTGATCGCCAACTGGGGTGAGGCGTTGACGGCCGAGCACTCCAGCCCGCTCGCGATGGTCGCCGTCTCGCTGTACGTGATGCCCAAGCTCGCGCTCGGCCTGTCGGGCTTCGAGACGGGCGTGGCGGTGATGCCGCTGGTCAAGGGGGACCTCGCTCAGCGGATCGGCGGGGCGAGGAAACTGCTGACCACCGCGGCGGTCATCATGAGCGTCTTCCTGATCACCTCCAGCTTCGCCACCACCGTGCTCATCCCGGCGGAGGAGTTCGCCGAGGGCGGCGCGGCCAACGGGCGCGCCCTGGCCTACCTGGCGCACGAGTATCTGGGGGATGGGTTCGGCACCGTCTACGACCTGTCCACCATCGCGATCCTGTGGTTCGCCGGGGCCTCGGCGCTGGCCGGGCTGCTCAACATCGTGCCGCGCTACCTTCCCCGGTACGGCATGGCCCCCGACTGGTCGCGCGCCGCCCGGCCGATGGTGCTGGTCTTCACCGCCATCTCCTTCCTCATCACCCTGTTCTTCGGCGCCGACGTGGAGTCCCAGGGCGGCGCCTACGCCACCGGCGTGCTCGCGCTGATCCTGTCGGCCGCGGTCGCGGTCACCCTGGCCGCCTGGAACGACGGCCGCACCCGCGCGGCGGTCTCGTTCGGGGTCATCACGCTGATCTTCGCCTACGCCACCGTCGCCAACGTCATCGAACGCCCCGACGGCCTGGTGATCGCCCTGCTGTTCGTGCTGGCCATCGTGATCACCTCGCTGATCTCCCGGGCCACCCGCTCCACCGAGCTGCGCGTCACCAAGGTCACCCTGGACGACCTGGCCCGCCGCTACGTCAGCGAGTCGGGGGAGATCCGGCTGATCGCCAACGAGCCGCACGAGCGTGACTGCAAGGAGTACGTCGACAAGGCCCGCGAGGCCTGGGAGCTGCACCGGCTGCGTACCGGAGAGGGCCTGCTGTTCCTGGAGGTGAGCGTCTCCGACGCCTCGGAGTTCGCCGGTGAGCTGCACGTCGTCGGCGAGGAGCGTCACGGGTTCCGCATCCTGCGGATGGAGAGCCCCACCATCGCCAACGCCATCGCGGCGCTGCTGCTGTACCTGCGTGACCAGACCGGCAAGACGCCGCACGTCTACTTCCACTGGGCCGCCGAGGGCAACCCGGTGGGGGCGCTGCTGCGTTATCTGGTCTTCGGCGGCGGTGACATCCCGCCGCTCACCCGGGAGGTGTTGCGCCAGGCCGAGCAGGAGACCGCGCGCCGTCCCCTGGTCCACGTCGGCTGACACCACCACCGGCGCCCCCGCTCTCGCCCTCGCCTGATCCGCGAGGGCGAGAGCGGGGCCGGAGGAGGGCGGCGAGGCGGGCCGCGGCGGGCTGGCCGAGGAGGATGCCCAGCAGGACCAGTGCCAGCCCGCAGAACTGCCGCGCGGTGAGGGCCTCTCCGGCGACCGTCGTGCCGAGCAGTACCCCGGTCACCGGGTTCAGCAGCCCGACGAGGCCCACCGTCGCCGCCGGCAGGTGCCGCAGTCCCGAGAACCAGGCGGCGAAGGCGAGGGCCGTCGCGACGACGGTGACGTAGCCGAACCCGAGGACAGCGGGCCCGTCCAGGGCGGGCGGAGGGCCCTCCAGGGCGACGGCGAAGGGCAGCAGGACCAGGCCTCCGGCGATGAGCTGCCACGAGGTCGACGCCAGCGTGCCGGCATCGGTGGTCCATCGCTTGGCCAGCACGTAGCCGAACGACGACATCACCATGGCCGCGACGGACGCGAGCACGCCGAGGGCGTCGGCGCCGGCGGTGCCGGTGAACAGCATGAGGCACACCCCCGCGATGCCGATGCCCGCTCCGGCCAGGTGCGGGATCCGTGGCCGCTCGGCGAGCATCGACCAGGCCAGGAGCGTCATCACCACGGGCGACGTCGCCATGATCGTCGAGGCGACGCTCGTCGGCAGCAGCTGGGCCGCCAGGTAGACGAGCGCGAAGAACGCGCTCATGTTGAGCGTGCCGAGGACGAGGGATCTCCACCACCACGGCCCGTGCGGGAGTTTCCCGCTCAGCAGGAGGAGCAACAGGCCCGCGGGCAGCGCCCTGATGGCCGCTCCGTACAGGGGGTGGCCGGCGGGGAGGAACTGGTGGGTGACGAAGTAGGTCGTCCCCCAGGCGATCGGTGCCGTCGCCGTGACCAGTGTCCAGCGAAAGGTAGCTTCCATGGAAGGAATATAGCTTCCCGGGAAGCTATACTGGTGACATGAGCGAACCCCTGGACCACGTCGCCCGCATCCAGCGCGAGTGGGCCCGTGAGCGCCCGGACCTGGACGTGAGCCCGCAGGGGGTGATCGGGCGCCTGCACCGCCTCGCCGGGCACCTCACCGAGCAGCTCTGCGTCGTCTACCGGCGCTACGGGCTCGGGGAGGGGGAGTTCGACGTCCTGGCCACCCTGCGGCGCGGGGGAGCGCCCTTTGAGCGCGCTCCCGGGGAGCTCGCCGCCCACACCATGGTCACCACGGGCGCGATGACCAAGCGCGTCGACCGGCTGGAGCGCGACGGGCTCGTCACGCGCCGCCCGAGCGAGAGCGACGGCCGGGGGCGGGTGGTCGCGCTCACCGCCGCGGGCAGGGAGCTGATCGACCGGGCGTTCGCCGAGCACATGCGCAACGAGCGCCGCCTTCTCGGCGACCTGTCCCCCGAGGAGGCCGCACTCCTGGAGTCACTCCTCACCACCTGGCTGACCCGCTTCGAGACACCTCACTGAATAAATCTACAATGTAAAGGCGATCGGCTTGGTTCAAGATCATTTACAGCGGACTAAAGACTCAGCTCCAAAAAGCAGGAGCCCGGGCCGGTGATCGCGGCGAGCGGTTCACCGGCTCTGACCCGCGGCTTGAAGATGGAATAGGGGCTCACCGACGATCCACGCACTGCCTTCTTGGCCGTCCGCGACACGCTCCTCGTACCAGCAGGGCCGCCGAGGAGGGTGAGTGTGTTGTTATGTGGGTTTTTGGGGGCGGAGGGCTCCGGCAGAGGCGGCCATGAAGGCGGCGAGCAGGGCGGGGATGCCCAGGGCCGCGGGCAGGCCGACGAGTTCGGTGGCGGCGCCGATGACGGCGGGGCCCGCGACGAGGCCGGCGTAGCCGACGGTGGCGACCTGGGCGATGGCCTGTCCGGCGCGGGCGGGGTCGTGGTTGCCGGCGGCGGAGAAGACCTGGGGGAGGATGGGGGCCAGGCCGAGGCCGAAGAGGGTGAATCCGGCGATGGCGATGGGGATCTGTCCGGCGAGCAGGACGGTGCCGAGGCCGATGGCGAGGAGGCCGTAGCTGAGCTGGCCGTAGCCGAGGTCGAGGGTGTGTTTGACGGCGGGGGTGCGGGCGGCCCAGGCGCCGGAGAGGATGCCGAGGAGGGTGAAGAAGTAGCTGACGGCTTTGCGGGCGCCGGTGGGGGGTGGGTGGGTGGTGGTCATGGGTTTCCCCGTGGTTCGTGGCGGGGGTTCGTGATGGGGTTGTGGTGGGCTTCGCGGGGGTCAGTGGACGGAGAAGCCGCCGTCGACGCAGATGGCCTGTCCGGTGATGTAGGCGCCGGCGTCGCCGGCGAGGAGGAGGGCGATGCCGGCGAAGTCGGCGGGGTGGCCGTTGCGGCCGGTCATGGTGCGGGCGGCGAGTGCTTCGACGCGGCCGGGGATGGCTTGGGCGGGTTCGGTGAGGGGGGTGAGGACGAAGCCGGGGATGATGGTGTTGGCGCAGACGCCGTGGGGGGACCAGGCTTCGGCCTGTGAGCGGGTGAGGCCGGTGATGGCGGCTTTGGAAATGCCGTAGGCGCCGCTGTCGCCGAAGGCTTTGTGGGATTGCTGGGAGCCGATGTTGATGATGCGGCCCCAGCCGCGGCGGGCCATGCGGGGGCCGAAGTGCTGGCCGAGGAGGTAGGGGGCGGTGATGTTGACGGCCATGGTCTTTTGGTAGTCGTCGGTGGTGAGGTCTGCCATGGGGGCGCGGATGTTGTTGGCGGCGTTGTTGACGAGGATGTCGATGTCGCCGAAGTGGGTGGGTGCCTGTTGGCAGAGGCGGGTGATGTCGTCGGGGTCGGCGAGGTCGGTGGTGATGGCGGCGGCGGTGATGCCCTGGTCGTGGAGTTCGGTGAGGGTGCGGGTGAGTTCGGTGGTGCGGCGGGCGGCGATGACGACGGCCGCGCCGGCGTGGCCGAGGGCGTGGGTGATGGCGTGTCCGATGCCGGAGCTGCCGCCGGTGACGAGGGCGGTGCGGCCGGTGAGGGAGAAGAGGGTGTCGATGGGTGCTGTCACAGCGACAGAACCTATCATCCGACCTTTTTGTGGGGGTTGTGGTCGCGCAGGGTGAGGGCGGCCCGCTGGATCTTCTCCATGACGGCGGAGAGGTCGTGCAGGGTGGGGGTGTCGAGGTGTAGCAGAAGGCGCCGGAACTCGGCGAGGCCGGCGTCGGCGATCTGTTCGACGAGGGCGCGTCCTGCGGGGGTGAGCTGGGCGCGGCGGATGCGGCGGTCGTGGGGGTCTTCGCGGCGGGCGACGAGGCCGTGGGCGACGAGGCGGTCGACGATGCCGGTGACGGTGCCGAGGCCGACGTCGAGGTGGGTGGCGAGGTCTTGTCCTGAGGCGGAGTCCTGGCCGGAGAGGATCATGACGACTTTGAGCTGGCGCATGGTCAGGTTGGAGTCGAAGAGGGGGGAGGGGGCGCTGTGCTGGGCCAGGAGGCGGCCCAGGTCGCGTTGCATGGCGCCGATCTGGTCGATCAGTTGTTCGCGGTCGTCGTTCACGCTCACCTCTCGCTTCCTGAGAAGGTTATCAGGATTGGTAAGCATCGTTAAATATTCGTATGAGGCGAAGTGTTAGTGTAGGGCGAATCTTGTTGTGATATCCCTCCTTGAGGAGCCCGCCCCCATGACCTCCCTGGCCAGGTTGAGCCTCGCCAACCGCAGCCTCGTCATAATGATCGCGCTGGTGTTGAGCGCGTTCGGCCTGTTCGCGATCCCCTCGCTGAAACAGCAGCTGCTGCCCTCGCTGTCGTTCCCGGGGGCGTTCGTGGCGGCCTCCTACCCGGGTGCCTCTCCTGAGATCGTCGAGGAGCAGGTGACCGAGCCGATCGAGAACAGTTTCCAGGGGCTGGAGGGGGTCTCGGAGGTGACCTCGACGTCCCGGGAGGGGATGACGCAGGTCCAGGTGGCGTTCGAGTACGGCACCGACATCGACGCGGCGGTCGCGGAGATGCAGCAGGCGATCTCGCGGATCGAGGCGCAGTTGCCCGACGGGGTCGACCCGCAGGTGCTCTCGGGCGGGACCGACGACATCCCGGTGATGCAGCTGGCGGTGGGCGACGGCGGTGACCAGCGGGTCATGGCCGAGCGGCTGGGGCGGCTGGTGGTGCCGGAGCTGCAGGCCGTGGAGGGGGTGCGCGCGGCGACGGTGACGGGCACCCGCGACGAGGTGGTGACGATCACTCCGGACGTGCGCAAGCTGGCGTTGCTGGGGTTGTCGCCGACGGCGGTGGCCGAGGTGCTGCGGGCCAACGGGCAGCCGGTCCCGGCGGGCAGCGTGACCGAGGACAAGGTGTCGCTCACGGTTCAGGTGGGGTCGCGGGTCTCGACGCTGGAGGAGCTGAAGGACCTGTACCTGACGCCCGCCGCGCCGGCGGCGCCGCAGCAGCAGGTGCCCTCGCAGGCCCGGCAGGCGCCGGGCGGCGGCAGCGGCGGCAGCGGCGGCACTGCCCAGCAGATCCAGCAGGCACAGCGAGCCCAGGCGCAGGCTCAGGCGCAGCGTCCTCCGGCGGCTCCCAAGCCGGTGCGGCTGGGGGACGTGGCGACGGTGGAGCGGACGCTGGCCGAGGGCACGTCGCTGACGCGGACCAACGGGCAGCCGAGCCTGGGGTTGTCGGTGACGATGACGCCGGACGGCAACGCGGTGACGATCTCGCACGAGGTGCGCGAGAAGCTGCCGGAGCTGGTGCGGGCGATCGGCGACTCCTCGGAGATGACGGTCATCTTCGACCAGGCGCCGTACGTGGAGCGCTCGATCGAGGACCTGACGACCGAGGGGCTGCTGGGCCTGGCGTTCGCGGTGCTGGTCATCCTGATCTTCCTGCTGTCGGTGCGCTCGACGCTGGTGACGGCGGCGTCGATCCCGCTGTCGGTGGTCATCGCGCTGATCGCGTTGTGGGTGGGCGACTACTCGCTGAACCTGCTGACGCTGGGCGCGCTGACGATCGCGGTGGGCCGGGTGGTCGACGACTCGATCGTGGTCCTGGAGAACATCAAACGCCACCTGGGTTACGGGGAGGCCAAGCGCAAGGCGGTGCTGGCCGGGGTGCGCGAGGTCAGCGGCGCGGTGACGGCCTCGACGCTGACGACGGTGGCGGTGTTCCTGCCGATCGCCGTGGTGGGCGGCATGGTGGGGCAGCTGTTCGCGCCGTTCGCGATCACGGTGACGGTGGCGTTGCTGGCGTCGTTGCTGGTGTCGCTGACGGTGGTGCCGGTGCTGGCGTACTGGTTCCTGAAGGCGCCGGTGCTGTCGCCGGAGCAGGCGCGGGTGGTGCGTGAGGAGGCCGAGGCCAAGGAGATGCGCAGCCCGCTGCAGCGGGCGTACCTGCCGGTGCTGCGGTTCGCGACGCGGCGGCGGCTGGTGACGGTGTTGATCGGCGTGGTGGTGTTCGCCGCGACGATGGGCCTGGCCGGGCGGCTGGAGACCAACTTCATCGACTCCTCGGGCCAGGACACGGTGTCGATCAGCCAGCGGATGCCGGCCGGCACCGACCTGGCGACGACGGACGCGGCGGCCAAGAAGGTCGAGGAGGTCCTGGCGTCGCTGAAGGGCGTGCGCGACTACCAGGTGAACGTGGGCGGCGGCGGCGGTTTCCTGGGTACGGGCGGCGGTGGCGGCGACCGGGCCTCGTACTCGGTGACGATCGCCGAGGAGACCGACAGCGCGGTGCTGGAGGAGGAGCTGCGCGCCCGGCTGAAGGAGCTGCCCGAGGCGGAGATCGGTGAGGTCACCGTGGGCGGCGGCCAGGGCGGCCCCGGCGGCGGGGCGACCGACCAGCTACAGGTGATCGTGCAGGCGCCGGACGTGGCGACGCTGCGGACGGCGGCCGAGGCGGTCCGCACCGCGATGACCGATCTGGGCGGGCTGCGGGACGTGACCTCGAACCTGGCGGCCGGCGCCGAGCGGGTGGAGGTGCGCGTCGACCGGGAGAAGGCGGCGGCCAGGGGGCTGACGGAGACGCAGATCGGGCAGCTGGTGGCGCAGCAGTTCCGCGGGGCGCCGCTGGGCGAGCTGACGCTGGACGGCCGTTCGGGCGCGGTGGTGCTGCGGACCGCGGACGCGCCCGAGGACGTCAAGGCCGTGGAGGCGCTGAAGCTGCCGACGGCGACGGGCACGGTGAAGCTGTCGCAGGTGGCGAAGGTGTCCACGGTGGCCGGTCCCACGCAGGTGACGCGGATCGACGGTGAGCGCAGCGCGACGGTGTCGGGTACGGCGACCGGCAGCGACCTGGGCGCGGCGACGACGCGGCTGACGTCGAAGCTGGAGGCCCTGGCGCTGCCCGCGGGGGCGAGCTTCACCATGGGCGGGGTGAGCGCGGACCAGGCCGAGGCGTTCGGGCAGCTGGGGCTGGCGATGCTGGCGGCGATCGCGATCGTCTTCATGATCATGGTGGCGGCGTTCCGGAGTTTCGTGCAGCCGCTGATCCTGCTGGTGTCGGTGCCGTTCGCGGCGACCGGCGCGATCGGCCTGCTGCTGGCGACGGGCACCCCGATGGGGGTCCCGGCCCTGATCGGCATGCTGATGCTGATCGGCATCGTGGTGACCAACGCGATCGTGCTGATCGACCTGATCAACCAGTACCGCGAGCAGGGCATGGGCGTGGTGGAGGCGGTGATCGAGGGCGGCCGGCGCAGGCTGCGGCCCATCCTGATGACCGCGGTGGCGACGATCTTCGCGTTGATCCCGATGGCGCTGGGCCTGACCGGCTCGGGCGGGTTCATCTCCCAGCCGCTGGCGATCGTGGTGATCGGCGGCCTGCTGTCGTCGACGCTGCTGACGCTGGTGCTGGTGCCGACCCTGTACGTGATGGTGGAGCGGCTCAAGGAGCGGCTGCGGCGCACTCCCAAGGACGGCGGGGAGCGGCCGAAGCTGAAGGTCTACGACAAGGACGAGCTGGCGCCGACGACGGCCCGGTAGGGCGTTCAGGAACAGGAAAAGGAGAGCCGGTCGCCCGCGCGGGCGACCGGCTCTCGCCTTCCCCAGCGGTCTTCCCCCGGGGGCTGCTCGTGTCCCGGGCGCGCCCGGGTTCCCGGTTCCCCCGCTCACCGGCGGCCCCCCCCGGGCTTCTCGCGTCCCCGGCACACTCAGGGCCCCCGGCAGGGCCCCGGCCGCCCCTGGTCGGGGCGGGCGGGGGCGGCGGAATATACTGACGCAACGTGACTGCCAAGCCGCGTATCCCCAATGTCCTTGCCGCCCGCTACGCCTCCGCGCAGCTGGCCCATCTGTGGTCCTCCGAGTACAAGGTGGTGGCCGAGCGGCGCCTGTGGCTCGCCGTGCTGGCCGCGCAGGCGCGGCTGGGGGTGGAGGTCCCCCCCGGGGCGACGGCCGATTACGAGAAGGTGGTCGACCACGTCGACCTGGAGTCGATCGCGGCCCGCGAGCGCGTCACCCGCCACGACGTCAAGGCCCGCATCGAGGAGTTCAACGCGCTGGCCGGCCACGAGCAGGTGCACAAGGGCATGACCTCGCGGGACCTGACCGAGAACGTCGAGCAGCTGCAGATCCGCGACAGCCTGGTGGTGGTCCGCGACCGGTGCGTGGCGCTGCTGGCCGCGCTGGCGCGCCTTGCGGCGCAGCACTCGCACCTGGTGATGGCCGGGCGCTCGCACAACGTGGCCGCGCAGTCGACGACGCTGGGCAAGCGGTTCGCCTCGGCGGCCGACGAGCTGCTGGTGGCGTTCGCCCGGCTGGAGGAGCTCATCGCCCGTTACCCGCTGCGCGGCGTCAAGGGGCCGGTCGGCACCGCCCAGGACATGCTGGACCTGCTGGGCGGTGACGCGGCCAAGCTGGCGGCGCTGGAGGACGAGGTGGCCGCGCACCTGGGGTTCGCCCACCGGCTGACGAGCGTGGGGCAGGTGTATCCGCGGTCGCTGGACTACGAGGCGGTCACCGCGCTGGTGCAGCTGGCCGCGGCTCCCTCCTCGCTGGCCAGGACGATCCGGCTGATGGCCGGGCACGAGCTGGTGACCGAGGGCTTCGCCGACGGACAGGTCGGCTCCTCGGCGATGCCGCACAAGATGAACACCCGCTCGTGCGAGCGGGTCAACGGGCTCGCGGTCATCCTGCGGGGGTACGCCTCGATGACCGGGGAGCTGGCCGGTGACCAGTGGAACGAGGGCGACGTGTCGTGTTCGGTGGTGCGCCGGGTGGCGCTGCCGGACGCGTTCTTCGCGTTCGACGGGCTGGCGGAGACCATGCTGACGGTGCTGGAGGAGTTCGGCGCCTTCCCCGCGGTGATCGCCGCCGAGCTGGACCGCTATCTGCCGTTCCTGGCCACGACGAAGATGCTGATGGCCGCGGTACGGGCCGGGGTGGGCCGCGAGAGCGCCCACGAGCTGATCAAGGAGCACGCGGTGGCGTCGGCGCTGGCGATGCGTGAGGGCGCGGGCGGCAACGAGCTGATCGCCCGCCTGGGGGCCGACGAGCGCTTCCCGCTGGACGAGGCGGCGCTGCGGGCCCTGCTGGGCGAGCCGCTCTCCTTCACCGGCGCGGCCTCGGCCCAGGTGGAGGCGGTCGTGGCGCGCGTGGCGCAGGTCGTGACCCGCTACCCGCAGGCCGCCGCCTACCGTCCCGGGGCGATCCTCTGAACAGCACGAACGGCACGCCGGTGCGGCTGAAGGACGCCGCCGAGATCACCGAGGCCTGCTCGGGTGACGCGCTCGTGCTGTGGGGGGCCCAGGCGATGGGGCCCGGGGTGCGGGCGTGGGCGCTGGGGGAGGCGGTGGCGGTGGCCTGCCCCGGCCTCAACCGCCGCGACCGCATCACGGTGCGCGGCGAACCCGGCCCGGTGAGCACCCTGGTGCGGCAGGCGCTGGAGGAGGTCGGCCCGTCCTACCGGGTGACGGGGGAGCGGGCGCTGGTGGAGGAGGTGGCCGCCCGGGACACGCGGCTGCGGGTGCTGGGCACCTTCGGGTGGATGGACACCCCGCCCGGCGACCCGGGACCCGCCCTCACCCGGCCCCCGGAGCCCGGCGCCGGGTGGCTGCACGCCACCCGGGAGGAGGAGGTGAGCGCCCTGCTCGCGCGGGCCGCCCCCACCTCCTGGGCGGTACCGGGCGTGCCGGGGGTGCGGCGCTGGGCCGGGATACGCGGCGACGACGGGCACCTGGTGGCGGTGGCCGCTGAGGCCTGGTCCTGCCCGCCGGTGGGATTCGTCGCCGGGGTCGCCACCGCGCCGGCCCTGCGCGGCCGCGGATACGGCGAGCGGGTGTGCCGGTTCGCCCTCGGCGAGCTGGCCGCCGCCCACGAGAGGGTCGCGCTGATGGTCGACACCGGCAACCACGCCGCCATCGCCCTGTACGAGCGGCTGGGGCTGCGCGGTCGCCCGCTGGCCGCCGCGGGCCTGGACGGCGCCTGAACCCTCCCGCGCCGTCGCCGCTGGTGGTGTTCCGGCGGCCGCCCCGCCCCGGGTGGCAGCCCGGCCCGGGGCGGGGGGAAAACCTGGTGCGGGGCGCGGCCCCGGCAGGCAGAGTGGACGAAATGATGTCCAGTTTCATACCTGGCCTGGAGCTTTCGCGTGCTTTCTACGCCCAGGTCGTGCGGCCGATCGTGGCCGACGTGCCACACAGTGCAGCGCTGATCGGCGCCGGGTCGGAGGTGCTGGCGTTCGACACCGAACGCTCCACCGACCACGACTGGGGGCCCAGGGTGGTGGTGTTCGTCGCGGCGCACCGGGCCGAGCACGTCCGGCGCACGGTCGGCGAGCACCTGCCCGAGGACTTTCGCGGATACCGCACCACCGCCGCGGCCGGTGAACGCCACGGCGTGCAGGTGAGCGATCCGCGGACCTGGTTCACCGAGCGGCTCGGCTTCGACCCGTTGAAGGGGGTGAGCGTGCTGGACTGGCTGTCGACCCCCTGGCAGCGCCTGGCCGAGGTCACCAGCGGGGAGGTCTTCCACGACGGCCTGGAGGTCCTGGAGAGGGCCCGCGCCGCACTGCGCTGGTATCCGCCCGACCTGGAACGCTACGTGCTGGCCGGGCAGTGGCGGCGCCTGGCCCAGCAGGAGGCCTTCCCCGGCCGGTGCGGGGAGGTCGGCGACGACCTGGGCTCGGCACTGGTCACCGCGGAGCTGGCCCGCGACCTGATGCGGCTGGTGGTATTGACCCGCCGCCGCTACCCGCCGTACGCCAAATGGCTGGGCAGCGCCTTCGCCCGCCTGTCAGGGACGGCGGAGCTGGGGGACGCGCTGTCGGCGGCGGTGGCCGCCACCGGGTGGCGCCGCCGCGAGGAGCACCTGGGGGTGGTGTACCGGCGGGTGGCGGCCCTGCACAACCGGATGGGGGTGGCCCCGGCCCTGGAGGGGAGCCTGCGCCCCTACCACCGCAGACCCTTCCAGGTCATCGACGCCGGCCGGTTCGCCGCCGCCCTGGGCGGCGCCATCACCGACGCCCGGGTGCGGGCACTGCCGCCGGTGGGCTCGATCGACCAGTTCGGCGACTGCGTCGACCTGCTGACCGACCCGCGGCGGTGCCGGGCCGCCACCCGCGCCGTCCTGGACCTGTGAGGGTGAGCTCAGGCGGCGACCGGCTCCCGGTGGCGGGCGAGCATGCGCCGCTCGAACCACAAGGTCGCCAGCGGCGGCACCGAGCACACCAGGCCGACGACGATCGTGCCCAGGCTCCAGCGGGCCTGGCGGGCCGCGTACAGCACCGCGGCCAGATAGAGCACGAACAGGGCGCCGTGCACCGGGCCGAAGATCTTCACGCCGAGGTCCCCGGCGGCGGCGACGTACTTGAAGTACATGCCGACGAGCAGCCCCGCCCACGAGCACGCTTCGGCGATCGCCACGTAACGGAACAGGCGGAGTGCGGTAGGCACGGCGGGTACACCTCTCCAAGAAGGAGGAAACGGCCGGGGAACGGGTCGTCCGGACCGGGGGTAAACGGCCTCCAGCCTAGGGGGACAGGGGGCCGCCCACCCCGCCGGGCCCCACCGGGAGGCGTCCCAGGGCCGTACCACCGGGCCCTCCCGGGTACGCGACGGAGGGAGACGCCGCCGCCGTCCTTGACCTGAAGTTAACTTCAGCTTCTAGAGTCGTGACGCGGCACCCCCACACGCCCCCACCCGGTGCCGCGCAGGACGCGGTCCACAGACGACCGCCGACGCCCCCTCGCATGACGAGCACAGGAAACACGGTGAAGTGTGATGAGCATGGAAATGGCGGCCTGGCACTCGCTGTACAGCGCGATGCACGCCCAGGACGACCGGCGGCCCTTCTCGAAGGCCACACTGCGGCGCATCGCCGCCTTCGCCCGCCCGCACCGCACCCTGCTGGTGTGGTTCCTGCTGCTGAGCGTGGTGTCGGCCGTGCTGGCGGTGGCCACACCGGTACTGGCCGGGCGGGTCGTCGACGCGATCGTCGGCGGCGCCGCGACGGGCGTCGTGGTCAGGCTGGCCGCCCTGATCGCGGTGATCGCGCTGGCCGAGGCGGCGCTGGGCCTGGTGACCCGATGGATGTCGGCGAGCATCGGCGAAGGACTGATCCTGCGGCTGCGCGGCGCCGTCTTCGACCACGTGCAGCGCATGCCCATCGCCTTCTTCACCCGCACCCGCACCGGCGCGCTGGTCAGCCGGTTGAACAACGACGTCATCGGCGCCCAGCGGGCCTTCAGCGACACCCTCTCAGGGGTGGCGGGCAACCTGGTGACACTCACCCTGACCCTGGTGGTGATGATCGGCATCTCCTGGCAGCTGACCGCGCTGGCACTGGTCCTGCTCCCGCTGTTCGTCCTGCCGGCCCGGCGCGTCGGCACCCGGCTGGCCCGGATGGAACGCGAGGCCGCCGACCACAACGCGGCGATGAGCACCCAGATGACCGAACGGTTCTCCGCACCCGGAGCCACCCTCGTCAAACTGTTCGGCCGCCCCGCCCAGGAGTCGGCCGAGTTCCTGGCACGGGCGCGCCGGGTGCGCGACATCGGCGTCCGCACCGCGATGGTGCAGTCGGTGTTCGTCACCGCCCTCACCCTGGTCTCGGCGCTGGCCCTGGCCCTGGTGTACGGACTCGGCGGCCTCTACGCGCTCAGCGGGCGGCTGGAGCCGGGCGCGCTGGTGGCACTGGCGTTGCTGCTGACCCGCCTGTACGCGCCGCTGACCGCGCTGGCCGGCGCCCGGGTGGAGGTGATGAGCGCCCTGGTCAGCTTCGAGCGGGTCTTCGAGATCCTCGACCTGCGGCCACTGATCACCGACAGGGCCGACGCCCGCGCGGTGCCCGAGGGGCCGGTGACGGTGGAGTTCGACCACGTCGGCTTCGCCTACCCCTCGGCCGACAAGGTCTCGCTCGCCTCCCTGGAGGAGGTCGCCACACTGGACGCGCGCGGCGGCGCGACCGTGCTGCACGAGGTGTCCTTCCGCGCCGAGGCGGGACAGATGATCGCGCTGGTGGGCTCCTCGGGGGCGGGCAAGTCCACGATCGCGCAACTGCTGGCCCGCCTGTACGACGTCGACAGCGGTGCGGTACGGCTGTCGGGGGTGGACGTCCGCGACCTGTCGGCGGCCTCCATCCGGCAGACGCTGGGCGTGGTGACCCAGGACGGGCACCTGTTCCACGACTCGATCCGCGCCAACCTGCTGCTGGCCCGCCCCGAGGCGGGCACCGAGGAGCTGTGGCAGGTGCTGCGGCGCGCCCGGCTGGCCGAGCTGGTCGAGGCGCTGCCCGACGGGCTGGACACCGTCGTCGGCGAGCGCGGCTACCGGCTCTCGGGCGGGGAGCGCCAGCGGCTGACCATCGCCCGGCTGCTGCTGGCCCGCCCCCGGCTGGTGGTGCTGGACGAGGCCACCGCGCACCTGGACTCCACCTCCGAGGCCGCGGTCCAGGAGGCGCTGGCCGAGGCACTGGCCGGGCGGACGGCTCTGGTCATCGCCCACCGGCTGTCGACGATCCGCGCCGCGGACCTGATCCTGGTGGTGGAGGACGGGCGGATCGCCGAACGGGGCACGCACGCCACGCTGCTGGCCGCCGGGGGCCGCTACGCGCAGCTGTACCGCACCCAGTTCGACCGGCGGGCCGCCACACCGGGGGCTCCCGGGGCTCCCGGGGAGAGCGAGCCCGACGGCGTCGTGGCCGTCGGCTGACCGCTCGAACCTCCCGCCTCCCGTCGGGAGCGTTACCGGAAGCGGGGGAGAGGGGAGTCAGGCCAGACGGTCAGCGCCATCGGCGCCATCGGCGCGGTCGGCGTTGGCGTGGATGGCGTCACGGATGTAGGCGGTCAGGCCGGTGGCCGAGGCCTCGTAGACGGCGGCGAAACGCGGATCGGCGACGTACATGTCGCCCAGGCCGCGGTGGAGGTCGTAGGAGCAGTCGTAACACCAGCGGGTGAGGTGCGCCCGGTGTTCCTCGGCCAGTTCCATCGCCCGCTCGCCGCCGGCCGGCAGCCCCGCGAGGTAGGCGTCGGCGAAGTCGCGCACCGTCCGGGCGGCCTCGCCGGTGAAGCGCGTCCAGTCGTCCTTGGTCATCGCGTCCGCCCTGGCGCGGGACCGCCGCCAGGTGTCGGTGCCGCCCCAGCGCTCGCGCGCCTCCTGCTCGTGGTCCTCGGGAACGAAGTCGCCGAAGACCTCGAAACGCTCCTGGGGGGTCAGGGGGATGCTCAAGACGTTCGCCTCCATGGCGTGCTCGACCGCGTCCGCCATCGCCCGCAACCGGCCGATGCGCCGGGTGAGGAGTTCGTGCTGGCGGCGCAGGTGCGTCAGGGTGTCGGTGGCGGGGTCGTCGAGGATGGCGGTGATCTCCTCCAGCGCGAAGCCGAGCTCGCGGTAGAACAGCACGTGCTGCAGGCGCTGCAGGTCGGCCTCGGTGTAGCGGCGGTATCCCGCGGCGGTGCGCCGCCCCGGCGAGACCAGCCCGATCTCGTCGTAGTGGCGCAGCGTGCGTACGCTGACCGCGGCGATGCGCGCCACCTGCCCGATGGCGTGGTCCGGCGCACGGCCGGGCACCTCCCCATGGGGTACGGCGCCGCCCGCCGCGTGTCTCATGACGCCCCCGTTCACGGTGTCAGCCTGCACCCTCACGTTACGGCAGGGTCAAGCCCCCGGGTCTGGGGTGATGTCGATGACGGCCTTGCCGGTGACCTTCCGCTCGCGGACCGCCCGTACCGCCTCCTCGGCCCGCTCCCAGGAGCCGCGCCAGCCGACCTGCGCCGACAGCGCCCCCGAGGCGAGCAGGCCGGCCAGCAGGCCCAGGTCGGCGCCGACGGCGGCGGCGTCGCCGAAGGAGCTCAAGGTGCGGGCCGTACCGGGAAAGAAGGTCGAGCCCGGAGGGAAGACGGCGGGCTCGCCGCCGGCCCAGCCGATGCTCTGCAGGGTGGCGCCGGGGGCGAGCAGCGTCCAGGCCGCCACCAGGTACGGGCCGCCGACGGTCTCCAGCACCACGTCGACCGGCTCGGCCAGCCGCCGCAGGGCGGTGAGGCCGACGACGACCTCATGGGCGCCGAGCGCGGTCAGGGCGGGAGCGTGGGCGCCGTCACGGACCGAGGCGACGACCTGGGCGCCGGCCCGGGCGGCCAGCTGCACGCCGTAGCGGCCCACGGCGCCGCTCGCCCCGGTGACCAGCACCCGCCGGCCCAGCACGGAACCGGCGGCGCGCAGGGTACGCAGGACCGTCATGCCCGCCATGGGCAGCGCCGCGGCCTCGGCCAGGGAGGCTCCGCGCGGCAGGGGGGCGACGTCGGCGCCGGAGACCGCGAGCAGCTCGGCCCACGCGCCGGGGCCGAAGGCCAGCACGCGGGTGCCGGCCGCCGGTCCGGTGCCGTCGGCGGCGGGGCGGACGACGACCCCGGCGGCGTCGTAGCCGCCCACGTGGCCGGCGGGCAGCCGGGCGAGCATGCCCAGCTCGCCGGGGTTGAGGGAGGCGTGGCGCACCTGGACGAGCACCTGGCCGGGTCCGGGGTCGGGGTCGGGGGCCGTACCCAGGCGCAGGCCGCAGGGAGCCGAGGGGTCGACGACGAGAGCGCGCATGGCGAATGGCTCCTGACCGGGGAGGGGCGGTGCGCGAGAACCTCGCACACCGAACAAAGCGGACCAATGGTCCGGTTACGTGTGGGCTAATATACGGACTCACGGTCCGGTTACGCAAAGGGAACCGGCCACCCGGGCCGGTCACACGGTCACACGAAGCCGACCACGTGAGCCCGGTCACGCGAGGCCGGTCACGCGAAGGGGAGAGGGGGCGGGGGATGGGCGAACGCGCCGACGCCGCCCGCAACCGGCACGCCATCCTGCGCGCCGCCGAGGACCTGCTGGCCACCCACGGCCCCCACATCTCCCTGGACCAGGTCGCCGCGCACGCCCAGGTCGGCAAGGGCACCGTCTTCCGGCGCTTCGGCAGCCGTACCGGCCTGATGCAGGCCCTGCTCCAGGAACGCGCCCTACAACTGCGCGAGGCACTGGAGTCGGGACCCGCGCCACTGGGACCCGGCGCGCCCCCCGCCGAGCGCATCGTCGCCTTCCTCGACGCCCTCTCCCGGCTGGCCGCCGGCAACCTCGCCCTCCTGGCCGCCCACGAACGCTCCTGCGCCACCGACCGCCACGCCGACCCCACCTACGTACGCTGGCACACCCACCTGGAAACCCTGATCGCCCAGGCCCGCCCCGACCTGGACGCCACCTTCGTGGCCCACGCCCTGCTGGGCATGTTCGACGCCGACATGGTGCGCCGCCTCACCCCGCGGGACGACCCCGGCAGGTTCGCCCGCTCACTGCGCCAGCTGGTGGGGGAGCTGCTGACCTGACCTTCTCGGTACACCCGATCCATCGTGCCGCCACCCGGTTCCGGGAACGGATGAGGCACGTCTACCCGGCGCCGAGGCCGGTGCCGTCGGTGCCGTCGGTGTCATTCCCGTCCGGGCCCGGGGTGTACTGTCCCAGGCCCCGGCGGATCGCGATCTGTCCCAGGCCCCGGCGGATCGCGATCTCCACGGGGGAGTACGCGCCGTCGGCCCGCTCCAGTTCGTACGGCGCGGCCGGCATCAGCGGCGGCTGGGCCATGAAACGCGGCCGCACCCCATGGTGCGGTTGCGCCGCGTGCACCAGGAACGGATGGCACAGGAAGACATCACCCGGGGACCCGGTGGCGAGGGCGAGCGGCCGGTGGTCGGACGCCGCCACCAGATCGGGCGCGAGGACCAGCCCGCTCGCCCCCTCCTCCCCGTACTCCTCCAGCACCTTCGGCACGTCGAGGTGCGAGCCGACCCGGATCCGGGTCGGGGCGTCCTCCTCACCGACCTCGCTGAACAGGAACAGCATCAGCAGCGCCCGGCCCCGGGAACGCAGATTCGTGAAGTACCAGCTCTCGCCCTCCGGCAGATAGCTCCCCTCGATGTGCCAGCCCGCGTCCTGCGGCTCCTCCTCGTGCGGGAAACGCAGCGGGAACGTGCCCAGCGAGTAACGCGGCTCCCAGCGTCCCTCACCGACCAGCAGGTCGTACGCGCGCCGCAGGAACGGGGAGTTGGGCGCGGCGGCGAACGGTCCCTGCGCCATACCGGCCACCCAGTGCACCGGCTTCGTCCACGTCGCCGGATCGTCGGGGTCACAGCCCGTCTCCCGCCACAGCAGCCGCGCGCAGTCCGCCGCCACGCGCGGCGCGACGGCGCCCTCCACCTTCACGAAGCCGTCGCGGAGGAAACGGGATACCAAGGTCGTGTCATCCATGCTCCCTAGCGTGCTGCGACACCGGTCCCGGCCGCTCGACATTTTCCGCACCGCCTCTGTCGGGTGCTCGTCGGCCCCTTCCCGCCCAACACCTATACCGGTATTGTTATGACGCTTGCTAGGATCTGGCACATGGTGCGACCCCCGCTGACCGAACTCGACCGCGAACGCGGCCACCGCCTGGGCGCGATCCTGCGCCAGGCGCGCGGCACGCGCAGCATGACCGAAGTGGCCGCCGCCGCCGGACTGTCCGCGGAGACCCTCCGCAAGATCGAGACAGGCCGCATCCCCACCCCGGCCTTCTTCACCGTCGCCGCCCTGGCCCACGCCCTCAGCATCTCCCTGGACGTCCTGGCCGAGGTGTGCGCCGAGGAACGCGCCGCCTGAACACCCGCGCCCCCAAGGGGAGCGGACCCCCGCCCATGAACCGGTGAGCCGGTGAGCCGGCGATCAGCCCGACGCCGGGCCGCGCAGCAGCGGATGCGACCGCATCGCCACCTCCAGCTCCCCGGGCAGCTCATCGCGGTAACGCCCCAGCGTCGCCAGGTCACTGTGCCCCAGAACCCGCCGCACCGCGTCCATGTCCACCGCGTCGGCCAGCAGATGGGTGGCCGTGGTGTGCCGCAACCCGTGCGGCGTCACCGAACGGCGGCTGCCGGGATCCACCCCGCGCTGCACCCGGTCGATCACCGCCTGCACGTCCCCCCGCGCCAGACGCCGCCCCCGCCACGACAACAGCAACGCCTTGTCGGCGGAGGCCATCCGCCCGTGCAGCAGATAGGCCTCCAGCACCAGCGCGACATCACCGGGCAGCGGCACGTCCCGCGTCTTGCCGCCCTTGCCGAAGATCCGCCAGTAACGCACCCCGTCGTTGGTGTAGAAATCCTCCACATTGGCCCGTACCAGCTCCGACACCCGCGGGCCCATCGTCGACAGCATCAACACGATCAGCCCGTCACGCAACTCGGTGTGCTGATCGCGCCGCCGCACCCGCCCCGCACCCGCACCCGCCCCGGGCACCTCTTCTGACGCGGCCGGCGTCTTGGTCACCGCCGCGCCACCGCCCGGCCCGCCACCCAGCTCACGCGCCGCACCGATCAGCCCCCGCGCCTGCTCACGGGTGAGTGCCCGCCGCTCGGGCCGCAGCCCCCCGCGCTCCCTGGCCGTCACCGTCGCCATCGCCATCGGATTGACCTGCACCCACCCCGCCAGCACCGCGTGCTTGAACAACGCCGAGATCGACCGCCGAAACCGCGCCTGGGAGGAGGCCGACTGCGAGGCGCCCGCCCGATCACCGGCCTGCTCGCCCGCCCGCCCGCCGGGCTGCGAGCGCCGACGGCCGTCGGGCTTACGGGCGAAGGCCAGCAGAACGGCGTCCACGTCCTCACCGGACAGGTCGTCCAGCACCACCTCCTCGCCCACCAGATCCACGAAGGTGGCCACATCACGCGCGTACACCTCCGCCGTCGACGTCGACAGCGCGCCGGTCAGGGTCTTGGCCCGCACCAGCTCCACGTAACGATCGGCCGACTCGCTCACGCTGAGACGATTCAGATCAGCTGGCCGCATGATCCCGGCGACACCCCTCCCGCATCCGGGCCGCCGTCGACGGCCGCTCACCTCGCACCAGTGCCACAACCCCGCCCGCCGAAACACCGTCACCGGCGGCACCGGCACCGGGGCCGGGGCTTGCCGGTCACACCGCCGTCACCGGCGACGACCCGGACGGCACCACCGGCCGTGACCACGGGGGAGTGGCACACCCGGCAGACCACCGATCACGTACGTCCCCCACGGTAGACGAACGCCCACCCCCACGGGGCCCGCGCGAGAGGTCCCGCCACCCCGCCCGGGAACGCCGCCGTACACGGGGGAGACCCGGAGCACCACATCGCGTACGGGGGAGAGAGGCCCGGCGCCGCCGAGCAGGTCGGGAGCAACGCCGCAAACAACGCGAAACCGGGGCGAACAGTGTGTTACGGCCTGCACACACCTCTACCGAACCGCCGCGCCAACCGGGAAGCTGACCTCATTCCCCATCCTCAGGGAGCCCGCGGAGGACGCCCACGCTCAGGCGCACAGCCGAGTCCGGTGAGACAGCCTCCGGGACGGCTTCCACTCCGATCCCGCGCCACCTGGCGCACCCACGACTCGGCCACCCTCGCGCAGGCGTCGCGCCGGGACGGTCGAACGCGGCCCCGGCGGCAGCCCCGTCCCGCTCAGCGGGTGTCTCCGGCGCCCTCCGCGACCCTGGCGGTCGCGGCGGCGTGCTCGTCGGCACTCATGCCCCGGTCAGGGGAGTGCCGGTTGAGGTCGTACTGGTCGTCGGCCCACCGCTGGTAGTCCCGCCGGACGGTGAACTCGTCGGAGTCGACGACATGGGCGATCTCCGCCCACGTGACCCCGGCCAGCAACGCGTGGTGAAGGTTGGAGGGATGACGCACCGTACGCGCGACGCACTCCGCCAGCGCCAGCAACTCGATGTGCTCGGCCACGGTGAGCGCGGGACGGTCATCGGCACCATGCCGGGCGGGGTCGTAGACGCCCCGGGCCACCAGCTCGGTCCGGGCGCGAGCCGACGCGTTCTTGGCGGCCAGCTCGTTGTAGCGCTCCAGTTGCCGGCTGACGGGCATGTCGTAGCGGGCGTCGCGCCAGTTCGTGAGGTGCTCGGTGGTCATGACGGCTTCTCCAGGACGGTCGGAGGTCGGCTTCGAAATGTCTCGACAGATGGTATTGAGAGCGACTTCCGCCGCGGACCGCGACGCTGTGACGATCATGGTTCACGGCGGGCTTGACGATCATGAAGGCGGATCGGGCGAGAAGGGGGACGCCGCGAGGCGCGGCGCGCGCCCGCGAAGCGGCCTGCGCCGAGCTTCGCGGAGTGGGTCGCGCGAGACGTGCGGGGAGTTCGTGCGGGCCCGCCGAGCACGAGATGGAAAAGGCCCGGATCGACGACTATTTCCCTTTCTCCTATACCAGACAGAATTGACCTTCTGTCTGGTATAGGATGTTTTATGCTGGTGGGGCCTGTTTAGTGTGCCGTGCGGGTTCTTGTATGCCGGGTGCTCCTCGCTACGGGAAAGCGGAGAATGGCGCAGCTTCCCCGCGTGATCATTCCTCTTGATCGTTTCGCCGAACAAGATCGATAAGTGCTGTGTCGTCCAAAATGATCAAGAGATGGCGCGGTTGCGTCGACGCGTACCGTGCGGGACTGTTCGGTCTTGGATGATCTGCTCGACGTTTCACTCGATCTGCTCGGTTGAGCAGTTTGTCCCGTTTAACCTGTCGCGTCGGGCGTGTTTGATGGCAGCGGCTGTCATCGTCCACGAAGTCGGCGCGTCGGCGGCCTCTCCCCTGTGTTGCCAGGCAGGCATTCACTTTGGCGGACGAACAGGGGCACACTGAGCGTCGCCGAGATCCCGCACGCTGACCGCCACAGCCGGCGCACCCGGATCACCCGGATCACCCTCTTGCTCACCGGTGTGCACCAAGCCGTGCGCGAGCGCTCGAACACCGCCGAGCCGAGCACCCCGTGCGCCGTCTGCCCCACTCCGGCCGAGGTCACGCGCTCCCCCGCGTCGGCCGGCTACCGCCTGACGATGGACGGTGTTACCCAATATCACCAACCGCTTGGGGGGCGTCAGGAGCGGCGGGGGGCGACGGCTATTTCCAGGAAGAAGGCGTCGATGCTGCGGACGGCCTGGAGGAAGTCGTCGAGGTTGATGGGCTTTGTCACATAAGCGTTGGCGTGCTGGTGGTAGGCGGCGCTGATGTCGTCGGGAGCCGAGGAGGTCGTCAGCACCACGATGGGGATGCTCAGCAGGTTCTCGTCGTCCTTGAGTACGGCCAGCAGCTCCCGCCCGTTCATGCGGGGCATGTTCAGGTCCAGCACGATCAGGTCGGGGCGCGGGGTGTCGGACGCGCGCAGGTACTGCAGCGCCTCCACGCCGTCGTGGACGTGGTGGATGTCGCGGGCCATGCCGTGCTCGTTCAGGGCGGCGTCGATCAGTGCGGCGTCGGCGTCGTCGTCTTCGACCAGGAGGACGCTGTAGGTACGCGGGTCGGTGTTCACGCCTGGGTTCCTGTCATGGCCGCCGGGAAGGGGCCGGGTAGAGGGGTGCGTTGCGAAGACCAGCCCCGGCCAGCGGCGGCGGGCTCCTTGCCGGGTGATGTACCAGGCTTCGCCCAGTTGCGGGTAACCGGCACCGCTTTGGGCGGCGCTGGTGGCCTCGTGGTGGGCGCGGCGCTCGATCGCGCGGCTGAGATGCGCCAGGATCCGTAGCCGGTTGAGTGCCGGCACCGGGTACGGCGCCTGCGCCGCCGGGTCATCGATCCCGGGAGCAGGCAGGGCGAAGACATGTTCCGCCAGGTCGTCGGCGAGGCAGGCGACGGCTTTCTCCGCGAGATCGTCGAGTTGTCGTTCGGTGAGGCCGGTCGGGAAGCTGTTCCGCGCCATGCCCCCACCCTACGCACCTCATTGACCGTGGACAACATGTGTTGTCGAGCGGGCGGTAGGATCCGACACACCGCCACCCGGGTGAGTGCACCGGCCGAGTCCCGTCCCGATGGCAGGCCCCCTGTGGCCACCTCGTCGAAGGAGCCGTATGTGAGCACCACCGCACGATCCGCGCCGCCGGTACCACGGGCAGGCGGGCCGGCACGGCCGCCGGGGTCAGGGCGGCCGGTGGACCTGGCCTGGTGGGCGCGCTGGACGACGCGGCGGTGGTTGCGGGTCGGGGTGGTGTCGTCGCTGCTCGTGCTGGCGATCCTGGCCGTGGTCGGCGCGCTGGTGCTGAACCGGATGACCACGCTCAGCGATCACCTGGTGGATCACAGTGCTCCGGCCCTGACCGCCGCTGCCCGGCTGGAGACCGCGCTGGTCAACCAGGAGACCGGCATTCGCGGCTACGGTGTCGTCAGCAATCAGGTGTTCCTGGAGCCCTACCGGCTGGGCCTGGCCCAGCAACGGCGGGCCGAGCGGCAGTTGCAGGTCCTGGCGGGAGACCGGGCCTCCAGAGCCGACCTGCTGCTCGTACGGGAGCGAGCCCGCGCCTGGCAGCAGGGTTTCGCCGCCAAGGTCGCCGCCACCCCCGCCGGTCAGCCGGTCGTGATCGCCGAGGAAGGCGCCAGGGCGGGTAAGGCCGCCTTCGACGATCTGCGGCAGGCGCTGACCGTTCAGCAGCGGCACCTGCAGAGCGCCCGTGACGACAGCCGGGAGGCGCTGAGGGCGGCGACCTCGCTGCGCAACGGGGTCTTCAGCGCGATCGCCCTGCTGATCGTGGCGCTGGCCGTCCTGATCTCCGTCGCCTTGCGTCGCGCCGTCACCGGACCGCTGGAGCGGCTGTCGTCCGATGCGCGCAACGTGGCCGGCGGCGACTTCTCCCACCCCATCCTCGGCAGCGGGCCGGCCGACCTGCGCGCCTTGAGCCAGGACGTGGAGGCGATGCGCTGCCGGCTGGCCGAGGAGCTCGCTCATTCGGAGCGGGCGCGCATCCTCCTGGACGAACAGGCCGCCGAGCTGCGCCGCTCCAACGCCGAACTGGAGCAGTTCGCCTACGTGGCCTCCCACGACCTTCAGGAACCGCTGCGGAAGGTCACCGCCTTCTGTCAGTTGCTGGAGCGCAAATACGGCGGCGGCCTCGACGACCGGGCCCGGCAGTACATCGGTTTCGCCGTCGACGGTGCGGCGCGGATGCAAACGCTCATCAACGACCTGCTGGAATTCTCCCGGGTGGGCCGCCTGCATCACCGGCACGCCACCGTCGACCTGGAGGCCGTCTTCACCGACACCGTGGAGGCCCTGAGCCTGGCCATCACCGAATCCGGGGCCCGCCTCACCCATGACCGGTTGCCCACCCTCACCGGCGACAGGACGCAGCTGGGCATGTTGCTGCACACCCGATCGGCCCTGCCGCGTCCACCTGGCCGTACGGCGTGAAGAGGATGAGGATGTGTGGCGTTTCACTCTCACCGACAACGGGATCGGGATCGAGCCGGAGTACGCCGAACGTGTCTTCGTCATCTTCCAGCGGCTGCACACCCGTCAGGCCTACCCCGGCAACGGCATCGGCCTGGCTCTCTGCAGGAAGATCGTCGAATTCCACGGTGGTTCCATCGCGCTGGATCCCGATCCCCTGGCCGCCGAGCCCGGGACCCGCGTCACCTTCGTCCTGCCCGCCCGCCCATCCGGGCAGGACGACGTCGACGGGTCCGTTCGGCAGGCGGCGCCTCCACCTCATCCTGGCTGAGATTCGGTCAGGGGTTCTTGACGGTCGGCTCGCCGGTCGGTTCGTGGTCCGGTGTGTTCGCCGGCATCTGGTCCATCTTGTGCTTCTGCTTTCCGGTCGGCAGTTGCTCCACCTGGTCGGCGGGCGGGGCCGTGACCGTCACCGGGGTGCCGAAGTCCTCGAAGTCCAGGACGTTTCGCTGGCCGGTGTCGCCGAAGGTGACTTCCAGGCGCCGGACCCGTCCCTGGTCGTCCACGTTCACGGCTCCCGTGATCTCCCCCGGCTCGCCCACGGCCTCCTTGAGGCCGGGCTCGCCCTCGTCCTTCAGTGAGAACGTGAACCTCTGGCCGGTCCAGTCCTGGCCGGAGGCGGGGCCGTCCTCACGGACGTCGGTGGCCGAACGGAGTCGTCGCAGGGCCGTCTGGGGGTCCAGTGGGGCGAGCTTGACCAGGGCGACGGTCTGCGGGGCGCTCTTCAGTTCCTCCTCGATGCGCGGGGAGACCGTCCACTTGCCCTCGCGTTGCTGGCGGACGTACATCAGGTCGCCGACGAACCGGGTTTCGGCGCCGTCCCCGGCCCTGGTGATGACGCCCACGCGCTGGGCGGGGTCGAAGGCGCCGTCGAAGGTCTTGGCGCCGCTGGTGCTGTGGATCCGGTAGCTCTCCCGGCTGGTGGTCTCGGCCGCGGCGGCCACCTGGGCCTGCGCCGAGGGCTGGCCCGCGGGCAGGAAGAGCGCGGCCACGCCCACCGCGGCCGCGACGCCGATCGAGGCGATCGGGACCAGGACCCGGGCCGGTCCCCGCCTCGGCGTCGCCGGTGCCGGTGTCGCCGGTGTCGCCGGCATGAGGTCGATGCCCGCCGGTCGATCCTCGGTGGCCTTGACGAGTAGTGCGCGGATTTCCTTCTCGTTCATGAACGGCTCCTCGTGGTGGTGTCTCACCGGATCCCACTCCCCTGCGCCTCGGTTCGGTTGACCGCGGTGTCGGGCGAGATCATCCGGCGCATCGCCCGCAGGCCGCGATGCGTGTGGGTCTTGACCGTTCCCGCCGAGCAGCCCATCAGGGCGGCGACCTCCGTCTCCGGCAGGTCCACGAAGAAGCGCAGCACCAGAGCCGTCCGCTGCCTGACCGGGAGCCTGGCCAGTGCGTTCCGGACCTCCTCGGCCACCGCCCGGACCTCTCCCCCGTCCCCGCCGGGCAGGTCGGGCAGGTCGGCGCGTGGGATCTCACGGCGCCATCGGGCGCGCCACCAGGATCGGTGGGTGTTGACCAGGATGCGGCGCAGGTAGGCGTCCGGGTCGCTGCTGGTGTCCAGCCGATGCCACACCCGGTACAGCTTGCCGAGGCAGGACTGCAGCAGATCCTCGGCCGTGTGCCAGTCTCCGGTGAGCAGGACCGCCGTTCTTAGGTGGTGGTCGCCTCGGTGTCGTACGAAGTCCGCGAAATCCGCGTCCACCCGGTCTCCTCTCGTCGGTGAAATCTCGTCGGTGAAAGTCACCCCTGGCACTCCCTGGGCCACACCCCGGGTTGACCGGAAGAACATGAAATATCGAGAAATCTCCGCTACGTACGACAATCACCTCCGACAGGTGACCCGGCGAGCACCGGCGAGACCCCGGCCGACGCGGTGATGACTGCCTGAGCGGATCGAGCCGGCTGAAGAGGCTGTCCGACGTGATCAACGCGCTGGCCGAGCCGATCAGCGGGGTCGCGCCGATCGTGGCGAAGTAGGGGCCGTGAACGAACGGATGAGCCGCGGGAAGATGTTCGGCCTCGGCGCGGCCGGGGTCACGGCCGGGGTCGCGGCCGCGGGTGGCGGCCGCGATCGCCGCCCGCTCGTGGACGCACGAGTCTTCCCCCGCGCACGCCGCCTCCGCCTCCGCCCCCTTCCCCTTCTACGGCGAGCATCAGGCGGGCATCGTCACGCCCGCCCAGGACCGGCTGCACTTCGCCGCCTTCGACGTCATCAAAGGAAGCCGGTCAGCGTCGCGGCACGCCGGTCCGGGATGCGCGGACGGTCAGGCGGATCAGCGGCGGCGCCAGGAAGGCCATCACGAACAGCCGGAGGCTCTGCACGCTGGAGATCAGCGGCAGGTTCGCGTGCGCGGAGGAGGCCGTCGCCAGGACCGCGTTGATCCCGCCCGGCGTCGTGGCGAGATAGGTGTCGCCGAACGGCGTGTGGGTGAGGGCGGAGACCGTCCAGGCCAGGGCCGCGCACGCGGCGCCGACGGCCAGCGTGCAGGCCAGCGCGGCGGGCAGGATCCGGCGTAGGTGCCGCACGGTTCGCCGGGAGAAGCGCAGGCCGACATCGAGCCCGATCGTGGTGAACAGCAGGGTCCGCAGCGTCCCGCCGGGGGCGAACCCGGGCGCGAGGCCGCTCACGGTGAGGGCGGCGGACACCAGCATGGGGCCCATCGTGGCCGGGCTGGGCAGTCTCAGGCGCGAGCCCAGCAGCACACCGAGCGGCGCGACGACCGCGAGCACGAGCAGGCCGCCCGCCTGGTCGTGGCCGCAGACCAGGTGCCAGGGGCCGCCGTCACCGCCTTGGGCCCCGGTGCCTCCTTGCTGGGGCCGGGGAGAGATCCAGTTCAGCAGGACCGGCGTGCTCGCCACGACGAGGCCCAGCCGCAGATACTGCATGAACGCCACCAGGCGGCCGTCGGCGCCGAGGTCGTCGGCGGAGGCGACCGCGGCGGCCGATCCCCCGGCGATCATGCCGAGGGTGGCGGTGGCCCGGTCCACTGCGCCGAGACGGACCATGGCGAACGCGGCCGCCTGGCACAGCAGGAGCGTCACCACGGTCACCGCGGCCAGGGGCGCGATCGATCCGGCGACCTGGCCCAGTGACGGCAGGTCCAGGTAGGTTCCCATCAGCACGCCGAGCAGCACCTGGGAGGCACGGTTGAGCACGGCGGGAGCGCGATCACGCACCAGGCCGGTCAGCGCGGCCGTCAGTCCCAGAAGCAGCGGTATCAGGATGTGCGGGGAGGGCAGGGCCGGTTCGCCCAGCTCACCGGCCGCCACGGTGATCGCCAGGACCGCCGCCCACGTGACGATCCTGACAGCCCGGCCGGTGACGCCGCCGATGCCCGCGCGGGGCGCGTTCACGCCCCGCCGCCCTCCGCGGCGGCCAGGGGGGTGATCTCGTCCTTCCCGGTGGCGGTCAGGTAGAGCACGAAGCCCGCGATCGTGACGAGGAAGAGCGCGCTGGTCACGATGGTCCCCAGGCCGAGGCCGCCGTCGGCGCGGGGCTGGGACAGGTAGTCGCCGATCGAGGCGCCCAGCGGCCGGGTCAGGACGTAGGCGATCCAGAAGGTGAGGACCGCGTTCAGCCCGGCGCCGAAGCGGGCGAGGGCGACGAGCGCGATCAGCGCGCCGAACACGAGCGCCGACACCCCGTACCCCAGGCCCAGCCCCTCCGCCGCCAGGTCGCCCGCCGCGGTGCCCAGGGCGAAGGTGAACAGGATGGCCGACCAGTAGAAGGCCTCGCGCCGGATCGTGAAGATGGTGTGGATGGACAGGGTCCTCTCGCCGGCGTACCACGCCACGAAGGTCACGGCCAGGGCGACGCCGAAGGCGACGGTGGTCGCCTCCAGGGAGATCCCGAGGTTGTCGACGAGGTTGTCGGTGATCAGCGTGCCGACGACGCTGATCAGGATCACCGCGAGCCAGTAGATCCCCGGCACGTACCTCCTGGCGCCGAACTGGAGGCCCAGCGCGATGATCAGCAGGCCGCCCATGACGCAGGTGGTGTTGGTCAGGCCCAGGCCCAGGTCCGCGTTCAGGAAGTCGGCCGCCGTCTCGCCCACCGTGGTGCACAGGACTTTGATGATCCAGAAGTGGATCGTCACTTCCGGGACCTTGTTCAGCGTCCGGCGGCCTCGCGGCGTGGCCTTGGGCCGTTCTGCATGGGTTGTCATCGCGCCAGGCTGACACGGTTCACCTGAACGCAACCTGACTGCGTTCCAGGCCCCTCACCTGCACGAGAGCACTCCGGACGGTGTCCGTGCCCGCTGTTTCCCGCGCCGCGTACCCTGGTGGGTGAACCCCGTCGGCCATGGAAAAAGGGGGGACGATCCTTTGGCTCCGAGTGTCGCCATCGTCGAGGACGATCTGGCCCTGCGGGCCGGTCTGGGCCGCGGCCTGCGGGAGGAGGAGTTCGAGGTCCGCCTCTCGGTGGCCGGCGGGACCGACCTGCTGCGGGCTCTCACCGGCCCCGCACCCGACGTGTTCATCATCGACATCGGCCTTCCCGACGTCGACGGCCGTGATCTGTGCCTGGCCCTGCGCGCACGCGGCGTGCACGCGCCGGTCCTGCTGCTCACGGCGCGCGGGGGCATCACCGACCGGCTGTCGGGTTTTCACGCGGGCGCCGACGACTACCTGCCCAAGCCGTTCCACTTCGAGGAGCTGGTGTTGCGGCTGCGGGCCCTGCTGCGGCGCGCGGGCCAGGCCGCGCAGCCGCCTTCGGGCCTGCGCCTGAACCCCGCGGCGCACGAGGTGCGCTACGAGGAGCGGGGGGTCGGCCTCACCCCGACGGAGTTCCGGCTGCTCGCGGCCCTGCTGGCACGCCGCGGGGAGGTCGTCCGCCGCCACTCGCTGATCGCGGCGGCCTGGCCCTCGGGGGCGATCGTCCACGACAACACCCTGGACGCCTATGTCGTACGGCTTCGCCGCAAGCTCGACGGCATCGGCCAGGCGTCGGCGATCACGACGGTCCGCGGCGTCGGATACTCGGCCGGGTGATCCGCCGCAGGCTCGTCGTCACCGCGAGCGCGACCCTCGCCGCCGCCCTCGTCGTCTTGACCACGGGTTTCTACATGCTGCTCTCCTGGCAGCTGGAAAGCGGCGCCGACGGTGTCCTGCGGGCACGGGCCGGTGCGGCGGCGGCCACCGTGACGACCCTCCAGGGGCGGCTGAAGGTCAACGAGACGCCCTTCGACGAGGTCCTCGACAGCGGGGTGTGGGTGTTCGACGCCGCCGGCGCCCCGGTCAGCGGCCCGCCCGTCCCCGGCCGCCTGGACGCCCCGGCCCGCGAGCTCGGCACGGTCTCGCGTCCCACCTTCCGTGACATCGACCACGACCTGAGGATGCTGGCGATCCCTTTGCGCGAGCCTCCGGCGCCCGACGCGGTCGTGGTGGTCGCCCTCTCCCTGGTCCCCTACGAGAACGCCGAGCGGACCGCGCTGATCGGCGCGCTCGTCTTCGACGTGCTGGTTCTCGGGCTCGGCGCCCTGCTCGTGCGGCGCTCGGTGACCCAGGCCCTGCGGCCCGTCGCCCGGATGACCGCGCAGGCGGCCCGCTGGTCCGAACGCGACCTCGACCGCAGGTTCGGCCTCGGCCCCTCCCGCGACGAGCTGACGGGCCTGGCCGCGACGCTGGACGGCCTGCTCGGCCGTCTTTCCGCGGCGCTGCGCCACGAGCAGCGGGTCACCGCCGAGATCGCCCACGAGCTGCGCACCCCGCTGGCCCAGGTGCGCCTGGAGACGGAGGTGGCCCTGCGCCGGGATCGTCCGGCCGCCGAGCTGCGGGACGTGCTGCGGAACGTTCTCGACGGGACCGACCGGATGGCCGCCGCCCTGGACACCCTGATCGGCCTGGCCCGGCGCAGCATCGACCCCTCCGCCGGTACGGCCACGGTCGCCGAGGTGGCGGCGGACGCGCTGCGGGCCTGCCTGGCCCGGGGGCGGGAGATCCGGCTCGACACCGGGCGCGCCGCCGGCCTGGTCGTCGGCTGTGATCGTGAGGTGGTCGGGCGGATGCTCCAGCCGCTCCTGGACAACGCGCTGCGCTACGGCCGTTCGGCGGTGCTGCTGCGCGTCCGGAGGTCCGGCGACCCCGGTGCCCCCGGTGCCCCCGGCGACTCCGGCGACTCCGGCGGCGACGTGGTGTTCGCCGTCGGCGACGACGGCCCCGGGTTCGACGCCGGTGAGCTCGATGCCGTCCTGGCTCCCGGCGCCCAGGGGCGGGCGACCGCGCCCGGCCAGGGCGCCGGGCTGGGTCTCGCGCTGGCCCGCAGGCTGGCCGAGGCCGGTGGCGGCACCCTGACGCCCCGGGTGTCGCCCGAGGGTGGCGGCCTGATCGAGCTGCGCCTTCCGCTGGCCTGAGCCTCGCGTTCGGCGTCGATACGTCGCAGACGTTCCCGCCAGGTTGGTCAGGTCCCCGTCGAGGTCTCCGCCGAGGTCTCCGCCGACGGGGACAGCAGCAGGCTAAAGATCGGCGGTGAGGCGCGGCGCAGGACCAGGCGTCCCGCCTCGGCCTCGGCCAGGGAGCGGGCGAGCGCCAGGCCGATGCCGTGCCCGTCGTCGGCGGAGGAGCGGCGCGTGAACGGGTCGGCCTCCTCCGCGACGCCGCTCCCCTGGTCGCAGACCTCGATGGCGAGCGCGTCCCCGACCTCGGTGACGTCGACGCGGACCTCCCCCGCCCCGTGGACGAGCGCGTTGTCGACGAGCACCCGCAGGATCTGCCGTACGGCGGGAAGTGAGGCGACCACCGAGGGCAGCTCCGCCGGCAGGGTGATGGTCAGCCGGCGGCCCTGGGCGGCGAGCCTGCCGTGCCAGTCGGAACGCACCTCCCGCAGCAGGGCGCTCACGTCGAGGGGTTCGGAGGCGGTGCGCGTGTCGCGGGTCAGCCGGACGAGGTCGTCGATGATGGTGTGCAGGCGCTGGCCGCGCTGGACGGCGGTGGTGAGGGTGCGGGTCAGGTCGGCGCCGGGCCGGGTGAGGGCCGCTTCCAGGCCGAGGAGCAGGCCGGTGAGCTGGGTGCGCAGCTGGTGGGAGACGTCGGCGCTGAAGGAGCGCTCGCGGTCCAGGACGTCGCCGAGGCGGCGCGCGGTGGCCGCCAGAGCCTGCCCGGCGGCGTCGGCCTCGATGATGTCCGAGCGGGGTGGCCTGATGGAGAAGTCCCCCTCGCCGAGCGCCTGGGCGGCCCTGGTCAGGTGCTCCAGCGGAGCCGCCAGGCGAGCCGACTGGCGCAGCCCGAAGGCGGCGGCCAGCGCGAGGGCCAGGACGGCGAGGCCGGCCATCAGCAGCCACGCGAGACGGACGCGCTCCTCGACGCCCTCGTACGGCGTGGCGACCCGTACGACGCCGAGCTGGACCTCGTCGGTGGGGATCGGCGCGGAGGCGACGAGGTACCCGGCCTCGGCGCCCTCGTGGGGGTGTCCGTAGGTGGCGTCGGCGACCAGGCCGGAGACGGCGGGGCCGCCGCCGTGCATGAGGTGGCCGGAGGTGGAGTAGACGCCGACCGTCAGCCCGGCGGGCACGTCGGCCGGCAGGGTGATCGCCCGCGCTCCCCTCTCGACGTCGTCGTCGGGGATGGCGGCGGCGATCCAGGTGGCGTCGCGGCCGAGCGCGGCCATGGTCTCGCCGCGGTAGAGGTGGCTGACCGCGATGGCGAGCGGCACCGCGAACAAAACGACGGTGAACGTCGCCACGGCGGTGATCGCGGCGAGCACGCGCCGTCGCAACGGGGCTGGTCGCGGCGGGGTCGAGGGCATCGGGCCAGGATCGCAAGTCGAAGGTAAACGCCGCGCTAACCTTACTTTTCGTATCGTCGATCTCACTATGAGTAACGAGAATCTGGTGCGGCTGCTGCTGCTCAATCAGTTCACGATCAGGCTCGGCTTCAACATGCTGATGCCGTATCTGGCCTTCCACCTGACCCATCAGCTCGATCTCGCGGCCTGGGTGGTCGGCCTGGTGATGGGGGTGCGCAACGCGAGCCAGCGCGGGATGGCACTGGTCGGCGGCTACCTGGCCGATCGGCTGGGGGCGCGTGTCACGGTGGTGACCGGGTGCGCGCTGCGCGCGGCCGGTTTCGCGCTGCTCGGCTTCGCCGACGGCGTCTGCGCCCTGGTGGTGGCGTCGGCGGCGACCGGGTTCGCCGGGGCCCTGTTCGATCCGGGGACGCGCTCGCTGCTGGCCGTCGCCGCCGCGGACCGGCGGGTGCGGGTGTTCGGCTGGTTCAACATGGCGGGGCAGGCGGGGCTGCTGCTCGGCCCGCTGGTGGGGCTGGCCATGTCGGGACTGGACTTCCGGGTGGTGGCGCTGGTCGCGGCCGGGGTGTTCGTGCTGCTCACCGCCCTGCAGGGGGCCTGCCTGCCGGCCGTGGTCCCCGAGCTTCGGCGCGAGCGCGGGGGGTGGCGGACCGTGCTGGGCAACCGGTCCTTCCGGCACCTCTCGCTGGCGATGTCGGGGGCCTACCTGCTGTCCTTCCAGGTCTACCTGACGCTCCCCCTGGCCATGGGCGAGGCGGTGGGCGCGCGGCGGGAGCTGGGCGTCGGGGTGATGTTCGCGCTGTCGGCGCTCCTGGTCATCACCCTGCAGGGCCGCGTCGGCGCACGGGCGGCCCGCGCGATGACCGCGCCCCGCGCCATGAGCGCCGGCCTGCTGGCGATGGGGCTGGCCTTCGTCCCGCTCGCGGCGACGGCCGGCGCGGATCTCTCCGGCCTGCCCGGGCACCTCTGGTACGTCGCCATGGCGCCGGCGCTGGCCGCGGCCGCGCTCCTGGCGCTCGGCACCATGTTGATCCACCCGTTCGAGATGGAGGTGATCGTCGCGATGTCCCGCGGGCGGCTGATCGCCACCCACTACGGGCTGTACGCCACCGTGTCGGGCATCGGGGTCACGGCCGGCGGCGTGCTGACCGGCACGTTGTGGGACGCCGCCGGGCGGTGGGGCCTGGCCTGGCTGCCCTGGGCCGTCCTGGCCGTGATCGGCTGGGGGTGCGCGCTGGCGATGAGGCTGCTGGAGCGGCGACGGCCGCTCACTCCCTTTGCGGCGGAAGGTAAGCGCGGCGTTAACCTTGCCCTCATCGGGCGCTGACGGGCCGGTTCGTACCGTGACGGTATGCACGTAAGGCACCGCGTTCCTCGCCGCACCCCTCACCTGGCCAATGAGAGCCGGGGATCTCGGGGGTGCCTCGCGTGCTGACGTCCGCCGCCCTGGACGGGATCGCCGGCTGGGCGACCGGGCTGATGGAGACGCTGGGCGCGCCGGGGGCGGGCATCGCCATCGCCCTGGAGAACCTGTTCCCGCCGCTTCCCAGCGAGGTGATCCTCCCCCTGGCGGGATTCACCGCCAGCACCGGCGGCATGTCCCTGTGGGCGGCGCTGGCCTGCACCACGCTCGGCTCGGTGGTGGGAGCGCTCGCGCTGTACGCCGTCGGCGCGCTGCTGGGCAGGCGGCGCACGGTGGCCCTGGCGGCGAGGTTGCCGCTGGTCAAGGTCTCCGACATCGAGAGGACCGAGGCGTGGTTCTCCCGCCACGGCCGCAAGACGGTGTTCTTCGGCCGGATGGTCCCGCTCTTTCGCAGCCTGATCTCCATCCCGGCCGGGGTCGAGCGCATGCCCCTGGTCACCTTCACGTTGTTCACCACGCTCGGCAGCCTCGTCTGGAACACGATCTTCGTCATGGCCGGCTACTTCCTGGGGGCCAACTGGTCGCTGGTCGAGGCCTACGCCGGCGTCGCCACCAACGTCGTCGTCGGCCTGGTGGTGCTCGCGATCGTCGTGTTCGTCTGGGTGCGGCTGGCCCAGGGCCGCGGGCGCCGCGACGAACCGGCCTGACCGGCATCTGCCGCTTTGTGTGACATCAAGGTTCAAAGGTTCATCCGCCTCGTCGAGGCAGGTCTTCCCATCGTCTAGGAGTGACGTGTTCGCCAGTTATCTCATCGGTCTGCGTGAAGGGCTGGAGGGCGCGCTCGTGGTCTCCGTGCTCGTCGCCTTCCTGGTCAAGAGCGACCGCAGGGACCGCCTGCCCCTCGTGTGGACGGGGGTGATCGCCGCCGCCGTCTTGTCCGTCGGGTTCGGCGCGCTGCTGACCTTCACCGCCGCCGGTCTCGGGCACCGGGGACAGGAACTGTTCGACGCGATCACCTCGTTGCTGGCCACGGTCTTCGTCACCTGGATGATCTTCTGGATGCGCGGGGCCGCGTGGTCCCTGTCGGGCGAGCTGCGCTCCCGGCTCACCGAGGCGCTGCGGCTGGGCCCGGTCGCGGTCGTCGTGATGGCCTTCCTGGCGGTCGCCCGCGAGGGCCTGGAGACCGCGCTGCTGTTCTTCGCCTCCGTCCAGGGCGCCACCACCACGGCCAGCCCGCTGATCGGGATCAGCCTGGGACTGCTCACCTCGATCGTGATCGGCTGGGGCCTCTACCGCAGCGCGCTGCGGATCGACCTGTCCACCTTCTTCACCTGGACGGGCCTGCTGCTCATCCTGGTCGCCGCCGGCATCTTCAAGTACGGCGTGCACGACCTGCAGGAGGCGAACCTGCTGCCCGGCCTGTCCGCCCAGGCCTTCGACATCAGCGCCGTCCTGCCGCCCGACTCCTGGTGGGGCGCGCTCGTCTCCGGCATGTTCAACATCACCGCGCAGCCGACCGTGCTGGAAAGCCTCGCCTGGGTCGCCTACGCGCTGCCCACGCTCGTACTCTTCCTGCGCCCGCCGTCCTCCCGGCGACCGGCCTCGCCTGCCTCACCTTCCTCACCTTCCTCATCGGCCTCGCCTGCCTCGCCTGCCGAGAAAGCCGCCTGACGGCGTGCCGCGGGCGGTTTCCGGGCCGGTGGGCGGGGCTGGAGGGCGGGGCCGCTATGGTCGTCCGGTGAACGCTCGCCGGTCCCCCGGGGCCCTGGAAACGGAGATCCTCGCCGTGCTGCACGAGGCGTCCGCCCCCCTGTCGCCCGGCGAGGTACGGACCCGGCTCAGCGGCAAAGGGGGCGGCGAACTCTCCTACAGCGCCGTGGTGACCACCTTGACCAGGCTGCACGAGAAGGGCGTCGTGACGCGGGAGCGGTCCGGGCGGGCCTACCGCTACGCCGCGCCCGCCGACCCCTCGGGACTGATCGCCTGGCGGATGAGACGGCTGCTCGACGCCGAGGCCGACCACGCGCCCGTCCTGACGCACTTCATCTCCGGGCTCTCGGCCGGGGACGAGGAACTGGTCCGGCGGCTGCTGCTGGGCGACGACGAGAACGAAACCCGATGATCGACCATTTCGTCCTGTCGACGCTCGTCGCCCCCGCGGCCCTGGTCGCCTCGATGGCGGTGCTGGCCGACCGGCAACAGCCGGCACCGGCGACGGTGGTCTTCATCTCCTGCGCCGTCGTGGTCGCGGCCGCGAGCTCGGTGAGCGTGGCGGCCGTCTCGGCGCACGCCGTCCTGACCCTCGCGCGGGGGGACGCGCCGCAGTGGCCGTACTGGGCCGCCCTGGCCTTCCTGACGCTCGCCGCCGCCACCTTCGTCGTCGGCGCCCGGCGAGAACGGCGGTCGCTGTGCGCCGCCCGTGACCAGGCCGCGGCCCTGCCCGACGGCGACGTCGTCGTGGTGGTGGCCGAGCGGCGACCGGCCGCCTTCACCCTTCCCGGACAGCCGGGCCGGCCGGGCCGGATCGTGGTGACCCAGGGCATGCTGGACGCGCTCGGCGAGGAGAGCCACGCGGTGCTCGTGGCGCACGAGCACGCCCATCTGAGCGGTCATCACCACCGGTGGCTGCTGGCCGGCCGGCTGGCCGTCGCGGCGCACCCCCTGCTGTGGCGGGTCCGCCACCTGGTGGGATACCTGATCGAGCGCTGGGCCGACGAACAGGCCGCCGCGCAGACCGGTGATCGCAGGGCGACGGCGCGGGCGATCGGCGTGGCGGCCCTGCTGTCCCCGGACGGCGCGACGCCGTCGGGAGCGGTGCCGTTCGCGGGCCGGCGGGCTCCCGGGCCCGTGCCGCGCCGGATCGCCGCCCTGCTCAAACCGCTGCCCAGCCCGCGCGGCGCGTTCCTGCTCGCGGTCCCCGCCCTGGTGGCGCTGGGGTCGGTGGTGTGGACCGGGGAGGCCATCGTCGACCTGGCGGAGTTCGGCCGCCCGTGCCGGCGAGAACCCGGGCGCTGAACGAACCGCCTCCTTCATCCCGCCGCCGTGCCGACGGGAAGCCGAGCGCCGTCGTACCGGCGGAAATCACGGCGCTGGGCGTCCGCGCGCCCCTTCACCCCGTCGCCGGGTAACCGGTTGCGGACCTTTACGGCACCGCCTCTGGCCCCGCCGTGCGTTCTTAGGTTAGCCTCTGCTAACTTCTACAGCGATGTAGTTGTTGAGGCGTCCTCCCATGACCGAAGGAGCACCGCGGTGCCGTTTTTCCTCCCCAGAACCGTGCTCACCCTGGCCACGACCGGCCTGCTCGTCCTCGGACTGGCCGCGTGCGGCGGCGCAGCCACCGACACCACCGGAGCCACCGGAACCGCCGCGAGCCCGGCGACCGGCAAGAAGATCACCGTCTACAGCGGGCGCAGCGAGTCACTGGTCAAGCCCCTGCTGGAGAAGTTCACCGCGCAGACCGGCATCGCCGTCGAGGCCCGCTACGCCGCCACCGCGGCCATGGCCACCCAGCTTCTCGAAGAAGGCGAGAAGTCGCCCGCGGACGCCTTCTTCGCCCAGGACGCAGGCGCGCTCGGCGCCGTCGCCAAGAAGGGCCTGTTCGCCCCCCTCCCGGCCACCGCGCTCGACAAGGTGCCCGCGGCCTACCGCGCCAAGAGCGGCGAATGGGTCGGCGTCACCGCCCGCTCACGGGTGCTGGTCTACAACCCCGGCCTGGTCCCCGCCGCCCAGCTGCCCGCCTCGGTGTTCGACCTCACCGATCCGGCCTGGAAGGGCAAGATCGGGGTGGCCCCGACCAACGCGTCCTTCCAGGCGTTCGTCACCGCCGTGACGGTGCAGCACGGCCAGGACAAGGCCAAGGAGTTCCTCGCCGGGCTCAAGGCCAACGACCCGCAGATCCGCGAGGGCAACGGCCCGATCCTGGAGGAGGTCGACTCCGGCAAGATCGCCGCCGGCCTGATCAACCACTACTACCTGGGCGAGCTGGCCAAGGAGAAGGGCACCACGCCCGACACCCTCACCGCCAAGCTGCACTTCTTCCCCGACGGCGACAGCGGCGCCCTGGTCAACGTGGCGGGCGTCGGCGTGCTGAGGAAGGCCGCCCAGAACCCCGACGCGCAGGCCCTCGTCACCTACCTGCTCAGCGCCGAGGCCCAGAAGTACTTCGCCGAGGAGACCTTCGAGTACCCGGTCCTGGCCGACGCCGTCCCGCCCGCGGGAGTGCCCGCCCTGCAGGAGCTGAAGGCTCCCGCGGTCGACCTCAACGACCTCGACCGGCTTGAGGCGACCATCGCGCTCATCAGGGAATCGGGACTGGTCCCCTGAGAACGTCACCGCCCTTCGCCGCGCGGCCGGACCATGCCGGATCCGCACCTCGCCCCGGCCGCCTGGCGCGGGACGCGGGCCGGTCGAGGACCCACGGCCGGCCGCCACGGCCCGTGCTGCTCACGCTGTCCGTGCTGGCCGTGGCGGTCGCCCTGATCCCGCTGGCCTACCTGGCCGTACGGACCGCCGAGGCGGGCTGGGCCCGGATCGCCGGGGAACTGTTCACCGGGCGGGTCGCGGCGCTGGCGGCGGGCACGCTCGCCCTGGCGGCCGTGGTGACCGCGGCCTGCCTGCTGCTCGGGGTCGGCTCGGCCTTCCTGATCGTGCGCACCGACCTGCCGGGCCGCCGCCTCCTCGCCGTCCTGGCCGTCCTGCCCCTCGCGGTGCCGACCTACATCGCCGGCTTCGCCTGGGTGTCGGCGGTGGACGGCTTCGAGGGGTTCTGGGCGGCGGCGCTGGTGCTGACGCTGTGCTCCTACCCCTACGTCCTGCTGCCGGTGGCCGCGGCCCTGGCCGGTGGCGACCCGGCCCAGGAAGAGGTGTCGCGTTCGCTGGGTCACGGCGGCTGGCACACCTTCACGCGGGTGACGCTGCGCCAGATCCGCCCCGCGGTCGCCGGGGGCGGGCTCCTGGTGGCGTTGTACGTGCTGTCGGACTTCGGCGCGGTCTCGATCCTTCGGGCCGACACCTTCACCCGCGCCATCTTCCTCGCCTTCGACCTCGGCTTCGACCGTACCGGCGCGCTGGTGCTGTCGACCGTGCTCGTGGCGCTGACCGTGCTGATCCTGGCCGGGGAGGGGGCGACCCGGCGGCGCGGGGCCCGCTACGCCCGGCTGGGCGGCACCCGCCGCCCACCGGCCAGGGTCGGCCTGGGCCGGGCGCGCCCGCTCGCCGTGGCCGCCCTGCTCGCCGTCGCGGTGGCGGCTGTCGGCGTCACCGCGTTCAGCCTCGCCCGGCGGATGGCCGAGGGCGTCTCCCGGCCGGGAACCTGGCCGGAGGTGACGGCGGCCGCCGGTAACTCCCTGTGGCTGTCGCTGGCCGGGACGGCGCTGACCATGGTGCTCGCGCTGCCGCTGGGGGTGTTGAGCGCCCGGGTGCCCGGCCGCCTGAGCGGGGCGCTGGAGCGGCTCGGCTATCTCAGCCACGCCCTGCCCGGCGTGGTGATCGGCCTGTCCCTGGTGTTCTTCGGCATCAACGTCGCCTACCCGCTCTATCAGACGACCTGGCTGCTCGCGCTCGCCTACGGCGCCCTCTTCCTGCCGCTGGCCGTCGCCGCCGTCGCCGCGGCCACCGCCCAGGCGCCGCCCGTCCTCGAAGAGGTCGCCCGCTCCCTGGGCCGCGGGCCGCTGGCGGTGCTGGGCACCGTGACCCTGCCGCTCACCCTGCCGGGCATCGGCGCCGGCGCGGCACTGGTCTTCCTCACCTGCGTGAAGGAGTTGCCGGCGACGTTGCTGCTGCGCCCGACCGGCGTCGACACCCTCGCCACCGAACTGTGGTCGAACACCGCGGTGGCCGCCTACGCCGGCGCGGCGCCCTACGCGGCGCTGCTCGTGGCGTTGTCATCGGTACCCACCTGGCTGCTGGCCGCACGCACCGGGATTCTCAGCAAGGAGCCTCGGACATGAGCACGCTGCGACTGCGCGGCGTCACCCGGCACTACGGGCCCGTCGCCGCCCTGGCCGGTGTCGACCTGACCGTGCCCGGCGGCAGCCTGACCGCGGTGCTCGGCCCCTCCGGCTGCGGCAAGACGACCCTGCTGCGGTGCGTGGCGGGCTTCGAGCGGATCGACGCGGGCGAGATCACCGTCGACGGGCGCGTGTTCGCCGGCCCCGCCGTCCACACGCCGCCCCAGCGGCGCCACATCGTGATCGTGCCGCAGGAGGGCGCGCTCTTTCCCCACCTGTCGGTACGCGACAACGTGGCCTACGGGCTGAGCCGGGCCGACCGCCGCCGCGGCCGGGTCGAGGAGGTGCTGCGCCTGGTCGGCCTGGCCGGGTACGGCGCGCGGATGCCGCACCAGATGTCGGGAGGCCAGCAGCAGCGGGTCGCGGTCGCCCGTGCCCTGGCGCCACGCCCCTCCCTCGTCCTGCTGGACGAGCCGTTCAGCGCGCTGGACGCCGGCCTGCGCGCCGAGGTGCGGCACGACGTGCGGGCCGCGCTGCGCGCCGACGGGGCGACCGGCATCCTCGTCACCCACGACCAGGGCGAGGCCCTGTCGAGCGCCGACCGGATCGCGGTCATGCGCGAGGGCGTCATCGTCCAGGACGACTCCCCCACGGGCGTCTACCACCGGCCCGCCGACGCCTGGGTGGCCGCCTTCGTCGGCGACGCGATCGTGCTGCCCGTACCGGCCGGACCCGGACTCGGGCACGGCGGCGATACGGCGACGGTGCGCACCGCGCTCGGCCCGGTCACGGTGGCCGATCTTCCCGCGGGCCACGGGCCGCTCACCGTGCTGGTGCGGCCCGAACAGGTCAAGATCACCACAGCGCCGGCGCCGCGGGCCGTGATCGCGACCGTGACCGGCGACGACTTCCACGGCCACGACGCGCTCGTCACCCTGAAACTGCCCGACGGCACCCACGTCACCGCGCGCGTACCGGCTCCCACCGGCCCGATGACCACCGGCACCAGGGTCGGCGTCCACGTGGAGGGGGTGGCCAGGGCCTGGCCGGACCGGCACGGTGCCGGATGACCCCTCCCAGGGGATCCGCCCATCCGAAGGGCTCGCCCCGGGCGGAGCCGAAACGACCGGCGCCGCTCCCGTGCCCGCCCGCCGGGGTCCCTACCATCGGTTACATGACGCGGGTACTGATCGTCGAGGATGACCCGTCCATCGGCTCGGAGCTGACCGAGGCGCTCTCCAGCAGCGGCTACCAGGTGAGCTGGGCGGTCACCGGGGCCGAGGCGCTGGACCAGGCGCGCCAGGCCGTCCCCGACCTCGTCCTGCTGGACCTCGGTCTTCCCGACACCGACGGGGTGGTGGTCTGCCGGCGGCTGCGCACGGCCCTGCCGCAGGTGGTGATCGTGGTGCTGACCGCCCGCGTCCAGGAGCTTGAGGTCGTGGTGGCCTTGGACGCCGGAGCCGACGACTACCTGACCAAGCCGTTCCGGCTCACCGAGCTGCTCGCCAGGCTGCGCGCGCATCTGCGCCGCCAGACCCTGCCGCAGCACGAGTCCAGCGTATCCGTCGCCCGCCTGCGCCTGGACCTGCGCGCCCGGCGCGCCTACGTCGCCGAGGAGGAGGTCATGCTGCGGCCCAAGGAGTTCGACCTGCTGGCGGTGCTGGCGTGTCGCGCCGGTGAGGTGGTCACCCGCGAGGAGCTGATGGAGCAGGTCTGGGACGCCAACTGGTTCGGGCCGACCAAGACCCTGGACGTGCACGTGTTCGCCCTGCGCCGCAAGCTCGGCGAGTACGGGGAGGACCCGCAGCGGATCACCACGTTGCGCGGGCGCGGCTACCGCTACGAGACAGATCTCTGACACGGGCCGGCGACGACGCGGCGGGGCCGGCCGGAGCGTCTGGTCTCCACCGGTTCAGTGCCTCGAACCCAAGGTAAGCGCAAAACTAACCAACCGCTCATCGGGCGCTCACCGTCTGCTGCACGGGCGCTGACCAGCCGGTTCCTACCGTGTCAAATATGGGCAAAAATCCATATTTCCCGGTGACGCTGCTGGCGGCTCTCGCCGTAGTGGCCGCCTGCGGCGGCACGCAGGCGGCCTCCTCCCCTCCCCACCCGGCCACGGCCGCCGCGACGGCGCGAACACCGGTGCGGGAGCCGGACCCGAACGCCACCGAGTCCAGCCCGCCCGGCGACATCCCCGACGACACCGCCTTCGTCCCCTACCGCGGCAGGCTGTACGAGATCAAGGTCCCGGAAGGCTGGGCACGCACCACCACCCCCTCCGCGGTGAGGTTCACCGACAAGCTCAACACCCTCACGATCACGGTCAGGCGCCGCTCGACGGCTCCCACCCTGGAGGCGGCCAAAGTCCAGGAGGTGGCCGAACTCCAGGCGGCCGGCGGCGACTTCGCCCTCACGGCGATCAACACGCTCACCCGCGCCGGCGGCCGGGCCGTACGCATCGCCTACCAGGTGGACTCGGCGCCCAACCCGGTCACCGGCAAGGTCATCCGCGAGGACGCCGAACGCTACGACTTCCACCGCGACGCCCAGGAGGCGGTGCTGACCCTGTCGGGCCCGGCCGGCTCCGACAACGCCGACCCCTGGCGCACGATCTCCGACTCCTTCCGATGGCGTCCATGATCCGCGCCCAGGAGCTGTACCGCTTCTACCGGGCCGGGGACGAGGAGGTCAAAGCGCTGCGCGGCGTCAGCCTGGAGGTCGCCGCCGGGGAGGTCGTGGTCGTCACCGGTCCCTCGGGATCGGGCAAGTCCACCCTGCTCGCCTGCCTGGCGGGGCTGGACGAACCAGACGGCGGCGCCGTGTGGATCGACTCGATCCGGATCAGCCACCGTCCCGAGGCGCAACGGGCCGCGCTCCGCGCCCGCCGCGTCGGGGTGCTCCTGCGGTCGGGCAACCTGATCGAGCACCTCACCGTCCGCCAGAACCTCGACCTCGCCCAGAAGGTCGCCGGACGCCGCGACCCGCGCTGGGCCGACCAGGTCCTCGACATCACCGGCCTGAGCACGCGGGCCAGGGCCTGGCCGAGCACCCTGTCGGGGGGTGAGACCGCCCGGGCGGGCCTGGTCGTCGCGCTCGCCAACCGCCCGGCGGTCCTGGTGGCCGACGAGCCGACCGCCGAACTCGGCCGCGGCATCGAGAAAGGCGTCCTGACCCTGCTGCGTGAGCGGGCCGACCAGAACTCGGCGGTGGTGATCGCCTCGCACAGCCCCGCGGTCCGCCGTTTCGCCGGCCGCGTCGTCGCCCTGCACGACGGGCGGATCGCATGACGACGATCGTCCGCTGCGCCGGAGTCTCGCGCACCTACGGTACCGGCGGCGACGCGGTCGTGGCCGTCCACGGCCTGACCTGCGCCGTCAAGGACGGCGGCCGGATCGCGGTGGTGGGCTCCTCGGGGTCGGGCAAGACGACGTTGCTGCATCTGCTGGCGGGACTGGACGAACCGACCACCGGAGAGATCCACCGCCAGGACGTCCCCGCCGGAGTGGAACCGCTCCAGCACCGCTTCGCCTACGTCGGCTCCGACCTGCAGGACCTCTACGGCATCCGCCCGGCGACCCTGCCGCGCACCACCCGCCTGCAGGACGCCTACTTCGTCGGCGGCAGCGCGCGCACGATGATGGACCGGCTCGCCCGCCGGCCCGACGCGATCCTGGTGAGCCAGGAAACCGTCCACGACTTCCAGCTGCACCTCGGCGACCAGCTGCGCCTGCGCCTCCAGGACGGCCGCACCGGGCAGCTGCGAACCGTCACCTTCCACTACGCGGGCGTCGCCGCCGAGTTCCCCACCGCCCCCCGCGACAGCTTCCTGGTCGCCAACGCCGCCTACGTGGCCGCCCGGACCGGCTCCGACGCCGTCGGCTCCTTCCTGGTCAGCACCGACGGCACCCCCGCGGGCACCGTCGCCGACCGGCTGCGCACCATCATGGGCCCGCACTCGCACATCACCGACCTGGACACCACCCGCAAAGTGATCGGCTCCAGCCTCACCGCCGTCGACTTCGGCGGGCTGGCCACCGTCGAACTGACCCTCGGCCTCGCCCTGGCCCTCACCGCCACCGCGCTGCTGCTGATCCTCGGCTTCACCGAACGCCGCCGCACCTTCGCCCTGGCCGCCGTCCTGGGCGCCCGGCCCCGCCAGCTCGGCGCGTTCGTCTGGACCGAGGTCGCCGTGGTCGGCGCCGGGACCACCCTGTTCGCGGCGCTGGGCGGCTGGGCGCTGTCACACATGCTGGTCACCGTCCTGAGCGGCGTGTTCGATCCGCCGCCCAGCGCCCTGGCCCTACCTCGGCGCCGTCGCCGCCCTGGGACTCCTCAGCGCCGGGACCGCCGCGCTACGAGCCGCCCGCCGCCCACCGCTGACCGTCCTGCGCGACCTGTGATCGGAGAACTCCCATGAACGACAGCCGGGAAGATCACTCCGAGAAGACGGCACCGGAGCGTCCGGGCCTCGCCGCGCTCCGCCTGCCCCTGCTGTCGCTGATCCTCGCCGCGCTGCTGGGCTCGTTGTCGAAAACCGCCGCCTGGACACGCGCAGACCTTCACCTGGACGAGCTGGTCCACAGCGTCCGCACCCCCTGGCTGAGCACCGTCGCCCGAGGATTCGACGTCGCTTTCGCCCCCATCTCCGCCATCGCCCTCACCGCGCTGCTCACGACCATCCTGATCACGACCGGACGCCTCCACGCCGCGGCGACCACCGTCTCGATGATCGCCGCGGGCTGGGGCATGAGCTCGCTGTTCAAAGCCGTGGTGGCCCGCCCGCGCCCGCCCTTCGACCACCAGCTCATCACCCAGTACGGCCACGACAGCTTTCCCAGCGGGCACGTGTCGATCACCCTGGTGCTGGTGATGGCCCTGGCCGTCCTCGCCCGGAACACCCGCCGGTTCCGCGCCGTGGTGATCATCGGCGCCGTCCTGGTGACGGCGCAGGCCTTCGCCCGCCTCTACCTCGGGGTGCACTACCCGACCGACGTGATCGGCTCCTGCCTGACCGCTCCCGCCGGAGCCCTCATCGCCCTGGCACTGTGGCGACGCCACGACGCCGGCCGCCCGCGTCCTCGTACCACGGTGTCGTCATGACGAGAGGAACGGGAGGGGATGTCGCGATCGAGGTCGCCATCGCGTTGGCGGTGTCGTGGAAGCCGTTGGTGAAGTCGAAGGACGACGCCGTCACGATCACGCAGGTGGCCTCTCCCCGTGTCGTCAGGGCAAGTATTCGCCTTGTTCGCCTCGGAGGTTGAGCCGGGCCAGCCGGTCGGGGTCGGACAGGATGTCGATCGTGGCGATCCCGCCGTTGGAGACGGTGAAGCTCATGACGGAGACGAGCTGGTCGTCGACGGTGTTGACCAGGCCGGCGAGGCCGTTGACGAGCGCCGGGCGGGTGGGGGCTGCCGGGCTGTTCGAGGGGTTTCTCCGTCGGGGCCTTGTCCGCGGCGGAGGGGGGAGCGGCGGGAGGGCCATCTTATGGTGACGGGTTCGTCGTGGCCGGTGGAGGTCGCCCGGGATCCCGGGGTGGGTGATGCCGGTGATCGCCGCTTCGGGGTCCTGGTGTCCGGGGGCGGTTCCCCGGCCGTTCGTCGCGGGGCGTTCGCCGTAAAGTGGGGCAAGGCGCAGTTCGGGGGGTGTCATGCGTTCGCTGACCCGTAAGGGGGCCGCGACGCGGCAGCGTGTTCTTGAGGGTGCGGCCGCGTACATCCGTGAGCACGGGGTGGCCGCCACGACCCTCGACGACGTGCTGGCGATGACGGCGACGAGCAAGAGTCAGCTGTTTCACTATTTTCCCGGCGGGCGGGAGGAGTTGCTGCTGGCCGTGGCCCGCTTCGAGGCCGACCGTGTGCTGTCCGACCAGCAGCCCCAGCTCGGTGATCTCACGTCCTGGGCCGGGTGGTGGCTGTGGCGCGACAGGGTCGTCGAGCGTTACCGCGAGCAGGGTGACCGGTGCCCGCTGGGTTCTGTCATGTCACAGCTGGACGGTGGCACGCCCGGCGCCCGGGCCGTGGTCACCGAGCTGATGCGCCGCTGGCAGGCCGAGATCGCGGTCGGTGTGCGGTACATGCAGGAGGCGGGTGAGATCGATCCGGACCTGGATCCCGACCGGGCGGCGGCCGCCCTGCTCGCCGGTATCCAGGGTGGTGTCCTGATCCAGATGTCCACCGGCCGGACGACCCATCTGGAGGCGGCCCTGGACATGGGCATCGCCCAGCTTCAGGGGCGCAGGCCCCCGCCGCCGTAGCGGGCGGAGGCTTCCGCGTTCCCTGAGCGGGCGGGCTCTACGGGTACGGGACGGGTACGGGAGGCGTCCGGGGATTTCCCTCCGCCCGTTCGCGGCCGGGTTCAGGGGGCCTGCGGGTTTCACCCGAGGCCGTTTCGGCCTGCGGGGCGGGGGTTTTGGGGTGGAGCGGGTGGGCCGTGGTGTTCCGGCCCCTCTTTTTTGGACTTGACAGTCCATTTTTTTGTACGCAAGCTGATGACTGGACCGCGCGGTTCAGAAAAAACGCGCTTCCGGCCCGCCCGGACAGGCCGGAGCGGCAGCACGGGCGCACCCGCCCTTGACATCCGATTACCGCCGGGGGAAACACCCAGGCCCCGGCCGCCCGCGGGAACCGGACGGACCGGGCTCCTCGGCGCCGCTCACGAACGGAGTGACACCTCAATGTCCTTGGATCACTACTATCTGCTCGGGCGTTCCGGGCTGCGCGTCAGCCGGCTGGCCCTGGGCACGATGAACTTCGGCACCGGCGGGTTCCACGCCGCGTACGGCAAGACCGAGGAGGAGTCCGGCGTCATCTTCCATCGCTATCTGGAGGCGGGCGGCAACTTCGTCGACACCGCGGACTTCTACACCGCGGGCGAGAGCGAGACCATCCTCGGCAACCTCGTCGCCGAGGCCAAGGTGCGTGACAGGGTGGTGCTCACCACCAAGTTCACCAACAGCGTCGACCCCGGGGACCCGAACGCGGGGGGCAACGGCCGCAAGCACATGATCAGGGCGGTCGAGGCGTCCCTGCGCCGCCTGCGTACCGACTACATCGACCTGTTCATGCTGCACACCTGGGACCGGATCACTCCCGTCGAGGAGGTCGTGCGGACCCTCGACGACCTCACCCGGGCCGGGAAGATCCGCTACGCGGGCCTGTCGGACGTGCCGAGCTGGTACGCCGCCCGCGCCCAGACCTACGCCGAGGCCCACTCCCTCGAACCGATGATCAACCTGCAGCTGCCCTACTCCCTCCTCGACCGGGCGATCGAGACCGAGCACGTCCCGATGGGGCGGAGCCTGGGGCTGGGCATCACCGCGTGGAGCCCGCTGGGCGGCGGCTTCCTCACCGGCAAGTACCGCCACTCCGGCCGGGGCCTGGACGGGGAGGGCCGCCTCACCGGCGCGGGCTCCCCCGGGCAGGAACACACGGAGCGGGAGTGGCGGCTGCTGGCCACCCTGGAGGGCGTCGCCGGTGAGCTCGGGCTGACGATGGCCCAGGTCGCGCTCAACTGGGTCGCCACCCGGCCCGGTATCGCCTCCGCGATCGTCGGGGCGAGCGGCCCCGGACAGCTCGACACCACCTTGACCGCGCTCGACGTCGAGCTGCCGGCCGAGCTGCGCGCCCGGCTCGACGAGGCGAGCTCCGCGCCTCCCGCGTCGGTGTACCGGATGTTCACGCCCGGCTATCAGGGCTGGCTGGTCAATCCCGGCCTCAAGGTCGGCGACAAGCCCGCCGGGTACGCCCCGGCCGTGCGGAACTGGGTGCCCGAGGGCGGCGGCTGAGCCGTCCGCCGCGACGACCGCGTGGGACGGGCGGGCCCGTCCCACGCGGTGCGCCGGTAAGCGATCAGCCGGCCAGTCAGTAGGCCACGGTCAGTCGGCCACGGTCAGGACCGTGCCCGCGCCGACCGTGAGCCCGCCCTCGCGGATCGCGAAGCCGAGGCCCGGCTCGGCCGCCACCGCCCTGCCCAGCTCCACCGACACCTCCACGGTGTCGCCGGGCCGGGCGGGCGAGGGCAGCGTCAGCTCGCCCGGCACGTCGGTGGTGCGCAGGTAGAACTGCGGCCGGTACCCCGAGGCGATCGGGCGGCGCCGCCCGCCCTCCTCGGCCGTGAGGAGGTACAGCCTGGCGGTGAACGACCGGCGGGCGCGCTGGCTGCGCGGGGCCGCCAGCACCATCCCGCGCCGTACCTGCTCGCGCCTGACCCCGCGCAGCAGGACGGCGGCGTTGTCGCCCGCCTCGCCCCGCTCCATGGTCTTGCCGAACGTCTCCACCCCGGTGACCACCGCGCCGAACCCGTCGCCGAGCCCGACCACCTCCACCGTGTCGCCCACGCGCACGGTGCCCCGCTCGATGGCGCCGGTGACGACCGTGCCCCGGCCGCTCACCGTGAGCACGTTCTCCACCGGCATCAGGAACGGCGCGTCGACGTATCTGACCGGCACGGGGATGTGCTCGTCCACCGCCCGCAGCAGCGCCTGGATCGACGCCGCCCACTCGGGGTCGCCCTCCAGCGCCCGCAGCCCGGAGACCCGCACCATCGGCACGTCGTGGTAGCCGTGCTCGGCGAGCAGGTCCTGCAGCTCCAGCTCGACCAGGTCGGTCAGCTCGGGGTCGGCGCCGTCGGCCTTGTTGACCGCGACGACCAGGTGCTCGACGCCCACCCGGCGGGCGAGCAGGACGTGCTCCCTGGTCTGGGGCATGATGCCGTCGCGGGCGGACACGACGAGGATCGCGCCGTCGAGCTGCGCCGCCCCCGTGATCATGTTCTTCACGTAGTCGGCGTGGCCGGGCATGTCCACGTGGGCGTAGTGCCTGGTGGCGGTCTCGTACTCGACGTGCGAGATGTTGATCGTGATGCCCCGCAGGTGCTCCTCGGGGGTACGGTCGATCCGCTCGAACGGCGTGTAGGTGGCCTGCCCGCGCTCGGCGAGCACCTTGGTGATCGCGGCGGTCAGCGTGGTCTTGCCGTGGTCGACGTGTCCCATCGTGCCGATGTTGAGGTGCGGCTTGTTGCGCACGTAGGCCTGCTTGGCCATGACTTTCTTCCTTCGTACTGCCTGGATCCGGGGTGACCCGTCACGGGCCGGCCACCTCCCCCCGCCGGGTCACCCCGGGACTCACGGGAAGAGGTCAGCGCTCCAGGCCGTCGCGGACACGCTCGAAGGCACCCGCGGCGGCGGGTGTCACGAGGCGAGCGTTCCGGAACATGGCGACCATGATGACCGGCTCAGCAGCGGCGCACAACGGATTATTCCCCACGCAACGGCCAGGGCCCCTGTGACCCGGATCTGTTTCTCCCGCCTCCCGGGGCGGCGGACCGGCGAGGCTTCCCGCCGGTCCTCGGCGGTGGTGAGAGATTGCCGGAGTAGCCGCCGCGCGGTTTCCGGGGGGAATGGCAGGGATCATGCGGGTCATCGGGGCAGGTTTCGGTCGTACGGGAACGCTCTCGCTCAAGACGGCCCTGGAGCGGCTGGGGTACGGGCCGTGTCACCACATGAAGGAGGTGATCGAGCGGCCGGAGCAGATCCGCCGGTGGCTCGCCCTCGCCGAGGGGCGGCCGGTGAGCTGGGACGAGCTCCTGCGGGGATATGACTCCTGCGTGGACTGGCCCTCGGCCGCCTACTGGCGTGAGCTCGCCGGCCACTTCCCCGAGGCGAAGGTCGTGCTCACCGTACGGGATCCGCAGCGCTGGCTGGCCAGCATGAACGCCACCGTCCTGGGGCGGCGCGGGCGCGGGCGCGGGTGGGGCGGCAGGGCGATGCGCGGGCTCTCCTCGGTGCTGGGCACCGACCTCGCCGCGTTCGCGAGGATGACCACGCTCACCGTCGAGGAGCGGGTCTTCCACGGGCGTTGTGAGGATCCCGCGTCGCTGCTGAGGACGTTCCAGGAGCACATCGACGAGGTCGTGGCGGCGATCCCGCCCGGCAGGCTGTTGCGGTTCGAGGTCGGTCAGGGCTGGGAGCCGTTGTGCGGGTTTCTCGGGGTGGCGGTGCCCGATGAGCCGTTCCCGCGGGTCAACGACAGCGCGGCCTTCGGCAGGAACGCGCGGGCGAACGTCGGCGCCATGCTGCTGCGGCGCAGCGGCTAGGGGGCCACTCCCCCGTCCGGGCACGAGAACCCGTCGCAGTCGCAGGGGAGTGGTCTGGGGCCGGGCCGGTTACCGGCCGGGCGGGAGCGGGTCGCCGATCATCCGCAGCAGCGCCGTGTGCGTCTCCCGGTCGGCGGCCGCGACCAGCCCGCCCGCGCCGGTGTGCGGGGGCTCGCCGTGGAGGCCGGTCACCACGCACCCGGCGGCCTGGCACAGCGCGATCCCGGCGGCGAAGTGCACGTTGTCGCGCGGGTCGCCGTCGGTGACGTAGGCCGCTCTGCGGCCCGCGGCCACCCAGGCCAGGGCCAGGGTGGTGGACAGGACCCGTGTCTGGAACCGCTCGGCGAACCGCGCGTCGGCGAGAAGGCGGGCCGCCGCGAAGCCCGGCGCGTTCGGGAACGGCGGATCGAGGTTGACGTCCACCAGCCGCGAGGCGGGCGAGGGCGTGAGTTCCTCGTCCACGCCGTCGTCGCGGCGGACGTGGGCGCGCTCGCCGTCCGTCCAGAACACCTCCCCGCTGAACGGGTCGGCCGAGGCCGCCACCGTGAGGTCCGCCCCTGCCCGCAGGGCGACGTTCACCGCGACCAGCGTGTTGCGCGCGGCGTAGTTCAGCGTGCCGCACAGGGGGTCGACCAGCCACATGCGTTCCGTGCCGGACGCGCCGCCGGGGCCGGTGCTCCCGCTCTCCTCGCCGGTCACGGCGTCCTGGGGCCGGGCGGCCCGGACGAGGTCGAGAATGACCTTCTCGGCTTCGAGGTCGGCGGCCGTGGCGAAGTCTCCGGCGGTTTTCTCGAACCGTGCCAGTGGCGCCCCGTACATGCCGCGCACCACGGCGGCACCCGCCAGCGCCGCCGTCACGGCGAGTTCCGCGTCGGTCCCTTCCCGGGCGGTACGGGAGTCCGCGGCGAGGGCGAGGTCGATCCGGGGCCGGGCGGCGTCGACCCGTACGATCCGCACGGTGAGCGTGTCACCGACCCGCACGGCGCGGCCGGCGAGCTCGTCGTCGCGCAGGAGGCCCTCCGGGCCGTGGGGCGCGGGCCCGACACGGACGAGCACGCCGGTGGGGACGATCTCGGTGACGGGGCCGGTGACGGTACGGCCCGGCCGCGGTACGCCGAGAGGATCATGCTCGCGGCCGGTGGGGGCTGGGTCTGGCATGGCTGGCATGGCTGGCTGCCTTCCGGTCGGCGCCCGGGGACGGGCCGGTACGGTGCTCGCGGGCGACTTTCCCGGATAAATATATACACTATGTACATATGCGTTCTCGGGAGGTAGACCGTGACCCACCCCAGCCCGCCCGCCCGACGCGGGCGTGGGCGCCGCCCGGCCGAACAGGTGCGCCAGGAGGTCCTGCGGGCGGCCGGTGAGCTCCTGCTGGCCGAGGGCATGACCGGTTTCACCGTCGAGAAGGTCGCCACCCTGGCGGGCGCGAGCCGGGTCACGCTGCACAAGTGGTGGCCCTCCAAGGGGGCGCTCGCCCTGGAGGGCTACTTCGGCGTGGTCGGCCCCGTCCTGGCCTTTCCCGACAGCGGCGACATCGCCGCCGATCTCACCGCGCAGCTGAAGGCGTTCGTACGCCTGATGCGCGACACCCGGGCCGGGACCGTCGTGCCGCAGCTCATCGGCCAGGCCCAGACCGATCCCGATCTGGCGGCCGTCTACCGGGAGAGCTACTCGGGCCCGCGCCGGGCTCTGGCCGTGCAGGCCCTGGAGAGGGCCAGGCGGCGCGGCCAGCTGCGTCCCGGCCTGGATCCCGAGGTGGCCGTCGACCAGCTGTGGGGCGCCTGCTATCACCGGCTTCTCATCCCCGACCGGCCACTGGACGAGGAGTTCGCCGAAGCCCTGGTCGCCAACCTGCTGGGCGGCATCGGCTCGTCCGCTCCGGCTTCTTCACCTTCTTCGGCCTCTTCATCCTCTTTGTTCTCCGAGGAGGAGGGGCACTAGAGAGTCGATCTTCATCTCGGCCCGGCGACGTGCACCGGTCAAGGCCCGGCGACGTGCGCCGGTCAGGGCGCCGGGCGGGGTCCCCGTGGCGGCGGCGCTGAGCGTGCTTTGCGCTTCACGCATACAGTTTTGCCCATGACGCAAGACGATGGTGAGCTCGACAGCCTGGTGCGCCAGCGGATCCGTGCCCTGCGGGTGGCGCAGGGCTGGTCCCTGGACGATCTGGCCGCCCGGGCCAGGCTCAGTCCTTCCACGCTCAGCCGGATCGAGAACGGCAGGCGCCGCCTCGCCCTGGACCAGCTCGTCACCCTCGCCCGCGCGCTGGACACCTCCATCGACCAGCTGGTCGAGACGGCCACCGAGGACGTCGTCGGCAACCCGGTGCACGACGCGGCCCGCCGGCAGATGCGATGGACGGTGCGCGCCGACCCCGGCGTCACCGTCATCCGCCAGCGCGTGGTGGACCCGCCGCCGGACAGCCCCTCGCGCCTGCGCGCCCATCCTGGCCGGGAGTGGCTCGTCGTCCTGTCCGGCACCGTGGTGCTGATCCTGGGCAACCACCGCTTCCGGGTGGAGACCAACCAGTCCGCGGAGTTTCCCACGATGCTCCCGCACGCCATCGGCGCCGTCGGCGGTCCGGCCGAAGTCCTCGGCATCTTCGACCGTGACGCCCGACGCGGTCACCAGACCCGCGAGGACGTCCCCGAGGCGAGCCGCCCGCCGCGGTGATCGCTCCCCATGGCCGCTCTTTCCCGCCCGGGAGGGTTCCGCGTTCGTCATGGCCGCTCTTCCCAGGGAGGTTCCGCGCTCGAGTCCGGCTCGTCACGAAGGTCGGGCCACGGGTCCGCTTGCGCGTCACGCGGCCCGGCAGGTCATCATCTTGCCTTATCGGCAAGACTTCACGCCTCTGGCGCATGACGCTCCTAGCGTGGTCGCCATGACACCCACAGCCCCGCACACAACGCACCACCACCACGCGCAGCACGATCATGCGCAAGGGCACGGACACGGACACGGACACGACGCCGAGGACGAGATGGCCCAGCTGCTCGACCTGGACGCGGAGGTGCTCGCCGAGCACATCGCGTCCATCATCGAGTGGCTACCCGTCGAGGCCGCCCCCCGGCGGATCGTGGATCTGGGGTGCGGCACCGGCACGGGCACCTTCGCGCTGCTGAGGCGCTTCCCCGAGGCCGAGGTGACCGCTGTCGACACCTCGTCCCGCTATCTGCGCCGCCTGCGCGACAGGGCGGCCTCGGAAGGCGTCGCCGGCCGGGTCCACCCCGTGGAGGCCGACCTCGACGGCACCTGGCCCGACCTCGGCAAGCCCGAACTGGTCTGGGCGTCGGCCTCGTTGCACCACATGGCCGACCCGGACCGCATCCTGCGCCAGGTTCATGACGCGCTCGCGCCGGGTGGGCTGCTCGCCGTCGTCGAGCTGTCCGGTTTCCCGCGATTCCTGCCGGAGGACGCCCCGCAGGACCGGCCCGGTCTTGAGGAACGCTGCCACGCCGCGCTTGACGATCATCATGCCGAGCAGATGCCGCACCGCGGCGCCGACTGGGGTCCCCTGCTGGCCGCCGCCGGCTTCACCGTCGAGGGCGAACGCACGATCACCGTGAACCTGGGGCCGCCCCACTCCGAGGCCGTCGGCCGCTACGCGCTGAACAGCCTGCGGCGCATCCGCGACGGCGTCGCCCACTCTCTGCAGGCCGAGGACCTCGCCGCTCTCGACCGGCTGCTCGACGCCGACGCCCCCCACGGCATCCTGCGCAGGGACGACCTGACGGTGCGCACCGAACGCACCGTGTGGGCGGCACGGCGGACCTGAGCGGCGCGGTGCGCGCCGAGGCCGGGAACAAAGCCGAAAAGCCAGAAACCCGGGAAGCTGGGAACCCGGGAACAAGGCCGGGAACGCCGTCGAACGCCGTCTCCCCTCAGGCCGTGGTCATCCGGCGCGGCCGGGCGGACGGGCGGTGGCCGGTGGTGCCGCCCCCGGCCGGTGGGGCTCGTTCCTATCGCCGCGACGGGTCCAGGCCGGCCCGGGCGCGGGCCGAGCGGATGGCCGCGGAAAGGCCGTCGAGGTCGAAGGCGCCGTGGTGGCGCCGCCCGTTGATGAAGAACGTCGGCGTGCCGGACACGCCGCTGACGTCGGCGGAGTCGACGTCGGCCGCGATCCGGGCGGCCGCGGCGTGGTCGTGGAGGTCGGCGCGAAAACGCTCGACGTCGAGGCCGAGTTCGCGGGCGTGGCCGACGAGGTCGGCGGGCCGCAGGTGGTCCTGGTGGGCGAGCAGGCGGTCGTGCATCCGCCAGAACGCTCCCTGCGCGGCCGCGGCCTCCCCGGCCTGGGCGGCGAGCTGGGCGAAGGGGTGGACGTCGGTGAGCGGCAGGTGCCTCCAGACGTAGCGGACGTCGCCGAGGTCGGCCAGGATGCGGCGTACGACCGGTTCGGCCTGGCCGCAGTAGGGGCACTCGAAGTCGCCGTACTCGACGACGGTCACCGGCGCGTCGGCGGGGCCGCGAAGGTGGTCGCGGCCGGGGTCGACGGGAGCGGCCAGGTCGACGATGGTCTCGGCGGTGCCCAGCAGGGCGCGGATGCGCAGCCGTACCGGCAGCAGCGCGGTCGCGCGGGAGACGGCCCAGGTGACGACGGGCGCGCACACCGCCGCTGCGAGGATGCCGAACTTGGCCTCCTGCAACCGGGGGCCGTCGAAGGCGAGGGTGGCGATCAGCAGGGAGACGGTGAAGCCGATGCCGGCGATCGCGCCGCCGGCCGTCACGGCGGCCCAGCCGACCGGCGGGCGGACGCGGCCACGGCCGAGCAGGGTGACCAGCCAGGAGGCGGTGATGATCCCGAGGGGTTTGCCGACCGTGTAGGCCAGCAGGATGCCCAGGGTGATCGGGGAGACGAGGGCTCGTGCCAGGAAGTCGCCGCTGAGGGTTATCCCGGCGTTCGCCAGCGCGAACAGGGGGACGACGACGTAGCTCGTCCAGGGGTGGTACAGCTGCTGCAGCCGCTCGTTGGGAGAGATCGCCGAGGTGAGGCCGCCCTGGGCCGAGCGGGCCAGCTCGGGGGTCGGCTGCTCGCGAAAGAGGCGGAACAGGTCGGTGGCGCGTTCCAGGTCGCCGCGTGAGGCCGGGGAGGCGTAGGTCAGCAGTCCCATCGCCAGGCCGATGATCACCGGTTCGACGCCGGAGCGCAGCAGCGCGGCCCATGCCGCGGCGCCCAGCAGCGCGTAGACGAACCCGTGGCGCACGCCGGCGGCGCGGACCGCCAGGATCACGGCGAAGACGGCCGCGGCGGCCAGCAGCGGCATCAGGGTGACGTGCTCGCTGTAGAAGATCGCGATGACCGCGAGGGCGAGCAGGTCGTCGACGACGGTGATGGTGAGCAGGTAGGTGCGCAGCCGGGCGGGCAGCCGGGAGCCGAACAGGGCGAGCATGCCGAGGGCGAACGCGGTGTCGGTGGACATGGCGGCGCCCCAGCCGTGGACGGCCGGGGTGCCCGCGTTGAGAGCGAGGTAGATCGCGACGGGGACGATCATGCCGCCGGCGCCGGCGGCGAGGGGCAGGACGAGCCGTCTGCGGTCGCGCAGCTCCCCCATGTCGAACTCGCGGCGCGCTTCGAGCCCCACGACGAAGAAGAAGAACGTCATCAGGCCGGTGTTGACCCACTGGCGCAGGTCCTGTGAGACGCCCGAGTCCCCGAACGTGATGGACAGCGGGAGGCGCCAGAACCGCTCGTAGGCGGAGGGGGCGATGTTGGCCCAGGCCAGGGCGGCCAGCGTCGCGGCGAGCAGGATGACGGCGCTGCCGGTCTCGGTGCGCAGGAAGTCGCGCAGCGGGGTGGTGGAGGTCTGCGCCCACACGGTCCGGGCGGGCGGTGGGGTGGCCTCCTGGCGGGGGGCCGTCATCGTCGGGTTCTCGTCGGGCGCATCGTGCTCTCCCCGTGCCTGGTGGTCTCGCGTCGCGCGGGGCGCGAGACCGGTGGTTCACGTGTTGTCCTGGCGGGGGGTGGCGCTCTCGCGCCGGCGCGTTCTCGTGTTCGTGTGCCGCTGCTCGTTTCCCGCGCCGCCCGGCGGTGCTCCGGCGAAGGCGTGGGTGTGGGTGTGGGTTCGATCGTATGGCGCGGTCGGCGCGCCTTTACGGCGGGCGAATGCCGCCGCCGGGGCGCCCTGTCCGTGTCGAGGTCGCCCCCAGGGTACCCAAGGGCCCGCACGGCGGTTCTCGCCGGTGCGGGCCGGGGAAGCGGATTACGGGCCGGGGTGAAGGGGGCCGGGCGGGCGCGGTGGCCGTTTCGGCCGATGCCCGCCCGGGACGGAGGACGGGAGAGGTGGGGGGTGGGGGTCAGGGCGGGGGTGACGACCTGAGTTTCCTGACGAAGCGGGCGGCGGCGCGGTGGCTCATGCCGGTCTCGCCGCGGACCAGGAAGACGGCCTGGTCGAACTGGTCGGAGGCCTTGAGTTTCAGGAGCCGTTCGACGAGTTCGGGGCCGATTCCCCCGCCGACCAGGGCGTTTCTGGGGCGCTGTGCCGCCCGTACCGCGAAGACGATCAGGGCGATGACCGCCGCCACGACGACCGCCGTCAGGAGGAGGATGACGATCGGGTTCGACATGGGCTGAGCGTACCGCCGTGAGGCCGTCGAATGGAGGGGGTGATCACCGTATTCGGGGTGGATGCGGTGATCTCGATCGGTTTTTTCGGCTTCGGGGAGGCCGGGCCGGTCTTTTGAAGATTCCCGGAGACTCTCAGAGCGCCCCGCGCAGCAGGAGCATGGCGTAGGCGGCGATCGAGTTGCTGTCGGTGATGGCGCCGTCGAGGATCATCTGCTCGAACTCGGTGCGTGACACCCAGCCCTGGCGCATGTCCTGCTCGGTGTGCTCGCGCTCGTGGGCTCCGGCGGTCAGGCCGGTGGCGAGGAAGATGTCGTAGTTCTGGCCCGTCGTGCCGTGCGCGTTGTCCAGGCGGCCCAGGTGGGTCATCGAGGTGGCGCGCAGGCCGGTCTCCTGGGTGAGCTCGGTATGGGCGGTGAACAGGGGTGAGGGGCTGTCCTTGACCCCGCCCTGGGGGAAGTTCCAGGTGCGGCGCCTGACCGGGTAGCGGTACTCCTCCACGAGGTGGAAGCCGTCGTTCTCCATGGGCATGACGATGGCGAAGTCCGGCACGTCCACGACGCCGTAGATGCCGTGCGAGCCGTCGGGGCGCTCGATGCGGTCCTCGCGCACGCTGATCCACGGGTTGGTGTAGACGACCATGGAGTCGAGGGTGCGGATCGTTGGTCCGGGTCCGGATACGTCGGTCATGCGCGGAGCCTACTGAGCGGGCCGGGACCGGGCGGGGTGAACGGCTGGACGGCCGTCACCGCGCTGACCGGCAGCGGCCCGTAGATGTGCGGGAACGCCTCGGGCGAGTCACCGGGCACCTCCTCCATGCGGACGTCGAGCCCGGCGGGGTCGACGCTGAGCAGCACGAGGGGGTCGGTGACGTCGCGGTAGAAGCGCTCCACGACGCCGCGCAGCTGCTCGTGGTCGGCGCAGGCGTGGATGAAGCCGACGTCGTCGAGGGTGTGGCCGATCGTGGAGACGCGGTACTCCCCCGCCTGCCGGGCGGCGTCCCAGTCGGAGGCCAGGGCGAGATGCAGAATGGTCATCGGATGACATGGTGCCCTGCTCGCGCCCGTCGTTCAAACTGGGCCGGTCGGGGAGGTAGGGGACCGAGCCGGGCCGGTGTCACGGGTCCGGTGTTCCTCAGGCCCGGCGCTGAAAGCCCCGCGGGTTCGCCGTCCGGCGGATCCGGCGCCGCCCGGGCCGGCGCGCCGGGCTTTCAGCGCCGGGACCGCCACTCGCGCCGCAGGACGGCGTAGACGAGCTCGCTGGTCCACTCGCCCTTGACGATCTCGTTGTCGACGAAGTGGGCCTCGCGGCGCATGCCGAGTTTCTCCAGCACCCGGGCCGAGGCCTCGTTGCGGGCGTCCAGGCGCCCGGTGAGGCGGTGCAGGCCCAGGCCGTCGAAGCCGAGCTCCAGCACGGCGCGGGCGGCCTCGGTGGCGTACCCCTTGCCGTGGTGGCCGGGGTGGAAGACGTAGCCGATCTCACCGGAGCGGTGTGCGCGGCTGTGCCACATGAGCAGGACGTCGCCGAGCAGCTCGCCGGTGGCGGCCAGCTCCACCGCCAGGGTGAGGGACTGGCCCTCCTCCAGCAGCGCCGTCTCGTTGATCTTTCTTTCCAGCGCCTCGCGGGTCTGCTCGCGGTCGCGTGGCTCCCAGTACAGGTAGCGGGCGACCTCGGGCAGGCGGTGGATGGCGTACAGGGCGTCGAGATCGGCCGGGGTGTAGGGGCGCAGGATCAGGCGGTCGGTCCGGACGGGGTAGGAAGGCTTCAGCACCGGCCCAGACTAGGGCGAGCGCCGCGCGGCGGGCGAGGCGTTTACCGGGGCCTCAGTGGGCGCCTCCGGCCAGGTTGAGCACCACGACGCCGCCGATGATCAGGACGATGCCCGCGATCTTGGCGAGGCTGATCGTCTCGCCGAGGAAGAGCACGCCGATGACGGCGATGGCGGCGGTGCCCGCCCCGGCCCAGACCGCGTAGGCGACGCCGACCTCCATCTGCAGTTTGAGCGCCTGGGCCAGCAGGACGAACGCGGCGACGTAGCCGACGACGACGAGGACCGACCAGCCCTTGTGGGCGAATCCGTCGCTCAGCTTGAGCGCGGTGGTCGCCACGAGCTCCGCGATGATCGCCCCGGCCAGGATCAACCACGCCATGATTCCCCCACTCCCCCAAAAACGGGCACAAACATACCATTTTCCTTGATCGGGGGTGGCCCTGCCCCCCGGGAGCGAGGCCGTCCGGCGCCACGACCTGCCCGGCTTGCGAGCGGTGTCGAAAGCGTGTTCCACTGGGCCGCATGCCATGGGACGCGCCCGCCCTGCTCGACGCGCCGCCCGACGTCAGGCCGCGCATCGAGCGCTCCGCGCTGACCAGGGTCCACGGGGCTCTGACCTGCTACGAGGTGCAGGCGCGCACCGCGCTGGACCGCACCCCCGAGGGGTGGGCGGTCAGCCCCTACCGGGGGTGCGCCCAGGCCTGCCGTTACTGCTCGGTGCGCCGGGGGCACCGCTACCTGGGGCTGAACGCCGAAGGCGACTTCGACTCCCGGATCGTGGTGCGCACCAACATCGTGCGGAAGCTGCGCCGGGAGCTGGGGTCGCGCTGGGACGGCGAGCACGTCACCGTGGGGGTGGGGGGCGACTGCTACCAGGGCGCCGAGGAGGTCTACCGGCTGATGCCGGGCCTGGTCGGCGCGTTGCGCGAGGCCGGGGCGCCGTTCACCGTGTTCACCAAGAGCCGGTTGATCCTGCGTGACGCCGACCTGCTGGCGGCCACCCCGGGGGCCGGGGTGGTGGTCTCGATCGCCTTCGTCGACGACCGGATCCGCCGCAGCGTGGAGCCCGGCGCCCCCAGCCCGCAGAAACGCCTGGAGCTGGTGGCCGAGCTGAACGAGCGGGGGGTGGCGTGCGGGGTGGCGATGGCGCCGATCCTGCCGCTGCTGACCGACTCCCCCGACCAGCTCGCGGCCACCGTGCGCCGCGTCGCCGACGCCGGGGCCGTCAGCCTCGTCCCGCACGTGCTGCGCCTGCCCCCCGGCGCCCGGGAGTGGTATCTCGCCTGGCTGGGTGAGCACCACCCGGCGCTCGGGCCGCGCTACGCCGAGCTGTACGGCAGGGGCCCCGACGCCGAGCCCGGCTACGTGCGCGGCCTGACCGGCCAGGTGTCGCGGCTGGCCGCCCGTTACGGGATGGGCCCGGCGCGGCCCGAGCAGCCCCTGCCGCTCGCCCTGCCCCGGCAGGCCCAGCTCTCCCTCCTCTGAGCCTCCGACCCCCAAAAGGGCATTACTCCTAAAAGGTGCAATAGGCGGCAAAGGGAATCTTTGTTCTGATTGTGGCGTTCGTCGGCGCGCTCTGGGGAGGGCATAGCGCGTACGGGCCCGCACACCGGGCGGCCGGAACACCGGGAGACACCGGATAACGCTGGGCGACGCCGACGAACGGGGAAGACCATGGGCAAGACGATGGCGCCGGGCAGGAGACGGCGGGCCACGCGGGCGCGCAGAGGCTTCACCGAGAACCCCGACGGCAGCTACACCACCCCGGGGCGCGGCCTGGAGGTCCTGGACAACCCGCTGCTGAACAAGGGCACGGCCTTCACCCCGGCCGAACGCGAGGAGCTGGGCCTGGACGGGCTCCTGCCGGCGGCGGTCGAGACGCTGGAGGAGCAGGCGGGCCGCGCGTACGCGCAGTATCTGGCGCAACCGGACGACCTGCGCGGGAACATCTACCTGACGGCGCTGCAGGACCGCAACGAGGTGTTGTTCTACCGGCTGCTGGGCGACCACCTGCCGGAGATGCTGCCGGTCGTCTACGACCCGACGATCGCCCGCGCGATCGAGGGCTACAGCCACGAGTACCGCCGCCCCCAGGGCCTCTACCTGTCGGTCGACGACGTGGCGGGCATCGAGCGGGCCTTTTCCAACCTGGGCCTGGGAGCGGGCGACGTCGACCTGGTCGTCGCCTCCGACGCCGAGGAGATCCTCGGCATCGGCGACTGGGGGGTGGGCGGCGGCGCGGGCATCGCCGTCGGCAAGCTCGCCGTCTACACCGCCGCCGCCGGAATCGACCCCGCCCGGGTCGTCGCCGTGGCGCTGGACGTCGGCACCGACAACGAGAAGCTGCTCAACGACCCCCTCTACGTCGGCAACCGGCACTCGCGGGTGCGGGGGCGGCGCTACGACGACTTCGTCGACGCCTACGTCTCGGCGGCCACCGACCGCTTCCCCGGCGCGATGCTGCACTGGGAGGACTTCGGCCCCTCCAACGCCCGGCGCATCCTGGAGCGCTACACCGGGCGCCTGCCCACCTTCAACGACGACATGCAGGGCACCGGCGCGATCGTGCTGGCGGCCATGCTGGGCGCCGCCCGCGTCTCGGGCACGCCCATGCGCGACCAGCGGATCGTCGTCTTCGGCGCCGGTACGGCGGGCATCGGCATCGCCGACCAGCTGCGCGACGCGATGGTGCGCGACGGCCTGCGGGCCCAGGAGGCCGTCCGCCGGATCTGGGCGGTCGACCGGCAGGGCCTGCTCACCGACGACATGTCCGGCCTGCGTGACTTCCAGATCCCCTACGCCCGCCCGGCCTCGGAGGTCACCGGCTGGCTCAGGGACGCCAGGGAGAACGGGATCGGGCTGGCCGAGGTCGTCGGCCGCGTCCACCCGACCATGCTGCTGGGCACCTCCACCGCGCACGGCGCCTTCACCGAGGAGATCGTCCGCGCCATGGCCGCCGCCGTCGAGCGGCCCGTCGTCTTCCCCATCTCCAACCCGACCAGCCGCATCGAGGCGATGCCCGAGGACCTGATCCGCTGGACCGGCGGCCGCGCCCTGGTCGCCACCGGCATCCCGGTCGCCCCCGTCACCCACGACGGCCTCACCCACGTCATCGGCCAGGCCAACAACGCCCTGCTGTACCCGGGACTGGGACTGGGCGTGATCGTCTCGCGCGCCCGGCGGGTCAGCGACGGCATGCTCCAGGCCGCGGCCGAGGCGGTCGGCTCGCTGGCCGACGTCTCCACCCCCGGCGCCTCCCTGCTGCCGCCGGTCGGGGACCTGCGGGAGGTCTCGGCCACCGTCGCCGTCGCCGTCGCCCGCCAGGCCGCCGCCGAGGGCCTGGCCCGCGTGGACCTGCCCGACCCCGTCCAGCAGGTGCGGGACGCGATGTGGCAGCCGCGCTACCGGCCGGTCAGGGGATCCTGACGGTGGCCGCCCGCCATCCGCGCCGCGCGCGGGAGACCGCAGGGGAGACCGCGCGGGAAGCCGTACGGGAGACCGCGCCCGAGATCGGCGACGTGCCGATCGGGCTGCGGGCCTCGGGCACCCGTACCGAGAGCGACTCGATGGGTGAGATCCAGGTCCCGGCCGACCACTACTGGGGCGCGCAGACCCAGCGGTCGCTGGTCCACTTCGACATCGGCGAGGACCGGATGCCCAAGGCCGTCTACCACGCCTACGGCGTCGTCAAGAAGGCCGCGGCCCTCGTCAACGGCGAGGCCGGGCGCCTGCCCGCCTGGAAGGCCGCCCTGATCGGCAGGGTCTGCGACGAGGTCGTCGCCGGTGACCTGGACGCGGAGTTCCCGCTGTACGTCTGGCAGACCGGCTCGGGCACCCAGTCGAACATGAACGTCAACGAGGTGATCTCCAACCGGGCGATCCAGCTGCTCGGCGGACGGCTCGGCGCGAAGGAGCCGATCCACCCCAACGACCACGTCAACATGGGGCAGTCCTCCAACGACACCTTCGTCACCGCGATGCACATCGCCGCCGTCCAGGCCGCCACCGGCCGCCTGCTGCCCGCGCTGGAACGGCTGCGCGGCGCCGCCGAGGCCCGGGGCCGCGAGTGGGAGCACGTGGTCAAGATCGGCCGTACCCACCTGGAGGACGCCACGCCGCTCACGGTCGGCCAGGAGTGGTCGGGTTACGCCGCCCAGCTGAAGGACGCCGACGACAACCTCCGCCACGCCCTGGCGGGGCTGTACCGGCTGGCGATCGGCGGCACGGCGGTGGGCACCGGGCTGAACGCGCCGCCGGGGTTCGGGGACGTGGCCGCCGCGCGGATCGCCGCCCTCACCGGGCTCGCCTTCACCGGCGCCCCCAACGCCTTCGCCGCGCAGGCCTCCTGCGACGCGCTGGTGCGCTTCTCGGCGGCGCTGCGCACCCTGGCGGTTCCCCTGTTCAAGTTCGCCGACGACATGCGCTGGCTCGGCTCGGGGCCCCGTACGGGCCTGCACGAGCTGGTGCTGCCCGCCAACGAGCCGGGATCCTCGATCATGCCGGGGAAGGTGAACCCGACCCAGGCCGAGGCGGTGCTGATGGTCTGCGTCCAGGTGACGGGCAACGACACGGCGGTCTCGATGGCGGGCGCGGAGGGCAACTTCGAGCTCAACGCCTTCCGGCCGGTCATCATCGACAACGTCCTGCGCTCGACGCGGCTGCTGGCCGACGCGATGGACCACTTCCGCGCCTACCTCGTCGAAGGGGTCCGGCTCGACACCGCCAGGCTGGAGGACAACGTCGGCCGGTCGCTCATGATGGTCACCGCGCTCAGCCCGGCCATCGGCTACGACAGGGCCGCGCGCATCGCCCACCGGGCGCTGCGCGAGGACCTCACCCTCAAGGACGCCGCCCTGAGATCGGGCGTCGAGGAGGCCCTGTACGACAGGGTCGTCGATCCCGAACGCCTCACCCGGCCCGGCGTGGCCGCCGCCGACTCCGCCAACGGCGACCGAGGCCCGGCCGGAGCCGAGGCCGACGGGAGCTGAGCGACGGGAGTTCCGGGCCTACGGGAGCTTGGACCGTCCCTCAGAAGTGGTCCAGCAGCTCGGGGAACCCGCCCAGCCGCAGCACCCGCTCGTCGCCGGGGTCGAGGTCGCTCCGCTCCAGCGCCCAGGTGTGGTCGTTGGGGATGAACACCGCGTTCATCCCCGCCTGACGGGCGGGGATGATGTCCGACCTCGGGGAGTTGCCGATCATCCAGGTCGTCGCGGGCGCCAGCGCGTGCTCGCGGGCCAGCCACCGGTAGGTGGCGACGTCCTTCTCCGCCACGATGTGCACGTCGCGGAAGTGGTGGGCCAGCCGCGAGGCCTCCAGCTTGCGCCGCTGCTCCTCCAGGTCGCCCTTGGTGAGCAGGAGCAGCTCGTGGCGCCCGCCCAGGGCCGTGAGCGTCTCTGCGACGCCGTCGACCAGTTCCACCCGCCGCTCGACGAGGGCGAGGGCGAGCTCGTCGATGTGGCGGCGCTCGGCCGCGGTCGCGGGGCGCTCGCTCAGCCGCTCGAAGCACTCGCCGAGGCTGCGCAGGAACATCGCGCTGCCGTAGCCGTGGGTGACGGCGTTGGCCGCCTGGATGTCGTCGAGGACGGCGCGGATCTGGGCACGCTCCAGGGTCGGGTGCGCCAGCCAGTCGAGGAAGTCCTCGACGACCCGCTCGAACAGCACGTTGTTCTCCCACAGCGTGTCGTCGGCGTCGAAGATGAGCACCTGCTCCTGGAGCCTCACACGGTCCTCCCCCGAGAACGTCCTCACCGGCCGCGCCGGTCCGCGGCGGCCGTCGTGATGCGCCGCACACGCTACCGCGCCCGCCCCGCCGGGCGCGGCCCCTTTTCCGTGGTCCCTTTCCGTCTCGCTCCGTTTCTCTGCCGCCCTCCGCACCGCAACGGGTCACCGGGGTCAACGGAACCACCGGCCCGGCGCCGGGACAGCGGCAGGGAGAAGCGGGGTGGTCAGGCCTTGGTCAGGGCGCTGCCCTTGCTCCACTCCTTGAACGACATCTGCCAGAAGCCCCAGCCGTTGTTCCACTCCATCTCGCGGTTGGTCCCCCTGATGGTGATCACATCGCCGCGCTGGACCTGGTTGTAGAACCACTTGGCCTGGTCGGGACGGGAGTTGATGCACCCGTGGCTGACGTTCTGGCGTCCCTGGGCCCACACGTTGTTCAGCGCGTGCACGTACTCGCCGCTGTTGGAGAAACGGACCGCGTGGTTGATCATCAGGTCGTAGTAGCCGGGGTCGCCCTTCTTGCGGCCCGGGGAGATCATGCGCTCGGGGTTGGCCTTGCCCATCGCCAGGTGGACGCCGCTGGTGGTGGTGTACTCGCGGGTGCTGGCGTTGCCCGCGCTGATCAGCATGGTCTGCACGACCTTGCCGTCCCGCTTGACGATCATCTTGTGCTTGCGGGTGTCGATCGTGGAGACCTGGGCCGCGCCGATCTGGATGACCTTGGTCATGTCCTTCACGCCGTACATGTCCTTGCCGCCCTGCACGCCCTTGAGACGGGCGGTGAAGGTCACCTTCTGGTGCGGCTGCCAGAACTTCGCGGTCCGGTAGATCACGGTCGTGTCGTTGATCCAGCGCCACGCGCCCTGGGCGGGCTTTTGCGCCTTGACCTCAAGGGCCTTCTCCACCCCGGCCTTGTTGGCGATCTGCTGGTTGAAGGTGACGATGATCGGCGCCCCCACGCCGACCTTCTCCCCCTTGATCGCCGGGGTGACGTCCGCCACCTCTAGCTCGTGCTCGGGCTTGAGCGTCCTGAAGGAGCTCGCGGCGGTCGTGCCGTCCACCGCCCGGGCCGACACGGTGTAGTCGCTGTCCGGCATCATCGGCGTGGAGGAGCTCCACCTCGTGCGCTCGGCGTCGAAGTCGCCTTCCAGCTTCCGGCCGCCGCTTTCCACGGTGACCTCCTCCAACGCCCCGTTGGAGGCCGCGACGACGACCTTCTTGTTCGGGCGCACGGTCTTGCTGCCCTCGGCCGGGCTGATCTTTATCTCCGTCGCGGCCGGAGCGGTGGCCGAGACGGCGCCCGATCCGGCGCCGGGACCGGCGGAGGCCTGCGGGTCCGCCCCCCCGGAGCAGGCGGTGACCAGCACCGCCGCGGTCGCCACGGCCAGACCGGCCAGCGGCGTCCTGAGGCGTCGGCGTTCCACGATCAGCACAATTTCTCTCCCCAACTACAGCAAACTGCTCTTAAAACACTAATAGGAGATGCATGATGACTGAACATGGTTGCGCCTGATTTGGTAACGTTTCGGTCTCTTCGTAAAGTCAAAAAAGTGCCAACCGGGAGTCAGGAAAAGGCAAAACGGCCAGGTGGGCGCCTCTGTCGGAAAAAGGCCGGTCTGTCAGGGACGGGTGCCTACGCCGGCGACATCGAGCCGTAATCGCCGCACCCGGCGGGGCACGGGCCACCCGTGCGGTTTCGCGACCGCGCCCCGGCACGCGGGCGGCGCGCCGGTCGCGAAGACCGCCGTCGCGGGAGCGGCGGGAGCGGCGGGAATCGTGCGAACGGCGGCCCCGGGACGCTTCGGCCGGAGCCGAAGCGTTCCCGGCCGATGATGGAGGCATGACGCCGACCACCCCGGTCCCGCTCGCGGCGCTGGCCGCCCTGCTCGCCGACGGCACCCGCGCCACGTTCTGCCTCGCCCTGCTGGACGGGCGGGCCTGGAGCGCCGGGGAGCTGGCCCGGCACGCGGGGGTCGCGGCCTCGACCGCCAGCGAGCACCTGTCCCAGCTCGTCGGCGGCGGGCTGCTGGCCGAGGAGCGCCAGGGACGCCACCGGTACGTGCGCCTGGCCGGGCCCGAGGTGGCCCAGCTCGTCGAGGACCTGGCCGCCCACGCCGACCTCGGAGCCGCCGCCCGGCCCGCCACGCTGCGCGCCGCGAGCGCGGCCCGCGCGCTGGCCGGGGCCAGGACCTGCTACGACCACCTGGCCGGGCGGCTCGGCGTGACGATCACCGACGCGCTCACCGCCCGCGGGCTGCTGCGCCAGGACGCCGGGTTCGCGCTCAGCGACGAGGGACTGTCGTGGTTCGCCGCCGAGCTGGGGGCCCGCCTGCCCGCCGGCGGGCGCCGCCCGCTGGCCCGGCCCTGCCTGGACTGGACCGAACGCCGCCACCACCTGGCCGGCACCGCCGGGGCCGTGCTGTGCGCGACCGCGCTGGAACGCGGCTGGGTCACCCGGATCGGCTCGGGGCGCGCCCTGAACGTCACCCGCGCCGGGCACGAGGCCCTGGCCCGCCTGCTGGGCCTGGCCGACCTGGGGACCGGCCCGGAGACCGCTTTGAAAACCGGCCCGGCGGCGGGGGCCCCGCGATCCCTCAGTGGGCGCGCAGGCGGTGGGTGAGGCTGGTGTGGCGGCGCCCGGCCCCCCGGGTGCGCACCGCCTGGGCCAGCGCGCGGCGCGAGCCGACGATGACGACGAGCTTCTTGGCCCGGGTGATCGCGGTGTAGAGCAGGTTGCGCTGCAGCATCATCCACGCGCTGGTGGACAGCGGGATCACCACCGCCGGATACTCGCTGCCCTGGGAGCGGTGGATCGACACCGCGTAGGCGTGGGCCAGCTCGTCCAGCTCGTCGAAGGCGTACTCGACGTTCTCGTCCTCGTCGGTCAGCACGATCAGCTTCTGGTCGTCGGGTTTGATGTCGACCACCATGCCGACGGTGCCGTTGAAGACCCCCGCCGCGCCCTTCTCGTAGTTGTTGCGCAGCTGGGTGACCTTGTCGCCGACCCGGAAGACCCGCCCGCCGTAGCGGCGCTCGGGCATGCCCTCCCTGGAGGGGGTGAGCGCCTCCTGCAGCGCGTTGTTGAGGTTGCCGGCCCCGGCCGGGCCCCGGTGCATCGGTGACAGGACCTGTACGTCGCGGCGCGGGTTGAGGCCGAACCTGCGCGGGATGCGGTTGGCGACCACGTCCACGGTGAGCGCCGCGATCTCCTCGGGCTCGTCGCAGGGGAACAGGAAGAAGTCGGTCATGCCCTCCAGCGCCGGGGGCAGGCCGGTGTTGACCCGGTGGGCGTTGACGACCACCCCCGACTCCTGGGCCTGGCGGAAGATGTGGGTCAGCCGCACCCGGGGGATCTCCTCCTCGGCGGCCAGCAGGTCGCGCAGCACCTCGCCCGCGCCGACCGAGGGCAGCTGGTCGACGTCTCCCACGAAGAGCAGGTGCGTGCCCGGGGCGACGGCCTTGACCAGCTTGTTGGCGAGCAGCAGGTCCAGCATCGAGGCCTCGTCGACGACGACCAGGTCGGCGTCCAGCGGGTTGTCGCGGTCGAAGGTGGCGTCCCCGCCGGGCCGCAGCTGCAGCAGCCGGTGCACGGTGGTGGCCTCGTGGCCGGTCAGCTCCGCCAGGCGCTTGGCCGCCCTGCCGGTGGGCGCGGCCAGGATCACCTTCGCCTTCTTGGCGCGGGCCAGGGTGACGATGGAGCGCACGGTGAAGCTCTTGCCGCAGCCGGGGCCGCCGGTCAGCACCGCGACCTTCTCCGTCAGCGCCAGCCGTACCGAGTGGGCCTGCTCCTCGGCCAGGTCGGCGCCGGTCCTGGTGCGCAGCCACTTCAGCGCCGCGTCCCAGTCGACGGAGGCGAAGGCGCCCAGCCGGTCGTGCTCGCAGGCCAGCAGGGAGCGCAACGCCCCGGCCAGGGAAAGCTCGGCACGGTGGAAGGGCACCAGGTAGACCGCCGGGACGCTGCCGTCGCCGACCGGGACGTCCTCGCGGACCACGCCCTCCTCGGCGACCAGCTCCTCCAGGCACCGCGCGGTCAGCTCGGCGGGAACCTCCAGGATCTTCACCGCGTCGCCGACGAGGTTGGGCGCCGGAAGGTAGCAGTGGCCGTCGTCGGCGGCCTGGGACAGGGTGTAGCGCAGGCCCGCCTTGACGCGCTCGGGGCTGTCGTGCGGGATGCCCACGGCCTGGGCGATGGTGTCGGCGGTCTTGAAACCGATGCCCCACACGTCGTCGGCCAGCCGGTACGGCTCGCTCCTGACGACCGTGATGGACTTGTCGCCGTACTGCTTGAAGATGCGGACCGCGATCGAGGTGGACACGCCGACCCCCTGCAGGAAGATCATCACCTCTTTGATGATCTTCTGTTCCTCCCAGGCGACGCCGATCATCTTGGTCCGCTTGGGGCCGAGCCCGGGGACCTCGACCAGCCGCTCGGGGGTCTTCTCGATGACCTCCAGGGTGTCGACGCCGAAGTGGTCGACGATCCGCTCGGCCATCTTCGGCCCGATGCCCTTGATCAGGCCGGAGCCCAGATAGCGCCGGATGCCCTGGATGGTGGCGGGCAGCACGGTGGCGTAGGACCACACCTCGAACTGCTTGCCGTACTTGGGATGGGAGGCCCAGCGCCCGGTCAGCCGCAGCGACTCGCCGGGCTGGGCCCCCAGCAGCGGCCCGACCACGGTCAGCAGGTCGGCGCCGGAGCGGTCGGTGGCCACCCGGGCGATGGTGTAGCCCGTTTCCTCGTTCGCGTACGTGATGCGTTCCAAAACGCAGGATATGGCGACACCCGTAACTCCGCGTTGCTCCGGCTGCACGCCACCTCCTCCGCCCCGAACCCGCTCGCGCAAGTGTAGGACAGCCGCGGAAGCCTCAGACGCGCGTTTCACCCCTCTTCTCCCGCCTCGGGGGTCGCGGGAGTGTCTTCCCCGGCGCCCTCTCGTCTCAGGGGATCGCGGGGAGTGCGTTCCCTCACGCATCCCCCGCGCGCTCGCCCGGGAACGCGTGCCCGCGACGTGAGGGCGGGATTTCGCCGGTTTCGCCGGGCTCCATCCGGGTGGGCGCGGAGCGGTTCCCCCGCCTTTTCCGGACACGCCGACGCCCCGCCCCACTTTCGCGAGCCTCCCCGTCACTTTCTGTGATGGAGTATTCGCTGCTTGTGACGACCTTGGTGTCGGAGTACGAGTGCGACGACACCCGGCCACGAAGCACATGAAGCGCATGAAGCACACGAAGAGCACGAAGAGCACGAAGAGCACGAAGGACACGAAGGAGAGGCACATGCGAAGGACACTCATCGCCACCGTGATGGCACTGAGCACGGTGACGGCCGGTGCGACGAGCGGCGCGGCGGACAACGCGGCCGACAGAGCCGCCGACGGAGTGGCGAGCGGCGCGGCGAGGAGCGCGGTACCGGCGGCGGCCGTGCCCGGCTTCGACGCCATCGGGCTCACCGGCAACCAGCACCTGGTGGGCTTCGAGATCCGCTCCCCCGGCCGCGCCCGCGATCTCGGTGCGGTCAACGGGCTCACCGGCGACACCGCGCTCGTCGGCATCGACTACCGCGTGCAGAACGGCAAGCTGTACGGCGTCGGCAACCAGGGGGGCGTCTACACCCTCAGCGGGCCATCCACCGCGCTCAAGGTCTCGCAGCTGACCGTGCCGCTGAGCGGCACCGGCTTCGGCGTCGACTTCAACCCCGCCGCCAACCGGCTGCGCGTGATCAGCGACACCGGGCAGAACCTGCGCCACAACATCGACGACCCGGTGGGCCTGCCGGCCGTGGGCCAGACCGTCGCCGACGGCCCGCTGGCCGGTCCGGCCCCGTCGCCGGTCGTGACCGGCGTGCTGGGCGCCGGATACACCAACAACGACCTCAACCCGGCCACCGGCACGACGCTCTTCGACCTGGACACCACCTCCGCCCGGGTGCTCCTGCAGTCGCCCGCCAACGCGGGCGTGGTGGTGCCGACCGGCAACCTGCGGGTGGCCGCGACCGGCGCGGCCGGCTTCGACGTCTACAGCTCGCTGAACAACGGCATCACCGTCTCCAACAGCGCCTTCGCCACATTGAAGGTCGGCGGGCGCTACAGGCTCTACGGCGTCAACCTGCTCACCGGTTCCGTCAACTACAACTACGGCGCCTTCCCCGCAGGCCGGCAGGTGGTCGACATCGCCCTGCGGCTCGACCGCGGCTGAGACGGATCCGATCGCGGCCACGTCCCGCCCCGGCGTTCCCGCGGTCGGGCCCTGCGGCCGGGCCCCGCGTCCCGGCCGCCGACGACGCGGGCCCGCCCCGCACCCGTACGGCGGCACCGCACCGCGCCACTCCGCCCGCGCGCCGGTGCGGTGCCGCCGTACACGAGCCGTAGGTGCAGAACGCCGCCGTACGTGAGGATCCAGGGTCTTCCCAGCGCCCGAGCGGGGCGATATGACAGGGAGGCGCCGTTTGTCGGGGGCGGCACGGGCAGCGGACGTCGCGACGGGGAGACCACCATGACCGTACAAGTGATCATCGAGGCGGTCGGCCGGGCGGAGCTGGCGGCCGAGCGGGTACGGGAGGTGGCCGCAGCCCACCCCGATGTGCTCGCCCACCTGGAGGGCGCCGACACCGGGCGGCTGATCGTGGGGCCCGCGGTGGCGCTCGGCCACGACCCGGACGCGGGCGCCCCGTTCCGGGCGGGGGTGTTCGACCCGGTCTCCAACCGGGGCGTCGAGCTGCGCGGCACCCTGGACCGGCCCGAGGAGGCGCGGGTGCTGCCCAGCGCCCACCGGCCCAACCCGCGCCACGAGGAGCTGCGGGCCGCCGCGGCGATCCTGCGCGCCGACGAGCGCTTCCCCGCCGGGGAGGACGTGCTGGTCTACCAGCCCATGCCGCCGCTGGCCGACCTGGACAACCCCGACGGCACCACCACCCGCCGCCCCACCCTGGGCGTCTACGACCCCTCGGGCGCCACCCGGCACCGCGTCGTCGCGGTCGATGTCGGCGCGGGCGTGGTCGACTGGTCCCCCGCCGGGGTCGCCGTCGCGATGCACCACCCCGGCGACTGCGAGTCGCACCTGCCCGTACCCGTGGAGAGCCTGCGCGACCGGGGCGGCCCCGACCAGGTGCGGCTGCGCGTGCTCGACGGCACCACCGAGCTGTGGAACATGATCGTGGTACGGCCGCGCGCCTCGACGCCCGTCGACCCCGGCGACGGCTCGGGGGTCGAGCTGAGGGAGGTACGCCACCGGGGCAGGCTCGTGCTGCGCCAGGCGCACGTGCCGATCCTCAACGTCCAGTACGAGGAGGACGGCGTCACCTACCGCGACTGGCAGTACGAGGAGACCCGCTTCTCGGCGACCGGCGCCGAACCGGTGGGCTGGGGGTGGCGCGTCTGCGCCGGGCCGCCCCGGACCATCCTGGAGCGGCCCGACAACGACGCCGGAAACTTCCAGGGCGTGGCCTTCCACCACGACGGCCACGAGCTGCGGATCGTCAGCGAGATCGCGGCCGGCTGGTACCGCTACGCCTCGGAGTGGCGCCTGACCGACGACGGCACGATCAAGCCGCGCTTCGGCTTCGCCGGGGTGCGCAACCCGCGCACCTGCATGCGCCACCGCCACCACGTCTACTGGCGCTTCGACTTCGACGTGGAGGGGTCGGCCAACGACGTGATCGAGCAGTTCGACGACACCGGCTCGACCGTTCCCCAGGCGGTGCCGATCGTGCGCGAGGTCGCCCGCAAACGACGCCACCCCGCCCTGTTCTGGCAGGTCACCGACAAGACCAGCGGCCGGGGCTGGCGGATACACCCCGGCGAGCACGACAACACCACCGACCCCTACGGCGTCGCCGACCTGTGGTTCCTACGCCACCACCCGGCCGAGCTGCACGACGGCAACCCCGGCCCCGACAACCGGGCGATGCTGAACCGCTTCGTCGACGGCGAGAGCGTCAGCGCCACCAACGTCGTCGTCTGGTACGCCGGGCACTTCCGCCACGACCAGAACGACCCCGAACCCCACCAGGGCCACGTCGTGGGCCCCGACCTGGTCCCCGTCACCTGACCGCCGGCCGCTGGAGGCGTCGAATAACCTGGGGCGCCGGCGATCGGCGAATCCGGTCGCGGCCGGATGTCCGGTGGAGGCCCGCGGCTCCGACGTCTCCGGTGCACGGGCGCCACGGCGGCGCCGGCGGAGAGGAAGAGACCATGAAATACATGATCCTGATGTACGGCTCGCAGCGGGACTACGACGCCATGGCGGGCAGGGACGGCGACCGGCCGGCCCTGTCCCCCGAGGACTTCGCGCCGATGCACGCGTTCATGGAGGCGTTCTCCAGGGACCTGGAGGAGTCCGGCGAGTTCGTCGAGACGCGGGGGCTGGCCGCCCCGGTCCACACCCGCAGGGTGGGGTCGAAGGACGGCGTCCCGGTCGTGACCGACGGCCCGTACGCCGAGACCCAGGAGGTCCTGGCCGGCTACTGGATCGTGGAGTGCGAGAGCTTCGACCGGGCGACCGAGATCGCCGCCCGGCTGGGCGAGTGCCCCGCCCCCGGCGACATCGCCGCGAACTCCTACGCCGACGTACGGCCGGTCGAGGAGTTCCAGGGCGAGATGGCGATCTGATCATCCCCGATCCCGGCCCTGTGACCGGCCCTGTGACCGGCCCTGTGACCGGCCCTGTGACCGGCGCCGAGTTCGAGGACCTGCTGCGCCGGCTGGCGCCGCGGGTCCTCGGCGCGGTGGTGCGGCGCTACGGGCGTTTCGACGCCGCCGACGACGCGACACAGGAGGCGCTCCTCGCCGCCGCCACGCGGTGGCCCAAGGACGGCCTCCCGGACAACCCGCTGGGCTGGCTGATCACGGTCGCCTCGCGCAGGCTGACCGACCTGCTGCGCGCCGAGCAGGCACGCAGGCGCCGCGAGGACACCGTCGCCCGCCGGACGCCGCCCGGCCAATGGCACGCGCCCGCCGCCGACCGGCCCGCCTCCGAGTCCGACGACACGCTCATCCTGCTGTTCATGTGCTGTCACCCCTCGCTGTCGGCGGCCTCGCAGATCGCCCTCACCCTGCGGGCGGTCGGCGGCCTGACCACCGCGGAGATCGCGCGGGCGTTCCTGGTGCCGGAGGCGACCATGACCCGGCGCATCACCCGGGCCAAGGCCGGCGTCAAGGACAGCGGCGTCCCGTTCGGCATGCCCTCGGGCGCCGAGCGCGCCGAACGGCTCCGCGTGGTCCTGCACGTCCTCTACCTGATCTTCAACGAGGGCTACGCCAGCACCTCGGGGCCGCACCTGCAGCGCGTCGAGCTGTCGGCGGAGGCGATCCGGCTGACCCGCCTCGTCCACCGGCTGCTGCCCGACGACGGCGAGGTGACCGGACTGCTCGCGCTCATGGTGCTCACCGACGCGCGCCGTCCGGCACGCACCGGGCCGGACGGCTCGCTGATCCCGATGGCCGAACAGGACCGCGGCCGGTGGGACGCGGCCGCCGTCGCCGAGGGCGTGGCGCTCATCACCGGCGCGCTCCCCGGGGGGACGGCCGGGCCGTACCGGCTCCAGGCGGCGATCGCCGCGCTCCACGACGAGGCGCCGAGCGCCGAGGAGACCGACTGGCCGCAGATCACCGCGTTGTACGAGCTGCTGATGCGGATCTCCGACAACCCGATGGTGGCGCTGAACCACGTGGTGGCGGTGGCCATGGCCCGTGGCCCGCGCGCCGGGCTCGGCCTGCTCGGACCGCTCACGGCCGACGGGCGGATCGCCGGGGACCACCGGCTGCACGCGGTCCGCGCGCACCTGCTGGAGATGGCCGGTGACCACGCGGCGGCGCGTGAGGGCTACCGGGAGGCGGCCCGGCGCGCCACCGGCCTCGCCCAGCAGCGCTACCTGCACGCCAGGGCGGCCCGCCTGGCGGACGGGAGGCCCGGTTCCTGAGCGGGCCGGTTCCTGAGCGAGACCGCCGGGAAGGCGGACGGCGTTGTCGACGAGGTTGACGACCAGGCTCTCGATCGGTCCCGGGTCCCCGGCCGTCACCGCGGCCAGGTGCCCGGCGAGGGCGACGCCCGTCTCCGTCGCCCGCTCGCGGCGGGAGGCGAGCACTCCTCCGGCGATAGCACTCCTCCGGCGATGTGGGCGAGGTCGAGGGGGCCCAGCGGGTGACGCCGCGCTCGCCGGTGGCCAGGGCGAGCAGCGCGGACACCAGCCGCTCCTGGTGCCCGCCCAGGGCGAGGGCCTCCCGGCAGGCCGAGCGCAGCGTTTCGGTGTCGGCGCCGGGGTCGGCGAGGGTGACCTCAAGGAGGGTGCGCAGGCCCGCGAGAGGGGTGCGCAGCTCGTGGGAGGCGTTGGCGACGAAGTGACGCTGAGCCTCGAAGGAGGCCTGCAGGCGGGAGAACAGGCCGTCGAGGGTGTGGCCGAGCTCGGTCAGCTCGTCCGTGGGCTCACCGAGATCGAGGCGCCGGTGCAGGTCTCCGGCGGAGATGATCTGGGCGGTGGCGACGATGGCGCGCAGCGGGCGCAGGAACCGGCCGGCGACGAACCAGCCCAGGGCCAGGGCGACGGGGATCAGCAGGACCAGGGCGACGGCGGATCCCGTGAGGAGCCGGGACAGGCCGATCACGGGCCCGGTTCCGGCCGGGTCGCGGCCGATGCGACCCGGCCGGAACCGGGGGCCGCGTACGACCGTCGGCATGAGTTCGTTCACGCCGCACCGATCCGGCCGGCGGGCCGGGTGGCACGGCTTTTCCCGTCGCTGCGCGCGGAGTGGGCCGGGTTCCGCTCCGCGCGGCGCCTGCTGCTCGCCATGGCGGCTTCCGCGCTGGTCACCGTGTCGCTCGGACTGCTGATCGCCGGAGGTGCCCGCAGCACCTGCGTGACCTCGAAGGGAGAGGGCCCCTGCCCGGCGCCCCTGGTGGGACCCGACGGCACGGCGGTGCGCGACAGGTACTACTTCGTGCAGCGCACCGGCCACGGTGCCGCCACAGTGCCGCCACAGTGCCGCCACAGTGCCGCCACAGTGCCGCCACGGTGCCGCCTCGCTGTCGCCACCGGCCGATCGACCGCGGGGGCCGGGGCGCTCAGGCGGACCGGTCGCGGCGTTCGGGTCCGTGACCGGGGTGGCCGCGCGGCACCAGTGTCGGGTTGACGGTGCCGAGCACGGTGTCGTGGTCGATCACGACGCGGGCCACGTCCTCGCGGCCCGGCACCTCGTACATCACGTTGAGCAGGATCTCCTCCAGGATCGCGCGGGTCGCGCGGGCGCCGGTGCGCCGCAGCAGCGCCTGGTCGGCGATCGCGCCGACGGCCCCCTCGGTGAACTCCAGCTCGACGCCGTCCATCTCGAAGAGCCTGCGGTACTGCTTGATCAGGGCGTTGCGCGGCTCGGTGAGGATCCGCGTCAGCGCCGCGTGGTCCAGCGGCTGGAAGGTCGCCACCACCGGAAGCCGGCCGACCAGCTCGGGGATGAGCCCGAACCTCAGCAGGTCCTCGGGCATGACCCCGGCCAGGACGTCCCGCTCCCGCCCGGTGCGGATCGGGGCGCCGAACCCGGCGCTCCCCTGGCCGGTCCGGGACTCGATGATCTGCTCCAGGCCGGAGAACGCGCCACCGGCGATGAACAGCACGTCGGTGGTGTCGATCTGGATGAACTCCTGCTGAGGGTGCTTGCGGCCACCTTGAGGCGGCACGCTCGCGGTCGTGCCCTCCAGGATCTTCAGCAGGGCCTGCTGCACGCCCTCGCCGGAGACGTCGCGGGTGATCGACGGGTTCTCGCCCCTGCGGGCGATCTTGTCGATCTCGTCGATGTAGACGATGCCGGTCTCGGCCCTCCTGACGTCGTGGTCGGCGGCCTGGATGAGCTTGAGCAGGATGTTCTCGACGTCCTCGCCCACGTATCCCGCCTCCGTCAGGGCGGTGGCGTCGGCGATCGCGAACGGGACGTCGAGCATCCGGGCGAGGGTCTGGACGAGATGGGTCTTGCCGCTGCCGGTCGGGCCGAGCAGCAGGATGTTGGACTTGCCCAGCTCGACCTGCTCCCCGCCCGAGGCGGGCCGCGCGCCGGAGCGCACGCGCTTGTAGTGGTTGTAGACCGCCACCGCGAGGGACCTCTTGGCGCTCTCCTGCCCGACGACGTACCGTCCGAGGAACTCGTGGATCTCCCGGGGCTTCGGCGGAGTTCCGGGCCCGCTCCCCGAGGAGGCGGAGGTCTCCCCGAACTCCTCCTCGATGAGCTCGTTGCACAGCCCGACGCACTCGTCGCAGATGTGGACGCCGCCGGGACCGGCGATGAGCCTCATGACCTGCCGCTGGCTCTTCCCGCAGAACGTGCATCTCAGCGGGTCGCCGCGTTCACCGGTGCGTGCCATGGGAAAGCGTCTCCTCGACGGTCGTACGGGGTGGGAAGAGGGGTCAGAGGGTCACGAGCAGTGAGGCCAGGCGCCAGGTGCCCGGGTCGGGCGCGCGTCCCGCGTTCTCCGGGGCGAGGGCCAGCCCGGGAAAGTGGCGCAGCAGCGCCGTGAGCGCGACCTCGGTCTGCACGCGGGCCAGCGAGGCCCCCAGGCAGAAATGCGGCCCGTGGGCGAATCCGAGGTGTCCCGCCGTCGCGGTGGCCCGGCCCAGGTCGAGCAGGTCGGGGTCGGCGAACGCGCGCGGGTCGCGGTTGGCGGCGGCGATCGCGGCGGTGACGGGCTCGCCCTTGCGCACCGGCGTGCCGTGCAGCTCGACGTCCTCGCGCGCGTAGCGGGGGATCGACAGCAGCGTCGGGCCGCACCAGCGCGTCAGCTCCTCGACGGCGCGCGGCATGAGCCCGGCGTCCCCGCGCAGCGCGGCGAGGTGGCCGGGGTGGGTGAGCAGGACCTCCACGGCGTTGGCGATGAGGTTCGTGGGCGTCTGCCCCGCCATGACCAGGTGCCAGACCATGGTGACCAGCTCGGTGTCACTGAGCCGGTCGCCGTCGTCGGCCTGGGCGCGGATGAGGTCCGACAGCAGGTCGTCGCCGGGTTCGGCGCGCCGGCGCGCGACCGCCGCCTTGGCGCCCTCCATGATGCCCGGGATGGCCTCGGCGAACCGCTGCCCGCCGCCGCCCACGACGGTGGCGCCGTACTCGCGCCAGCGCGGGCGGTCGGCGCCGGGAATGCCGACCAGCTCGCAGATGACGTCCATCGGCAGCGGCCGGGCGAAGTGCCCCAGCAGGTCCACCACGCCGTCCTCGGCGTGACCGGGCAGGGTGTCGAGCAGGGCGTCGACGATGGGCTCGATCCGCGGCCGGAACTCGGCGGCGCGGCGCGCGCTGAAGGCCGGCGACACCAGCCTGCGCAGCCGCAGGTGCTCGGGGCCGTCCATCTCGCTCATGGTCCGCATGTAGGGCAGGCAGTCCTCGGGCACGTCGGGCCGCATGAAGCTGGCGGCGTTGATCTCGAATCGCGGATCGCTCAGCATCGCCCTGACGTCCTCGTACCGGGTGAGGGCCAGCATCGGGCCGAAGCCCGGGGCCACCAGCCGCGCCAGCGGCGAGATCTCCCTGGCGCGCCCGTACGCGGCGAAGGGGTCGCGCAGCACCTCGGTGTCGGTGAGGTGGATCTCGGGAACCTCGGGGGCGCCGCTCACGTCCTGGCCGGCAACGGTCATGGATCCTCCTGAATCTCAGATGATGTAAACAGATGATCCCGTCATCTGAGTGGTCACGGTATCTTGGATCGGGATCGACGGCAACGCGATGACGAGGAGGACGATGACCCGGCTCAGCAGGGCGCAACTGCAGGAGCGCAACCGCGCCAGGGTGCTGGCCGCGGCCGTGGAGGAGTTCGCCGAGCGCGGTTTCCGCGACGCGAAGATCGACGCCATCGCCGAGCGCGCCGAGCTCACCCGCGGCGCGGTCTACTCCAACTTCCCCGGCAAGCGGGCCCTGTACTTCACGGTCCTGGCCGACCTCGCCGAGCGCGCCCCCGAGCCACCGAACCCGGACTCGACCCCGGGACCGAATCCAGGGCCGAACCCGGGGCCGAACCCGGGACCGAACCCGGGGCCGAGCCTCACCCCCCGCGAGGCGCTCGGCGCGTTCGCCCGCGCCTGGCTGGCACGGCTCCCCCTGACCACCGACGGGCGGTACGGCCTGGCCAGGATCGGCGCGGACCTGATGCCGGAGATCCTCGCCGACGAGCGGACCCGGCTGCCGTTCGCGCAGCTGACGAAGCTGAACGCGCTCCTGCTCGGGCTCGCCCTGGAGCGCCTGCGCCCGCCCGCCGTCCCCGGCGGCCGCCTGGTCCGCGTGGCCGAGGCCGCGCTCACCACCCTGCACGGCGCGAGCCAGCTGGCCGCCGCCGCCCCCGGCTTCACCGATCCCTTCACCATCGTCGGCGCCTGCGAGCGCCTCGCCGGCCTCGACCTCGACGACAGGTGGCCCGCCACGCCGTGGATCCCGCGGGCCAGGCCCGCCGACGAGGCGTGGTCCCCGCCGCGGGTTACGGACGCGGTGCGCGCCGAGCCCGCGCGGCTCACCGGCGACGGTGGCGACGGTGGCGACGGCGTGGTGGCGATCCTCGGGCTGCACCGCCTGGAGGCCGTCGAGGAGGCGGTACGGGCCGCACCGCCGGGTGCCGCGATCACCGCCGTCCTGGTCACCGGCGACCCCGACGAGCTGGCACCGCTCGCCCGGCTGGCCCTCGCCGACTTCTGCGGCTGCCTGCGCCAGGCCTTCCCGCCCTCGGCGTGGCCGCGCCTTCAGGTGGTGCTCGACGGCTCGGGCGCCCTGGCCGCGGCGGCCGGCGTCCCGGCCGTCAGCGACGCGACCGAGGTCGCCGTCCGCGTCGAGGCGGGCCGGATCGCCGTGCGCGCCGACGGCCGAGGCGCGTGCCACACGGCCGCCTCGACACCGGGCGAGGCCGTCGCGGGGGAGGTCGTCGCGGGCGAGACCGGGCGCCCCGCGCCGGCACGGCCCTCGGTACCGGCCCCGGGACGGTGAGGCCACCGGAGCGGGATCCGGTCCGCCCGGCCAGGGGATTCGCCGGCTGACGCATCATGTACGGTCACCTGTGACCTTTTCTCCCCCTTCCTCCCAACGGGGAGGCTGATGCCCTCCCTCGACGCCGTCCAGTGGGTCATCCTGCTGGCCGCCCTGTTCCTGGTGGGCTTCTCCAAGACCGGCGTCTCCGGCACCGGGACGGTGGCGGTCGCCCTGTTCGCGCTCGTGCTGCCGACCAAGGAGTCCACCGGCACGCTGCTGCCGCTCCTGCTCGTCGGCGACCTGGTCGCCGTGGCCTCCTACCGGCGTCACGCCGACTGGCCGAGGCTGGTCAGGCTGTTCCCGTGGGTCGCCCTGGGCGTGGTCGCCGGGGCCGTGGTGGTGCGCTGGGTCGACGACGCGCAGATGAGACGGCTCATCGGGGCGATCCTGCTGGTGATCATCGCCGTACACCTGTGGAACCGGCGCCGGGCGCCGGAGGACTCGCTCGCCCACCGCCGCCCGGTGGCCGCCCTCGCGGGCGCCTTCGCCGGCTTCGCCACCATGACGGCGAACGCGGCCGGCCCCATCATGGCCGTCTATCTCCTGGCGGCCGGCCTGCCGATGCTGGGCTTCCTGGGCACCAGCGCCTGGTTCTTCCTGACGATCAACGCCTTCAAGGTGCCGTTCAGCGTCGCGCTGGGCCTCATCACCCCCTCCTCCCTCGTCTTCGCCGCGCTGGGCGCCCCGGCGGTCCTCGCCGGGGCCGCGACCGGGCGCGCCGTCATCGGCCGCATCGACCGCACGCTCTTCGAACGGATCACGCTGACCCTCACCCTGCTCGCCGCGATCCGCCTGCTGCTGTGACCTCCCGCCCCGGTCACCCCTCGGGATCGCGGGCCAGCACCGTCCGGCCGCCGTCGACGGGCACGGTCGCGCCGGTGATGAAGGCCGCGTCCTCGGAGAGCAGGTGGACGATCGCGGACGCGACCTCCTCGGGACGCGCCACCCTGCCGATCGGATGCAGCAGGGCCATCTCCTTCTCCACCTGGGCGGCCTCGTCCGGCCCGCGCGAGCCGAGGAACTCCGCGTAGCGCTCGGTGCCGACCGAGCCCGGCGCCACGGCGTTGACCCGGATCCCCCGCGACCCGTACTCGACCGCGAGCGCCCGGGTCATCCCCTCCACGGCCGCCTTGGCCGTCACGTACGGCAGGCAGCCAACCACCGCCTGCCTGGCCTGGTGCGAGGAGACGTTGACGATCGCCCCCGGCGTCGCGGCGGCGAGGAAGCGGCGGACGGCGGTGGCGCACCCCACGACGGCCCCGTCGAGATTCAGCGCGATCAGGTCGAGCACCTCCCGTGCGGTGGCGGAGTGGATCGAGGCGTCCCTGAAGACGGCGGCGTTGTTGACCCACCCGGCGAGCGGGGCGAGCTCCTGGGCGACGTCGGCGGCGCGCCCGGCGACGGCCTCATCGGCGGCGTCCCCCACCACCGCGGCCAGGCGCGGCCCCGCCGGGTGGCCGGCCGTCCAGTCCAGGGCCGCCGGATCGAGCTCGACGGCCACGACGGCGCCACCGTCGCCGAGCAGCCGCTCGACCACCGCCCTGCCGATGCCCCGGCCGCCACCCGTCACCACGTACGAACCGTTCACGCTCTCCCGCTCCCCTCTTCGTGCTCTCCGTGGACCGGCGCGGACCCGGGGGCAGCCGCCACCCTCCGGCACGCGCCGGTCGCCCCCGAGGGCACGCCTCGCCCCGGTCGCGGGCGCGCAAGAGCGGCACTTCCCAGGGCCGGGACCTCTACACGCCGCGCCGCCGATCTCCGGGCAGGTACCCCGCAGGTGGTGGCGAGGAACCAGAGCCGGACGATCCGCGTGAATCACCGCAGACGGGTACGGCGGCTCAGGACAGCCGCCCGGACGTCCGGCGCGCGACGGAGGCGGTGTCGCGTTCGAGCCGGGCGAGGAAGTGGCCGAAGCCGTCCGGTGCCCGGGGGTCGCGGCGCGCCGAGGTCACCACGCTCACCCCGGTGGTGCGCAGGACCCGCCTGCCGGCCGACTCCAGGGCCCGGACCAGGGCGTCGTCCTCACCGGTCGGCAGCGCGCTGAACCCGCCGACCGCCAGGTAGGCCGCGGCGGTGAGGCCCAGGTTGGCGCCGTGCACGTGCGAGTGCCATCGCGCGCCGCCCGTCTCCGTGCCGGTCGTGTTTCCGCCCGTCTCCGTGCCCGCCGTGTTTCCGCTCGTCTCCGTGCCACTCGTCTCCGTGCCGGTCGCCTCCTCGTCGTTCGCCTTCACCCCGGCCGCCTCGGTTTCGCCCGTCTCCATCCCGTCCGCGTACCCCTCGGCGTAGGCGGTCTGGCACCACGACGGGTAGCCGGACCAGTCGGTGACCGTCACCGTGCCGACGACGGCCTCCCACCCCTGGGCGGCGTGCCTGAGCTGGCGGCTGAGCCAGCAGGGCGGCACCAGGGTGTCGGCGTCGGTGGTGGCGACCCAGACGGTGGCCGGATCCAGCCCCCGGGTCCGCCGCAGGAGCACCTGCGCGCCCGCCAGCCGCGCCTGCCCGACGTTGGTCATGGTGCCCTCCACGACGGTCGCCCCGGCCCGCGCGGCGATGGACGCCGTACGGTCGCCGCAGGTGTCGGCGACGACGATCAGGTGGACCGCGACATCGGGGACCACGCGCCCGGCCAGGTCCAGCGAGGCCAGGCAGGCGGGCAGCAGATCCTCCTCGTCGCGGGCGGGCACCACGACTCCGACGGCCTGGATCACACGATTCCCTCGGACTCGGCCACCGAGGGAGCCCCGCGGCCGCGCAGGTAGACCTCGGCGATGAAGTCCGGCTCACGGTGATCGACGAGGCGGGTCAGCTCCTCACGCCCGGCCAGGGCCCGGTGCACCTCCTCGCCGCCGCGCGGGTACTCCGCGACGGGATGCCTCCAGTGCACCGCGAGCAGGGTGCCCCCGGGGGTCAGCGAGGCGACCGCCAGGTCCAGCACTCGCTCCAGGTCCGCCCCGCCGAAGTAGTAGAGCACCTCCGACAGCACGACGAGGTCGAACCCTCCCTCCCGCTCGGGCCACTCGCCGGGCAGGACGCGCCGCTGCACCCGCGTCCCCGGGTGGCCCGCGGTGCGTTCCGCGGCCGCCGCGACCGCGACGGAGGACAGGTCGCAGGCCAGCAGCCGGTCGCAGCGCGGGGCGAGCAGAGCGGTGAACACGCCTATGGAACAGCCCGCCTCGAAGGCGTGACGGTAGCGGCGCGCGGGCAGCAGCGCGGCACTGATGGCGTACTTGCGCTCCTCGTACCAGCGGGAGGTGAATCCCCACGGGTCGGGGGAGGCCGCGTACATGTCCTCGAAGTACTCCGGTCCGAGTGTCGCCGGATGAGTCGTCATCTGATACCTCCAGCGTGGATGCCCCGGGCCCCTCTTCCTGGGTCCCGGGGAGGGGTGTCAATGGAAGAGCACCTCGTCGTCGCGGGTGAAGTGGGCGACGACGCCGGGCGGGAGCACCGCCTCCAGACCGGCGCCGCGAGGCTCCAGCTGGCTGGCGAAACAGCCGATGGCCGCCCGCTTGCGGGCCAGGACCGCCGGGGGCAGCGGGACCCGCAGCGCCCGGTCCCAGGGCAGCCGCGCGTCGCCTGGCCTGGCCCAGTGCCAGGCCCAGATCGGATAGAAGTGGGGCCGCAGCCCCGCCGAGGCCGCGGCCCTGCCCGCCGCCTCGTGGTCGGAGTGCACGTCCGCCTCCCACGGGGCCAGGCACACCTCGAACCCCGAAGCCGCCCGTCCCAGCGCCCCGGCGAGCTCACCCTCGCGCTCCGCCAGCCCGGTGTCGGGCAGGCCGAGCCGCACGATCTCGACGCCGCCGGCCCCCAGGGCCTCCAGCGCGGACGCGGTCTCCTCCACCCTTCGCGCCACCAGCCCCGCCACGTCGGCGACTCCCGGGTGGGAGGCCTCGCCGTCGGTGACGGCGACCAGGCGCAGCCGTACGCCCGAGGCCGCCAGCAACGACAGCAGCCCGCCGAGCCCCAGCACCTCGTCGTCGGGGTGGGCGGCGATCACCACCGCGCTGCGCCAGCCGCCGTACGCGAGCTCCGGGAGGGCGCCGAGCCCCGGCCAGGCACGCCACTCGGCCTCGGAGGTTCCCGGGGCGTCGATGGGGTTGAGGTCGGTACCGTCCCGGCCGTCCCAGCGGTCCCGGTCCTCCCAGCCGACGCCTCCCGCCCTGCCGGTTCGTTCGGTCCCGATTCGTTCGGTATCGGCCTGTTCGGTGTCGGTCCGTTCGGTGCTCACCAGCCGGCTCCCTGCTCGGCGACGATGGCCCCCAGCGCGGCGAGGTCGCGTTCGGCGTGATGCTGGCGCAGGTAGACCGTGAGGTCGGCGACCCTGCGCCCGTGCGCGGCGTCGTGGCCGAGCGGCCCGGCGCCCAGCGCCCTGCCCACCCGGCCCATGACGTCGGTGGCCACGGACTCCACCAGCGCCTTGAGACGCAGGGACCGCGTCCCCGCCGCGTTCTTGAGGTCGTACGGGTCGGCGTCGATCTCGTCTGCCGCCTCCTCCAGGGCGGCCCTGGCGGTCCGCAGCGCCACGTCGACCGCGCCCAGGTGGGCCAGGGCGTGCGGGCCGACGTCCCGCTCGGCCGCGGCGGCCAGCAACGTCTCGGCCACGCCCCTGGCCCCTCCGTACCAGCACGCGGCCACCCCCGCGCCGCCGTGGTGGAAGCCGGGCCTCCTCACGTAGCCGTCCACCGGTCCCACCGGTTCGCCGGGGACCTCGTCGAAGCGGACGTCCAGGGTGTCACTGGCCGCCATCCCCGTCGCCGGCCAGCTGCCGGCCACCGGGCGCAGGTCGCGGGCCGGCACGGCGAACAGCCGGGGGCCGTCCGGCGCGTCCGCGGTCACCAGGGCGTGGGTGCACACCCGCGCCCCCGAGCAGTACTGCTTGGTCCCGCTCAGCAGCCACCCTCCCCCCTCGGGACGCGCCGAGAGGGACGGGCCGGGAGGCCGCGCCGCCCACACGCCCCACCGGTCGCCGTCCGCCGGCGCGGGACCGGCGAGCTCGGCGAGGATCGCGACGGCGTCGGTGTGCCCCTCGCACAGCCGCGCCAGCGACAGATCCCGCCGGGCCAGCGCGCTCAACGCCTCCCATCGCCGCCTGGTCTGTCCCGAACCGGGCAGCGGCAGGTCCAGCCGCCCCGACTCCACCTCGGCGGCGAACCCTCTTTCGACCTCACCGCGCCAGGCGGTGCCATCCTGGTCACCTTGGTCATCCCGCTGTTCCCCGTCCATGGACGGGGCCTACCCGACAGGGGGTATTCATATCATTCCTGGTAAAAGGGTTAGCTCTGCTCCGGCAAGATCTTCACTGGATTTCCGGAAAACGAAATCCGTAAGCCCCTTGATGTTTTCGTTTACCTTCTTCGGCAAGTATTCGCGGCGATGAAGGGAGAATCGATGTTACGAGGACTCACCACCGTCAGATTTCACGCCGCCGACCTGGACGCGGCCAAGAAGTGGTACACCGAGGTGCTGGGTGTCGAGCCGTACTTCGACAAGCCCGGGTATGTCGAGTTCCGGTTCGGCGACTACCAGCACGAGCTGGGCCTGCTCGACAGCGGTTACGCCCAGCAGCTCGCCGACGACGTGGAGACCGGCCCGGCCGGCGTCGTCACGTACTGGCACGTCGACGACGTGCAGGAGTCCCTCGACCGGCTGCTGTCCCTGGGGGCCGAGGAGCACGAGCCGCCCCGCGAGTTCGGCCAGGGATTCGTCGGCGCCTCCGTGGTCGACCCCTTCGGGAACATCCTCGGCATCATGTACAACCGGCATTATCTGGACGTTCTCCACTCGATCGAGAAAGCCTGACCTCCGGCCGATTCCCTCGAACGGAGGGGTCAGCGGTGATCGTCCGGTCGAAGGCGGGAATGACCGCGTGAGACGGCTTCCGGCCGTTGAGAACGCCCGATGGTTCCCAGAGCGTCCGGAGCCGATCGCACAGCTCGGCGCGTTCGGCGACGCGGCTCGGGACACACCCGCCCTCGGCCGGCTCCGGCGCGGCCCCGCCGACCGGCGCCCGCGGGTGAGGCGACCCGCACCGGTCGCCTCACCGCTCCCTCCGCTCCCTCCGCTCCCTCCGGTCTCGCCGGTCTCGCCGGGAGGCGGGAGGCGAGGGGCGGGAGGCGAGGGGCGGGAGGCGGGAGGCGAGTCACGCCGGGCGGGGTGTCATCGCGCTCCGGTCGTCCGGCGCGAGAGCAGGTCCCGCAGGGCCCCGGCGACCTCGGCGGGGGCCTCCTCCGCCATGAAGTGACCGAAGGTGACGGGGATGTGCCGCAGGTCGGACGCCCAGGCGCCCCACAGCGCCGCCGCGTCGAAGCCGAGGGCGGCGCCCCAGTCCTGCTGGAGCACGGTCACCGGCATCCGCAGCCGGTTGCCCGCCTCCCGGTCGGCCCGGTCGTGGGCGACGTCGACCCCGGCGGAGGCCCGGTAGTCGGCCACGATCGAGGGCACCGCCGCGCGTGAGGCGTCCAGGTAGGCGGCGCGGACATCGGCGGGAATCGCCCGCGGGTCCTTGGTCCAGACGTCCAGGAAATACCCGAAGAAGGCGTCGGAACTGGCGGCGATCATCTGCTCGGGCAGGCCGGGAGGCTGGGCCATCAGGTACAGGTGGAAGCCGACGGCGGCGGTGACGCCGTGCATCACCTCCCACATGTCCAGCGTGGGCAGCACGTCGAGGCCGGCCAGGTGGGTGATCACCTCCGGGTGGTCCAGGCCGGCGCGGATGGCGACCAGGGCGCCCCGGTCGTGCCCGGCCAGCGCGAAGCGCTCATGCCCCAGCGCGCCGGCCAGGGCGACGATGTCGGCGGCCATGGTGCGCTTGGCGTAGGTGCCGCCGCCGGTCTCGGCCGGTTTGTCGCTGGCTCCGTAGCCGCGCAGGTCGGGGCAGATCACGGTGTGGTCGGCCGCGAGGTCGGCGGCGACGTGCCGCCACATCAGGTGGGTCTGGGGGAAACCGTGCAGCAGCACGATCGGGCTGCCCGTCCCCGCGACGGCCGCGTTCAGGGACACGCCGTCGGCGACGGGGACGCGCCGATAGTCGAATCCGGGGATGACAGGCGCCATGGCCGTGCTCTCTTCCGTAGGTGACAGGTGGTCGGACGCCTTCAGCCTGCCGGTCGCGAATGAGCGTCCGGTCAGCGCGCTACCGTGGCCAGGGGGGATGCCCAGGGAAGGGACGGGCCGAGGGTGCGGGTCGTGTTCGGGGTGCTGGGGCCGGTGACGGCCTGGGACGCCGCCCGGGACGCCGCCGGGGGCGCGATCGCCCTCAGGGGGCCGAGGCACCGCGAGGTGCTGGCCCGGCTGATCGTCGCCAGGCGCCGCGTCGTCCCGATCACCGGCCTGGTCGAGGACCTGTGGGACGACCCGCCCCCCGGCGCGGTGGGCGCGGTACGCACCTTCGTGGCCGCGCTGCGCCGCGCGCTGGAGCCCGGACGCCCGCCCAGGACCCCGGCCCGGCTGCTGGTCACCGAGGGGCCGGGGTACGCGCTGCGCGCGGAGCCGGACGCGGTGGACGCCTGGCGCTTCGAACGGGCGGTGTCGGCCGCCGCGACGCTGCCGCCCCAGGACGGGCTCGCCGGGCTGGCCGAGGCGCTGGGGTGGTGGCGCGGGCCCGCCTACGCCGAGTTCGCCGGCCAGGACTGGGCCCGTACGGAGCGCGCCCGCCTGGCCGAGCTGCGGCTGCAGGCCGTCGAGCGCCGGGCCGAGCTGCGGCTCGCCCTCGGCCTGGCCGCCGAGGCGGTGCCGGACCTGGACGCGCACGTGAGCGAGCACCCCTGGCGCGAGGACGCCTGGCGGCTGCTGGCGCTCGCGCTGTACCGCACCGGCCGCCAGGGCGACGCGCTCGCCGTGCTGCGCAGGGCACGGACGACGCTGGTCCGGCAGCTGGGGGTGGATCCGGGCCCGCCCCTTCGCCGCCTGGAGACCGACATCCTCCACCACGCCGGCCACCTCGACCTCGCGCCCGGCCCCGGCGGGGCGGCGGCCCGGGTGTGGGCGCAGACCGCCGCCGTCTACGACCGCACCGTGACCTCCGGCCCCCGGGCCCGGCTGGAGTCGACGGTGGGCCTGCTGCGCAGCCTCGCGGTGACCGGGGGCGCCGGGCTGGAGGCGGCCCGCCGGCACCGCCTGGCGGCCGTCGACGCCGCCGAGGAGCTGGGCGACGTGGAGCTGACCGCCCGGGTGATCGGCGCCTACGACGTCCCGGCGATCTGGACCCGTTCCGACGACCCCGGACAGGCGGCGCGTGTCGTGGCGGCGGCCGAACGCACCCTGGCCGGTCTCCCGCCGGGAGAGCACGAGGCGGCGCGGGCCGGCCTGCTGGCCACGATCGCCGTGGAGTCACGCGGCACCCGCTCGGCGCGCGGGCCCCGGGCCGCCCGCGAGGCCGAGGAGATCGCCCGCCGCCTGGACGATCCCGCGCTGCTGGCGTTCGCCCTCAACGGGGTGTTCATGCAGACCTTCCACCGCGCGGGCCTGGCCCCGCGCCGGGACGAGGTCGGCGCCGAGCTGGTCGCCCTGTCCACCCGGCACGGCCTGGTGGCCTTCCAGATCCTCGGGCATCTCATCCGCGTCCAGGCCCGGGGCGCGCTCGCCGACTTCGCCGGGGCCGACCGGCACGCGGCGGAGGCGGACCGGCTCGCCGAGCGTTACGAGCGGCCGCTGGCGGGCGTGTTCACCCGCTGGTACCGGGCCCTGCGGCTCGCCGAGGCCGGGCGGGCGCCCGCGGCCGAGGTCGAGGCGGCCTACCGGGACGCCGCCGCGCGGCTGGACGGCTCCGGCATGCCCGGCCTGGAGCACGGCCTGCTGCCGCTCGCGCTGCTGTGCCTGCGCCTGCGGCACGGGCTGCCCGCCCCCTCCGGCGAAGGCTCGGGCGAGCACGCCGACTGGGGTCCCTACGAACCGTGGGCCCGTCCCCTGGTGCTGCTGGCCCGGGATCGTCCCGCCGAGGCGGCCGACGCGCTGCGCGACGCCCCCGACCCGCCCCGCGACCTGATGTCCGAGGCCCTGTGGTGCCTCCTGGCGCGGGCCGCGATCGCCGTCGGCGACAGGACGACGATGGAACGCGCGTACGGCGAGCTCGCCCCCGCGGCGGCGGAGCTGGCCGGGGCCGGCAGCGGCCTGCTCACCCTGGGGCCGGTCTCCCGGCACCTCGACGACCTCACCGCCGCCCTCGCCCGCCACGACCCCCCGGCCCGCTCCCGCCGGGCGCGGTGAGGCCCGCGGGAGAGGGTCACAGCCGGGCGGCCGTGCGGATCAGCCCGGCGAGGGCGAGGGAACGGCTGTGCGCGGGCCAGGCGATGTGGGTGACGACGGGGGGCGCGTCGGTCAGGGGGACGGCGGCGTGCTCGGCCCACAGCCAGGCGCGGGCGGAGTCGGGCACGACGCCCACGGTGCGTCCGAGGGCGATCAGCTGGGCCAGCTGTGTCAGGTTCTGGATCTCGGGACCCGGGCCGGGCGGGTAGGTGCCGTGGCGGGGCCAGCGGGCGAGCGGAAGACCGGGGATGTCGCCGACCTCGGCCAGGGACAACGTCTCGCGCGCGGCGACGGGGTGCCCGGCGGGCAGGACGGCGACCTGCCCCTCGGTCATCAGTTCCTCGCTGTCGAACCCGGCCAGGGAGTTGAACGGCGCGTGCATGAGCGCCACGTCGGCGCGGCCGTCGCGCAGCAACTCCTCCTGCTCGCAGATGCCGCACGGCAGCACCTCGATCTCGGCGGCGCCGGGCTCGGCCGCGTGGGCGTCGAGAAGCTTCCGCAGCAGCTCGTGGGAGCCGGCGGCCTTCACCGCCAGCACCAGGCGAGGGCGGGGGCCACCCGGCCCACCCCGCCCACCGGGACCGTCGGCGCCACCGGCGCGACGGGTGCGGCGAGCGGCGGCGGTGGCCGCGTCGAGGGCCGCGCGGCCCTCGTGCAGCAGCACCTCTCCGGCGCCGGTCAGGGAGACGCCTCGGCGGTTGCGTTCCAGCAGGCGGACGCCGAGGCGCCGTTCGAGCTGCTGGATCGCCCGCGACAGCGGCGGCTGGGCCATGCCGAGGCGTTCGGCGGCGCGGCCGAAGTGCAGCTCCTCGGCGACGGCCGTGAAGTATCTCAACTCGCGGGTCTCCAGGGTGTCCACGGCCACAGCGTACGCGGTGATACCTGCCGGGTATGACAGGGCACCGCATCGGTGTTGGATGCGCCGCTCGCCCGCGAGCGACCATCGACGGCATGAGCGAAACGAGGATCGCGCTGGTGACCGGCGCGAACAAGGGCATCGGGTACGAGATCGCGGCCGGGCTGGGCGCCCTCGGGTACCGCGTGGGCGTGGGAGCCCGCGACGAGGCCCGGCGCGAGACCGCCGTCGAGAAGCTGCGCGCCGCCGGGGCGGACGCGTTCGGGGTGCCGCTGGACGTGACCGGCGACCGGAGCGTCACCGACGCCGCGAAACTGGTCGAGCGGCGGGCCGGGCGCCTGGACGTCCTGGTCAACAACGCCGGGATCTCGGGAGAGACGGGTCCTGGGTGGGCGCAGGACCCGACCACGCTCGACCTCGACGTGGTCCGCGCGGTCGTGGAGACCAACGTCATCGGTGTCATCCGGGTGACCAACGCGATGCTGCCGCTGCTGCGGCGCTCGGCGTCACCCCGCGTCGTCAACGTCTCCAGCGCCGTCGCCTCCCTGACCCGGCAGGCGGACCCGGACATCGAGATCGGCCCCGTCATGGCGGCCTACTCGCCGTCGAAGTCGTTCCTCAACGCCGTCACCGTGCAGTACGCCCGGCAGCTCGCCGGTACGAACATCCTGATCAACGCCGCCTGCCCCGGTCTGGTCGCGACCGACTTCACCGGTTTTCACGGGCCCCGCACCCCCGGGCAGGGCGCGGCCACGGCGATCCGGCTCGCCACGCTGCCCGACGGCGGCCCGACCGGTTCGTTCTTCGAGGACGACGGCGTCATCCCCTGGTGACCGGGGTTGAGGAACCTGTGGACAGCCGTTGGCGGTACCCGCGAGTAACTCAGCTGGACGCTTCGGCAGGGATGCGCGGCGGCGGCGACCTTCGCGAACGCAGGCCGCTCCAGCGCCGGGATCTTCGACGTGGTCGCCGGGCCCCCAAACAGCGGCACCCCCTCGGCCGGGCGAAACCCCTCGGCGACGCCTTCGGTCCGCACCAGCGGTCCGGCCTCGGTGAGGATGTGCCGCTGCCGCAGCAGGGACCGGGTCGAGGCGGGCGATGTCGTGGTCGGAATCGGCCTGGTGCCTGGGTAGCTGACCCGGCCCGCCCAATTTTCGATCTCGCCGACGCGGGTCGGTGGTCTGTACGCGGCGGCTCGACAGCGCGGGCCCGGTCGGCAGCGGTGGACAGGGTGTAGATCCGGATCGAGTTCGGCGAGGCGTGCCCGAGCAATTCGGAGGCCGGCACGATGTCCGCGCCGGCTCGTGTCCGCCTGCTGTCGCCGCCAGACACACGAATCCGCCGGTGGACTTGACCCTGACGCCGCGTCAACCCTGCATGCTGGCTGTCATGAGCAGCCCGCCAGCAACCGGTCAGGTCCAGGAGACCGCATGTGAGTTCCGGCGAAAAACGGCCGGGAATCTCCGGAGCCACGTGGCCAGACATGATCCCTTGACGGCGGATGTACGGCCCCGCCGTGTGGCGGGTTCGTACATCCGCCGGTCGTTGCCTACCTGTTCGCCAACCCCTCCTACCGGCGCCGACCGGGTCCAGGCGAAGCTGAGAGCATGCTGACCATCAGTCAATTGGCGGCGTATGCCGGCGTCACGGTGCGGGCGGTGCGGCACTATCACCAGATCGGACTCCTGCCCGAAGCGGATCGGGATGCCTCGGGCTACCGGCGCTACGGCGCAAAGGCAGTCGTGTCGCTCATCAAGATCCGATACGACATGCGGGGGCGTGGTAGGTCGAAGCGTTCGGCGGATTACTCGTTCGAGACGAACATCCGAGACGTCGATGCTGTCCTCGCAGCCCGGGGTGTGGCCCGGGCGGTAGTGGTGGGCTGGTCCTATGGAGCGTTTGTCGCGGCGCACTGGGCCAGCCGGAATCCGGCCCGTACCGTGGGCGCGGTCTTGGTGGAGGGCGCGCAGCCCTACGACTGGTTCGAGGAGTCCATGGAACCGGGGATGCGCAGGATATGGAAGCGGATCTGGTGGCCCATGCAGCTGCCGCGCCCGTTCGGTATGGCTCCACGAATGACCGCCGACCAGCTGGCAGACAGCAACATCGAGGTCGGCAAGATCGCCCGCGAGCGTGACCTGGGCCCCGTGCTGGACAGCATCACCGTCCCGGCGCGCTACGTGGTCGCTTCTGGGGAGTCCTTCGGAAGCCAGGGCGGGCACGAACGGATACGCGCAGGCCGGGTGCGGCCCGTTCCGGTGGTGTCCCGGCGGGCCGCACCCGGAGGTGTCACGGGGTCAGCCGGTGGAGGTCACGGGGGAACAGGGTGGCGCGGCGGATGTTGTCGGCCCCGGTCAGCCGGGTGGTCCACCGTTCCAGGCCGAGGGCGAAGCCGCCGTGCGGAGGCATCCCGTGCCGGAAGGCGGCGAGATAGCCGGCGTACGGCTCCGGCGACTCCCCGCGAGCCGCCAGGGCCGCGAGGTAGTCGTCGTGGCGGTGCAGGCGCTGGCCGCCGGTGACGAGCTCCAGGCCGCGAAAGAGCAGGTCGAAGCTGTTGGAGTACTCCGGCCTGCCGGGCTCGGGGTGGGTGTAGAAGGGGCGTTTCGACATCGGGTAGCCGGTGACGAACAGGAACTCGCTGCCGTGCTCGCGCAGCGCCCACCCCGACAGCCAGCGTTCGTGGGCCGGGGCGAGGTCCGGCTCCCCCCGGGGGTCCTCGCCGGTGTGGGCGGCCAGGAGTTCCTGGGCCCGGGTGAAGTGGATCTCCGGGATCCGTTCCGGGACGTCGGGCGGCTCGACGCCCAGCAGCGCGCACGCCTCGCCGGCGTGCCGGCCGACGGCGGCCGACATGCCCGCGAGGACCTCGCGCAGCACGGCCATCACGTCCCGGTGGTCGGTGACGAAGCCGAGCTCGGCGTCCAGCGAGGTGTACTGGGCCAGGTGCCGCGCGGTGTCGTGCGGCTCGGCCCGGAAGACCGGCCCGGTCTCGTAGACGCGCTCGAAGACGCCGACCATGGCCTGCTTGAAGAACTGCGGCGACTGGGCCAGGTAGGCGCGGGTGCCGAACCAGTCGATCCCGAAGACGTTGGCACCGGACTCCGTCGCCGAGGCCACCACCTTGGGCGTGTGGATCTCGGTGAAGCCGAGCGCGTCCAGCGTCGTACGGAAACCCGCCACCGAGACCGCGGAGATGACGTGGGGTGCCCGCAGCAGCGGATGGCGCAGGGCGACCGGGGCGTGGTCGAGGATGGTCGGCAGGGTGGCCGGTACCGAGGGACGGTAGAGGTCGAACGGCGGGGCCTCGGCCGGTCCCGACAGGGCGGTCACCACCGGGGAGGTCACCTCGGCCCCGCCGGGGGCCTGGGGGTTGGCGGTCACGGTCCCGGTGATCTGAAGGACCGTCTCCTCGGGGTGGCCGCCGGCCGCGATCATGGCCTCGGGGTCGGAGACCACGGCCTGGACCAGGCCGGAGCGGTCCCGCAGGACGAGGAAGACCACGGATTTCAGGGCCCGTCTGCGGTGGAGCCAGCCCTGGACGGTCACCTGCCGGCCGATTCGCCGCGGAAGCTCCGCGGCGAGGGTTCTGCCGGTGGACAGGACAGTTGCGGATGAGGAGATCATCACAAACCTCTTGGCAGTGAGTGGTGATCCCTTGGGAGTGCGGGCGAGAAGGGAACTCGCGGTGCCACCGCACTTTCACCGCCGTGACGACGGCGGCCTCGAAGGGCCCGGTGACGGGGGCCGGCCGGCGGGGCATTGGGCGCGGACGCCGTTTCTCCCCGCACTCGGGAGGGTCTTCGTCACCGGGGGCAGGGCCGCCTTCACAGCTGCCGGCGGCTCTCTCCTACCTGCCCTGATCCCGTGACTACTCGTCTCCGTCAACGCGTTGCCGGAAGAGTACGCGTGCGCCGTCGCGCGTCGCAACCACGATCGCCGCGTGTCGAGGAGCGCGGGGCACCGGGGGTACGACGTCACCCGGCGGCCGGCGGCCGGCCTTCTGGCTACGCTGGCGTTCCAACCTGGAGCCGCCGGAGACGACGGTGCTCCCGCTGCCCGCCAGGGGGGCCGGGCCGGTCGAGCAGGCGTACAGGCAGGGGTGCCCGATGACCGGAGATCCGTGTCCCAGGCGCGCCTGGCGGGTCGTGACCGGCGAGGGCGACACCTACGAGCTGGACGAGGCGTCCGAGAAGGGGCCGCTGGAGGTCACGCGCCTACTACAGCGCGAGGCATCGCGGGATCGTGGTGCGCGACCTGGCGAGCGGCAGGACGTGGAAGGCGCCGCTGAGGCAGCCCGAGGAGGACTTCGCGGTCGAGTTCGCCCTGCGGCTGTCCCCCGGCGGGCTGCGGTTCGTCGTGTCGGGGTGGGGCGGGCGGCGGGAGCCCAACAAGCTGGTGGACCTGGTACGGGGAACGGTGACCGACCTCAAGCGCGGGTGGTGGCCGGTGAGCGTGTCGGACGGGTCAGGACCCGTCGTGCTCGCCAAGCCGTACGACAAGACCAGCCAGGTGTGGGCGCTGGACCGCGAGCCGATCACCATCCGGGACTTCACGTACCACTACAGCGCCCTCGCGCCCGACGGGAGGACACTCGCCCGGCTGGAGCGGATCGCCCCCGACGATCGGGGCCGGCGTCCGACGACGCGGCAGGGCGGCTCGGTCGTCGTCTTCGACGCGCTGCGGGGCGGCGGGGAGACCCGTACCCCGGTGTCCGGCATCGCGGAGGGGCTCCACCTGTCGAAGCTCGGCGGCTGGCTGAACTCCACGGAGGTGACCGCGCTGGCCGTGGCGGAGTCGCCGGCCGGGCCGGCGCCGGTGGTCTACGCGGTGGACGTGCGGACGGGCGGGAGCAGGGAGCTGTTCACGCTCCGCGAGGACGGGGGGGTGTACGTGGTACCGGGCCTGGTGCGCTGACCGCGTGGCCGGGGGGTGGCTGGGGTCCGGACCCCGGCCGCTCGCCGGTCATGCCGGCGGGGGCGGTCCCCCGGAGGGCGGGAGACGGGTCGAGAAGGGACGGCCGGATGCGCGGCTCTGCGAAGACGATTCTCCTCGCCGCGGCGCTGTCGTTCGGGGGGATCGTCGCCGGTCCCGCGCACGCGGCCACCTCCGCCCCCGGCCCCGAGCGGGTGTGCGGGGCCGGATTCGCCCGGGTCGCCCACGGCAAGCAGGCCGTGAGGACCCCCTCCGGGGCGGTGTTCGGCCACGTGTATCTGCTGTACAACCGCAGGACCGGCTACAACTGCGTCACCACGATCAAGACCAGGAACGTCGGCGTCGCCACCTTCGTCTCCGCCACGGTCACGACGCAGAAAATGGGGGCGAGCTCGGGCGGGGGCGGCAAGAACGAGGGCCGCCAGGTCAAGTACCACCTGGGCCCGCTGAAGGTCTACGGCAAGGGCCGGTGCGTCAGATACTCCGGCACGATCTGGGACGACGGGCGCGGTGCCGCCGTCGCCACGGCCCGCTGGAAGTCCTGGGGCAGCTGCGGCTGAGCCGGGGGCGTGTTCCTCTTCCTCTTTTTTCGGAACCGTACGCGCTTCAGCGATCGGCCGGGACCGGAGTATCAGCCGGGGCGAGGATATCGGCCGGGGCGGAAGCGTTGGCCGGGGCGGGGGCGAGGCCGTCGGCGACGAGACCGGCGAGGACCGCCTCGCCCAGGGCCTGGACCGCGGACTGCGGGCGGACCATCACGGTGAACTCCTTGATCAGGCCGTCCTGGTCGAACTGGAGCAGATCCATGCCGTGGACCTGCTTGCCGTTCACGGTGGCCCGGAACAGCAACACGACCGACGGGGCCTCGGTGCCGTCCGCGCTGGTCAGCGCGGTGCCGTCGAGGTGCCCGATATAGCGGAAGTCGTCTTCGAAGGTGCGCAGCAGGACGCCGAAGAGCCCCAGGACCATGGGTTTGCCCTCGAAGGGGGTGAACTTCACCGGGCTGTACAGGCGGATGTCGTCGGTGAACAGGTCACCCAGGGCGGTGAGGTCGCGACGCTCGACGGCGGCCCGGAAACGGTCTGCGGTGGTCATGGTTGCATCCCAGTAGTCAATAAAGTGATTAGTCACTTAATTGACTATCATGGCGGACACTCACCTAATGCCCAGCGGTGAGCACCCGCGCCGGCAGGGCCCGCCCGCGATTCGCCGGACGGCTCAGCGGATCTCGTTGATGCGGATGTGGTTGCCCGCCGGGTCGCGGAAGGCGCAGTCACGGACGCCGTACGGCTGCCGGGTCGGCTCCTGGACGACCTCCGCCCCGCTGTCCCGCAGCCGTTCGAAGGCGCCGTCGAGGTCGGCGGTGGCGAGGATGATGCTGGCGTAGCTGCCCTTGGCCATCATCTCGGTGACGGTGCGGCGCTCGTCGTCGGTGATACCGGGGTCGACGGCCGGGGGCTCCAGGACGATGGACGTGCCGGGCTGCCCGGCGGGGCCGACCGTGATCCAGCGCATCCCGTCGTATCCGACGTCATCGCGCACCTCGAAGCCGAGGGCGTCACGGTAGAAGGCCAGCGAGGCGTCCGGGTCGTCGTGCGGCAGGAAGGTCGCGTGAATGGTGATGTCCATGGCGGCCAGGCTAGACGCGGCCCGGTGACCCCCGCTTCTCGATTCCTGACCGGTCCGGCCACCCGTTTCACCACGCGGGACGGCGCGCGACCCGCTCGCGGGCACCGTGGGAGGAGTCCCACGGTGCCCGCGAAGGCCCCGCTCAGGTGCCGACGTAGGCCGCGAGGTGCTCGCCGGTGAGGGTGGAGCGGGCGGCGACGAGGTCGGCGGGAGTGCCCTCGAAGACGATCCGGCCGCCGTCGTGGCCCGCGCCTGGGCCGAGGTCGATGATCCAGTCGGCGTGCGCCATCACCGCCTGGTGGTGCTCGATGACGATGACCGACTTGCCGGAGTCGACGAGCCGGTCGAGCAGGCCGAGCAGCTGCTCGACGTCGGCGAGGTGGAGACCGGTGGTCGGCTCGTCGAGGACGTAGACGCCGCCCTTCTCCGCCATGTGGGTGGCCAGCTTGAGCCGCTGCCGCTCCCCGCCGGACAGCGTGGTGAGCGGCTGGCCGAGGCTGAGGTAGCCGAGCCCGACGTCGGCGAGGCGGCCGAGGATGGCGTGCGCGGCCGGCGTGCGGGCCTCCCCCGCGCCGAAGAACTCCCCGGCCTCGACCACCGACATCGCGAGCACCTCGCTGATGTCGCGGCCACCGAGATGGTGGTCGAGCACCGACGCCTGGAACCGCTTCCCCTCGCAGTCCTCGCAGGTGGTGGAGACACCGGCCATCATCCCTAGGTCGGTGTAGATGACGCCGGCGCCGTTGCAGCCGGGGCAGGCGCCCTCGGAGTTGGCGCTGAACAGCGCGGGCTTCACGCCGTTCGCCTTCGCGAACGCCTTGCGGATCGGGTCGAGCAGCCCGGTGTACGTCGCCGGGTTGCTCCGCCGCGAGCCGCGGATCGCCCCCTGGTCGATCGAGACCACACCCGCGCCGGCGGGGAGCGACCCGTGCACGAGAGAGCTCTTACCGGACCCGGCGACGCCGGTGACGACGGTGAGCACCCCGAGCGGGATGTCGACGTCGACGTCGCGCAGGTTGTGCGTCGCCGCGCCGCGGATCTCCAGCGTGCCGGTGGGCTCGCGCACCGTCTCCTTGAGGGCGGCCCGGTCGTCGAGATGGCGGCCGGTGACGGTGCCGCTGGCCCGCAGCCCCTCGACGGTGCCCTCGAAGCAGACGGTGCCGCCCGCCGTACCGGCGCCGGGGCCGAGGTCGACGACGTGGTCGGCGATCACGATCGCCTCCGGCTTGTGCTCCACGACGAGCACCGTGTTGCCCTTGTCCCGCAGCCGCAGCAGCAGGTCGTTCATCCGCTGGATGTCGTGGGGGTGCAGGCCGATGGTGGGCTCGTCGAAGACGTAGGTGACGTCGGTGAGAGAGGAGCCGAGGTGGCGGATCATCTTGACGCGCTGCGCCTCGCCGCCCGACAGCGTGCCCGACGAGCGGTCGAGGGAGAGGTAGCCCAGCCCGATCTCCACGAACGAGTCGAGGGTGTGCCGCAGCGAGGCGAGCAGCGGCGCCACCGACGGCTCGCCGAGATCGCGGACCCACCCGGCCAGGTCGCTGATCTGCATCGCGCACGCGTCGGCGATGCTGACCCCGCCGATCCGCGACGACCTGGCCGCCTCACTGAGCCGGGTGCCGTCGCACTCGGGGCAGGTGGTGAAGGTGACCGCCCGGTCCACGAACGCCCGGATGTGCGGTTGCATCGCCTCCCGGTCCTTGGACAGGAACGACTTCTGGATCTTCGGGATCAGCCCCTCGTAGGTGAGGTTGACGCCGTCGACCTTCACCTTGACCGGCTCCTTGTAGAGGAAGTCGTGCAGCTCCTTCTCGGTGTACTTGCCGATCGGCTTGTCCGGGTCGACGAAGCCCGACTCGGCGTAGACCCGTACGGTCCAGAAGCTGTCCGACTTCCAGCCGGGGATGGTGAACGCCCCCTCGGCGAGCGACTTGGAGTCGTCGTAGAGCTGGGTGAGGTCGATGTCGGAGACCGCGCCCTGGCCCTCGCAGCGCGTGCACATGCCGCCGACGCGGGTGAAGGTCGCCTTCTCGGTCTTGCGGGCGCCGCGTTCGACCGTGATCGCACCGCTCGCCCGGACCGTGGGGACGTTGAAGGAGAACGCGTTGGGCGAGCCGATGTGCGGCTGCCCGAGCCGGCTGAAGAGGATGCGCAGCATCGCGTTGGCGTCGGTGGCCGTGCCGACCGTGGAACGGATGTTGGCCCCCATCCGCTGCTGGTCGACGATGATCGCGGTCGTCAGCCCTTCGAGCACGTCGACCTCGGGCCGCGCCAGCGTCGGCATGAAGCCCTGCACGAAGGTGCTGTAGGTCTCGTTGATCAGCCGCTGCGACTCCGCGGCGATCGTGCTGAACACCAGCGAGCTCTTGCCCGAGCCGGAGACGCCGGTGAAGACCGTCAACCGGCGCTTCGGGAGCTCGATGCTGACGTCCTTGAGGTTGTTCTCGCGCGCGCCGTGCACGCGGATCAGATCGTGGCTGTCGGCATCGTGCGGCGCAGGCGACCGCGTGCCCGCCCCCGGGGTCATGCTCATCGTGTCTCCATCCGTGTTCGGCGTCGCCTGGCTCGATCTAACCAGTTTCGAGCGGTACGTCTGCTTGTCCTTCGTTAGCACGGTCGCGGCAACGGCCCACCGCCCATCTGGGGCGACCCAGATGGGCGGTGGGCGGCTCAGCTGATCTCGTTGATGCGGATCAGGTTGCCCGCGGGGTCGCGGAAGGCGCAGTCACGGACGCCGTACGGCTGCCGGGTCGGCTCCTGGACGACCTCGGCGCCCCCGGCCTGCACGCGGGTGAAGGTGCCGTCGAGGTCGGCGGTGGCCAGGGTGATGCTGGCGTAGCTGCCCTTGGCCATCATCTCGGTGACGGTGCGGCGCTCGTCGTCGGTGATACCGGGGTCGACGGCCGGGGGCTCCAGGACGATGGACGTGCCGGGCTGCCCGGCGGGGCCGACCGTGATCCAGCGCATCCCGTCGTATCCGACGTCATCGCGCACCTCGAAGCCGAGGGCGTCACGGTAGAAGGCCAGCGAGGCGTCCGGGTCGTCGTGCGGCAGGAAGGTCGCGTGAATGGTGATGTCCATGGCGATCACGCTAGGCGTGGCCCCGAGGCCGGCGCTTCTCGATTCCTGATCGGTTTGGTCACCCGTTTCGCCACGCACGGCGGCATCCCCGCCGTCGCGCGCGCCGCCTGGCGCCGGTAGGTGCTGGGCGGCATGCCGACCAGCTCGGTGAAGCGGGTGCTGAAGGTGCCCAGCGACGAGCAGCCGACCGCGAAACAGACCTCGGTGACGCTGAGGTCGCCACGGCGCAGCAGCGCCATCGCGCGCTCGACGCGCCGCGTCATGAGGTAGCCGTACGGCGACTCTCCGTAGGCGAGCCGGAACTCGCGGCTGAGGTGCCCGGCCGACATGTGCACGCCACGGGCGAGGGCCTCGACGTCCAGCGGCCGCGCGTACTCCCGGTCGATCCGGTCGCGGACGCGGCGCAGCCGCGCGAGGTCACGCAGGCGCTGCGCGGGGACGGATCTGCTGGTCATCCGCCCAATCGTACGTCGCGCCGGAACCCTCCGGAGCCTCCCGGATCCGGAGGCGCCCCGCCCACCCTGAGCGATCCCCCGGCGGCGCGGCGGAAGACAGGCCCGACGGTCCCCCCCGCCCGTCACGCCGGGCCGCCGCCGACTGCTCTCGCGGCCCGGACGGCACTAACCTGGGGACACTTTTTCACGTTGAATTCCCGTGTCGGGTGAGGAGCCATTTGATGTCGCCGGTTCTGGAGAGTACGGCTCGCGCGCTGCTGCGCAGGATCGCGGTCGAGCAGGCCCAGGGACGCCTGCCCTCGCTGACCGCCGCGGTGGTGCGCGACGGGGAGCTCGCCTGGTTCGGCGCGCGGGGCCGGGTGGAGGGGATCGCCCCCACCCCCGTCACCCAGTACCGCATCGGCTCGATCACCAAGAGCATGGTCGCCGCCGTGGTGATGCGCCTGCGCGACGAGGGGAAGGTCGACCTGCTCGACCCGGTCGGCAAGCACGTCCCCGACCTCCGGTTCGGCGAGGTGACCGTCGCCCAGTTGCTGTCGCACACCTCTGGGCTGAGCGCCGAGTCCCCGGGGCCGTGGTGGGAGCGGACCCCGGGAGTGCCGGTCGCCGAGCTCTTCGCCGGGCTCGGTCCCGAGATGGCCAAGCACCGGCCGGGCCGCCGCTTCCACTACTCCAACGTGGGTTTCGCCCTGCTGGGCGACCTGGTGGCCCGGCACCGCGGCGTGAGCTGGGCCCAGGCCGTGCGGGAGGAGATCCTGCTGCCCCTGGGCATGAACGACACCACCGCGCGGCCGCGCGCCCCGCACGCCACCGGCTACGCCGTGCACCCCTGGGCGGACGTGCTGCTGCCCGAGCCCGAGCACGACGCGGTCGCGATGGCCCCGGCCGGGCAGCTGTGGTCCACCCCCGCCGACCTCGCCCGGTGGGCGGCGTTCGTGGCCGGGGACACCGGGGACGTGCTCGCCCCCGACACCGTGGCGGAGATGCGCGAGCCCGCGACCGTCGACGACGGTGACGCCTGGACCAGCGGTTTCGGCCTGGGCCTGCAGCTGGCCCGCGCGGGCGGCCGCCGCCTGGCCGGTCACAGCGGCTCCATGCCGGGCTTCCTGGCCACGGTGTGGGCCGACCCGTCCGACAAGGTCGGCGTGCTGTTCACCGCCAACTCCACCGCGGGCGTCAGCCGCAACCTGCTCACCGACCTGCTGGCGATCCTCGACCGGCACGAGCCGCGCCTGCCCGCCGAGTGGGAGCCCGTCGCCGACACCGCTGGCCTGCTGGAGCTGGCCGGCCCGTGGTACTGGGGGCCCAGCGCGTACGCGCTGCGGCTGCTGCCCGAGGGCGGCGTCTCCCTCAACCCGGTCGGCGGCGCGGGACGGGCCTCGCGGTTCACCGCCCAGGCCGACGGGACCTGGCTGGGGCTGGACGGCTACTACGCGGGCGAGACCCTGCGGGTGGTCCGCAGGCCAGACGGCTCCCTCAGCCACCTGGACCTGAACACCTTCGTCTTCACCCGCACCCCCTACGACCCGGAGGCGGAGGTGCCCGGCGGGGTGGACGAGGGCGGCTGGCGCAGCTGAGCGGCGAGCGCGGCGGCCGGGCCGCCGGCCTCGGCGTACAGGGCCTCCACCCGGTGAACCACGCGCGGTGAGCTCAGCGGCACCCCCGTCGTCCCGGCCACCGTGGTCACCGCGGCCGCCTCGGCGGCCACGGAGGCGGGCAGCAGGACCAGCCCGTGCCCGGCGGCGACCAGGTTCAGCACCGTGCGCACGTCCTCGCCGTCGTAGCGGGACGCGGCGCGGAACCCGCCCCCGCCGGCCAGCTCGCGCAGCCGCTCCACCGGTACGGCGACCGGCGCCCGCAGCCACAGGGCGTCGGTCAGGTCGGCCAGGTCCAGGCCGCGACGGTGCGAGAGCGGGTGACCGGCGGGCAGGACCACCACCAGTTCCTCCTCGGCGATCCCGAAGCCCGACAGCGGTCCCACGTCGGGGAGCCGCAGCGGGTCGCTGGGGGCGGCGATCCCGTCGACGAGGCCGAGACCGGCCGCGCCCGAGGCGACCTCGGCGGCGACGCGCTCGCGGGCGACGGCGCGCAGCCCGCATCCCGGGGGCAGGCTCCGCACGATCGCCGGGACGCAGGCCAGTGGGGAGGCGGCCACCGTCAGCCGCCCGGCCACCCCCGCCGCGGCGCGCAGCACGTCCGCGCGGGCGGCCCGGTGGCGCAGCAGCAGCGGTCCGGCGTGTTCCAGCAGGCGCTCCCCCGCCCGGGTGGGCGCCACCGGGCGGCGGTGCAGCAGCTCCAGCCCCAGGTCGGCCTCCAGCGCGGCGATCTGCTGCGAGACCGCCGACTGGGTGTAGCCGAGTTCGGTGGCGGCGGCGGAGAAGGAGCGCCGGTCGGCGACGGTGACGAACGTGCGCAGCAGGTGCGGGTCCACGGTGCATCAGTATCGCTTATCGACCCACCAGTAATCATCGTTGGCGCTTACCCGGACGCCGGGGCCAGGATCGGGACATGACCACCGCGAGAATCGCCCTGGTGGGCGACAAGTCACCGTCCGTCCGGTCCCACGCCCGCATCCCCGTCCTGCTGGAGGCGCTGCGCGAGCGCGACGGGCTGGCACTGGACGCCTACTGGATCCCCACCACCGAGGCCGTCGGCCTTGAGGGGTTCGACGGCGTCTGGATGGTGCCCGGCAGCCCGTACCGCAGCGAGGCCGGCGCGGTGAACGCCGCCCGCACCGCCCGCGAGCACGGCATCCCGTTCCTGGGCACCTGCGGTGGTTTCCAGCACACCCTGCTGGAGTACGCGCGCAACGTGCTGGGCCTGTCCGTCGCGCACGCCGAGAACGACCCGGGTGCCGAGGACATGCTGCTGCTCCCGCTGGCGTGCTCGCTCGCGGGCCACGAGGACGCCGTCCGGCTGACCCCGGGATCGCTGGCCGAGAAGGTCATCGGTGCGGAGAGGACCGTGGAGCGATACTCCTGCGCCTTCGGGCTCAACGCCGACTACGTGCCCGCGCTGGAGGCGGGCGGGCTGCGCTTCACCGGCCACGACGAGGCGGGGCTGGTACGGGTCCTGGAGCTGCCGGGCCACCCGTTCTTCCTGGCCACCCTCTTCCAGCCGGAACTGGCCGGGGACGGCAGCCGCCCGCACCCGGTCATCACCGCCTTCGCCTCGGCCTGCGTCACCCGCGCCACCACGTCCGTTCGAGCGTGACCACCCCGGAACGCCGACGGGAAGGCCACCGCCCCACGCGGACAGCCCACGCGGACGCTTCGGCGGGGGCCGAAGCGTCCGGCGTCTAGCCTTTCGGACATCGCCGGGCCACCGGGCATACCGGGCACCACGCCGCGCGGTCCCCGGCGGGGAGCGTGGCGGCCTCGCGTCTCCCCCTCTCCCGAGGAGAAACGATGACATCCGATCCGCTGGTCCTGAGCCGTCCCGCCGAGATACGGGCCGTGCTGTCCGATTCCCGCTTCACCGTCGAGCCCGTACCGCGCCCGCCGTTCGCGCTGACCGTGGCGTGGCTGCGCGGAGCGGTCGGCCGCTTCGCCGAGGGGGCCGAGCACGCCGGGCGCAGGGCCTCGGCGGAGGCGGTGCTGGCCGGGCTGGACCCGGACGCGCTGCGCGCCGAGGCGTTCCGGCTCGCCTCGCGACACACCGGTCCTCTCCCCTGTCCCCGGGAGGCGGTTCCGGTGCTGGTCCTGTCCGTCGCCCTGGGGGTACGGGCCGAGGACGGGCCGGAGGCCGTGAAGGCCGTCGCGGCGATCGCCCCGGCCTACCTCCCCGGACCGGGACCGAAACCGGGACCGAAACCGGAATTGGAACCGGGACCGGGACTCGGGGAGGCGGGCATCGCCTCGGCCGACGAAGGGCTGGCGCGGCTCTCGCGTCTGCTGGGCGACCCGGCCCCGGAGCGGCTGGCCGTGGTGGCGGGGCTGCTCGCCCAGGCGTACGGCCCGACGACCGCTCTGGTCCGCGCCGCCCTGGCCGCCGCACCGGCACGGTTCGCGGGGTCGCGCACGGCCGGGACCCCGCGAACCGTGCCGGTGCGGGAACTGCTGGACGAGACACTGCGCCACGATCCTCCGGTCCGGACACTGCGCCGCAGGGCACCCGGCGACGGAAGGACCGTGCTGCTCGACGTCGCGGCGGCCGGCCGGGACCCCGAGACGGCCCACCGCCCGGACCTCGCGCGTACGGCAGACGAACCGGAGCACCTGACGTTCGGGGCGGGACCGCGCGCCTGCCCGGGCAGGCGGGTCGCGCTGGCCCTGGCGGCCGGGACGATCGAGGCGGCGACCCGATGACGTTCGCGCGGTTCAGGGCGCTGCACCACGCGGACGAGCCGCTGCTGCTCCCCTGCGCGTGGGACCACGCCTCCGCGGCGGCCCTGGCGCGGGCGGGGTTCGCCGCGATCGGTACGACGAGCCTGGGGGTGGCCGCCGCGGCGGGCAAACCGGACGCCGGGCGGGCGACGCGGGAGGAGACGCTGACGCTGGCACGGACGATGACGGGCCTGGGGATCCCGGTGACGGTGGACATCGAGGCGGGGTTCGCCGAGGCACCCGGCGAGGTCGCCGACCTGGTGACGGAGCTGGCGGGGCTGGGAGTGGCGGGGATCAACCTCGAAGACGGTCGTGGCGACCACCTGGCCGATGTCGCGGCACAGGCGGAACTGCTCGCGGTCGTCAGGCGGCGGGTTCCCGAGGTGTTCCTCAACGCGCGCACCGACGCGTTCTGGCTGGACCTGCCCGACGCCCGTGCTCTGGCGCTGGAGAGGGTCCGCGCCTACGCGGCGGCTGGGGCCGACGGGGTCTTCGTGCCGGGCGCGAGTGACGAGCGGGACATCGAGGCGCTGGTGGCCGGGGCCGGGGTGCCGCTGAACGTGCTCGTCCAGCCCGGCGTGCCGGTACGACGGCTGGCCGGGCTGGGCGTGGCCCGCCTCAGTTACGGGTCGCTGCTGTTCCGGGCCGCGTTGCGCGCGGCCGTCACCACGGCGCTCGCGGTGGCACAGGGCGAACCGGTCACCGGCGACGTGCCCTCCTACCAGGAGGTCGAGGCGCTGCACCGGTACGGCTCGCGCACCGGCGACGGCACCCACGGGACGAATCACCGCTGACGCGCGATCACAGCCGCGGGCCACCGTGTCGCGGGGCGGCCGAGAGAGCCGTCGCCCACGAGCCGGAAAGGGCCGGGCGGTCGGCCGGGTCCGGCCCCAAGCGGTCCGGCCGAACGGTCCGGCTGAGAGGGCCGCGCCGATGCGTCCGCGCCGGGTCGCGGTGTGAAGCCTCCGCCGCGCTCCGCCCCTCCCACCGGCCCGACCTGGCCTCGTCACTTCCGATGGCGTACGGACCATCACCCCGCCTGTCCGAACTTGGCTGTCCGGTGGCCCGATTCCGGACGAGTCCGTCCGCGGCCCTGTTGGACACCGTGGCGACGCGGCTTGGCTGACGTTCGACGCGGTGAACGGGTCGGACACGACCGGTGAGCCACGACGAGGAGCAGCCGCCGGGCGGTCCCGACACGGGGGCCCGCCCGGCCGGAAACCCTGCCCACCTCCCACCTCATCAGGTGAGGAAGCGGGAATCCGGCCCGGATCCCGGCGGAATTCCTTACCTGATTTCCCGAAAAGTCGGCACATGTGACCGACCGGAACAACGGAGACCACCATGAACGCACACCGCAAGCTCGCCGCGACCCTCGCCGCCACGGTCATCACCGCCGGCACGGCGCTGCTGATCGGCCAGCCCGCCCAGGCCGCGGAGACCTCGTCCGACGGCGTACGAATCTCCATGGCGGCCTACCCCTGCGGCCTGTACCGGGACGGGGCCAACGCGATGTACAAGAACTGCAGCTCGGCCAACGAGAGGATCTTCGTGACCTACCTCGTCGGCGGCAACCAGTACTTCTGCGTGCCCCCCGGCGAGGCCAAGCGCGTCGGGTCCTGGGCCTTCACCTTCCGGGTCTACAACCGGGGCACCTGCTAACCGGCCGGGCCGCGGCCACCCCTCCCCGCGGCCACCCCTCCTCGCGGGCCTCCGCGCCGACCCGTGCGACGAGCCGCCGAACACGCCGAACACCGCCGAACAGAACGTTCGCCCAGGTCAGGGCCACCGTAGAACCACCTCTCCGAACTTCACGGGGGCGGGAGGAGTTCTCTCGGCGGTGACCTGGGCGAACGCCGCGCCGAGCGCGATCCTTTCCGGGGGTCGTTCAGCGATCGCCTCGGGCGTCGGCGAACGTGGCGCCGATCTCCACCATCCGCTCGACCGCGTAGGCGGGGTCGATCAACGCCTCGGGGGTGTGGAGACCCGGCGCCACGGGTTCGCCGCGCAGGCCGAGCAGCCGTTCGACACCGAGGGCGACGCCGAGCGCGGTCAGGGGGTTCTGCCCCGCCGGGTGGAGGAGGTAGCGGCTCGTGCCGAGCGGTGCGCCCGTGCGGTCCGCTCCTTCGAGGTCGATCCTGACCTCGGCGGAGGCGGGCTCGCCACGGCGCCTGCTCGCGGACTCACCGACCGCGAACTCGAAGCTGACGTTCGGCGCGCCCGTCGCGACGGCCAGGCTCGGAACGTCGAGGGTGGGCATGATCTGGCCGGACATGACGGTGCCGTCGACACCGGTCACCTCCGTCTGCGCCTCGGGGCCGCTGACCCAGCCGAAGACGCCGTCGCGGCGGACGAGCCCCGCCGAGGTGGCGGTCGTCAGGCGTTCCATGTCCGCCGTCGCCGCGGGCCCGCCGATGTCCAGTTCGTCCAGTACGCCGCTGACCCGGACGGTGTCGACCCGGCCGAACTCCCTGGCGAGGTCCAGCGTCGCGAGGACGATGACACCGGCGTACCAGTGACTGGCCAGCAGGATCGGCGCGGCATTGGCCCGCTGGCCGCCCGCGACGACCTCGGGGGCGATGTCCGTCAGGCCGCTGGAGAGGCTGAGGTACGGCAGCCCGCGGTCCTGCGCGTAACGCAGCCCGTTCAGGTGGCTGTCCCACACCGTCGCCACGACCGCCGAGTAGCCGTGCTCGGCCGGGAAGCCGGAACCCGGGAAGCCGGAATCCAGGAGATCGGAATCCGGGAGGCCGGAATCCGGGAGGCCGAGATCGCTTCGCCGCAGGTCGATGGTGACGGCCGTCGCGACGCCGAGTTCGTCGGCGACACGCCGCGCGCGACCGAGGTCGCGGCCCGCGATCGTCAGCGGCAGCTTCGGATACCACCGGCGCAGGAGGGCGGCGGCCTCCGCGCCCGCCTGGCCGGAACCGCCCATGATCAATACTGGTTTCGAGTGCTCCACGATGCTGCCCTCTCACGTCCTCGCTAAGTTACATTTTGTAACCTACATTTTGTAACCTAGCATGGACGGCAACGCGAGGGAGAACGATGACCGCAGCGTCGACCCGCCTGTCCAAGCAGGCCAGGCGGGAGCAGTTGCTCGACACCGCGATGACGATCGTGCGTGCTCAGGGCACCGACAGCCTCACCCTGCTCACCCTCGCGGAGGCCGCCGGGGTGAGCAGGCCGATCGTCTACGACCACTTCGGCACGCGGCCCGGCCTGCTGCTCGCGCTCTACCGGCGGCTCGACGAACGGCACCGGACCGCGGCGGAACAGGCGTTGCGGGAGGCCGCCCCCACCCCCGGCGACACGGCCCGCGTCATGAGCGTCGCGTACTTCACCTGCGCCACCGACATGCCGGAGTGGAACGCCATCTCCGCCGCGCTGAAGGGGAATCCGGAGATGGAGGCGGCCGAGCACGAGATGCTCGCCGGCTACACGGACTGGATGGCCGCGGCGCTGCTGCCGTACTCCGGTCTCACGCCGGAGGCCCTCCGGCTGCGCTGCGTCGGCGCGCTGGGCGCGGCCGAGACGATCGCCGCGGAGCTGAACCGGGGGCGGGCCACCGTGGCCGACGCGGTCACCGCCCTGACCGACCTGATCGTCGGCGGCATCGGCACCGGGGCCGGGGTCGGTCAGTCAGTGGCAGGCGCTTCACGGCCGTACTCCACCGGGGAGTCCCGGCGGGATTGATCCCGCCGGGACCGGCGTACCTCGCGGGGGCTCCGGACCGGCGGGGTACGGCACCGGACCGCGCCCGCCCCGGTCCACCGACAGGCATCTGCAGACACCTGCAGACACCGACAGACACCGGCAGGGCCCCTTCTCACGCCACGACCGCGCTCAGCCGGTGGCGGCGCCGAACCACCTGGGCAGCCGGTCGAGCAGCTCCCCCTGGTCCTCGCCGGCCCACGCCACGTGGCCGTCCGGCCGCAGCAGCACCGCGGGCACGTCCAGCTCCTCGCTGACGTCGACGACGTGGTCGACCCGGTCCGCCCAGCCCGCCACCGAGAGCCGGCCGGTCTGGTCGAGCAGCAGCCCGCGGCCGCCGCGCGTCAGCTCGTAGAGGCGGCCGTGCTTCAGCGCCACGTCCCGCATCCGCCGGCCGAGCAGGTCGGGCCCCTCGCCGAAGTCGTAGCGGATCCCGATCGCGACGATCTTCTCGATCAGGTGGCGGTTCACGTCCTCGAAGTTCATCAGTTCCGCCAGCAGCCGCCGCACCGCCCGCGGCCCCGGCTCGGCGGACATCAGCTCCATCTGCGCGCGGGTGTTGTCCAGTACGTCGGCCGCCACCGGGTGCCGTTCGGTGTGGTAGCTGTCCAGCAGCCCCTCCGGCGCCCAGCCGTTCACCTCGGCGGCCAGCTTCCAGCCCAGGTTGAACGCGTCCTGGATGCCGAGGTTGAGCCCCTGCCCGCCGACCGGCGGGTGGATGTGCGCCGCGTCTCCGGCCAGCAGCACCCGGCCGGTCCGGTAGCGCTCGGCCAGCCGGGTGGCGTCCCCGAACCGGGACAGCCAGCGCGGCGAGTGCACACCGAAGTCGGTACCGGCGAAAACCCGCAGCCGCCGCTTGAAGTCCTCCAGGGTCGGCGGGACCGAGCGGTCCTCGGCCACCCCCTCGGCGGGCACGACGACGCGGTACACCCCCTCCCCGAAGGGCCCGACACCGAACCTCAGGTGGGTCTTGCGGACCTCGGCCACCGCCGCGGCCAGCGTCTCCGGTGGCACGGCCACCTCCATCTCGCCCAGCAGCGTGTCGGCCCTGGAGGGCTCGCCGGGGAAGCCGACGCCGAGCAGCCCGCGCACCGTGCTGCGGCCGCCGTCGCAGCCGACGAGGTAGCGCGAGCGCAGCCGCGTGCCGTCGGTCAGTTCGGCGGTCACCCCGTGCTCGTCCTGGCTCAGCCCGGCCAGCTCGCGACCGCGCCGGATCTCGGCACCGAGCTCGGTGGCGCGCTCGGCCAGCAGGCGGTCGGTGATGGGCTGCCGGATGCCGAGGACGTAGGGATGCGTGGTGTCCAGCCGCTCGGGCGAGGGCCTGGTGACGGCGGCGAAGAAACCGCCGACCGGGTGCCGCCGGCCGAGCGCGAGGAAGCGCTCCAGCAGGCCGCGCTGGTCCATCACCTCGATGCTGCGCACGTGCAGGCCGAGCGAGCGGACGTACGCGGCCGGCTCCGCCTCCTTCTCCAGCACGAGCACGCGCACGCCGTGCAGCCGCAACTCGGCGGCCAGCATCAAGCCGGTCGGCCCGCCACCGGCGATGATCACGTCGATCATGAAAGTCCCCCATCCGACTGATGTCGCGTTCCGGCCGGCGGCTCGGCGCGGTCCGGCGGCGCGCATGTCCGCGCCCCCGCGTCGTGGGTCCCATCGGCGGTTCGGCGTTCTGCGGGCCCCGCACGCCGACAAAGCACGCCTGCCGCGCGAACCCCTGATTTCCCCAGGTCCTGGCCTCGGCCGACGATTCTGCAGCACGACCCGGGTCTTGCCGCAAGCCCCCCGGTGCGCTATACGTTGAAAGTGGCAGGGAGTCTTTTATTTCCCTGCCTTTGCCTTTTGCCGTCCGTTGCGGACGTGCGGGCCCTCCGAAGCGATCCGCCACCGGCCGGACACACCTGGGCCCATCTCCTCCTCTCTCCCCGGCCCCCGATCGCAGGCTCATATTTCCATCTGGCAATATGAGTGGATGAGCGCCTACGCAGCCCTGGCCGAGCCGCACCGCAGGCAGATTCTCGACCTGCTGCGTGATGGCGAGCGGCCCGCCGGGGAGCTGGTGAAACGCCTTGATCTCAGCCAGCCCGGCGTGTCCAAGCACCTCAAGGTGTTACGCGAGGCCGGACTCGTCGTGGTGCGCACGGACGGCAGGCAGCGCGTGTACGCGCTGCGCCCGGAGCCCCTCGCCGAGGTCGACCGGTGGCTGGAGCCCTACCGCATGTTCTGGTCGAGGCGCCTCGACGCCCTGGAACGACACCTGGAGGAGAACCCATGACGGACGGAACCCTGGAAACCGTGGACGGCCGCCCGGCGCTGCGCTTCGAGCGCACGCTCGCCTACCCGATCGAGCGCGTGTGGCGGGCCGTCAGCGTGCCGGCGGAGCTCGAACGCTGGTTTCCCGCGGCCGCCGACTGGACACCGGCGACGGGCGAGATCTTCGAGGCCGGGGGCGCGACCGGCGAGGTGACCGAGGTCGATCCGCCCCACCGCCTGGCCTGGACCCATGCCGGCCAGTCGTACAGCTTCGACCTGGCCGCCCACGGAGACGGCTGTCGGCTGGTCTTCACCCACGTCATCGACGACCGCGGCCTCTCGGCGCAGACCGCCACCGGCTGGGACGCCTACCTTTCCCGGCTTGAGCCTCACCTCGCCGGCAAGGACCTCTCCGAGGAGGAGGCGCACGCGGGGTGGGAGGAGAAGCACGAACGTTACGCCGAGCGCTTCGGGGTCGACCCGGCGCCGGGCCGGCGCCTCGCGGCGGTCCTGCGCGGAGACGGCGAAGACAACAGGACCAACGGCGCCAACGGCGGAGCCTGAGGCCCCTGAGGCGCCGCGCCACCGCGTCGCCGGCGACGTCGGAGAAGGCGAAGGCGACCTCGTCGTGGGCGTTTCCCGGGGCCCAGACGATGCTGTCGCCGTCGGTGTGCAGGGTCATGGTGAGCAACGCCGTCGGGTGTGCGGTCGAACCGCACGTTGTCGTATCGGTCTTTGTAGTCCGCGAATCGGGTCAGCTTCGACATGGTGCTGGTTTCTCTTCCTTGGGTGGGCACAACGTTGGGAGGGCGTGCGCGCTCCGGGCCACGTGGTCGCGAAATGCCGAGACCACGGCCTGCCGGTGCGCACCAAGGTCAGGAGCGCGAGAAGTCCAGGACGAATCGCCCGCGGACTCCTCCGGCCTCCAGGGCGGCGTGGGCGCGGCCGGCGTCGGCGGGGTCGATCACTTCGGCGACGCGGGGTGTGAGTTGCCCGGCCTGCACGGCGTCGGTGAGTTCGCTGAGGCTGCCGGGGATGTCGGGGTTTTCATAGAAGCCGAAGTAGCGGTAGTCGATGCCGCGCGGCGCGGGTTCGGGCAGGGGGGCCGTGCCGCGTTCCCCGATGGCGCGCAGGCTGGAGTAGATGCCGTTGTCGGCGACCGCGTCCAGTACGGCGGCGCCGAGCAGGGCGGCATCGGCGAGGGCGTCGGCGCCGCCAGGGACCTGCCGGCGTACGTCGGCGGCATAACCTGGGCCGCGGCGGACGATCAGGTCGGCTCCCAGGCGGCGGACGAGGGCCTCGTCGGCGGCGCTGGAGTCCGCGATCACGCACGCGCCGGCGCGCTTGCCCAGTTCGATGAAGTAGCCGCCGAACGCCCCGGTGGAGCCGGTGATCGCGAGGGTCACACCGGGCCGCGCCTCCAGGACGCGCAGACCCCGCAGGGCCGTGAGGCCGTTCATCGGGATCGTGGCGGCCTCGATCAGGCTGACGTTCTTCGGGGCGGCGCTCACCTGGCCGGCGGGGACGACGACGTACTGGGCGTACCCGCCGTTGTGGGGCCGGTCGGGGATGACGACGGCCATCACCCGGTCCCCGGCGCTGAACCTGGAGTCGCCGGAGCCGACCTGGTCGATGATCCCCGCGACGTCCATGCCGAGGATGTAGGGCCCTGGCATGGCTCCCAGGTCGACGTCGCCGATGCGGATGAGCGTGTCGGCCGGGTTGACGGCGGCGCCATGGACACGGATGCGCACTTCGCCCGGCCCGGCTTCAGGGGCGGGAAGGTCCAGTTCGGTGAGAACGTCCGGTCCTCCGGGCATGTGGAAACCGACGGCTTTCATGATGTCTCCTTGATCGCTTTCATGGGTGATCTGGCCGCGGCGCGGGCAGGTTCTCTCCGCGCGGGAAGGGGGGAAGGGGGAGTCAGCGCGGGGAGTGGGAGCGTCCACTGCGCTTGATCACCCGCAGCAGGCGGGTGATCAGCAGCACGGTCAGGCCCAGTCCCCTGCGGCCGGGCAGGATCAGAGCTTCGGGGCTCTCGTGTTTGGCGACCAGGTCCCAGGCGGTGTCCGCGATGCGGTCGGGGTCGAGCAGGTAGGCCTCGTCCGACTGCCCCGAGGAGGACATGGCCGCGTGGATGTCGCTGCCGTTGATCAGTCCGCCGATGAGTAGCACGCCGGAGAAAAGGCCCTGCTTGGCGAGTGCGGCGTTGAGCGTGACGGCGTAGCCGCGGGCCGCGGCCGCCGGAACCGTCATCGCGCCGAGTTCCGGGACGGGAAGCACGGCGCTGATGGCGCTGGTGAACAAGAACGCGCCCCTCTTGCGCTCAAGCATTCCCGGCAGCGTCCTGGCGACCACGTCCGCCGCCGGGTGCACCAGGGCCATGGCCGCTTCGACGTCGGATGCCGCGATCTGGTCGATCGGCTTTCGCGCTTCGGTCATGTTGTGCGGCGACGGCCCGTAGTACACGAAGTCGACGTCGCCGAACTTCTGCTCGACCTCGTCCAGGGCCGCGCCCAGCCCGACGGTGTCGCGCACGTCCGCGGCGAACGCGGCCGCCTCGATCCCACGACCGGCCAACTCCCGAAGGGCGTCATTGTGGCGATCGGGGTTCCGTGAAACCAGAGCGATCTTGTATCCCCCGCGCCCGAAGCGTCGGGCCATCGCGAGACCGAGGCCCGGACCGGCTCCGATAAGGACTGCAGTGGGCATTACCGATTTCCTCAATCCTCAAAGTGACAGTTCGCGCTCGTTTTCCGTCGACGGGAACGATGCGGCTATCGTAAGCAGACAACCGGACAGGGTTATCCGTTTGCAGGGGAAGTGGGAAGAATGGCTGCGGAAGAGTCCCAGATACCCCGGGCGGCCGGCGGGTCCCCCGACGCGGAGGCGCCGGAGGCGACTTTGCGTGCCGACGCCCGGGAAAACCGGCACAAGATCCTCGACGCGGCGCGGCACCTGTTCGCGGCGAAGGGCATCGACGTGCCCATGGCGGCGATCGCGCGCGAGGCGGGAGTCGGTATGGCCACGCTGTACCGGCGTTTCCCGACCCGGCAGGAGCTGCTCACCGAAGTCTTCGCCGAGCAGTTCGCCCAGTGTGCCGCCATCGTCGAAGCCGCCCTGGCAGACCCCGACGCCTGGCGAGGGCTGCGCACCGCCGTGGAAGGACTCACGGCGATGCAGGCGGAAGACCACGGCTTCAGCGCCGCCTTCGTCGAACAGCTCCCCCAGGGGGCGATGATCGAGGAGAAACTACGGCAGGGCGTAGCCGGATTCCAGCAGCTCATCCACCGCGCGCAGAAATCCGGTCAGCTCCGCCGCGATTTCGCGTTCGACGATCTCGCGCTGGTTCTCATGGCCAACAGCGGTGTGGTGCACCACGCACCCAATTCCGCAGCCGCAACGTCCAGGCGGCTCGTCGGCTACCTCCTCGACGCATTTCGAACAGACGGCACCGCACGCCAGCCGCTTCCGCCTCCCGTCCCCACGGACTTGAACCAAGTGGCTTTTCCACCAGGCCCTCGATGAAGAACGGCGCGGTCGGCCTCCGGGAAGGACCGGACCGGGTTGTAGCGGTAGCCGACGGCTGCTGATGATCTCGGTCCGCTATCGCGGATAGTAGATGATCATCGTTCACCGGCCGGTGGGGCGGAGCGACCGCGGCGACCTTCAACGCCCGCTTGGACGCTGGGGTTGACGTCATCGTCTGGCGCACCACCGCTCGGCTACCACCCCGGCTGAGCGCCGTCATCTTCACCGCCGCTACCGGCTCCACGGCCACCGCTCCCGCGCCCAGACCTGCGATCTCCGCGACCCGGTGCAGCTCGGCGGTCATCACCCGGCCCGAGGCCCGGGTCGGCGGCGTACGCAGCCGCTCCAGCTCCGAGACCCGCCTGCCCTCGGGCACCTGGAGCAGCCCCGGCAACGCCGAACGCGGCTCCGGCCCTGCGCGCTCGGCCAACGTGCGGTACGGCCGTTCGTTCTCCTGCCCGCGCACCTCGCTGAATCGTCGTCAGGATCGTGTTCCCGCCGCCAAAATCCGGTCCGATCCCCCCGGAGGCTTACACGTCTACCAGCGCAATTCTCCGGTTTCATCCTGAAACGTTCCTGTCGGACCATCCGCGTCGAGGGTCGCCAGGCGTACGACGGTTCTGGCGCTCTCTTCCGGTGATCTTCCGCCTCCGAAGGCCGCGGTCAGGTCGGTGGCGGTGAAGCCGGGTTCGAGCGCGTTGAACTTGACGCCCGGCTGGGACTTGGCGTACTGGACCGTGAGCATGGTGGCCGCCGACTTGGACGCGGAGTAAAGCGCGGTCGCCAGGTGGAACTCCGGCCGGTCGGGATTGGTCACCGCCCAGAACGACCCGGCGCTGCTCGAAACGGTGACCACGGTCGGGTTCGAGGATTTGCGCAGCAGGGGAAGGGCCGCCTCCGTGACGCGCACGATTCCCACCGCGTTGGTGTCGAAGACGCGGAGAGCCGTGGGACCGTCGGTGACCCCGTTCTCCAGGATGCCCGCGTTGTGCACCAGGACGTCGAGCCGGCCCTCGGCCGGGTCGATCGCCGCCAGCGCGGCGCTCACCGACGCGTCGTCGGTCACGTCGAGTTGCACGAACCGTGCGCCGATCGCCGCCGCGGCCTTCTCGCCCCGCTCGACGTCACGCGCGCCGATGTGGACGACGTGGCCCAGCTCCAGGAGCTGCCTGGCCGTCTCGAAGCCGATGCCCTTGTTGGCCCCGGTGATCAGTGTGATGGTCATGCGTTTCCTCTCGAAACATGTGGCCCGAGCGGGCCGTCGGCGCCTCTACGCGCGGCTACCGGCCCTGGGCCGGGGCCGGGGCCCCGACGCGTGTGCCCTCGGCCGTGCGGCGCCGGCCAGGCCGATTCCGCCACCCCCGGCTGGTCCCACGCGAACGGCCCCCTCGATTTCTGTATCGATCGCTACAAAAGTTGTAGAGTAGCACTTCGGTAGCGATCGCTGCGGAAGAGGTAGGCTGCGGGAGTGGAGACGAGACAGAACGGCCCGATCGGCCGGCCGCGGGGATTCGACGCCGACGAGGCTCTCGAGCGCGCCGTGCTGGTGTTCTGGGAGCACGGCTACGAGGGGGCCAGCCTGGCCACCCTGACAGGCGCGATGGGCATCTCCACCACCAGCATGTACGCGGCCTTCGGCAACAAGGAGGAGCTGTTTCGCAGGGCCCTGGAGCGCTACACCGAGGGCCCGAGCGCATACCTGGTCCAGGCCCTGGAGGAGCCGACCGCCCTCGGCGTCGCCACCGCGATCCTGGCAGGCACCGTTCGGACCACCACCCGCCCGGCCCATCCTCACGGGTGCATGGGTGTCCAGGGCGCCCTGGCCGTCGGCGACTCCGGGCGTGAGGTCCGTGACCTTCTCGTCTCCTGGCGCGACAACAGCCACTCCCTCGTCCGCGAGCGGTTCCGGCGAGCCGCCGACGACGGTGACCTGCCCCCGGAGACCGATCCGGGGCTGCTGGCCCGCTACGTCACCACCCTGGCGTTCGGCATCGCCGTGCAGGCCGCGACCGGTGTCGGCCGCGACGAACTCCAGGAGGTGGCCGACGCCGCCCTCCGCAACTGGCCGCTCTCCTGAGAACCACCCGGCGCTCGGCTCAGCGGGTGACCGCTCGCCGTCTTCGTCCGGACACCCCCGGGCTGTCCCCTGTCCAACCGGCGGGCTGACATGTCCGCGTCACCGGTGGACCGGGCCGAGCCCGGCTCCCCGGGAGTCGCGAGACCCCGTCACCCGGTGCGCGTGTGGCTCATCCTCCAGTTGGGGACCCAGGTCCGGCCGCCGTCGGTGGAGAAGGACTGCTCCCACGAGGCCCGCTCCGCCCCGGGGGTCCAGAGGAAGCGCACGTCGATCGGCCGCCCCTCCCACTCGTCCGGGCCCTCGAAGACGCCCGTGCCGTCGGCGCCGAAGGAGCCGGTCACCGGACTCTCAAGTTTTCCGCGCAGGCTGTTGACCCAGTGGATCGACCAGGTCCTCGTCTCCGGACGGAAGAGCCGCAGCGTCACGCCGCGGAACCCCTCGGTCGGGTACCAGCCCTCGTCGAAGCTGATCGCGCCGTCGAAGTACGTGTAGCCCTTCATCGTGGAGGCCGCCTCGTACCACTCCGCGGGCTCGCCGAGCGCGGGCCCGCGGCGCTCGTTGCGCGTGTCCCACCCGCCGACCAGGAAGTCGAAGTCGCCCGTCGGCTTCGGGAGGTCCATCCGCGGCGGCTCGGTGTCGCGGCGGGTGAAATCCATCGTCCAGTTGACCTCCCACGACTCGCCGCCGTCCTCGGAGAAGGACTGCTCCCAGTGCGCGGTCGTGTCGGTGATGTCGGACCAGGCGTAGCTGACCAGGATCGGCCTGCCGTCGAGCTCCTCCTCGCCGACCAGCCAGCACGCCCCGTCCTTCCAGCGGCCCTTCACCGGCGGCTGGAGCTCCATCGTCGTGCTGTCGATCCAGTGGATCGTCCATTCCCTCTCGACCGGGTCGAACAGCCGCACCGACATCCCGTACGACCCCTTGTCCGGGAACCGCATCTCGTCGATGCTGATCGCGCCGTCGAAGTGGGTCCGGGCACTGCACGTGCCCTCGTACTCCCGCCAGTCGTCGCCGCCGACGAAGACCTTCTCCAGGGTCCGGTGCCGGACGTCGAAGTGGCCGTTGAGGAAGTCGAAGTCGCCGGTTTCCTTGGTCCAGATCGTCATGGGGACCAGTCTGCGGACCGACCCTGACAACCTGTGGCAGTGATCCCGCGCCGATCTCTCCCCGCGCGGCCCGGGTCCGGTCGGCGGCGGGGGACGGATCCGGGAGGAGGAGGCCGGGTCAGTTTCCCTTCGCGGCGCGGCCGAGACGGAGGGCCGAGACGAGGAAGAGGATGCCGCCGGGGATGGCGTAGCCGACCGCGTTGGTCAGCGTCGGGTTGTCCGCGGAGGCACCGAGGACGAACGACGCGCCGGCGAGTACGGAGACGCCGCCACTGATGATCATTGGCCACTGGCCGCCCATCCCGCGGCGGGTGACCCCCACGATCAGCTGGACCAGCCCGGCCACGACCGCCCAGGCGCCCCACACGCGCAGCACCGCCGGGATACCGGACGCGCAGGCGACGGCCACGCCGACGGCGGTGATCAGGCTGACCGCGACGTTCACGTACGGCAGGGCGGGTGATCCGGTGGCGCGCGTCGCGCGGGCGTCGACGACGGCGGCGGCCACGTCGAACAGCGGGTAGAGCACGAGCAGGGTGACCGCGAGCGGACCCAGTGTCGAGACGGTCGTGAACATCACGAGAGCCCAGACGATGGCGAACGCGAACCGGACGAAGTACAGCCGCCGCAGCACGGACGCGGTCCCGGAGATGCTGGGCGAAGCGGTGATGGTGCTCATGGTGACCCTTTCACGGGATGAGTGACGAGGAGAGCGGTCCGGTGCGTCCCGCGGCCGGCTTTCTCGATCGGGTGAGGCCTTCTCGATCGGGTGAGCGAGCGGTGCGCACTCGCGTACACGTGCCACTGGGACGACTCCCCAACAAGACAGAACGTTCTACCGCGACACAGCATGGCAACCTGCGGCGCGAGCTGTCAAGACCGAACGTTCTACCCGCTAGGATGGCGGCATGCGCAGCCAATCCGAAGGCCGGCCGTCCGAAGCGCGATCCCGGCTGCTCGGCACGGCCATCCGGCTCTTCTACGCGGAGGGCATCCACGCCGTCGGCATCGATCGCATCGTCGCGGAGGCGCAGGTGACGCGGGCCACCCTCTACCGGCACTTCCCCGGCAAGGAGGACCTCGTCCTCGCCTACCTGAACGAGGTCGACCGGGCCATGCGAGGCCAGGCGGACGCGGCCGTCGCCGCCGGACTCCCGGCCGCCGACACCGTCCGAGCCCTCGGCGAGTCCATCGCCCAGGGCATCCGGTCCCCCGGCTTCCGGGGGTGCGCGTTCCTCAACGCCGCCGCCGAGCATCCCGCCCCCGAGTCCCCCGTGCGCGAGGCCGTGCTCGCCCACCGCCAATGGTTCCTGGAGACCGTCACGGAACTGCTGGCCAAGGTCCGGGAGACGGGCGCCGAGCCCGCCGCCCGCCACTTCGTGATGATGCGCGACGGCGCCATGGCCGCAGGCTGCCTGTTCGACCCGGCGCTGGTCTGTGAGACCTTCCTGCACGGGGTCGAGGGGCTCCTGCGGGTTCATGCCGCCACCGACGACATCGGGCCGGCGGGGCCCGGGCACGCCGTCGACGCGCCTGCACGGTGACCGGCTCCGTCACCGATCTCGTCGGCGTGGTGGCCGGCACACGGCCGGGCCCGGGCGCGCGCCGAGGGGCCGGTGGCGCCGCGCGGTGCCACGGACGTCACCCGGAAATCCTGAGCGTCACGCGGGCGGGGCGGAGGGCTTCGCGTCGCGGCGGTTGGCGTGCACGCTCGTGATCGTGACGGTGATCAGGACCACGACGATGACCCCCAGCGAGATCGGCGTGGGAATCTCCGGGACCCACGTCCAGACGCCGTGCGCCCAGTGCAGGACGAGCTTGGTCCCGATGAAGGCCAGGATGACGCTGAGCCCGTGGTTCAGGTGCCGCAGTTTCGTCAGGACGCCCAGGAGCACGAAGTAGAGCGCCCGCAGGCCCAGCAGGGCGAAGGCGTTGGTGGCGAAGACGAGGAAGGGATCCTCGGTCACCCCGTACACGGCGGGCACCGAGTCGACGGCGAAGACGATGTCGGTGGCGAAGACGGCCACGATGGCCAGCGCCAGCGGGGTCAGGGCGCGGCGGCCGTTCTCACGGACGACCAGGTGGGAGCCGTGGTAGTCGTCGGTGACCGGCATGAAGCGGCGCAGCAGCCGGATCGAGCGCATTGAGGAGATGTCGACCTTGTGCTCCTGCCCCCTCAGCGCGTCCTTGAGGATCTTCCAGGCGGTGACGATCAATATCCCGCCGAACAGCAGGAACGCCCAGGTTCCGCTCCGCAGGACGGCCGCCCCAAGGGCTATGAAGATCGCGCGTAGCACCAGGGCCCCGATGATGCCGTACAGCAGGACGCGCTGGGCCAGCACGGAGGGGACCGCGAAGGCCGACAGCAGCAGCATGAACACGAACAGGTTGTCGACCGACAGTGACTTCTCCACCACGTAGCCGGTGAGGAACTCCACCGCCACACCGGACCCGAAGACCCCCCACACGTAGACGCCGAACAGCAGGGGCAGCATCAGGTAGAAGACCGACCAGCCCACCGCCTCGCGCATCCGCACCTCATGCGGGCGCCGGGTCAGTACGAAGTCCACGGCCAGCAGGACCATCAGGGCGGCCACGGTGATCGTCCACAGTTTCGGTGAACCGATTGTTTCAAGATCGTCTATCGGCAGGATCGCCTCGGCGGGCATGCGACCTCCTCGAACGCGCTCGGCTGTTCGAGGTCTCCTTCACCTGCGCCTGCGGGCGGCCGCCCGGGGACGCCGCGGGACGTCCGTACTGACCGGATCGGCTCTTGGGAAGTACTCCCCTCGTCCTCCCAGGTTAGGCGGATCCCCGGGCGGCGGTCTTCCCCGGGGTGCGTTTGACTATGGCCTGAGCTGCACGGATAGTGGAATTGACACGGAGGGGAGTACCCACCGTCCGACACCCCGATCGTCATCACGGCCCCCGAGCGCGGGGAGGCCCGGCGGGGTGGCCCTCGTCGACACGGGGGTGTGGGAAGACCTTCGTCCTCGTCGTCACCCGAGCGCAGCGAGGCCGAGGGAGGACTCGATGCCGACCACCACGTTTCTCGAAATTCTGCTGGGCGTGCTGCTGACGATCTCCGCGATCGCCGTCGTCGCCGTCCTGTGGCCGGGCAGGCCCCGGCCCCGGCCGCCGCTCCCCCTCGAACCACCCCCTCCGTCCCGTCCGCCGGTCACCGGCACGAGGACAGGCCGGAGGCGCCGCACCCCGGTTTCGCGTCGGCCGAGGCCCGGTAGGGCGCACAGGTTCAGGGGCTCAGCCGGGTTCCGCCCGTAGCTCGGCGGTGATCGCGCGCTCCCTGAGCTGGTCGGACTCGGCGCGCAGCGCCTCCACCTGCTCGCGCAGGTCCGTCAGGCGCATCTGTTCCATGGCCAGCCGCATGCGGGCCTCGTCGCGTTCGGCGAGGGCCTCGGCGACCTTGGCCGTCGCGCGCTCCCCCGCCTCGGCGATCTTCTCGGCGGCTCGTTCCTCGGCCCTGGCCGTCCGGCGTGCCGTCCGCCGCTCCAGCTCCGTCGCCTGCTTGTCCACCCGTTCCGCCCGCGTGCGCGCCTCGGCCGCCTCGGCCAGGGCCTGGGCGCGCGCGGCCGCCTCCGCGTCGGCGCGCGCCAGCGCCCGGTCCCGCTCCGCCTCGGCCGCGTCGGCGCGCGCCGACGCGGCCGAGGCGACACGTTCGGCCTGGCCCCTGGCCTCCTGGGCCTTCCTGGTCTCCTCCAGCGCCCGGTCCCACTCCGCCCGCGCCTGACCGGACTGCTCCTGATCGTGGATGGCGCGCGTCTCGGCCCGGCGCGCCTCGACCTCGGCGGCCTCCACCCGTTCGGCCATCTCCCGCAGTGCCGCGTCGCGGGCGGCCTCGGCCCGCTGAGCCCTGCGGGTGGCCTCCTGCTCGGCCTGCCTGGCCCGGCGTTCGGTGCTGGCCGCCTCGTGCAGCGCGGCCAGCGCCTGCTCCCTGGCGGTCTCCGCGTCGGCCAGCGCGATGTCGCGTTCGGCGTTGGCCTCCTCCACGCGGCGCGCCATCGCGTCCCGCTCGCGCCGGGCGTGCTCGGAAGCCTCCCGCGCCAGGCGTATCTGCTCGAAGGCCTGTTCCCGCTCGGCGCGCGCGATCGCCACCCTGGTGTGCGCCTCGGCCTGCACCGCGCTCACCTTGGCCTCCACCCCCGCCGGGCTCAACTCCTCGGACAGCACCTGCGCCAACGGGGCGATCGCCGCGATCATCCCCTTCTCCATGCGCTCGTAGAACTCCTCGGCCCTGGCCAGCGCCCCTTCAAGCCCCGGCGTCGCCCGCCGCATCTCGCGCTCGCGCTTGGCCGCCGCCTGGCAGTTTCCCTGCGCGCAGTACGCCCTCGGCCGCCCCCGCCCGGGCCGCTGCTCGATCGGCGTCCCGCAGTGTCCGCACGGCGTCACCGCGCCAGGCTCCCGCATGCCGGAATCCTACTGAAAATCTTTGATTTTCCAGAAATTAGAAAACAATAAACAAGATCCGTTGCGTCCCGGCCTGGCCGGGGTGTCCCGTGACAGAGAGCCGTCCTCGGCGAGGAGGCTCTGACCTGGGGCGAGGATTCTCAAGCGGCGAGCTGTCTTCGTGTTCTGTCTCACTCAATCTGAGTGAGCGTTTGATTCTGCGGGTTCTGTCTGGATCGGGTATTTAGGTTCCGCGCCAGGTTGGGGTGTTTTCGCCGGTGAGGCGGCGGGTCATGGTGTCGATCATGGCGAGGTGGATCATGGCATCCCATCAAGGCCGCACCCTTGGAGGTCTCCCCGCCCGGCGGCGACCGGGCGGGGGCCATGCTCGACGACGACGGGCTCCAGCGCCTGGCCGACAAGGTCAGTGCCGCACACCAGGCGCGCCAAGCTCGCGCGCACCCAGCCGGACTCCCGCCGTGGGAGCGTGCGATTCGTCGCCCACCGCGGCGGGCGACGGCGAGCGGCGAAACCCCGCACCGGATACGTCGCTCGCCGCCGCCCGTCCTGGCGCGTACGGGAAAGTCGAAACGACCCCGCACACCCTGCACGCGCACCCGGGCAGGGCCCCGACCCTCCGCAAAGTCACCGAAAAGCTGACCACGACGGCCAGGCCCCGGGGGGCGGGACACCGCGTCGACGCCGGTGCGTTTCGCCGGTTTCGCCAGGACTCTACGCGCGGGCGCGATCGGCCTGACGACGTCGTCGGTCTCGCCCCGGCCTGAAGTGTGGTCGACGCTTGCCGCCGGTCAAGTCCGGCGCCTCCTCGCTGCGCTCGTCAGCTCCGGACTGGACAGTCGGCCGCGCGCCGACCGGACAGGCCAAGGGGGCGAGGCCGGGAAAGGCGAGGAAGCGGCGCCCCCCTCTCCCCTGGTCAGCCGTCGTTCCGTCGCGAGGGAGCGGCCAACGTGCCAGGATAAATCACGTCAAGCCGTAACTCGCGTGGGCCGGTATCGCAGGGCGACCGCCCCCGACCGGAACTCACGGCGGTCCACGGGCTCAAGCTGGATGCGCTCGCGCAGACCGGCGAGCAACGTCGGCCCGTGTCCGGCAAGGACCGGCTGCACAAGGAACTCGTACTCGTCGATCAGTCCCAGATCTGCCAACGCCAGGGGGAGCGTCACGCCACCCACCCACAAGCCCTCGCCTGACTCCTGCTTGAGCCGCTGAACCGCTTGCCCGAAGTCGCCTCGCACCAGCTCGGCATTCCAGTCGACCGCGCTCAGCGTGCTCGACACGACGTACTTCTTCGCCCGGTCGATGGTCTCGGCGAACGGGATCTGCCACTCATCCATCCAGTCAGGCCACGTGTCCGTGGCCGGCTTCCGCCACGCCGACTCCATCATCTCGTAGGTCACCCGGCCGAATAGCAGGGCATCGGCTCGCTCCATCTCAGCGGTCCAGTAACGCATCGACTCCTCGTCCGGGGGGAGCCCCGCCTCGTGATGGCAGCAGCCGTCGAGCGTGACGTTGATCGAGTATCGAAGTGGTCTCATCTAGTTGCTCTCCCTTGATGCGCGCAGCGCGTTTTCACCGGACGTCTACTTAGACGGCCGTCGGCGCCATTTCTCATCGGCGCCCGATCCCACCTACTCCGGGGGCGGCCGGAGTACGCCAGAAACACACCGCGCTCCCATCCCCTTGCCGCTGCGCGATCGTCCACGTCCACGGACGATCTCGCGCGTCTGTTGCGCGCGGAGATGATGTCAGCGGGTCGCGCGGGCTCAATGTCAGTGACCGGCTGTCGATCACCTGGGGCGGCCGGGCGGCAGAGGGTGTGTTGGTGATCACCCGTTGATTCGATCACGATGACGTTCGTGCGGCGCGGGGAACGGTGAGCCCGGGAGAGGGACAGTACGGCCTGGTCGAACCGTGGTAGAACACGGCGGCGGCGAGCAGGCCCAAGCCCCACGACGTGTAGCCGAACATCTCCATCGACACCTTCCAGGCCGGGGCTTGGGCCAGACCGCCCTTGCCAAGGAGCCACGCCGCCATCCCGGCCACGCCGAAGTAGCCGACCAGGCTCGCGCCGACGAACAGGGCGGGTCCGAGCACGAGCCATCGCGGCACATCACGTCCTGCCAGCGGGACCACCCAGCGCGGCCAGATCCTGCCGAACCGGTGGACCAGTGCCAGCGGCAGAAGGGTGCCGGCCAGGATCAGCAAGGCCACGAAGATCCCGAAAGGCGAACCGAGCGCGAACGGCGCCTTACGCGCCGCGACGGAGTCGAGTACCAGCGCGGTCACACGAGCGGCGCAGCCGGCGATCGCGACGTAGGCGGCGAGGTAGGCCCACCGTGGCGTGGGATCGGTGCGCCGCTCCGGCGAACGGCCGTGGACCCGGGCGCAGCGGACGCAGGCCCGCCGGACCCTGCGCTGCTCGGCGACGGCACACGCCAGCGTCAGCGCGCCCGCCGTCGCTCCGGCCGCGCGGGTCGCCAGGCTCCCCCAGTGGTCGGCCTGGCCGAACAGCATGGTGGCGAGACTGATGGCGAGCATGTACGAATAAACGATCAGTCCGGTCCCGGCCACCCACGCCAGCACCACCAGCGTCCACCGCACAGGTGCCGCCCAGCGGTGGCCGATCCCAGCGGCGATCACCGAGCACACCGCCGTGGCCGTGAAGGCGAGCGTCACCGCCACCCACCGGCCAGGCGAGAACGCCTCCTCGGGAGGAGCCGACGGCGACCCCGGGTCCATCAGCCACCATACGTGGGCCACCCCGTAGGCCGAGCTCCACACCGCCGCAACGCAGGGCCATCTGCGTGGCCCGCTCAATGCCTCGGCTCTCATCCGAACTCCTCGGCCCCGTAACTCGATGACTCGATGACTCGATGAGCTTGCTCTGTCAGAGCTGTGATCCCGCTGAGGGGCGCTGAGAATCCACTCAGCGGCGGTTCCGGCGTCGGCCCCGGTGTGCTGGGTCCACGTTGCTGTCCGCGCGACCCACTGACATCAAGTCCGCGCGCAACAAGGTGGGAGGGCCGGGTGTTCGGGGAGAGGCGTTTCCTGCTTCAGCGAGATGAGGAACAGACGTCTGTTCGCCGCCGGTCCGTTCGGGGCTTTCGCCCGCGTTGATCCCCCGCCTACCGTCGTAGGTGATCTGTCCCCGCCCAGGGGCGGGGACGCTTCGCTGGGAAGGGGAGGCCGGTGGTCGACGTCGAGGACGCCTCACCGCCCGAGCCTCGCCCCGGAGGCGGACCGGGCGGCCGCCGCCGACGGGTGGCCGGTGGACGTCCCAACCGCAACACCGTGCGCTTCACCGACGCCGAACAGATCGCCCCCGAGCAGGGCTGGGTGTGGCACTGCGCCATCTCCCTGCCCACCGGTGAGGTGCTGGCCGATGCGCAGTGGGCGGTCGTGGCCCGCGCGGCCGTGGAGCGGCTGGGTTTCGACGAGAGTGACCAGCGGGCGGCGTGCCGGTGGATCGCGGTCCACCACGGGCCCTCGGCCGGTGGCAACGACCACATTCACCTGGCGGTCAACCTGGTGCGCGAGGACGGCGCCTTGGCCGTGCCGGGCCGCGACCGGCGGGTCATGTCGGAGCTGTGTGCGGACATGGAGCGCCGCTTCGGCTTGTACGTGGTGGAGGGACGTCCCGGGCGGGGCCTGCCCGGCTACAGCCGCGCCGAGGCCGAACGCGCCCAGCGCCTCCAGCCGGTCCAGCGTGCCCCGGGTGCGCGGTGCCGGGCCCGGTCCGCCATCGAGGAGCCCGGCCGCCGGACCGGGCCCGAACGGCGGGGATCCGGACCGTCAGCGCCTGGCCCGCCTGATCCGGTCGGCGGCCGCGAGCTCGGCCGGCGAAGCCGAGTTCGTGCGCCAGGCCAGGGCCTCGGGGGTGTGGGCGCGCGAGCAGCACCGCCAGCTGCGCCAGGCCGCCTCCCTGACCACGCACGCCGAGGCCTTGGCCCGCGATCTGCACCGGCGCCGCGCCGAGCATGCCCCGGCAGAGATCCGCGGCCTGGCACAGCGCACCCGTTACCGTTGCCGGATGCACACCATCGAGCTGACCTGTGACGACATGCTCGACTCGGCGGTGCGCGCGGCCTGGGACCGGCTGGCGGCCGAGGGAGTGCCCAGCCAGGCCCGGCACCCGCACCCGACCAACCGCCCCCATCTGACGCTGGCGGTCTGCGAACGGCTGCCGCCCGACGCGCCGGCCGCGTTCGCCGAGGCCTTCGGTGACCTGCCGGTGCCGGTCAGGCTGGGGCCGCTGCTGCTGTTCGCGGGCCGGGCGCGGGTGCTCGCCTGGGGCGTGGTGCCGCAGGCCCGGCTGCTGGCCGTACACGCGGGGGTGTGGCGGGTGCTGGGCGGCTCCCGCGGCGGCAACCCGCCGCACGCGCCGGGACGGTGGCTCCCGCATGTGACGCTCGCCCGCAACCTGGACGCCGCGACCCGGGCGCGGGCGGTCACGGTGCTCGACGGACTGGCCGAGGCCACCGGGGCGTTCTGCGGCGCGCGCAGCTACGACGGCGCGCTCCGCGCGACCGTCCCCTTGGCGGGACAGGGCTGACCCGGCCTGTCACCGCCACCCCTCCCGATGGGAGCTGTGCGTGGTGCTGGCCCTGCGGGACGGGCTCCGCTCCGGCGACGTGTTCGTGCCCGGCTCCCGCCGGTACGCCGACCCGGGCACCTACCTGTTCACGCCCGGGCAGTGGGAGAGCAAGCGAGCGGAGTTCTGCCAGCTGGTCCGCAAGCCCGCCGACGCCTCTGAGGCGATCGACCAGGTCAAGGAAGAGCTCCACCGGGCCCTGGAAGATCTGGAAGAGACCCTGGCGAACGCCGCGCCGAACGACGTTGGCGCGGTCCGCCTGGACGAGGAAGGGCAACGCTGCGGATGGCCGGATCCCTGAGGTTCGGTGAGGCGACCGCGTCGCTGGTGGTCGGAAAGTGGTCGGCGGCATCCCGGCAGAACACCCTCGCCGCGGCGATCAAGGAGTGGGGGCGCATCCGCAGGACCATCCACGCCGCCCGGTATTTGTCGGATCCGGTGTACCGGCGGAAGATCTCCCGGCAGCTCAACAAGGGCGAGAGTTTGCACGCGCTGCGCCGGGACCCGCACTACGCCCAGCAAGGCACGATCGTCCGGCCGCACCTGACCGACCAGTCCTGGTGCCTCACCATCCTCACCAACGCCGTCATCACCTGGACGACCGAGTACTACGGAAAAGGCATCACCGAGCTGCGCGCCCAAGGCCGCGAGGTTCCCGACGAACTGCTGTCGTTCATCGCACCCGGCCACCGCGAGAACATCAACTTCTTCGGATTCATCGAGGTCGACATCGAAGGCGAGACCGCCAAACTCGATGATGGATGGCGGCCACCGCGCCCCACCCTCGTCAACGAGGCGGGCACGACTGGGTCGGGGTGTAGGGGTTGATGTCGTCCGGGCGAGGGCTGCGCTGACCGCGCTGCTTGGCCTCGCGTCGAGCGGCCGCGTAGGCCGGCCTCTCCTCCTGCCAGGCCGAACGGCTGGCTTCCAGCACGGCCAAGGCTCGCGGGAGGGCGGCCTCATCGGTGCGGAACGGCCCAGCTGTGGCGTCCGGGAAACTCAAGGTCGCCTCGAAGCCGATCGGCCGGTAGAGCTGCACGCAGGAGCGAAGCGCGGATAGCCGTCGCTGATGGGGCAAGGTGGTATCGCGCGCCTTGCGGGCGAAGTTGCCGAAGCTCATCTGGCCGCGCTCATCCCCTCGTCGCCGATCCGATCTCACGTACGGGATAATGATCTATCATCACGCACATGAGCGATCATGGCGGAGCGGCGATCAGGAGAACCCTTCGCCGGGACGGTGCACGACTCCGGCACGTTATCCGGTACGTCGCCCAGGCCTGTGCAGCGACCGCCGCCCGGCGGCCAGCATGAGCGCCGCGCCGAAGGCCACCGCCCTTCGCGGTGGAGGCGTCAGCCTCGCCGCGGCCGCCGACGCCTTCCTGGCCACCCCGCGCACCGCCAACCCCGACACCCACCGCTCCTACGCCTAGGCCATCGACCGCGTCACCGCACTGCTCGGCTGCGACCGGCCGCTCGCCGACGTCGCCGACGCCGAGATCGGCGCCGTGCTCACCGAGTTGTGGGGCCGATGCGCGCCGGCGACCTGGAACCGCAACCGCGCCGCCGAGATCCTGGCGCTGAACGTCGAAGACCTCGACCTGGAGCACCGGCGCGCCCCCGTCCGCTCTAAAGGCGGCGCCATCGAGTGGGTGTACCGGGACCGTGGCACCGCCCACCTGCTGCTCCGGCTCCTCCGGCTCCCGGACGGCAGCACGCGCACGCACGGTCCGCTGTTCCTGTCCGAACGCCGCCCGGTCCCCGCCCGCCGTCCGGCGGCCGCCGACATCTGCCCCCACACCGGCCGCGCCCGCCTCGGCTACGACCGCGCCCGCGTCCTGCTCGACACCTACGCCGGGCTCGACCTCCACCAACTGCGCCACAGCGCCGCCACCCACCTCGGCGAAGCCGAAGCTGCAGCTCATCATGGGCAAGACCCGGCACAAGAACCCCCGCACCGCCGTGCGCTACGTCAAACCCGGCGCTGAAGCCATCGCCAAGGTCACCGAGGTCCTGGCGCCCCGCCGCCGTACCCACTGATCAACTGAGTGGCGGCTCGCCGGAGCTGTAGGAGTTCCGGGCCGTCACGGTCGGGCGGCCCGTCGCTGCGCTGGGCATCGTACTGTCCGTGTGGCGCGCCCGCGAGCTGCTCCGCCTGGTGGAGCCCCTGCGCGCCGCCGCGCGGCCGGCATCGCCGGGGCCTACGAGAGGTAGGCCCCGGCTCCCTGGGACGCTATCCCGCTGGCTCGACGACGGTGACCACGTGATTGGTGCTCGTTCCCTTGACGGTCGAGCTCCCGACCAGCGTGACCGTGTAGGTGTGCTTCCCGGCCGTGGCCGGCGTGTCGGTGAAGGCGAACGTCCCGTCGGTGGTGGCGGCCAGCTTCTGACCCTTGGTGGTGACGGTGCCGTCCGGCGCGACGGCCCTGCGGCTGACGGTGACCGTCGTGCGCGGGTAGACGACGCCCTCGGCGGCGAAGGAACCGCTGAACTCAAGCAGCTCGCCGACTGCGCCCGTCGCGGGCCCGGTCACGGTGAGCGCCGGTTCGTACCTGGCCACCGTGACGGTCGCCGTCGCGTAGGCCCCGTAGTACCAGGAGTTGCCCGGCCAGGACAGGCGATACCTGAACGCCCCGATGCCTGGTGGGATGTCGGTGAACTCGTAGGTCCCGTCCGCCGCTGTGGTGACCTCCCGGAAGGGCCGGTCGGTGCCGTCGGGGAGCCAGCTGTACAGTTCCAGCGTCTGCACGCCGGGGGTCGCCCCGGTGCTGAGCGTGAGCCGTCCGCTGATGGTCAGCGGCTTGAGCGCGTTCGCCTCGGCGGGCGCCGTCAGGGTCAGGGCCGAGGAGTGGTAGGGCGCGGACGGCAGCCGCCATAGGTGCATACGCCCGGTGCCGGGCTCCTTCAGTACCGCGAAGGTGTAGATGCCGTAAAAGCCGATGCTGCCCGGCACCAGCGCCTTTCCCTGGTGGCCGGCCGTGTAAATCACCTCTCTCGTGGTCGCGTCATAGACCACGAGCTCCGCCGCGTCACCCAAGGCGGAGTTCCAGCCGCCCACGACGTAGTAGCCGTTCTCGCTGGCCGCGACGGTGGCGGCCAGGTCGTGCCCGGCCGGCCCCTTCTCGTCGTAGGCCTGGGCTCGGTCGAAGGTCGTGGTGTCCCAGGCGTCGAAGCGGTGGGTGCCGGACGGCACCGGCAGCACCGCCGACCCTTGGTAGGCGAGGGCCAGGTCCTCCAGGGGCGGCAGCCCGTTTGCGTCGCCGAGGATCTCGCCGAGCGGGTTGCCCGGGTCGCGGTTGACGTCGTACAGCCTGACGGTGGCGGGGCTGACTCCCGGTTCCGACACGGCGAGGAAGGCGCCGGCGACCGCGACCAGCGGAGGCCTGGTCGTGGCCGGCCCGACCTTGGCGAGGATGGGGGTGGCCCGCACCTCGAGCGCGACGACCCCTCCCTCGCCCGCCCCACCGCAACCGTACCCGATCCACAGCCGGTTGTGGGCCTGCGCCAGCGTGGACGGGCACGGATAGGCGGACAGATCGATGCGCCGGGTGACGGCGACCGTGGCGGTGTCGATCTCGATCACCTCATGCGTGCCGCTCAGCGTCGCGTACACCTTCCTGGCGCCGTCCGGCGCGGACAGGGCGGTGACTCCGGACAGGCCGCCGATCGTGGTGACGGCCTCGCCGTCGAGGTGCGTGACCACGATCCGGTCGTCGGCGGCGACGAAGACCTTGCCGTGGCCGGCCACCAGGTCCCCGCCCATGCCCGCGACCCCGAGATCGGCGACGAGATCGGCGGCCGCGGCGGGGGCTGGGACGGCGAGCAGGCTCGCCGCCAGGAGCAGAGACCCGGCCGAGGCGACTAATCGGCTGATGCGTTCAGAGGCTGAAGGACGCACATGCACTCCGTTCCGAAAGACGATCTTCGTTCTTCGAACGTATATTCGCATGTCGCGCCGTCGCCGTGAAGGGCCAGTCGCCGAGTTTCTGAATGCGGTCCTTAACCAGGGGGGTCGCGATGGCCGCCTTGTGCGGCTGCCCCCTGAGGAACGCCCGGGCGAAACTCTGGCCTGGTCGGGGCCCTGGGTCGTTCCGGACCAGGGGCGGCCGCGAGCGCCGTCACGAGGCGGCGCTGTTCTTCCTGGTCAGTGGCGTCGGCCTGGTGCTCAGCTCTGCGCCGCTCTGGATCTCCCGGTACGTACTCGACCTGGAGACCCCGGACGTGAGCGTGGTGACCCAGGAGATCGCCGACTTCGTAAGCGCACAGATCGTCGGCACGCTGATCGCCATGATCTTCCGCTTCTGGGCGCTCAGGAAGTGGGTCTTCCCCGACGAGAAGCCCTCAGTCCGGCAGCGTGCGATTGGCTCCCGCTCCCGACTCCACGGACGAGGCGGCTTGATGACGGCGAATCCAGAAGCCGCCGGTCGTCGAACACGAAGCGCGCGTCGCAGTCGTCCTTCGCCCTGCCCAGGCGCACACACGACAGGACGGTCGCGGTGCCGGGCGTGCCCGTGTAGCCGAGCGCCACCTTCAGCGGCGGCGTGACGGCGAGGACCACGAACGTCATGAGGCAGGCGAACAAGAGCGTCAGAAAGATCGCGAGCCGCGCCTCCTTGATGAACACCCTGACCGTCGGGCGATCCGACGCCTTGGCGGAAGCCCGTTTCGGTGTGCGCCCTGGCCCGGACCGCCGCCTGCGGGCCAGGGTCTTACGGAGGGCCGGCCGGCGATGCCCTTCGGGCGTCGTGTCTGTGTCGTGTTCCTTCGTGTACGGGCCATGGCGCCCATGCTGGACGCCGGCACTTGGAAACCGCCTGCGACCGGCTGAGTGGTGAGCGTGCCGCCGGCCGTCGGCCGGGTTGATCGCCCGGGTCGAACGATTGGTCGGGCAGGGCGGCGGGGCAGGGATTTTCCGGACGCGCAGCCGTCGATGTGAAGGACTTTCACACGTTCCAAATTGGTCACCATCTGTGCCGAATTGAACCCATAAGGCTACGGTCAGGGCTCTGTCTCGTACGAAGGAGCCCCGTGAGCCGAAGCATCAACGCGTCCCTGCTCGCCGTCGTCCTCGCCGTGCCCCTGGCCGTGGCCGCGCCCGCCGAGGCCGGCGCCATACCGAAAGGCGCGAGAAAGGCGACGGTGGTGAAGATCGTGGACGGCGACACGATCGATGTGCGCTTCACCCGCACCGGCTCCACCGTCCGCGTCCGCCTCTTGCAGGTCGACGCCCCCGAGCGCGGCACGTGCTGGTTCACCGCCGCCACCAGGCGCACCGCCGCCTTGCTGCCCATCGGCAAGACGACGTACCTGCTCGCCGACAAGGAGCCCAAAGACCGCTACGGCCGATCCCGGTTCTACGCGTGGAACACCGGCGGGGTGTTCGTCAACCGCAACCTGGTGCGCTACGGCTACGGCAAAGCCGTGCTGTACAAGCCGAACGACAGGTACATCGCCGTGATGCGCGCCGAGCAGGCCAAGGCCAAGAAGGAGCGGCTGCGCATCTGGTCGGGCCGGTGCGACACCACCAACACTCCGGCCCCGAATCCGACCTCGACGCCCACCTCGACGCCGGATCCGCCCTCGGGTGGGAACGACCCCCGCTTTCCCACCTGCGCGGCGGCCAACGCCGCCGGATACGGGCCCTACCGGCGCGGAACCGATCCCGAGTACACCTGGTACCAAGACCGCGACGGCGACGGCGTCGTGTGCGAGCGCTGATCCTGACCGCGGAAAGGCTCCTGCCCGCAGATGGGCGGGAGTTTTCCGCGATTGATCGAGGTATTCCTCGGCGTACGCGTCGACGGCCTGAATATCTCCGGCCGTCGGCTTTCACTCGTTGCGAAGGACTTCGCAGCCGTCGAACAACTCTGTGACCGATATCTCGAGAGCGTCGGCGATCTGGAACAGGCCGAACTGTCTGCGCGGCTCGGCGAGGCGAGGCGGGATCGGGGCGGGATCGGGGCGGGATCGGGGCGGCCACTCACCCGCCGGCTGCCGATCCAAGCCGCCCAGCCGTCGTGGGAGATCAACTCCATTCTGTCCCTCATTCACGGCGCACGGCGCACGGCTCAACCTCGCCGAAAAGCCGTCCATCCAGCACGAGGCGAGCCCGCTCGCCCAGTAGAGGCTGTTGACATTTCTTTCCCGCTGTGAGGTATATGGCGTATGGTCATGCTCTTTGGTGGTCGGCGCCGGCTGCCGGCCACCGTGGTATTCGCGCTGGTCACCATTGCGCCACTGACCGTCGTTCCCGCCACTCCGGCCGTCGCGGGAGCGGTGAACCCGCTGGAAAGGTGCCTGTACGAGTCAAGCTCGTACCAGAACACCTTCAATATCCCCAGCACCGGGCTTTTGCCTTACACGAGCCCGCCGGGGTATCTGCCGAATGACCTTCTCGGCTTCCGGACGACAGGGTCGATTCAAACTCAACCCGGAGCGGGCGCCGCAAAGGGACCCGACGGCGATCCGGTGAACGCGCCCGCGACGGGAGGCTGGCCGGCACCGGGGCTGCGGCAGTTCGCCCTGCTGATGCGCGTCCAATACGGGCAGGTGCGCCTGGAGAGCAACGGCAGCGTTCCCGACGGTCGTACGCTGGGCGGCACCATGGTGCCCCGGCGCTGGTATGTCGCGGGCTCCTACAGTGGATGCCTGCGCATACTGGAGAATGCTCCGCCGTCCATCGAGTTCTTGGTGAACGAGCCCAATCTGACGGACAACAGCGGCCGTTTCCTCTCCGTGGGCAAGCACTGGTGGTGAGCCGTCACACCCGGTCGCTCTGAGCGGCCATGGTAATTCCGGACACGGCCTTGGAAACAGCGGAGCAGCGGTAAACGGCTGCGTCGCGGGTCGTGGGAGGCCGCTACTCCTTCCAGCCGCCCGACATGCCCGGCGGGCTGCGCGCACTGAACCCGCATGAGCCGCGCGCGGGGCGACAGGTGCCGCACGGCGACGGCGATTCCTTAGGAATGGCCTCCGGGACTGGTAAGAGTCGTTGATTAAGTGGCCTGTGTTCCTGTTCGAACAGGAACACAGACCACTCTTCGTGATCGCTGAGGCTGAAAGCCTCCGGAAACTTCTCCATGAACCGATGGCGGGCGCCGGAGGATTCTTCTGCGGCGAATGACTACGCCACTGTTCTGGCCGAGAATTCGACGACGGTCATCAGTTCCTCCCGGGTGGCGCCGCCGGCCTGCACGGCGATCCCTTGACCAACGGTGGCGACATAGCGGGCAAGAGCACTGGCACTCTGGTCGGCGCGAAGGCCGCCCTCGGCTTTCAGCTGTTCGAACCGGTGCTCCAGCGCGTCTTGGACGGCGCGGCGCAGAGCGGTCAACAGGGGGCACCGCCTGACGGTCCTGATGGAGCCGGGAAGGATCGAACGCGGTCTCGGAACTGACTCGTCTCACGAGCCGGCACTCGTCGCCGGACGCACCTACAGCCTTGTCGTCACGGCGCTCGGGCAAACAGCGCGCCATACCTTCCGCGTAGGCGATCCAGTTCTGAAGGCGGTCGACGAGACACACCGGAGCCTCGTCCCCCCAACGACGGGGAGCCTCGAACCCGCCGCCGTGCACTTCGACAGGGTGATGGACGCCGCCCTTTGCGAGGACGAGATCGAAGTCCTGGCCCCTTCGGGAAAGGTCGTTCAGACGCGTACGTCACTCGCACCGGACGGAACCGCGGCGCGACTCACCCCGAACCACCCGTGGCGCGCCGGGAAGCACCGCCTCGTCGTCTCCGAACGTCTCGAAGACGTTCGTGGCAACAGGTTGGGCGAGGCTCTGGACCATGACCTGGGCGCGGGTGGACCACCGCGGGCCGGGATGATCAACTTCACGACTCGCAGCGTCACCGCGCCCCCACCTGCCCAGGCGGTGGGGTCTGTCCGGAGTCCTCGCAGTGAGACCTTCCCGGCGTTGACCGTTCCCGGAGCGGAAAGGGAGCGGCCGTCCGGCGACGCGTCCCGGCGGTGAGCGCCCCGCGGTGGCCGCGCGGGCTCGGGGCCGCGTATGTTCGCCTTCATGGTTGACGCGATGTTCGGGCATCCGCGCCTCGCCGCCATCTACGACCCGCTCGATCCGGATCGCGGCGATCTCGACGCGTATCTCGCGATGGCGGAGGAGTTCGGCGCGCGGTCCGTGCTGGACGTCGGGTGCGGTACGGGCGTGTTCGCGCTGCTGCTCGCCGGGCGCGGGATCACGGTCACCGGGATCGATCCCGCGCGGGCGTCCGTCGACGTCGCGCGTGGCAAGCCGGGCGCGGAGCGGGTGCGCTGGCTCGACGGCGACGCGGGAGACCTGCCGCCCATGCGGATCGACCTGGTGACGATGACCGGGAACGTCGCCCAGGCGATCACCGATCCGCGGGCATGGCGCAGGACGCTGCGCGGCGCGTACGAGGCGCTGCGGCCCGGCGGGCGGCTCGTCTTCGAGACGCGCGATCCGGCGCGGCGCGTGTGGGAGGAGTGGGCGGGGTGGACGCGCGAGACCACGTACCGCATCACGGACATCCCGGGCGTCGGCCGGGTCGAGACCTGGGCCGAGCTGACGGACGTGAGCCTGCCGCTGGTGAGCTTCCGGGGTACGCACGTGTTCGCCGCCGACGGGAAGGTACTGACCTCGGAATCGACGCTTCGCTTCCGCGAACGTACGGAGGTCGAGCGGGACCTGCGCGAGCACGGCCTCGTCGTCGAGGACGTACGCGACGCACCCGACCGGCCGGGCGGGGAGTTCGTGTTCGTGGCGCGGCGCGATGTCGACCACCGCGCCGAAGTCCGCGGGCCTCTCGGCTCGCGGAGGGCGCGCGTCACCCCGGAACAGGCGGGGCCGCCCGTCCACGGCGGCGACCGCCGCGTCGAAGGGCCGCGCCGGTAGGAGGTCGCGATGCTCGCCGGCCGCCTCCACGGGCCTTTCGCCGGGTGAGGGAGCCGGGTTTACCGACAGCGGACCGACGGCAGGCTCGCCGCTCACCCGGCCTCGACCGGCCATGGGCAGGTCCGACGACGACCACCAACGACGGGAAGGCCTCTCATGCGAGCCGCGCCTACATCGACGAACTGCTGCCCGGGATCCTGGACGGCACCCTGGAGCCCGGCCGCGTCTTCGACCGCACGTCGGCCTGGAGCAGGTGCCCGACGGCTACCGCGCGATGAACGACAGAACCGCGCTGAAGGTTCTCATCCACCTCTGACACCGAGGAGGCGCCCGCGACGGCCACCCGGACCGGTGACGGACTCACCGCGATCGGCGACGCCGGGGAACCGGACCTCGCCTCCCGGCGGGACGACGGCACCCCGCGCCGGCCGGTGACGACATCGTCGGCCGCCAGGAGGAAAGGGCGTCCCACTCCCGGCCCAGGCCGGCCCGTACCGGCGGAGGCGGCCGGGCAGGGGCCTTCTCGCGTCGCCGGAGAGGCCGGGCGACCGGGTCAGAGATCCAGGCCGGAGCCGCCGAACCGGTCCTGGAGGAACCTGCCCTGGTCGCGCAGGGCCTGCTCGTCGCCCCGGTAGACCGACTCGGCCACCTCGCGCAGCCGGGTGTCCAGCAGGTCGAGCTGGGCGAGCAGTTCCTCGTGCGCGCTGCGCTCCCGCTCGCCGCGCCGCGTGAGCGCGTAGGAGCGGGGCAGGTTCGCGTACGCCTCCAGGCTGGACGGCAGGTAGTCCCTGATCGTCTGCGACACGATGTGCAGGTGGTCGGGTGAGGAGGTGAGCGTGTCCGCCCGCCGGAGGATGTCGCGCAGCACCTCGGCGAGCGCGCCGACCCGCGTCGTCACGTCGCCGGGGAACCGGTTCCCGCCGACCTTGGCCAGCAGGGCGTCCAGGTCGGCTCCCAGCTGCCGTGACTCCACCTCCGCGTGCGAGATCGTGAGCCGCACCCGGTCCGCCGGGGCGAGCAGCGCCCCGACGCCGTACAGCCCGGCGACCACGACGGGCCAGTACGTCCCGGCGACGCCGAGGAAGACCAGGACCACCCCGGCGAGGGCCAGGGCGCACCCGGCGATGTTCCTGGTCGACCCGGCGTAGGCGAGGATGCGCCCTCCCGGGCTACTGGTAGCCACGGATCTCCTTGAAGGCCGTGGCCAGCGACCCCTGCCTGGCGTCGAAGGTCGCCCCGCCGGTGAGCTCGGCGATCCGCCTCATCTCGTCGACGTCGCTGTCGCCGAAGAGCACGACGAACGTCCTGACCTTCACGGGAAGCGACGCGTAGTAGGCGGCGAAGTCGTCGTAGGAGCTGCCGTCGGTGTTCTCGCCGTCCGTCATCAGCACGACGGAGGTGAGGTCCTCCGACGGCGACGACCGGACCTGCTCGTAGGCGGCCCGCAGGCTGTCGAAGATCGCGGTACCGCCGTCAACCCGCAGCCCCTGGCTGTAGGAGCGGATCCGCTGGAGCACCGGTCCGGGATCGCGGTCGGGCAGCGTGAAGGTCTGTGGGGTGCCGGGGCCCGTGTTGAACGGGATCATCGTGACCGTCTCGCGGTCGCGGAAGCGCGAGAACGACCCGCTGGCGGAGGTGTCGGCGCCGGACAGGGCGGTCAGCGCCTGTTTGAGCGCGTCGATCCGCTCCCCGCGCATCGAGCCGGAGGTGTCCAGCACGAACAGGGTCCGCGACGGCCTGCGCACCTGGTTGAGGTAGACGCCGATCAGCCGGTCGGCGGCGCCTCGCCGGTTGGGGAAGGGCAGCTCCACCAGCGACGCGGTCCCGAAGCGCGGGTCGGGCCTGACCCCGGGGACGATGGGCCTGCGGTGGGTGGTGGTCATGATCTCTCGCTGGATCTCCGGCGTGCGCAGCCAGGTGGCGAGTTTCCCGTACAGCTCCTTCTTCTCCGGGGACGCCGAGCCGAGAAGCGTGAGCGGATAGTCGGCCGTCACCACCCCGTCGCCCGGGTAGACCAGCGTGAGCGGCTCGGCGAGCCTTCCGGAGGCGTTGAGGCCGAGCAGCACGGACTCGTAGTTCACGAGCCCGTCCACCGCGCCCTCCTTGACGTACGCGTCCGCGAGCCAGCCGGAGGAGCCGGAGGTGAGCGTCTGCGCCGAGAAGAACTCCTTCAGCCTGGGGGTCGCCGCGGCGATCTGGGCCTCCCCCAGCGCCTCACCGGCGTCGGAGAGCGCCGCCGTCACGCCGACCAGCGCCGAGAATCCGGAGTTGGACGCCGCGGGACTGGTCATGCCGAAGGTGAACCCCCCGGCGCCCGCGGCCGAGGCGATGTCGTTCCAGGTCACGGCCTTTTTGTCCCAGCCGAGCTCGCGGGCCTTGGACGCCTTGAGCCCGAGCAGCACGGGCGAGACCATGACCTTGGTCTGGGTCGAGAGCCGCGCGGCCGCCCCGTCGATCAGCGACAGGTAGCGGTTGGAGGAGAACCAGGTCGCGTCGTACCGTCCGTCCGCGCCGCCGCCCGCCACCTGGTCGGCCCCGTCGAGCGTTCCGGCGTACGACAGCGCGACCCGCACGCCGACGGCGTCCTGTGCCCGCCTGAGCAGCGGTTCCAGGTCGCCGACCTCGCTTCCCGCGAGGACGCGGAGCACGCCGGGGCCGTCGGTGGTGTCGCCGGGGGCGACGGGCGTGCCGGCCCCGCCGCACGCGGCCGACGCCACCAGCGGGGCCAGCAGGGCCAGCGCGGCCAGCGCCCGCCTGACAGGGCGGGTTCCTGTGCGTACGGTGAGCGCCCGTCGGGCCGGGAGCGTGTCCGCTCGCGCGCCGGGCACCGGCCCGCTCATCGGGTGGTTCCCTGGTCGTCACCCCGCTGTGAGCGCTCCAGGTACGTGCGCGCGTGGTCCAGCTCGACGGTCAGGCTGTCCACGGTGATCGCCATGTTCTCCACGGCCTTGGCCTTGAACGTGTCGATCATGTCCATGGTGGAGTAGATGTTGTCGAACGCCTTGCGCAGCGCGTCCATGCCGACCGTGGTCGAGGCCGCCTGGGTCTGGATGTCGGCGGCCTGCGTGCGCAGCATCTCGCTGGTCGCCACGATCAGGTCGGAGGTGGTGGCGTTCAGCGCGGTGATCTGGTCGAGCACGAGTTTCTGGTTGGCGAGGGCCTGGGCCACGGTCACGGCCGTGCGCAGCGCCGCGACCGTCGTCGTGGTCGCCCGGTCCACGCCCTTGATCAGTTCGAGGTTGTTCCTGCGGATCAGGTCCAGCGCGAGATATCCCTGGGCGGACACCGCGAGCTGGGTGAGCAGGTCCTGGTGCTTCTGCCGGATGCCGAACAGCGCGTCCGAGCGCAGGGCGGTGGCCTTCTCCGGCTCCGCCGCCTCGATATACATGATCTTCTCTTCCACCGCGGCGTCGAGGGCGGCGGCGAGCAGGGCGTACTCCTGCAGGCGCTTCATCGACTCCCACAGGTTGGTCTTCTCGCCCTCGATGGCCGCGTTGTCCTTGCGCAGCTCGTCCTGCCCGGACTTGAGGGCGCGGATGATGTCGTCCAGGTGTTTCTGCGCCGACTGATACTTCGCGAAGTAGTCGCGCAGCCTGTCGCCGAACGGGATCAGTCCCAGCAGCTTCCTGGCCGGGCCGGACGTCTGCTTGGGATCGAGGTCGACGATCGTCCGGCGCAGCGCGACCAGCTGCCCCGCCACCGCCGCCTGCGCGTCCCGGCCCTCTCCCCTGGCGGACGCCAGCGCGGCCACCGGGCGCCTCAGCATGCGGTTCGCCACCTGGGAGGAGGCCCGGATCTCCGCGTCGCCCATGGTGGTGATGTCGTGCACCTTGCGGGTGAACTCCGGCGACCTCGGGTCCAGGCCGCTCAGTTCCTCGGCGAAGCCGCCGGCCTTCTCCGCCAGCTCCGCGTCCCGCCCCTCCGGGATCGGCAGCATGGTGGCCGCCTTCTCCGTGGGCACCTTGGCCACGGGTTCGGGCGGGCTGAGCACGAGATCGCTCACGGTGGTCTCTCCTCGAAGCCTCGAAGCGCTGAAAAGGGTGAGGTCAGGGGGTGGGTGAAGGGGCCGCCCCGGACCGGTAGAGCGTCTCGACCGCGGAGATCATGCCCTCCAGCCGGTCGTGGTCGGGGGGTTCCACCACGTCGACCAGGCCGGGCGGCAGCGGGGCGCCCGCCTTCGCCACGAGGTCGTCGAACGCCTTGGCGGCGGCGGTGCGGAAGCCGTACAGGGCCGCGAGGCGCCCGAGTTCCGGGTCCTCCTGCAGGAGCCTGCCGACCTCGGTGCCCCGCGCGCTCAGCGGTACGAGCGTGTGCTTGCTCAGGACCGTGGGCGAGGGGTAGAGCAGCCGCATGTCGGGGCGGATCGAGCCGTCCCCGGCGAACAGGCGCGAGGCGTACTGCGCCTCGTAGATCATGACCATGGGCGTCTTCCCCATCCCCAGGGACAGGTAGTCCTCGAACGGCGCCTCGGTGGAGGTCTCGGAGTATCCCTGGTCGAGGAAGAGGGGGGCGACGGCCTGTGCGACCCTGGCGCCCTGCTCGTCCGAGGTGACCACGTCGTCGCCGTTGGCAACGTAACCGGCGATCGAGAGGTACATCGCCGCGGAGTTGGAGGTACGGATGTCGGTGGTGGTGAGCAGCACGCGCTTGCGCGCCGGGTAAGCGGTATTACCCGGCAATTTATCCCACCGAGTGCCTTTCGCCACCATGTCCAGATATTTCTGGATATCGAGTACCTGGTAACCCTGGCCGGAGTTCCGTACGACGCCCGCCTTGGTGAGCACGTCCACGATCGGGGTGAAAGTGGCGACCGCCATGGGCGAGGAGAACGGCGCGAACGTGCGGGTGGCGCCCCGGTCGCGCCTGATCTTCTCGGCCGCCGGAGCGCTGGACGGGAACGCGAAGCCGTATTTCCCCAGGTCCACCGAGGTCGCGATCTGGCGCGATCCGGCGGTGTCGACCTCCACCCGCAGGCCGTGCCCGGCGAAGACCGCCCGCACCCTCGGGTCGTCGAAGAACGGCTTCTTCTCCGAACCGATCACCCCGCGGACCAGGACGGGCTCCCGTGCCTCCGCGCCGCCGCCGCGGTTGCCCACCACGATCGCCGCCACCACGGCGGCGCCGAGGAGCAGCGCCAGCCCGACACCGATCCAACGCCTCATGTGATTCCTCGAAAGCTTGCCCCGTATCGCTATGAAATAGCGGTTTCAATTGAATTATGTGAGTAATGACGGCAGCGCGGAGCGGGGCACTCACGATGTATTGACAATTCACTTTCCGTTCACCGACGCGCCGCTCGGAGGGCGGTCGCCGTCGCCGCGCCGGAACCCGTGCGGGTCCCCCGACGCCGACGACCGACTCCCGCGTCCAGCGGTACGACTCCCGGACACCGGACATCGTCACCGGCCTTCGCGACCAGGGTGAGCGGGTCCGGCCGGTCGGCGTGAGCGCCGTCAATCGACCGGCACCCCGGCGGAAGCGTCCTCGTGCCCGCTCAGGTGGGCTTCCTGATGAGCCGGGCCAGCTCGGCGACCGTGGGATTGTCGAGGATGAGGCGCAGCGGCACCTTCAGGCCCGCGGTGTCGCGCAGGCGGGAGGCCATCCGGATCGCGAGCAGTGAGTGACCGCCGAGTTCGTAGAAGTCGTCGTGCCGCCCGACCCGCTCCAGGTCGAACACGTCGCACCAGATCGCGGCGACCAGTTCCTCGTCCTCTCCTCGCGGCGGGGCGCCGGGCGCGTCACTCGTCTCGCTCATCTCGCCGACCGCCCTTGGACACGTTCGAAAATGATCATTATTGGCTCCGGTGGTCGTAGAGGCCGGTGGTGTGAGGGGCCGCGGTGCCGGCGCCGCCGATGAGGAAGTCGAGACCGGTGCCGCGCAGCCAGGTGTCGCCGAGCGTCGCCGGGTCGGCTCCCGAGCGGCCGGTCTCGTGGGCGAGCTGCGACCAGAGCCCGTCCAGCCGGTGTTCGGACGCCGCGCAGGCGACGTCGGCCAGGTCGAGCACCGCCGGGTTGCCCTGCTCCGCGAGGTCGGCCGAACGGGCGAGCACCACGGAGAGGCCGAGCAGCTCGGCCGCGATCCTGCCGACGAGAGCGAGGGAGCGCTGCCTGGTCAGCAGCTCGTCCATCGGGACGTCATCGGTCATGGCCCGGCAGTGTTCGGCGAGCGCCTCGGCCCGCGACGTGAGACGACGCAGGTGATCGTGGTGTCTCGGCGGGAAGGGGAAGGGGCCGGCCGGTTCTGCTCCCCCCTCGTACGGCCGCGGGTCCGCCTCCGGCTCCGGTCCTCCCCCGGGCTCGTAGTACGGCCGCAGGTTCGCCTCCGCCGACCACAGGTCGAGCATGAACTCGACACCGCCCGCCACCCGCAGCCCGCGGGCGTCCCGGAAGCAGCGTTCCACCGGCAGCGGCGGAGCCCCCCTCGCCGCCTTGCTGCGGGCGGTCTCGTACCCCTCCCCGCCCAGCAGCGCCATCGTCCCGTCCACCGCGCGCCAGCTCGCCAGGGCCACGAGGTTCTTCGCGGCGGTCAGGTCGGGGCGGGTGTCCGCGCGCTCCGCCCCGAGCAGGCACCAGACGAGCAGGCTCTCGATGAGGAAGACCTCGGCGGCGTTCTCCGCCACGCGCCGCCGGATCTCCTCGTACTCGCCGAGCGCGCGGTCGTTGATCCTCCGCCTGTTGACGAAGTCCCGCGACCAGAGCAGCGACGCGCGCGCGACGGCGAGGGCCGGGGGCGCGATGACGAGGTGGCGTCCGAAGAGGGCGAGCTCCCCGAGATCGACGCCCGCCTCGCCGGGCGCTTCACCGGGCGCCTTCCCCGCTGCGGTCCCGGCCTCGGAGGACTCGGAGGACTCCGGTCGCATGCGCCAGCCGCCGGACTCCTCGGGCATGAGCTGCTCGGCCGGTACGCGCACCCGGTCGAGGCGCAGCATGCCGAAGGCCGCGCCGCGCAGTCCCATGAACTCGTGCGTGCTCACGACCTCGAAGCCGGGGCTGCGGGTGTCGACGAAGAAGAGCCTGACCTCCTCGGTGCCGTCGTCGCCGACGACGGTCGCGGAGACGTCGACCAGTTCCGCGACGGAGCCGTTGCCGATGAACACCTTCTCGCCGCTGATCAGGTAGGCGTCGCCCCCTTCGACGGGTACGGCGACCGTGGTGCGGCCACGGTTCCCGGCACCGGCGATCTCGGCGTCGGCGGTGCCGGAGACGACCCCGGCGGCGATCCGCTCGGCGATGAGGTCGCGGAGCGGGCCCGGTGAGAGCGCCCGCAGGTAGACACCGGAGCCGAACCCGTTGTGGATCGCGAGGGCGAACGCGACGGGCATGGACCAGCTCGCCGCCGTCTCGACGACCCGGCAGGCGTTGAGCCACGAGAGGCCGAGCCCGCCGAGCGAGGGGTCGATCATCAGGCTGAGCAGGCCGGCCTCCTGGAGGGCGTCGAGGAACCCCTCGGGCAGGCGCCCGTCGGCCTCGACCGCCGCCGGATCGACGCGGTCGAGCAGGAGACGGCCGAGGCGGGCGACGGCCTCGTCCCCGGCGAGGCGGTCCCCCGGATCCTGCTCAGGGAAGGGGCGGAGCAGATCCCACCGCACGCGGCCCAGGTACAGCTCCTGCAGAAAGCTCGTCGAGGCCGGTGGCGAGGTGTCGGAGGAAGTCATCGGTCCGCTCCCGGAAGTAGAAGTGGTCGCCTGGGAAGATCCGCACGTCGCACGGCCCGGTGGTGTACCGGCTCCACGCGGTCAGCAGTTCGCCGCTCTCCTCGTCCCGGTCGCCGCCGAGGACCACGAGCGGGCAGGTCAGCGGCTCGCCGCGCACGGGCCGGTAGGTGGCGACGATCGTCAGGTCCGCGCGGACGACCTCCAGCGCCGCCGCCAGGACGTCCGGGTCGGCCCTGACCTCCTCGGGTAGGGGACCGTGCTCGCTCTCGATCACGGCGACCAGGTCCTCGTCCCGAGGCTCGGGGAGGTCGGACCCGGCCTCGTGCAGGTGAGGCGCGCGGTAGCCGGAGAGGTACAGCGCGGCCGGTCCTGGCGAGCCCCGTTCGCGCGACGCCAGGGCGGTCTCGTACGCGACGAGCGCGCCGAGGCTGTGCCCGAAGAGGACGTACGGAGCGGCGAAGTCCACCTCGGACACCAGGGCGTCGACCAGCTCCGGCATGCTCGTCGCCGGCGGCTCCTCCCGCCTGCTGCCGCGCCCGGGAAACTGCACCGCCCAGACCTCGACGTCCGGCAGCGCGTCGGACCATCGCATGTACTCGCCCGGCGAGCCGCCGCTGTGCGGGAGGCAGTACATCCGCAGGCGGGCCCGAGGGCGGCGTTCCCGGCACAGCAGCCAGCGGGGGCGGGAGCCGGTCACGGCCGCTCCTGTTCGTCGAGGGCTTCGAGGGGGGAATCGCCAACGGGGGGTTCACCGGGTTCGCCGGGTTCGCCGGTGAGGGACTCCTCGACGAGGGAGGCGAGCGCGGCCACGGTGGGAGCGCGGAAGAACGCGCGAACGCCGAGCTCGACGTCCAGCTCCGCCCGGATGCCCGCCACGAGGCGGGTCGCGATCAGGGAGTCGCCGCCCAGGTCGAAGAAGTTGTCGTGGACGCCCAGCGACGCCAGGCCGAGCGCCTCGCGGAAGGCGGCCGCGATGATCTTCTCTGTGCGGGTCTCCGCCTGGACGTAGTCGGCGTCGAGCTCCGGCCGTTCAAAGCCCCCGAAACCCTCGGAACCCTCGGAACCGGTGGGTTCCACGGCCGGGGCCGCGTCCCGCGCCGGATCCGGCCCGTCGAGCCGGAACCGGCGGCGCTGGAACGGGTAGGCCGGAAGCGCGGCCCGCCGGGGCCCGCGCCCGTGGTGGAGCGCGGACCAGTCGACGGGCACGCCCGCCTGCCACAGCAGGCCGGTGGCATGGAGCAGCTCCGCGGCCCCTCCCCCGGCGTCGGCGGCGTGCGGGAGGCTCTGCGCCACCGGGCGGTCCGCCCGGTACTCGGGGTGCTGCCGGGCCAGGCCACTGAGGGTGCGGCCCGGGCCCAGCTCCAGCAGCGCGTGCTCGCCGCCGGTGAGCAGCGTCCGCAACGCGTCCGAGAACCGCACGGTGTGGCGCAGGTGAGCCGCCCAGGAGGCCGGGTCGCACGCCTCCCGGGCGCTGACGGGAGCTCCGGTCCTGTCGGAGATCCAGCGGATCGCGGGTGGCCGCAGGGTGATCCTCCCGACCAGCTCGGCGTACCCGGCGAGGGCCGGCTCGACGAGGGGAGAGTGCGCGGCCGCGCTGATGCGCAGGGGACGCGCGTCCACGCCCTCCGCGGCGAGGCGGTCCCGCAGGCGGTCCACGTCGGCGGCGGGGCCGGTGACCACGCACTGCGCCGGGCCGTTGATCGCGGCGATCGACAGGCCGCCGTCCAGCGCGGGCAGGAGCGCCGCCTCGCCGAGCGGCACGGCCAGCATCGAGCCGGAGGGCAGGCCGTCGAGGATCCGTCCCCGCGCGAGCACCAGCGTCAGCGCGTCGGCCGGTGCGAGCACCCCCGCCGTGGACGCGGCGGCGTACGCGCCGAGGCTGTGGCCGAGCACGACCTCCGGTGTGACACCGCGCGCCCGCCACAGCAGGGCGAGCCCGTGCTGGATCGCGAACAGCGCGGGCTGGCACACCGTCATCGTGGCGAGCCGCGCCTCCGCCCAGGACTCGGCGCCCGCGCCGGGGTACAGCACCTCCCGCAGGTCCAGCCCCAGTTCCGGCGCGGCCAGCTCGGCGCAGGTGTCGACCGCCTCGCGGAACACCGGTTCCCGCTCGTACAGGTCCCGTGCCATCCCGAGGTGCTGGCCGCCCTGCCCGGGGAAGAGGAACGCGACGCCCGCGGTACGGGCGGCGGCGCGGCCGGTCACCAGGCGGTGCGGCTCGGCACCGGTCAGCGCGCCCACGGCGTCGTCGCCGTCGGCGCAGACCGCGAAGGCCCGGTGCGCGAACCCCCTGCGGCCGGTCTGGAGCGTCCAGGCGACGTCCGAGAGCGGCGTGCCGCCGCGCTTCAGGTGCTCGCCCAGACGGGTCGCCATCTGGGCGAGCGCGCCGCCGGTACGGGCGGACAGCACCAGCAGCTGGGGTCCGCCGGAGGGGCCGGAGGGGCCGGGGAGCGCCGGGTCCGGCCATTCCTCGACGACGACGTGGGCGTTGGTGCCGCCGATCCCCAGGGAGTTGACCCCCGCCCTGCGGGGGGTTGGTCCCTTCGGCCAGGGGGTCGCCTCCGCCCGCACCACGAAGGGGCCGGTGTCGAGGTCGATCTCGGGGTTCGCGCGGCGGAAGTGCGCCGTGCCGGGGACGAGCTCGTGCCGGAGCGACAGGACGACCTTGATCAGCCCGATCACGCCGGCGGCGGCGTCGGTGTGCCCGATGTTCGACTTGACGGAGCCGAGCAGGCAGAATCCCTTCTCGTCCGTGCCGAGCCCGAACGCCTTGGACAGCGCCCGCACCTCGATGGGGTCGCCGACCGGCGTGGCGGTACCGTGCGCCTCGACGTATCCGATGGTGTCCGGGGACACCTCGGCGAGCAGGTGCGCCGCGCGCACCGCGGCGGCCTGCCCGTCGACGCTCGGAGCCGTGAACCCCACCTTGCCGGCGCCGTCGTTGTTGACCGCGGACCCGCGGATCACGGCGTGGACGGTGTCGCCGTCCGCCAGCGCGTCCTCCAGCCGCTTGAGCACGACGATCCCCGCGCCGTCACCGGACACGGTGCCGTCCGCGTCGGCGTCGAACGGGCGGCAGCGCCCGTCGGCCGCGAGGACGTCGTCGTCGCCCTGGCCCTCCATCGGGTGCGGGACCCGGATCGTCGCCCCACCGGCGAGGGCGACGTCGCACTCCCCGGCGAGCAGCGCCTGCGCGGCCTGGTGGACGGCGACGAGCGAGGTGGAACACGCCGTCTGCACGGTCACGGCCGGGCCGTTCAGGTCCAGCTTGTACGCCACCCGGCTCGTCAGGAAGTCCATGCCGCAGGCGAGCCGGAACTGCCAGTCCGTGACGCCGGGGAACAGGTCCCGGCGCTCCCGCAGCATCGCCAGGTGATCGGTGTCCCCGCAGCCGCCGTACACGCCGATCACGCCGGGGTAGGCGCCCGGATCGCATCCGGCGTTCTCCAGGGCCTCCCACGCGCACTCCAGGAAGATCCGCTGCTGGGGGTCGAGCATCAGGGCCTCGCGCGGCGAGAAGCCGAAGAAGCCCGCGTCGAAGAGGTCGGCGTCCGGTACGACGCCGTAGGCGGAGACCCTGCCGGTGCCCTCCTCGGGTGATCGCGTGATGAACTCGGTCCCGGCGGCGAGCCCCTCCCAGAACGCGTCGACGTCCGGCGCGCCGGGGAACCGGCCCGCCATCCCGATGATCGCGATGAACGTCTGCTCGACGTGCTGGGTCTGCTCGGCCTGCGGCGCGGTCATGCGAGGTCCCCCGTCCGCGCGGGCTCCGCGCTGTCCTCGGAACCAACCTCGGGGCCGTCTTCGGGTCCGGCCGGGGTCTGGCCGTCGCGCAGCTTGCGTACCGGGGAGAAGAGGGGAGGCAGCATCGACAGGACGGTGAGGACCGCGGCGATCCAGAAGACCTCGCGCAGTCCGAGGGGGGCCACGAGCAGTCCCCCGACGGTGGCGCCGAGGGGGATCATGCCCCAGGTGACGAAGCGGAAGACGGAGTTCATCCGGCCGAGCAGCCGCGGGGGCGTCACGATCTGGCACAGGCTGACCTGCAGGACGTTGAAGATGTACGCCCCGACGTAGATGACGAACAGGCCGGCGGCGAAGACCACCGGGCCGGTGGACAGCGGCAGGAGTATCGTGCCGCCGCTGAACAGGACGATCGACGTGATGAAGGCGGCGCCGGTGCCGAAGCGCCGGGAGAAGGGTTCCGCCGCGAGCGCGCCGACCAGGCCGCCGGCGTTGCCGACCGCGAGGACGATGCCGATCACACCGGCGCTCAGGTGCAGCTCGTCCGCCGCGTAGACGATCTGGAGGGCGAGCACGGCCGCGAACGCGAGTTCGGCGAGGGTGGCGCAGAGGATCAGCGGGCGCAGCAGCGGGTGGGAGAACACGAAGCGGATGCCTTCGGCGATCTCCCTGCGCAGGCCGAGCCGCTCCGCCGGAGCGGGCTTTCGCTCCTCGACCTTGATGAAGAGCAGGAAGACCGCCGAGACCAGGTAGGTGATCGCGTCGGCCAGGAGCGCCAGGGGCGCGCTGAGCACCTGGACGAGGAAACCGCCGACCCCCGGGCCCCCGAGTTGCGCGACCGAACGGGACAGTTCCAGCTTGCCGTTGGCGTCGACGAGCTTGTCCTCCTCGACCAGTTCGGGGAGGTAGGACAGTTGCGCCACGTCGAAGAAGAGCGTGCCCAGCCCGATGGCGAACGCCACGGCGTAGATCAGCGGCATGCTGAGCACGTCCAGCCACACGGCGACCGGCACGGCCAGCAGTGCCACCCCTCGCAGGAGGTCGGTGAGGATGAGCACCGGCCGCCGGGGAAGCCGTTCGAGCCAGACCCCGGCGGGCAGGCCGACGAGGAGGATGGGCACGTACTCCACCGCCCACACCAGGCTGACCTCGAACGCCGAGGCGTCGAGCAGGAGCAGCGCCGCGAGCGGCAGGGCCAGCAGGGTGATCTGCGTGCCGAACAGGCTGACGGTCTGGGCGGCCCAGAGGTTGCGGAAACCCGAGACGCGCCAGAGGCTCTTTCCCGTCACCTCATGCCTCCGTGCCGCGCGGGCCCGACGGCTGGACGCCCGGCCGTGTTCTCCCGGCGACGACTCTTCCGAAGACGGTTCTCCTGGCGACGGTTCTCCTGGCGACGGCGCGTCGCCGTTCGGCGTTGTCGTGGATCACGGGTGGTCTCTTTCCTCATGGGGTGGCGCGGTGGTCGTCGGTGCGGCGGCGCTGGAGTCCGAGGCGGGCCCGGCCCGCCGCCCGCCTGCTCGCCTGCTCGTCGTCGCCGGTACGAGGGGCCCGCGGGGAACCGGTGCCGGTGTCCGGGGTGTGGCCGGTCCCCGGCGCGCCCCGCTCTTCGAGGTGCCGGGCGAGAGCCGCGATCGTGGGAAACTCGAACAGCGTCACCATCGGTATCCGCCGGCCCAGGACCTCGGTGAGCCGGGCGTGGACGGCGGCGAGGCTGAACGAGGTGCCGCCGAGGTCGAAGAAGTTGTCGTGCGGGTCGATGTGGTCCAGTTCCAGGACCTCCTGCCAGATCCGCCCCAGCGTGAGCTCCCGCTCGCCGCCGCCTGACGCGGGGGAACCCGCGAGTGCCGGGGAGCCGGTGGAGGCCGGGGAGTCCCCGGACGCGGAGGAACCCGTGAACGACGGAGAGCCGGTGGAGGCCGGGCTCGCGCCGGGGTTCCGGACGTCGCCGCCCGCCGTGGGGAGCGGCCACGGAAGGGCGTCCCTGTCGACCTTGCCCGACGTCCGGATCGGCAGGTCGGCGACGACCGCGAGGCGCGGCACGAGCGCGGCGGGCATCGTCCGGCGCAGCCGGGCCCGCGCGCCGCCCTCGTCGAAGCCGGGACCCGGCACGATGTAGCCGACGAGGATCTGATGGCCCAGGCGCGTCGTGCGGACCGCGGCCGCGGCGGCGCCGACCCCCGGCAGCCGCCGCAGGGCCGCCTCCACCTCGCCGAGCTCGACGCGCCGGCCCCCGAGTTTGACCTGCTCGTCGATCCGCCCGACGAAGACCAGGCCCTCCGGCTCGGCCCTGACCAGGTCCCCGCTGCGGTAGGCCCGCTCCCAGCCGAGGGACGGCAGCGGGGCGTACTTCTCGGCGTCCTTCGCGGGGTCCAGGTAGCGGGCCAGGCCGACCCCGCCGATCACGAGCTCGCCGGTCTCCCCCATGCCCACCGGGTCGCCGTCCGGGCCCACCACGGCCAGGTCCCAGCCGTCCAGGGGGAGCCCGATCCGTACCGGGTCGCCGGGCGAGAACAGGGTCGCCGACGAGGTGACGGTCGCCTCGGTGGGACCGTAGCTGTTCCACACCTCGCGCCCGGGGGCGGTGAGCCGCTCGATCAGCTCCCGGGGACACGCCTCACCCCCCAGGATGAGCAGCCGCACGCCGTCGAACACCTCGGCCGGCCAGCGCGAGGCCAGCGTGGGCAACGTCGAGATGACGGTGATGCCGTTCGCCCTCATCCACGGGCCGAGGTCGGTGCCGGTACGGACGAGGGCGCGCGGGGCGGGCACCAGGCAGGCGCCGTTCCGCCAGGCCAGCCACATCTCCTCGCAGGAGGCGTCGAAGGCGGCCGAGAGCAGGGCCTGCACCCGGTCCCCCGGGCCGATCGGACTGTCCCTGAGGAACAGCCGGGCCTCGGCGTCCACGAACGCCGCCGCGCCGCGATGGGTGGCCACGACGCCCTTGGGAGTCCCGGACGAGCCGGAGGTGAAGATGATCCAGGCGTCGTCGTCCACCCCCGGCCGGGCGGCCTCCTCCGGCTCCCGGGACCCGTCCGGTACGCGCGCCGCGGGGGTGAGCGTGATGCGGCGGTTCTCCCCGACGACGGCGCGGACCCCCGCCTCGCCGAAGACGAGTTCCCTGCGTTCGGCGGGATCGTCGGTGTCGACGGGTACGTAGGCGGCGCCCGCGGCGAGGACGGCGAGGATCGAGACGTACAGGTCGGCGGTGCCGGAGGGCACGCACACCCCCACCCGGTCGCCGCGCCGCACACCCGCCGCCCGCAGCTCTCCGGCCAGGGCCTCGACCTCGGCCCGCAGCGAGGCGTAGTCGAGCCGTACGCGCCCGTCGTCGAGCGCGGTGGCCCCGGGGAAACGGCCGGTCGTCTCGTCGAGCACGTCGAGCAGGGTGCGCGGGGCGGGCGCCCGGCCGGCCGAGGTGAAGACCGCGGGCGTCACGGGCCGTTCCGTGCCGTTCCCGGTCGTGACGCGGGCCTTGTCCCGTGGTCCGGCGTCGGCGAGCGGGGGCAGGGTCCACAGGGGAGCCTCGGGGTCGGCCACCACGGCGGCGAGCAGCCGGTGGAAACGGTCGCCGATCGACCGGACCGTGCCGGGGCCGAACAGATCGGTGTCGTAGGTGATCGTCAGGTCGAAGGCGTCGCCGGCGGCCCGGAAGATCGTGAAGTCGAGACCGGCCTTGGCTCCGGTGGGCATGAGATCGACCAGCGACGCGGTGAGGTCACCGAAACGCGGCTCGGCCATCGGGGTCGGCTCGAAGCTGAAGAGGGCCTGCACCAGCGGGTTGCCGTCGAGGTCGCGCTGTGGCGCCAGCTCCTCCACCAGCTTCTGGAACGGGACCCGCTGGTGGCTCAGCATGTCCATCACGGTCTCCCGGGTCCGCCGTACGACCTCGGCGAACGAGGGGTCGCCGGACAGGTCGAACCGCACCGGCAGCGTGTTCACGAAGAAGCCGATCACGGGTTCGAGCTCCGAGGACAGCCGGTCGCCGGCCGGGGTGCCGATCAGCAGGTCGCGCGCGCCGGTGAGGTGGCCCAGCAGTGCCGCGTAGGCCGCGATCATCGGCACGAACGGCGTCACGCGCGTCCGCCGGGCCAGGGCGAGAACCTCCGCCATGAGCGGTCCGGGAAGGGTGACGTGGTGGTTGGCACCACCCCTCCGGCGGACCCGGTCAAGACCACCGGCGCCGTCCGCGTCGGCGTCGTCGGCCTCGTCGGCGTCGTTCCGTGCCGGACCCGGGTGATCGGCGGGAAGCTCCAGCGTCGTCGGGGCGCCCGCCAGCCGCTCGCGCCACCAGGCGAGGTCGGCGGCGTCCACGGCCTGGCGCCGCTGCCAGGCCGCGTAGTCGCCGAACTGGACGGGGAGCGGCGGGGGCTCGGGGGCGCTCGCGTACCCGTCGGCGAGTTCGTCGAAGAGAAGGTGGAGCGACGGCCCGTCGCAGACCAGCTGGTGCAGGAACACGCCGAGGATGTGCCGCTCGGCGTCGAGGCGGATCAGCCTCTTGCGGACGAGCGGCCCGGTCGTCACGTCGAAGGGCTCGTCGGCCCACCGCCGCAGCAACGCGCCCGCGAGGTCGTCGCGACGCTCGGGCGGCTCCGTCGTCAGGTCGACCAGCCGCGGCCCGAAGGGCGGCGACGGCGCGATCCGCTGGTACGGCTCGTCCCTGCCCATCGGAAACGCCGTGCGCAGGATGTCGTGCCGGGCGAGGACCCGTTCGACCGCGCGGCTCAGCGCTCCGAGGTCGAGCGGTCCGTCCAGGCGCACGGCCACGGGCACGTTGTAGGCGGAGCCGCCGGGGTGAACCTGCTCGATGATCCACAGCGCTCGCTGCGCGACGGTGAGCGGAACCGGTTCTCCGGCGTCTCCGCGGGACGGTATCGTCCGCCGCCGCACGGGCATGAGCTTTCTGTCCACGCTGTGGATCCACCGCCTCGCGGTCGTGGGTGGGTGCTGGGGAGTACCGGGGTCTCGCACGGGACCGGTCGGTTTCCGGCGCCGGGAACAGGAGCCGGGAACAACGGCCCCGGCCGCTCCCGGACATGGGCCGGTCGTGATTTCGCGGGTCAGGTGGTTTCGGGTGGCCCGGCCTTGTACCGGCCTTGTCCCGGTTATTCCGGCCCCTGGTTGTCATGCGGATCGATCAGCTCGCTCTCGCCCTGCTCAACAGCGAGAAAAATGCTCGGAGAACAGCGATGGAAAAATACGGCGAAATGGCACGCGGAGAGCCGTTTCCAAAATGTCGAAACTCTTCACGGTGTTTCATACGCCGATGAGAGGTAAGGGGAAACGGTTCGTCCCGATGCCCGTCCGGTGTGCCGTGGATTCACGGATTGGTGTCGTACGGAATCCTCTGACGCGTCCCCATGACGCACGGATTTCCGCACGGTAGTTAATGGGTGACGTTATGGACCATCGGTGGGTTGCGGACGGCGGTCAAGGAGGTGGAGCGGATGTTCACGCAGGGTATGGCCGTCTGTCACATCTTCTCGCCTTGTCCTCGGTCGCCCCAATGCTGAGTTGGCCAGGTTAACGAAGGGTTACCGAAGAAGGTGTCATCGGGAACGCGACGGTGGCCATTTCGCGGGTGAGGTGCCGTGTACATTACTCTCGGTAAATACTTCAGTTATGTCCGCAAAAGCCGTCGGTCGCGGCGATCCGGGCGTATTGCCACCGGCCGAACCGGTATGTATTGTCCGTTCGGGCGAAGCCACAACTCATGCGGTCGACCAGCCGGCACCTTTCCGGCCGCCCCCGTCCCGTAGGCCGAACAGTGCCTGGGACGGCGCGTTTCCCGCGATCCTCTCCCCTTTCTCACGCCCTTTAAGGCTGCCCATCTCAGCCTCGCCGTTCGGTGTGTGAACCCTGTACCAGTGAAGGAGCGTTCTCCCATGCCCGGAATTCAGGAGACAACTGAGGTCGAGCAGACGGTCAGGTCGATTCTGGTGACGGACCTGTTCGTCGAGGTGCCGGAGATAGGGCTCGACGACGGCCTCCGGGGCATCGTCGGGCTCGACTCGCTGGGCTTCGTCGAACTGCGTGTCCAGTGCGAGGACAGGTTCGGCGTCCGCATCTCGGAGAAGGAGTTCAGCCCGGAGAACTTCGCCAGCATCCGCTCGATCTCCGAGCTGATCCGCAGGCTGCAGGCCGCCGGGCCGGCCGCGCCCGGCGGCCACGACGTGACCGCGGATCGGACGCCGGGCGAGGAGCGCTCCGATGCTGGATGAGAACGGCACCGGCCTCGCCACGTACGGACCCGGCGAGGTCTGGTTCGACCGGACGATGCACATGAACCACTACGGAGAGAAGCTTCCTTTCGGCTGCGTGGGGGCGAAGGGGATCGTCCAGCGGTTCGTCGAGCTCGACGGCCCGCGGGCGGGGCGGTCGCTGGACGTGCTGGACGCCAGCGGGGGCTACGCGTCCGCGTGCCTCGGAGCGGGGTCGCCGGTGGTCGTCCCGGCTCTGGCGCGCGCCGTCGAGGAGAGCGGCTACGTGACCGACGAGATCGCGTCGCTGGAACGGGCCCGGCTGCTGGAGCGGCTGTTCGGCACCGGCGGGCTGTGGGCCGGCCGGTTCCCCGCCGCCGACTACCACGTCACCGGCCGCAACTCCGGTTCCGAGGGAATGGAGCTGGCGCTGCGCCTCGCGCTGGAGTCCCGCTTCGACCGCCGTAACCTGCGCGCCACGAAGAGCGGGGAGGGGCGCGATGTCGTCCTCGCCTTCGAGGGGGCCTGGCACGGCTGGACCGGCGGGCTGCTCCCGCTGCTGAACAGGCGGCACTACCGGGTCGGGCTGCCCGCCGTGGCCGCGGAGCCGTTCGGCTTCACGGCCGAGCACATCCCGTTCGGCGAGATCGAGGTGGCCCGGGAGTACTTCGCCCGCGAAGGGCACCGGGTGCTCGCCGTGGTGATCGAACCGGTCCAGGGAGACGCCGGGATCCTGACCCCGCCCCCCGGCTATCTCCGCGAGGTGGCGCGCCTGTGCCGGGAGAGCGGCGCGCTGCTCGTGGCGGACGAGGTCCTCACCTTCGCCAAGACCGGCGGGTTCTTCGGGATGACGGACGAGGAGGGCCCGATTCCCACCGATGTCACCGTGCTGGGCAAGAGCCTCGGCATGGGCGTGCTGTCCACGTCCATGGTCGTCGCCCGCCGGAGCCTGAGCGTACGGGAGTCCGGCGCGGTCGCCACGTCGGACCTGCGCCCGATCACGTGCGCGGTGATGGGAGCGGGCATCGAACACGTCCACGCCGAAGGCCTGCTCGAACGGTCGCGGACGCTGGGAGAGCACCTGGGGGCGTCGCTGCGGCGCGACCTGGTGGAACAGTTCCCCGCCCTCTACCGGGAGGCCAGGGGGGTGGGCGTCATGCACGGCGTGGAGCTCACCGAGGCGGCGGCCGCGCACCTCGGCGCGTTCCGGGAATGCATGATCCGAAGCGGCGTGTACGTGGAGTTCATGGCGGGCGCCGGACGGCGTTCGCACGGCCTGCGCTACGTGTTCCCCACCATGCGGGTCGCTCCGCCGCTCGTCGTCACCGCCGCCGAGGTGGAGTCGATGGTGGAGCGGCTGGTCGACGGCTCGCGCTCGTTCCGCAAGGAGGCCCTGTGACCGCCGCCGCGACGACCGGCCGTCCCGCGCTGCTCCCCGTCCGGCGCCGGGTCGAGCACGTCGACATCGACGCGTCCGGCGTGGTGCACTTCGCGCGCTACCCGTCCATGCTCGAATCCGCGGCCCTGGAGAACCTGGACCGCCTCGGCGTCGGGCTCGACGCCCTCGCACGCGACGGTCTCGACCTCGTCGTGGCGGAGATGAGCATGCGCTACCACGCGTCCGCCCGCTTCCTCGACCGGCTGGACCTGGAGATCTCCGTCCTGCACGTCGGGGCCGCGAGCTTCCGGCTCTCCGGCACGGTACTGCGCGCGCGACCCGGCTCCGAGCCTGAGTCCGGCTCCGAACAGCAGTCCGAGCCCGAGAACGAGCCCGAGAACGAGCCCGAGAACGAGAACGGGTCCGGGCGCGAGGAGGAGCCGCGGCGGCTGTCCACCGGCGTCTTCGTCTTCGGCGTGGTCGACAGGACGACGGGCGCGGTGCGCCCGCTCCCCGAACAACTCAGGAAATCGCTGAAGGAGTGCCGCCACGATGCAGACATCTGAGCCCGCCGTCACCACACCCCCGAACGGCACCACCCCGGCCGCCACGGGTGACAGGACCCTCGGGTTCACCGAGATCAAGCAGTGGCTCCGCCACCGGCATCCCATGATCTACATCGACCGCGTGCTGGACCACGAACCGGGTTCGCACCTCACCAGCACCCTTCTCGTCTCCGGCACGATGGACGTCATCGCCGGCCACTTCCCGGAACGCGCCATCTTCCCGGCGAGCCACCTCACCCAGGCCTTCGCGCAGTCGGGGATCATCCTCTACCAGCTCAGCACGTCCCCCGTCGCGGACGACGAGCTGACGCTCATCGGCTCGATGAAGTCGAGGTTCACCCGCATCGTGGTCCCCGGCGACCTGGTGGTCTTCACGGTGAAGAGCGAGCTGATCCAGGACTCCACCTTCTTCTTCTCCGGGCGCGCGACGGTCGACGACCGTACCGTGGCCGCGTTCAAGGGCACGCTCGTGCGCGTCAAGGTCGCCGACATGGGGCGGATGCTGTGGTGAGCGGCCCGGACACCACGAGTACGCCGGAGGTGTGGGTCACCGGAATGGCGTGGTCCACCCCTCTCGGCACCGGTCTCGACGACGTGTGGCGCTCCCTGCTGGAGGGGCGCGGCGGCGTCCAGACCCTCCCCTCGGCGCATCCCCTGCGCAACGACAGGGCCGCCGTCCTTCCGCACCTCCCGCTGGACAAGGACCCGGGCGAGCGGCTGCACGTCCTGAGCCGCGACACGCTGGCGGAGGCGGTGGCGGACGCGGGACTGGACGTCACCGACCCGCGCCTGCGGGCGGTCTTCGGAACCAGCTACGGTCCCCACCTGGACGACACGGGTGTGACCGCCCTGGACGACTGGTGCGCGGACGTGACCGGCGAGCTGAACATGCCCCAGGCCCCGGTGTCGCTCACCACCGCGTGCTCCTCGGGTTCGGACAGCCTCCTGGTCGGCGCCGAGCTGATCAGGAACGGTGACGCGGAGATCTGCGTCTGCGGCGCGGCGGACGTCCTCACCCCGGCCAAGCGACTGGGGCACTCGGCGCTGGGCACCATGTCGCCGACCTCGCTGCGCGCGTTCGACGAGGCCCACGACGGGACGATTCTCGGCGAGGGGGCCGCCTTCCTCGTGCTGGAGTCCGCCCGCTCGGCGACGGCGCGCGGCGCGCGGCCCCACGGGTACCTGCTGGGCGCCGGTTCGGCGAACGACGCGGTGAACGCCGCGGCCCCCGACCTGTCCGGTGACAGTGTCGTACGCGCCGTGGGCAGGGCGCTGCTGGCGGCCGGCCGGCACGCCGAGGACGTGGCCGTGGTGAACGCGCACGGGTCGGGCACCCCGGTCAACGACCTGGTGGAGTGCCGCAGCTACGAACGCGTGTTCTCCTCGGCGGGCTCCGCCGCGACCTCCCCCACGGTCTTCGCGACCAAGGGCGCTTTCGGCCACACGCTCGGCGCCACCGGCGCCCTGGAGGCGGTCGCCGTCCTGCTGGCCCTGCGGGACGGGGTCGTGCCACCGGTCCGCGGCCTGACGACCGTGATGCCCGGCTTCCCGCTCCCCCTGCCGATGGGGGGTCCGGCGGCGTTCGACGGCCGGATCGACCGCATCGACCGGGTCGGGCTGAGCGTGACGCTCGGGTTCGGCGGGTTCAACACCTGCCTGGCGTTCGAGGGAACGAGATGACCGGCATGATCGGCACGGCCGCCGGGCGGTCCGGGGTTCCCGGGGAGATCGCGGGCGAGGGCGTCGTCGTGGTGGCGCGGGGCGAGGCCGCCCGTGCGGAACTGGGCCCGGTGCGCAGCAGGATCCCCTCCCTCTACGCCGACCCTCTCGCCTGGCTCGTGGTCGACGCGGTCGACGACGCCCTGTCCACCCGCGCCGACGAGCTGGACGCGGTACGGGACGAGGTCGCCGTCATCCTGGTCAGCGCGCTGTGCACGCTCCAGACGATGGAGGCGCTCGCCCGATCCGCGCGGAGCGGCCGGGTGTCCCCGCTGCGGTTCGCCGGGGCCAGCCCGGGCGGCGCGGGAAGCCTCGCCTGCGTCGTGCGGGGGTTCAAGGGACCCTCGCTGACCCTGGCGACCGGCCCCGGGCAGGGGATCCCCGTGGCCCGTACCCTGGCCCGCTCGTGGCTGCGGTCCGGGGCGGCCGAGTACGTCGTGGTGAGCGTCCACCACACGGAGGAGGACGGCGGGCACCGGGTGCGCAGCACGGTGCTCGGGGCCGGGCCGGACCTCCGTCGCGCCCTCCCGGTGCCGGGCCGGTGAGCACGTTGAACACCGCGAGCGCGGACGGCGTCCCCGGCCAGGACGTGATCGACGCCTTCCTGGCGAACGTGACCGACGCCGACCGGCCCGCCTCCGGCGTGTCGCCGGCCGCCGTCGCCGACGAGCTGGCGGGCCTCGGGGTGAAGCCCGGCGCGGCGGTCGTGATCGCGATGCCCAACGGAAGGCCGCTGCTGCGCCTCTTCTTCGCGGTGCTGCTCGCCGGTGGGGTCCCGGTCCTCGTGCCCCCGTCGGCGAGCGCGACGCGTATCGGCGCGATCGGCCGCCGGTTCGGCGCCGACGCCCTGATCGCGCCCATGGTGAACGCCGAACGGTACGGCGCGCCGGCCAAGCACCCGGTCGGGGACGCCGAGATCGTGTTCTTCCCCTGGCCGGAGCGGCGGCACTACGCGGCCGGCGAGGTGATCCTGATGACGTCCGGAACGTCGGGCATCTTCAGCGGCTGCCTGCACGACGTCGGCTCCCTGCTGCGCAACGCCGCCATGCACGCGCACGCGGTCGGCCAGCGGGACACCGACACGGTGCTGCTCAACCTCCCGCTCCACTACTCCTACGGCCTCGTCGCCCAGGCGCTCGCGTCGCTGGTCGCGGGCTCGCGCCTGGTCGTCTGCGGACCGCCGTTCACGCCTTCCGCGTACGCGGCGACGCTGCGCGAACACCGCGTCACGTTCTCGTCGCTGACACCGGCGCTGGTCGCCCGGCTGGCGGCGGGCGACGCCTCCTGGTCGCGGCCGTTGCGGGTCCTCACCGTCGGCGGCGACCACCTCCACCCCCGGTACGTCGAAGGGCTGCTCGCCGGGCATCCGGAGCTGGAGCTGTACCTGACGTACGGCCTCACCGAGGCGGGTCCCCGGGTCTCCACCCTGGCGGCCCACCTGGAACCACCCCGCAGGCACGCCTCGGTGGGACTGCCGCTGCCCGGCGTCCGCACCAGCCTGCGCCCGTCCGCCCTCGGCGACGGCTCCCGCGAACTGCTGGTGGAATCCGGCACGGTGCTGCGCCGCCGGGTGCCCGACGACCGCGCCGACCCGCTGGTGGCACCCGGCACGATCGCCACCGGCGACCTCTTCGAGATCGACGACGACGGCTACCACTACTACCGGGGACGGCTGTCGGACTCGGTGGTCGTCAACGACGAGAAGGTGTGGCTGCCCTCCGTCCGGGAGATCGCGGCGTCGATCCCCGGCGTGCTGCGGGCGACCACCCGGGTGTACCAGAGCGACGACGAGCGCCGCTACGACCTCGACGTCTACGTGGACCGTCCGGACCAGGCACAGGCCACCGAGATCGAGCGGACCCTCGGGCGCCTGCTGCTGAGGGCGGAGAGACCCGCACGGATCACGCTGCGCCCGATCTCGGACGCGGGCTGGCACAAGTGAGCACCGCGCCGAGCACCGCGCTGAATACCGCGCCGAGTACCGCGTCGACCGGACCGGCCACGGTTCCCGCGCCCCCTACGGCTCCCGCGCTCCCTACGGCCCTCGCGACCATCACGGCCCTCGCGGCGAGAAAGGCAGGAAGAGACGATGAACGACCTTGAGCGGGTGGCCGGGACGGACCGGCCGCCACCCGTGCTGCGGGCCGTCGCGGAGCGGATCCGCCTCGCTCCCGACGCCGAGGCGGTCACCTTCCACGGGGACTCCGTGACCTACCGCGAGTTCTGGACCCGATCGGAACTCGTGGCCCGCCGGCTCGCGGGTCTCGGCGCCGGTGTCGGCACCAGGGTCGGGCTCCACCTCGACCGGTCGATCGATCTCGTGGTGACCCTCGTCGGCGTCATGCGGGCCGGCGCCGTCGCCGTCCCGCTCGACCCGGCCTACCCCGTGGACCGGCTGCGGTACATGTGCGCGGACGCGGGCGCCGACCTGGTGGTCGGGCACGCGGGCCATCTGGAACGGCTGGGCGGCCTCCGGCCGCTCGTCACGGACGGCCCGCTGGTCTACGCCACCCGGCGGGCGGAGGACGACGACGCGGGACACCGCTCGTCACGGACCGCCGAGCCGGACGGCCCGCTCCCGTCGGTCTCCGGTGAGGACCTCGCCTACGTCATGTACACCTCCGGCTCCACCGGACGGCCCAAGGGCGTCCTGTTCGAGCACCGCAACCTGGCCAACCTCATCGCCTGGCAGATCGCGGCGAGCGGCTGCGCCGAGGGGGACCGGACGCTGCAGTTCTCCCCCGCGGCCTTCGACGTCGTCTACCAGGAGGTTCTCACCACGCTCGGGGAGGGCGGCACCGTCGTGTGCTGCACCGAGGACGAACGGCTCGACCCGCAGTTCCTGTGGGAGCTGATCGCCCGCGAGCGGGTCAACCGGCTGTTCGTGCCGTTCGCCATGCTGCGCTCGCTCGCGCTCTTCGCCGACGACGTCGCCCCCGACCTCCACCCGCTCCGCGAGGTCTACTCGACGGGCGAGCAGATGCAGTGCGGCGACAGGCTCCGCGCCATGTTCGCCCGGCTGCCCGGCTGCCGCCTGGCCAACCAGTGGGGAACGACGGAGACACACGTCGCGACCTGCCGGTGGCTGCCCGAGGACGTGACGGCGTGGCCGTCGCTCCCGTCGATCGGGACGCCGATCCACGGCGCGCGGATCCACGTGTGCGACGAGGACGGCAGGCCGCTGCCCCCGGGACGGACCGGAGAGCTGTGGATCGCCGGAGAGGGCGTCGGACCGGGGTTCGTGAACCTGCCGGACCGCACCGCGCGAAGCTACGTGCCCGATCCCCTGGACCCGGCCGTCCGCGCCTACCGCACCGGGGATCTCGGACGGGTGGGCGAGGACGGGGAGTTCGAGTGCCTCGGCCGGCGGGACGGCCAGGTCAAGCTGCGCGGCTTCAGGGTCGAGCTGGGGGAGATCGAGACCCTGCTCACCTCGATGCCCTCCGTCGCCGAGGCGGTGGTCGCGGTGGTGGGAGAGGACCTGGAGGACCAGAGCCTGCGGGCGTTCGTGGTGGCCACGTCTCTGCCGTTCGACCGTGCCGGGGCGCTGGCCGTGCTCCGCGACAAGGTTCCCGCCCATATGGTGCCGTCGCGGATCGAGGTGGTCTCCTCCTTCCCCAGAACCTCCAGCGGCAAGCTGGACCGGCTCGCCGTCGCCACCTCGGCGACCGCGACCGGCTCCCCCGCGGCGTCCGGCCCCGGCCCCGCGATCGGCCCCGCGATCGGATCCGCGACCGGCGCGGGGTGACGAGGCCGGGCCCGCCGCACCGGCTGTCACGACCGCCTGTCACAGCGAGTTCGGCCCCGCACCGTCGCGCGACCGCGCGTCCGGCCGGGCCGATGCACCGATGCACCAATGCCACGACACCAGCGAACAGGGACCCAAGTGAGTGCCATGAATCATCAGCTGGAGAACCTCAAAAAGGTGTACCTCCCCCCCGCCGAAGGACAACCGAGCCTTTTCCAGATCTGGGAGGAAGGCGGCGCACGCGACGACTCGGTGACCCCGTCCACCTACTCGACGGAGTACCGGTCCTGGATGACGGAGAAACTGGTGGCCGAGCTCGGCCGCGGTGAGGGCGGCGGCCTGCTCAGCCTGGGTTGCGGCAACGCGGCGGTCGAGTCCGAGATCGCGCGAAAGGGATACCGGGTGCTCGGCGTCGACGCTATGGAGGAGGCCGTCGTCCTCGCGAAGGCCAAGGGCGTGGACGCGGTGTGCGCCGACATCGGCCAGTGGTCCCCCGAGGAGTCCTGGTCGGTGATCTACATGGACGGTGTGCTCGGTCACCTCTACGACCCGGCGAAGGGCCTGCGACCGGCCATGGAGCGGGTCCGCGCCTGGCTCGCACCCGCCCGTGACGCGGGGGTCGCGACGTTCGTCGCCTCCAACGACGCCACGAACAACGGGGCCCTCGCGCAACCGGCCCCCGGCATCGCCGGCTTCCACTGGCTGTCGGCGGAGTACATGCGCGACGAGGCCATCGCGGCCGGCTACGACGACGTGGCCGTGGAGGAGATCCACTACAAGCGCCCCAGGTCCGGAGACCGCGTCCGGTCGATCATCGTCGCGCACGTCCACCAGTGACCGTGGAACCCGATTCGACAGGGAGTCCCCCATGCCCATGAGCCCCGCCTTCGAGAACCGCCTCAAGGCCGCGCTGCCCCGGATCGTCGAGACCTTCGGCACGCCGTTCCACATCTACGACGCCGAGGGCCTCCACCGGACCTGCGAGTCGTTCGTCCAGGCCTTCCAGGAGATCGACTGCCGGGAGTACTTCGCGGTCAAGGCGCTCCCCAACCCCGCGGTGATGCGTCTGCTGGCCGGGCACGGCTTCGGCTTCGACACCAGCTCGATCTCCGAACTGACCCTGGCGCGGACGGCCGGGGCGACCGGCGACGACATGTGCTTCACCTCCTCCAACACCAGCGAGGCCGAGCTGGCCGCCGCGCTGGAGGCCGGCGCCATGATCACCGTGGACGACGAGGCGATCCTGGCCACGCTGGCCGACCGGCTCACGGTCCCCGAGGCGCTCGCCTTCCGGGTGAACCCGGGACGGTCACTCGAAGGGCAGGGCAACCACCTGTTCGGCGAGCCGGAGACGACCAAGTTCGGCGTGCCCGCCGACCGTCTGGTGAAGGTGTGCGCGCAGGCCCGCGACCTGGGCGTCCGCGAGATCGGCCTGCACATGATGACGACGTCCAACGTGCTCAGGCCCGAACCGCTCCTGCTCACCCTGGACCTGCTGCTGGAGCGGGCCCGCGAGATCGAGCACGAGGCGGGCCTGCCGGTGACGTCGATCAATCTCGGCGGGGGCATCGGCATCCCCTACCGCCCCGAGGAGGAGCCCTTCGACCTGACCGCGTTCGGCGTGGCCGTCGCCGAACGCCTGGCCGGCTGGAGCTCGCCGCACGGCGACGCCCGGCCGGCGATCCGGTTCGAGTGCGGGCGCTACATCACCGGGCCGCACGGAGCGCTGGTGACGCGCGTGGTCAACCGGATGGACAAGTGGCGGCCCTTCGCCGGGGTGGACGCGAGCATGGTCTCCCTGATGAGACCCGCGCTGTACTCGTGGGCCTACCACCACATCACGGCGCCGTTCGCCGAGGGCCGCCCGCGCGAGGTGGTCGACGTCGTCGGCTCGCTGCCCGAGAACAACGACCGGCTCGGCAGGGAGCGGGACCTGCCCGTCCTCGAAGAGGGGGACGTCCTCGTCGTCCACGACACCGGCGCGCACGGGCACGCCATGGGCTTCAACTACACCGGGCGGTCCCGCCCGCAGGAACTGCTCCTCCACCCGGACGGGTCCGTCGAGCTGATCCGGCGCGCCGAGACCGAGCGGGACCTGTTCGCCACCCTCGACTTCACCCCGCGCCTGCTGGAATCCCCCGCCGGTCAGGAGGACCCGGTGTGAGCGGAGCCGATACCGGCAGCACCTGGAACGCCGGGAGCGCCGGGAGCGTCTGGAGCAGGGAACGGGCGTGGGAGCTGGCGGCGTCGTCGGGACGGCCGCCGCTCGACCTCTCGCTGGGCGTTCCCGCCGAACCCGCGCCCGCGACCTCCCCCGCGGGCTCCCGCGAGAGCCGGACCCCGGCGGCCTACCCGCCGAGCGCGGGCACGGAATCACTGCGTACGGCCGCCGCCGGATACCTGGAGCGCCGCTTCGGCGTCACGGTGCCCGCGTCGGCGGTGGCGGCCTGCGCCGGAGCGAAGGAGTTCGTCTCCACGGTGCCGTCGCTGCTGCGGCTCGGCCGGCGTGACCGGTCGCCGGAACGCGACGTCGCCCTGATCCCGGCGCTGGGGTATCCGCCGTACGAGTTCGGCGCGCGGCTGGCGGGACTGGCCGTCCACCGCGTCCCCGTCGACGCGGCCGGCCGGATGGACCTCGGCCGCGTCCCGGGCCACCTGGCCGCCCGCGCCCTGTACCTCTGGGTGAACAGCCCCGCCAACCCGACCGGCACCCTCGAACCCCGGCCGGCCGAGATCGTCGGATGGGGACGCGAGCACGGCGTCGTCGTCCTCTCCGACGAGGTCTACACCGAGATGACCTGGGACGGCGCCCCCCGGACCGCACTGGCCGCCGGGCTCGGCGGCGTGCTGGCCGTGCACGGCGTGGCCAAGCGGTCGAACGCGCCCGGGCTGCGGCTCGGCTTCTACGCCGGGGATCCGGCGCTGGTGTCCGAGCTGCTGCCGCTGCGCCGGGACGCCGGGCTCATCGCCGCCGGGGACTCCCAGCGGGCGGCGGTGGACCTGCTCGGCGACGACGCCCACGCGGACGGCCTGCGCGCCCGCACCGCCCGGCGGCTCTCCGGGCTGGTCGAGGCGCTGAACACCCACGGCCTGCGATGCGACCACCCCGGGGGCGGCCCGTTCGTGTGGCTCGCCGCCCCGGGAGGCGACGGCGTGAGGTTCGCCTACGAGGTCGCGGCACGCGCCGGGCTCGTGATCGCGCCGGGGATCGCGTACGGCCCCTCGGGAGGCGGTCACGTCCGCGTCGCCGCCGTACACGATCCGGATCTCATCGAGCCCCGGCTCGCCACGCTCGGCCTCCGAACGCGTGAGCGGCCCGGCGACAGGAAGGAGCGCGTCCCATGACGCCGAGCACGTTACCGGCCGAGGTCGACGAGCTGTGGGACCGGCGGAGCGGCCTCACCCCGGCCGACGCCGCCGCCCGCGACACGGTCGTGGCCGCGGTCGACATGCTCGACCGCGGCGAGGCGAGGGTGGCGGTGGTCGATCCGGAGACGGACCTGGTCCGGGTGGACGAGCGGGCGAAGCGGGCGATCCTGCTGTCGTTCCGCCTCCTCGGCATGGTGGAGGCGGAGGTCGGCCCGTTCCGCCACCACGACCGGATTCCTCTCAAACGCTTCGGCCCGGGGGTACGGGTCGTCCCCGGAGCCGTCGCGCGCTGGGGCAGTTACCACGCGCCGGGCGTGATCCTCATGCCGTCGTTCACCAACATCGGCGGTTTCGTGGACGGCGGCACGATGGTCGACACCTGGGCCACCGTCGGATCGTGTGCCCAGATCGGACGGAACGTGCACCTGTCCGGCGGGGTCGGCATCGGCGGGGTGCTCGAACCGCCCACGGCGGTGCCGGTGGTCGTGGAGGACGAGAGTTTCATCGGCTCGCGGTCGCTCGTCGTCGAGGGAGCCAGGGTACGCACCGGGGCGAAACTGGGCGCCGGCGTGGTGCTGACCGGGAGCACCCGCGTCTACGACGCGGAGACCGGGGCGCGGCTGCCGAGCGGGGAGGCGCCGCCCTGGTCCGTCTGTGTCAACGCGACCCGGCCCAGGACGTTCGGGGGCGGCACCTTCGGCCTGTCCTGCCTGCTGGTCGTCAAACGGCTCGAAGAGGGCGAGGTCCACGACAAGCTGGCCCTGGACGCGCTGTTCCGCGAGCACGGGCTCGGAGGTTGAGCTCCGATGCGCCCGACCTGCCCACCGGCGAGCGACAAGGCCCCGCCGACGAGCGGCGAGATCCCATCAGCGGGCGTCGAGGCCCCACCGCCGGGAGAAGAAGGCTCCGGCGTCGGGCGAGAAGGCCTCAGCGGTGAACGAGAAGGCTTCGGCGGCGAGCGAGAAGGCCTCAGCGGCGAGCGAGAAAGCGGAAAAGTCATGACGGACACCCTTCACCTGTGGATGCGGCACGAGGCCCATCCGACCGAGGCGCGGGCACCGATCGCGCCCGCCGACGCCCGCGTCCTCACGGCGGACGGGATCACCGTGACGGTGGAGGACTCCCCGCGACGGATCTTCCCCACATCGGACTACGCGAAGGCAGGCTGCCGCATCGCCGAGCCGGGCACCTGGCCGGACGCGCCGGAGGACCACTACATCATCGGGGTGAAGGAACCGGCGGACACGCCGGTCCCGCTGAGACACCGGCACCTGTTCTTCGGCCACGCCTACCGGGGACAGGAGGGCGCGGGGAGGTTGCTGCGCCGGTTCGCCGCGGGCGGCGGCAGCCTGCTCGACCTGGAGCACGTGACGGACGCCGACGGGACCCGCGTGGCGGCGTTCGGCTACTGGGCCGGATACATGGCCGCCACGCTCGCCGTCCTGCACAGCGGAGGGCGGCTGGACCGGCCGCTGCGCCCCCTGCCCGAGCGGGCACTGACCGCGGCGCTGAGACAGCGCGGGGAGAAGGCGCCGACGGCCCTGGTCATCGGCGCGCTCGGCCGGAGCGGGCGCGGGGCACGGAGCGCGCTGGCCGCGGCCGGCATCGCGACGACCTGCTGGGACGTCGAGGAGACCCGCGACCTGGACAGGAAGGCCCTGCTCGCCCACGACATCCTGATCAACGCGGTGGCCACGGCCGAACCGGCACCGGCCTTCCTGACGCGCGCCGACCTCGACGCCCCCGACCGGCGACTGAGCGTCATCAGCGACGTGACCTGCGATTTCACCTCGGACCGCAACCTCCTGCCCGTTTACGACCGCCCCACCGACTGGCACCGGCCCGTACGGCGCCTGCGCGAGGGGCCGCCGCCGGTGGACATCATCGCGATCGACAACCTGCCCTCCCTGGTACCGCGAGAGGCGAGCGCCGCCTTCTCCGCGGACCTGCTGCCCCACCTGAGGCTGCTGGGCGGCTGGACACCCGCCTGGCAGCGCTGCCTGGAGACGTTCCACGCCGCCCGCTCGCACGCGGCCGTCACGAAGGAGACCGATGTCTGAGCAGATCACTCCCACCGGACGCGTCCACTGGGTGGGCACCGGCCTGTCGACCGGCAGCGGTCTCGGAATCGTCCGCGACCTCGCCTCCCGCGTCGTGCTCTGGGGCCGGACCCGGCGCAAGGCCGAGGACTGCCTGGCGCGTCTCGGCCAGGGCGGCCGGGCGGAGACCCGGGCGTTCGGCATGGACGCGCTGGCCGCCGAGCTCACCGCCGGTGACGTCGTCGTCTCGATGCTCCCGGCCGCGCACCACGCCGCCCTGCTGCGGCTCTGCCTGGAACGCGGCGCGCACTTCGCCTCTTCGAGCTACGTGTCCGCCGAGATCTCCGCGCTGGCGGCCGAGGCGGCCCGGGCCGGCATCGTGGTGCTGACCGAGGCGGGTCTCGATCCCGGCATCGACCATCTGCTCGCCCACCGGCTGGTCGCCCAGGCCAGGGCCGCGACGGGCGACGGCGGGGCGTCGGCCACGTTCACCTCCTACTGCGGCAGCAATCCCGCCGAGCCGAACGAGTTCCGTTACCGGTTCAGCTGGGCGCCACGAGGCGTGCTGACCGCGTTGCTGACACCGGCCCGGTACGTCGACCAGGGAACGGAACGGGTCGTGGACCACCCCTGGGAGGCCGTCCGCGAGCACGCGCTCGGGGACGAGAAGTTCGAGGTGTACCCCAACCGCGACAGCGTTCCCTTCGTCGAGCGGTACGGCCTCCCCGCCTCCTGGCGGCTGGACACCTTCGTCCGGGGCACCATCCGCCTGGACGGCTGGAGCGACGCGTGGGCGCCCGTCTTCGCGGTACTGCGCGAGGGCGACGACGAACGCGTCAGCGCCCTGGCCCAGGAGCTCGCCCTCCGCCATCCGACCTCGGAGACGGACCACGATCGCGTCCTGCTCTCCGTCGCGCTCGCCGTACGGGCGGACGACGGGTCCACCTGGTCGGGCGAGTACGTGCTCGACGTCGAGGGCGACGAGAAGGAGAGCGCGACGCCGCGCCTGGTGTCCGTGGCGCTGGCCTGCGGGATCGGGGACATCCTCGCCGGTCTGACCCCCGCCGGCCTGCACAGGGCCGCCGAGGAGCCGGAGGCGGTGCGGCGGTGGCTGGGCTTCCTGGAGGACCACGGCGTCGTCTGCGAGTTCCGGGGTCCCCGCCACGGCTGACCACCGCACGAGATCCGTCCGTGGCCCCGTACGACGCCATCGGCGGAGCGGGTCCCGCACAACGTCGTTGACGGAACGCCACCGAACCAACCTGGGAGTTTCACAATGATATTTCGTAACATCGCCGATGTCCTCGGCACCGAAAGGGACGTCACCAACGAGAACTACCGCAGCACGCGACTGCTCCTCGCCGAGGACGGGGCCGGCGTCGGCCTCACCGACACCGTCCTCAGCCCCGGGATCAAGGGCACCTACGGCTATCCCGACCGCACCGAGATCGCCTACTGCGTCGGCGGTGCCGCCACGGCCGTCGACCTGGAGACCGGCGAGGAGCACACCGTCGTGCCGGGCGTGCTGTGGGTGGCCCCCGCCGGTTCGACGTTCACCCTTGTCGCCACCGAGCCCCTCCGGCTCATCTGCGTGTTCGACCCGCCGCTCGAAGGGACGGAGACGGGGATCGTCGACGAATGATCGCGACACGCGCGGCACGGTGACGCCGGGGCGATTGCTCATCCGCCCGGCATCGGACCACCACTCCAGTGTCAACTCGATGTCATGAAGGCGAGTCAGATTTGGGTCGCAGGACGTTCTCCGAATGCCGAGGAGACCCATGTTCCGACGACTCGCCCTCACTGTCACGACCACGCTGGTGGTGCTGGCGGCCGGACTCCCGGCCGCCGCACAGTCGCCGGCCCCCACCACGGTCGCCCACCGCGGGGCATCGGCGTACGCGCCGGAGAACACCATCGCGGCGTTCGAACTGGCCGACAGGCAGGGCGCCGACATGTTCGAGCTCGACGTCCAGGAGACGAAGGACCACAAACTGGTCCTGATGCACGACACGACACTGGCCCGTACCACCAACGCCGAGAAACTCTTCCCCGGGCAGGCGCCCTGGAAGGTCGGCGACCTCACGCTCGCGCAGATCCGCAGGCTGGACGCGGGCTCGTGGTTCGACGCGAAATACGCGGGCGAACCGGTGCCCACGCTCGGAGAGGCCCTGCGCGCGATGAGCGCGAGCCGGCCCGGCCTGCTGCTGGAGATCAAGGCGCCACGGCTCTACCGGCGCATCGAGGCCCACGTCGCCGACGAGCTGCGACGCCACCCCGCGTGGCTGAGCCCCGGACGGCTCGTCGTGCAGTCGTTCGACTGGGGCTCGATGCGCACGTTCCACCGGATCATGCCCCGGGTCCCGATCGGCCTGATCGGCACCCCCGCGATCGCCGACCTCCCGGCACTGGCGAGGTTCGCCGACCAGATCAACCCGCCCCACGACGATCTCACCCCCGAGTACGTCAGGCGCGTCCACCGCCACCGCATGGAGGTCTTCACCTGGACCGTGGACGATCCGGCGACCATGCGGCGCATGATCTCCTACCGGGTGGACGGCATCATCACCAACAAGCCCGACCTGATGCCCTGACCCGCTCGCGCTCGAAGCGACGGAACCGACGGAACCGACGGAACCGACGGAACCGACGGAAGCGATGGAACACCCGCCCGCCGGGAACGCGCCGCAGCCCTGGCCGGAGAACGCGAGCGACGAAGAGGTCGGGGAGATGTCTCGCGCCGTTCATCCCGGCCGGGTGACGACGCCGGCCGCCCTGTTGGAAACATGGGCGTGCGAGACATCAGGCCACGACTCTGGAGCACGCACGGTGAGACCGACCAGCCCCGCCGCCGACATGTCCGGCGGCACCTCCCTGCTCCGCGAGTTCCTTCGAGCCCCGCTGCTGACCGCCACGGTCGCTCCGAGCTCACGATGGCTCGCCGCGCAGATGGTCGTGCCGATCCCCGAACGCGGAGAGCCGACGATCGTCGAACTGGGGCCGGGAACCGGCGCGTTCACCCAGGTCATCCAGGACCGCCTGGGCGGCAGGGGCCACCATCTGGCCGTCGAGCTCAACTCGCGCCTGGCCGGGCTCCTCGGCCGCCGCTTCCCCGGGGTCGAGGTCGTGCACGCCGGCGCGGCCGAGCTGCCCGTTTTGATGGCCGAGCGCGGCCTGTCCGCCGACATCGTGGTCAGCGGCCTGCCCTGGGTCGCGTTCCGGCCGGTGGCGGGCACGCGGCTGCTGCCGCTGGTGGCCGGCTCCCTGTCCCCCGAGGGGGTGTTCACCCAGTTCGCCTACCGCTGGACACGATGGGCGCCACCCGCGCGAGAACACCTGCGTGACCTTCGTACGACATTCGAGGAGGTCGTGCTCAGCCGGACGGTGTGGCGCAACCTGCCCCCCGCCCTGGTCTACCTCGCCCGCCGTCCCCGGTGACGGCGTGGAGCACGTGACGCCCACCGGATGAACCGCCGGGCCACCTCCCGCGTATCTGTGGGCATGAGGTGGGCTCCCCCGGCCGCGACGGCCGAAGACATGATCCACGATCCCGGTCTTCTCGGCGGGCCGCCCTCCTGACAAGATGTCGTTCGTGAGCCCTACGGCGTCGGCGCTGCGCGTGCCGCGAGCCGTCGTCTTCGCGACGATGTGCCTCGTGGCCTCCGCGGGCGGCCACGTCCTGGCCGGAGGCGGCCTGATCCCGCCGCACCTGGCCGTTCTCGGCGCTCTGGTCGCCTTCTGTGTGGCGTACGCGCTGAACGGGCGCGAGCGCGGGGTGGAGGTCGTGCTCGGCGCGACCACCGGCGCGCAGGTCCTGTTGCACGAGCTGTTCAGCCGTGCCGAGCCCGCGTCGCACGTGATGTCGTCCGCCGAGCACGGCCATTCCGGGCTGGGCATGACGGTGATCCACCTGGTGGTGGCGCTGGGCACCGGCTGGTGGCTGCACCGGGGCGAGAGCGCCCTGTGGCTGATGATCCGCCTGTACGCCGGGCCGAGACCGCTGATCCGGCTGCTGTTCGCCGTCCCCGCCGAGGTGGCGGCGCCGGTGTGGCGGGCCGTCGCGGCCGCCGACGTCCGGCCGTACGGCGGCTGGGAGATCCTGCCGGTGCGGCGGCGGCGCGGCCCGCCCGCTCCGCGACACGCCGGCTGAAGGACCCGCGAGGAAGGGGTCCGGTGGGCGGCGTGCCCCCGTGACCACGACGCCCTTTCACCGGAGGCGTCCCTTCCGTTCTCGCCGGCCCGCATCGAGGGCACGGCGAAAGGCCCTTTCTGGAGCCCACGATGGCGTCCCTGCCACGATCTGTCCGCACGACCGTTGTCACCACGCTGTGCTGCGCCATGTTCGTCCTGCTCGGCGCACCCGCCGCCCTGGCCCATGACCGCCTCAAGAGCAGCTCCCCGGCCAAGAACGCCAAGGTCTCCGCCGTCGAGCGGATCACGTTGAGGTTCAGCTCACGGATGCGCTTCCCGGTGGTCGCGCTGCGCACGGCGGACGACACGGTCATCGGCGTCGGCAAGGCCAGGGCGAGCGGCGACACGGTCACCTCCGACGTTCCCGAGCCGCCCGCGCCGGGCAGGTACGTGATCGCCTGGCGGGTGGTCTCCTCCGACGGCCACCCGATCGAGGGAGAGATCCCCTTCACCGTGACCGCCCCGGCGACACCGTCCGGCACCCCCTCCGCCGCCCCGTCCGCGGCTCTCACGCCGACGTCGGAGGAGCCCGAGACCTCCGCCGTCCCGTCGCCGGCCGCGCGACCCACCTCGCCCGCGCCCGCCCTGGCCGGCGGCCCTGTCCCGGCGGCCGACGACCAGGAGACCTCCCGGGGCCTGCCGGGCTGGACCTGGATCGCGGTCCTCGCGCTCGTGGTGATCGGCGCGGGCGTCTGGTCGCTCACCTCCCGCCGGCGCCGTCCCGGCGGCGCGGAGTGATCCGCCGCCCATGCCCGCGCACCTGACGTTACGTCTCGCCCGCGCCGCGGCCTTCGCCGCGGTGTGCCTGGGGCTGGGCGTGCTCGCTCACGTGTCAGGCGGGGGCGTCGTCTCCGCGCCGTCGGCGGCGTGCGCCCTGGCGCTGGCGTTCCTGGTGGCGCTGCCCGCGACCGGTGGCGAGCGCGGCCTGGCGGTGATCTGGCCGTTGCTGGCGGGTACGCAGGTGGCGCTGCACCTGCTCTTCTCCACGGTTCACCTCATCGCGCCGCTGGCCGAGGCCGCCGGCCACGCGCACTCGGGTTCCGGGCTGGTCCCCGGCCTGGGCATGGTGGTGGCGCACGGCTGGGCCGGAGCGCTGGCCGCGCTGTGGCTGGCGCGCGGCGAGGCCGCGCTCTGGGCGGTGCTGCGCCGTCTCGCCGTCCGGCTGCTGCGGCTGCTGAGGGTCCGGTGCGGTCAGACGGCCGCGCCCGCCCGCCCATGGCTCGCGAGCTCTCCCGCCCCGTCCCTGTTGCGATCGGCGTTACTGCGGTACGCGCTCAGCGGGCGGGCCCCGCCGCCGATCCGCGGCTGAGCCGCTCTCCCTCCACGGGCTGACCTTCACCGGCGGTCCCGTCTCCTCATGGTGCCCTCCCGGGCGGACCTGTGCCCGCCCGGCCGCCGCCGTGCCCCCACCCCCCACCCGGAGTACGCCCATGCCCGTTCCCCTTTCCGACTCCCCCACGAGCGCCGCCGGCCTGCGGCTGTCCGCCGTGAGCTGCCGGCACGGCAGGCTCCTCGCGGTGGACGCCGTCGACCTGGCGCTCGCCCCGGGTGAGCATCTGGCCATCACCGGCACCAACGGCTCGGGCAAGAGCACGCTGCTGCGCGCGCTGCTCGGACTGCACCGCGAGGTCTCCGGTGTGATCGAGGTCTCGGGGCGGCGGGCGCGTACGCCGTCCGACTGGGCCCGCCGTCGCGCCGAGGTCGCCTGGATCCCGCAGCGCCAGGCGGCCGGACGCTTCCCGCTGTTGGTCCGCGAGTTGCTGGCCAGCGGCGGGCACGCGGAGCGGGCGTTCGCCGCGGCCGGGGACCTGGGGGTGGGCGCCCTGCTGGAACGCCCGCTGGCCACCCTGTCGGGCGGCCAGTTGCAGCGCGCCTACCTGGCGCGGGCGCTGGGACAGGTCACGGCCGGAGCGGGGCTGGTGCTGGCCGACGAGCCGACCGCGGCCCTGGACTTCGCCGGTCAGGAACAGGTCGCCGGGGTGCTGGCCGGCCTGGCGGTGAGCGTGGTGGTGGTCACCCATGACCGGGTGGTCGCCCAGGCGTGCGGGCGGGTGGCCGAGATGGCCGCCGGGCGGCTGCGGGAGGTCCGGTGAACTCGATCTGGACGCTGCTGGAGATCCCCTCGGTCCGGCTCGCCCTGGTGGCGCTGCTGCTCGGCTCGGTGGCACTGCCGATCGTCGGGGTGTTCATCGTGGGGCTGGACATCATGCCGGTCCGTTTCGCGATGATGCACGTCGCGCTGCTGGGCATCGCGATCGGCCTGCTGACCGGCCTGGACCCGCTGCTGTGCGCGCTGGTGCTGTGCGGGCTGACCGGCGGCGCGCTCACGCCGCTGGCCCGCAGCGGCGCGGGGTTGTCTGGGGCGATGGGCCTGCTGATGACGCTGGCCATCGCGGCGGCGCTGCTGGTGCTGTCGATCTCCGGGGTGAACGCCAACGGGGCGTTCGAGCTGCTGTGGGGGTCGATCCTGGCGACCCGCCCCGGGGACGTGGCCGCGCTCGCCGTCCTGGCCGCGCTCGTCCCGGTGCTGTACGGGCTGCGCAGGAGGGACCTGGCCCTGCTGCTGCACGACCGGGAACTGGCCGTCTGCTCGGGGGTGGCCGTGGAGCGGCTCACGCTCGTCCTGCTGGTGGTGATCGCGGTGGCGATCGCCTCGGCCATCCGGCTGACCGGGGCGTTGCTGGTCGACGCGCTGACCCTGCTGCCCGCCCTGGCCGCGCGCCGGGTCGGCCGGTCGCTGTCGGCCATGGCCGGCTGGTCGGTCGCCTTCGGGCTGGCCTTCAACCTGGGCGGCTTCCTGCTCGCCCTGCTCCTCGACTTCCCGCCCGGCCCGGTACTGGTGCTGGTCGGCGGGCTGTGCACCGTCCTCCTCTACTCGATCCCGGAAAGGATCCTCACGAAATGATCATCTCGCGCCGAATCCGTCTCGCCGCCCTGGCGGCCGTCGCCGCGCCGGCCATGCTGGTCATGGCCGCCTGCGGGAGCACCCAGCCTCAGCAGGCCGCCCCCGCTTCGGCCGGGGGCGGCCTGAAGGTGGTCGCCGCCTCCACCTGGGAGGCGGGGTTCGCCAAGGCCGCGGGCGCGACCGACATCACGGTGATCGTCCCGCCCGGCGTGCACCACGCCGCCGACTACGACCCCAAGCCCTCCGACCTGGCCAAGGTCGCCCAGGCCGACGTGGTGCTGTACGCCGCCTTCGAAGGCTTCGCAGGCAAGCTGAAGGAGGCCGCCGGATCCGAGGCCAAGCTGATCGAGGTCTCCCTGGACAACGCCCCCGACAAGGTCAAGGCCGAGGTGCGGCGCCTGGGCGGCGAGTTCGGCACCGCCCAGGCCGCCGAGGCGTGGACCACGGCCTTCGACACCGAGTACACCGCGTTGAAGGAGAAGGTCACCGCCGCCACCGGGGGCACCGCGCCGGTGATCGTCTCGCAGGCGTTCGTGGCCTGGGCCGCCGACCTGACCGGCGCCCGGCCCGCCGGGGTGTTCGGCCCGCAGCCGCCCACCGCAGGCCAGATCTCCGAGCTGGCCGCGAAGAAACCCCAGCTGGTGCTCGACAACTCCGCCATGCCCGGCGGCGACGCCCTGTCCGGTGTGCGGTCGAAGCGTGTGGTCATCGACAACTTCCCTGACCAGGGGCTGGATCTGATCGCCGTGTACCGGGCCAACGCCGACGCGCTGACCGCGGCCCTGAGCTGACCCGTCGTGCAGGGCGGTTCCACACGGGCCGCCCCGCCCCTCTGTCGGAAAGGACGAACGTGGACGTTCCCATACCCGTCGTCGGCGCGGGACCGGCCGGCCTGTGCGCGTCCGCCGCGCCGTCCTGCTCAGCAGGTGAAGGGGTCGATCACCTCGGTGAGGATCGCCAGGCCCACGGCCAGGAAGAAGTCGCCCCACACCAGCTCGTGGCGGGTGGCCACGCCGTGCTCGACGTCGTGACACCCGTCCAGGAGGCGGCCGTCGCGCAGGTGCGCCGTGACCAGCTCGCGCAGCACGGCGACGGCTCGCCCCCGCAGCCGGGCCGCCGTGCGCGGGCAGGTGGCGACGGCTCGCGCGGCCAGCTTGAGGGCGGCCACGGCCTCGATCGCGGCGGCCGAGGTGTCGGGCGGCCCGCCGGGACGTGCCGGGGGAACGGCGGGCGAGGTCGCGGCGAACCGGGCGGCCACCCGGGGATGGGCCAGCAGTTCTCGCCGCGCCGCCTCGTCGCCGGTGTCGGCGACCGCCAGGGACAACCAGGCCGTCGTACGGCTCCAGCCGGGCGCCGGATCGGGGTGGCGGGCCCAGGTGCCGTCCGGCCGCGCCCGCCAGGCCGGATGCGGCTCCCGCTCTCCGAGCGTCAGCCCGAGCTGCAGTCCGAGCTGGTCGCCGGCGGCGGTGATCCCACCGGCTCCCCGCAGGCACAGGAGCCGCAGGAGGCCGGGCAGCCCGTCGACCCTGGCCACCTCACGAGGACCGCCGAACACCGCCCCCCAGGGCACCAGCCCGAGCCCCGGATCGTAGGCGTCCAGGCAGGCCCGGGCGGCGCGGTCGCGAAGCACCGCCGCCTCGGCGTCTCCGCCCGCCACGCCGAACGCGGTGCCGTACCAGAGGATCAGGCCCCGGGTCGCGGTGTCGGCCTCGATCCAGGGGGCGAGCAGCGCGGTGCGGCCGGTCGCGGCGGCCCGGTCGGCGCGATCACCGCTCACGATCGCTCGCAGCCAGAGCAGGCCCGCCCAGAAACCACCGGTCCATGACCCGCGGGCGGTGGTCGTCCAGCGGCCGGAGCCGGGATCGGCGTGCAGCGGCCACCGCCCGCCCACCTCGGCCTCGGTGTCCCCCGCCCGGACGAGGATCTCCGCCAGTGCTCTCTCCGCCCACCTCATCGCGGCGCTCCGGCCCGGAACCGCAGCGGTGCCGCGACGGCGGCGGCGACGGCGAACTCGGCGGCCACCAGCACCCAGCCCGGCCCGTACCCCGAGACCTCGACGAGGATCGCGAACAGGGGCGGCCCGGCGGCGAAACCGGCGAAGAAGCCCGCCGAGACGAGCGCGGAGTCGCGACCGGCGCCGCGAGGGTCGGCACGCCTGATCACCGCGACCATCGTGACCGCGTTGCCCGCGACGGCGAGGGCGCCGACGGCCGCCGCCCCCACCCAGACCAGGAAAGGAGTCGACGAGGCCGCCGCGAGCAGCAGGGCGGCCCCGCACGCTCCCGCCGCGAGAGGGGCGAGCAGCACCTCGGACCGGCCCAGCCGGCCCGCCCGCCGCGACCAGCCGACCCGGCCCGCCACGCCGGTGACGCCCAGCGCGGCGACGAGCCACGCCGCCACCACCGGTCCCAGTCCCAGCCGCTCGGCCCCGAAGAGCGCGAGGTAGGTGTTCACCGGGGCGATCCCGCACCCCAGCAGGAAGGAGAACAGCGCCAGCCGGCCGACGCGGGCACGCGGCACCTCCCGGGACGGCGGCGCCTGCGCGGGGCCGGGATCGGGCGGCAGCGCGCGAACGGCCCAGCAGGCGATGAGAGCGGCGAGCACGGCGGCCGTCCACACCGAACCGCGCCATCCCGTCCAGGCGGCGAGCGCCGCCAGCGGCAGTCCGGCCGCGAAGGCGCCGAGCTGCACCCCGGACTGCTTCCAGCCGGTGACCGCGCCGCGCCCGGCCGGTTCGACCACCGCCATGATGATCTTGTTGGTGGCCGGGTTGGCCAGCGCCTGCGGCAGCCCGCCCAGGGCCACCGCCGCCAGCAGGACGAACGCGTTCGAGGCGGCGCCGATCAGGGCCAGCGCCACCGCGGCCAGCAGCAGCAGGGCGACCAGGCAGCGGCGGGCGCCCAGCCGGTCCACCCAGCGGCCGGCGGTGAGCGAGAGCAGCGCGGCGACCCCGAACCCGGCGGTCGTGGTCAGGCCGATCGCCGTGCGGGAGATGCCCGCTTCGGCGACCAGGCGCGGGCCGAGGGCGCCGATCAGGAAGAGCTGGAGCATCGACACGCCCATGGCCGCGGTGAGCAGGACGGTCACCCACCGTCCCCCGGCCGTGCCGGGTGCGGGGCCCGCCGGTCGTTCCAGCCGCATCGCGGCCTCCTTCCCCTCGCGGAGTCCTCGTGACGACCGCGCTCCAGACAGTCGCTCGCGGGCCCGCCGGGGTTCCCGTGGCGGCGGGCGCGATGACGCGGCCCGCGCGAGCGGCTCTCCGGCCGCCCCGCGCCCTGCGACCCCGCGCCCTGCGACCCCGCGGTCCGCCTCCCGGCGTTCCGTGCCCGTCCGGCGCCCCTGTCTCCTCCACCAGCCCGTCAGGGGCCGCCTCTCTTCGAACCGTGTATCCGTTCTGCACCGCTCTGCACTGTTCTGCATCGCTCTGCACCGTGACCCGAGGAACGACCATCATGAGTTCTGTCACGCGCGACCACCGCGCCCCCGACCACGACACCACCGCGTGCTCCGACGAGCAGCTGACGGTACTCGCACTGGCCGCGCGCGGAGGAGCGCCCGCGGACGTCGAGGCCTTCACCCGCGCGGTCTACACCGACGTACGCAGGTTCGTCGCCTATCTGGCCGGGACCCCGTCGGCCGAGGATCTGACCCAGGAGACGTTCGTGCGCGTCCTGCGGAGCCTGCCCCGCTTCGCCGGCCGCTCGTCGGCCAGGACCTGGCTGCTGTCCATCGCCAGGCGGGTCGTCGTCGACCGGTTCCGATCGGCGTCCTGCCGCCCGAGGATCGCCGATCTCGCCGACTGGCAGGCCGCCGCCGAACGATGTCAGCCCCGCGGGCTACCGGGGCGCGAGGACGGGGTGGTCCTGGCGGACCTGCTGGCCAAGGTGCCGCACGAACGGCGTGAGGCCTTCGTGCTCACCCAGGTCGTCGGCCTGCCCTACGCCGAGGCGGCCTCGCTGATCGGCTGCCCCATCGGTACGGTGCGCTCCCGGGTGGCGCGGGCCCGTACCCAGCTCATCGAGTCGCTGGAGGCCGCCGACCGGGCCGCTTGAGCGAGGATCCCTCCCGGGCCGAGGGCGCCCTCGGCCCGGGAGGACTCACACTGATTCACGCTTTTTCACACTGATTCACATTGGCTCACGCTGGTTCACGCGGATTCCTGGTGCCCGGCGAGCAGGAGGTCGCGCAGCGCGTCCCGGTCGGGCTTGCCCGCCGGGGTCAGCGGCACCTCCGCCACCAGCAGCAGGCGCTCGGGGTGCCTGCCCCGCTCAAGTCCCCGCCGGAGCAGATGGGAGGACAGGCCGGGCAGGTCGGGTACGCGGCCGGGGCGCGGCACCACGCAGGCCGCCAGCCGCTCTCCCATCACCTGGTCGGGCACGCCCAGGCACACCACCTCCCGTATCTCGGGATGGTCGGCCAGCGCGTGCTCCACCTCGGCCAGGCTGATGTTGGCGCCACCGCGGATGACGACGTGCTTGAGCCTGCCCATCAGGCGCAGCCGCCCGTCGGCGTCGATCACCCCCAGGTCGCCGGTGCGGACCCAGCCGTCAGCGGTGCGATAGCGCTGGTTCAGCTCCGGCGCGCCGACGTAGCACATCGGCGTCATCGGACCACGGGCGATGATCTCACCGAACCTCTCCCCGGCCGGGGGCGCGGCGATGCGGATCTCCGCCACCTGCGGGTCGGGCAACCCCACCACCACGCCGGGGCCGCCGTCGCCCGCCGTGGCCGGGCGGAACCCGCTGTGGCAGTTCACCCCGTCGGCGGAGCCGTACAGGTTGATGACCGGGCAGCCGAACGCCTGGCCCGCCTCGGCCGCCGTGGCGGCGTCCAGCTCGGCGCCGCCCAGTACCAGAGCCGTCATGGGCGGTGTCGGCCCGGCGTCCGGCTGGTCGAGCATCATGCGGATCATCGTCGGTACGGCCAGCACGTGGGTGGGCCGATGCTCACGGATCGCCGCCAGCGCGGCCCGGGGAGAGAAATGGTCGAGGAGCACCAGGCAGCCGCCGTGCCGGGCCAGGGTGACGGCGGTGCCGTTGCTGCCGAAGGCCGAGGCGAGCGGGACCAGGAACAGGCAGCGCGGCGTACTCCCGCCGGGAATGAGGGTGGCCATGAAGTTGCCCCGCCCGCCGGCGAGCGCGTTGTGGGAGTAGGCGACCATCTTGGGCTCCGACTCCGACCCGGAGGAGACCAGGATGCGGGCCGCGCCGTCGGGGTCGGGCCTGGCCGGGACGAAGGCGCCGCCGTCGGCCGACAGCACCCGGCTCCAGGCGACGCTGCCCGGCGGAGGCTCCTGCGGACCCGCGGCGATCACCGCCCGCAGGCCCGGCAGGTCGCCGGCGGCGGCCACCAGGTCGCGGGCGTGGGCGGCGCCCCGATGGTCGACGGCGGCGACGACGGCCCGCGCGCCGGAGCGGCCCAGCAGGGAGGTCGCCTCGGCCACCCCCCGCCCCGCGGGGAACGGCAGCGCCACCGCGCCGAGCGCCGCCACGGCCAGGTCCGCCACGACCGCGTCCCGGCCGTTGGGCAGCTGGACGCCGACGACGTCACCCTCGCAGACGCCGAGCTCGCGCAGCCCGGCCGCGCCCGCCCGCGCCAGGCGGTCCAGTTCCGCGTAGGTGAGCTCGCCCGCCGCGTCGATCACCGCGACCCGGTCCGGGGCGGCCAGGCGGCGGGTGCGGAACAGGGCGTACAGGTCGAGGTCCGGGCAGGTGCCGTCGGCGGCCCACCGGCGCCTCAAGGTGGTGGGTACCAGGTCGTCCAGGCGCAGCGTCATGCGAACCTCCAGGGAGCGGGTACGGCCAGAGCCCCGTGCTCGTCACGGGTGAGGGCGGAGGCGAAACGCGGATCGGCGGGCAGTGCCTCCAGCGAGGTCGTCACGGTGGTGGCCCGCAGCCCCCGGCGCCGGAACGAGGCCAGGGCCTCGGCCGAGGTCATCCCGGTGATTTCAGTGATCCCGTCGATCCCGTCGACCTCGTCGAGCAAGGCCGTGCCCGCCCGTCCGGCGGAGTCGTCGGCGAGGCTCACCCAGCCGTCCGCCGTCCGCAGGGGACGGCGGAAACCCTCCGGAGCGCGGGACCCCTCGCCGCCGGCGGCCCGGCGCAGCGCGGGCCCGGTGAGCACCTCGGCCGCGCCCAGCAGCGAGGAGTCCACCCGCACCCCGCGCCCTTCGCGCTCGCGCAGCAGGAGTCCGGCGAGCACCGCCTCGGCGCCGAGCAGGCCGCCGAGCACGTCCAGCAGGGTCATCAGCGACGGCGCGGCCGGCTCACCGGCGGGCCGTACGGCCTCGCCCACACCGGTGCGGGCCTGGACCATGAAGTCGGTCCCCAGCGGCGCGCCGGCCAGCCGCCCGGCCCAGCCGCTGGTGTAGGCGTAGACCAGGCCGGGGTTGACCGCCGACAGGTCGCCGTCGTCCAGGCCGAGGCGCTCGGCCGTGCCCGGCGCCCAGTTGTGCACGAAGACATCCGCGCCCGCGACCAGTTCGCGCAGTTCGGCCCGGCCCGCGGCGGCCTTGATGTCGATCTCCACCGCGCGTTTGCCCCGGTTGAGCGCGAGCCACCGGGCCGACAGGTCACCGCACATGGGCGGCATGCCGCGCAGCGGATCCCCGCCGGGCGGCTCGATCCGCACCACGTCCGCACCCAGCAGGCCCAGAAGGTAGGCGGTGAGCGGCGCCTGGATCCGCCGCCCGGCCTCCAGGACCGTGAGCCCGGCCAGCGGGCGGGCGTTCTCGGCCGCCGCACCCGGCGAAGGCGGCCCGGAAGCCGACGAGGGCTGCCCGGAAGCCGGCGGAAGCGGTCTGGAAGCCGGCAGCAGCGGCGACAGCCGCCAGGGCGCCGCCGGGCGGGGTTCGGACAGGCGGTCGGCGAGGGAGCGCAGCGCGCACACCGAGGCCCCCGACTCCTTCGCGGCGTGCCGCACGCCCTCCCAGTCCGTCGCGCGAGCCCGCGCGTGCAGTTCCCCGGGGAGCGGGCAGCAGGCCGTGGCGTAGCGGAACTGGAAGGACCTCCACGCCGACCCGGCGAGGCGCTCGGCCACCCCCAAGGCCCGCCAGAACGTCACCCACGCGGCCGGGTCGAGGGTCTCGACCTCGAAGCACACCCCGTCGGCCGTGGTGAAGGGCGGCCCGCCGGGCGAGAACGGCACCGCCTCCTCCTCCCCGGCCGTGGCGGCGGCCAGATACTGGCCGACGGCGAGCAGCCCGGCCAGGTCCACCCCGGTCCGCACGGTCTCGGCCGCGCAGCCGCGGGCCCGGCCGACCAGGGCGGCGAGGAGCCCCTGGACGGCCAGTACCGAGCACGCGGTCGTCAGGTAGTCCGCGGCCAGGCCACGCGGCTCGCCGTCGCGGCGGCCGTGCACGTGGGCGACCCCGGTCGCGGCCTGCGCGGTGGCCTCGTCGCTCACCTCCTCCCGAGGGGCGAGGGCGGCCCAGACGATCTCGGCGCCGAGCGGGCGCCCGCCCGTACCGTCGAGTGACACGATCCCGGGGCCGTCCGACACGGTCGATCCGAGGTCGGTGGCGCCCAGCAGGGCCAGATGCCGGGCGGCGACGGCGGTGAGCGCGGGTGGCCCCGCCACCCGCAGGCCGAGGCCGTCGAGCGGGTGCGCCGCCGTGACGGTGACGGGGTGTGCCATGGCTCTCCTCTCCCGCGGCGGTGGCCGCGAGTCGTGCCCGACGCGGGCGGGAACTCCGCCGCGCGTCTACGCGACCTGTTCCACAGCAGGAAGTCGGATGAATTTTTCAATCAGTTCCCGACATGTACGGAGTTGGAATGTCACAGCAGACCGTCACCGCGACCGGCGTCGAATCGCCCGGCCCGGATACCTGGGGGGCGCCAGCCTGCCCGCCTCGGGTGCTCGCACTGCGCGAGCGGGTGGCCGGATTCGTCCGTGAGCAGGTCATGCCGCACGAGGCGGAACTGGACGCGGGCGGCGCGCCCGCGCGCGAACTCCTCACCCGGCTCAGGCACCGGGCGCGCGCCGAAGGGCTCTGGGGGCTGCCGCTGCCGGTGGAGCTGGGCGGCGCGGGCCTGCCGCTGACGGAGTACGCGCACGTGGCCGAGGCCGAAGGCGCGAGCGATCACGGTCCGGCCGTGCTCGGGTCCACGGCGCTGCTGGACGTGACCACCCTGGCCGGACACGCCGACCCCGCCGTACGGGACCTCTACCTGCCCCGGGTGGCGAGCGGGCGGCTGACCATGTGCAACGCGATGACCGAACCGGAGGCGCCCGGCTCCGAACCCGGCCTCACCACCACCCGGGCCACCCAGGAGGCCGACGGCTCCTGGACGGTCTGCGGGCGCAAGTGGTTCGTCACCGGTGCGGGTGACGCGGACCTGGCCGCCGTGCTCGCCCGTACCTCCGGCACCCCGCCCTCCACGACCGGCCTGTCCCTGCTGCTCGTACCCACCCGCGCGCCCGGCTTCCGCGTTGTCCGTGAGCTGCCGGTCCTCGGCGCGGGCGGCCAGTGGGAGATCGCCCTGGACGCGGTCACCGTCCCGCCCGACCACCTCCTCGGGGAGGCCGGGCGGGGGCTGCGCGTGCTCGCCGAGCGGGTACGGCTCGGCCGCCTGCTGCGCTGCCTGCGCTGGCTCGGCCAGGCCGAACGCGCCTTCACCCTCATGCGCGAGCGGGCCCGCTCACGGCCGTCGGCCTCGGGACGGCTCGCCGACCTGCAACTCGTCCAGGCGCTCGTCTTCGAGGCCCTGCTCGCGATCAGGACCACCCGCCCGCTGGTGTTCGAGGCCGTGGCCCTGGTGGAGGCGGGACTGGACGCCAGGGTCGAGACCGGCCTGGCGAAGGTGGCCGCCGCCCGGATGCTGCAACAGGTCACCGACGCGGCCGTCCAGGTCCACGGCGCGGCCGGACTGGGCCCCGGCACCCCGCTGCCCGCGCTGTTTCGCACCGGCCGGACGGCCCGCCTCCTCGACGGCCCCGACGAACTGCACATCACCGCGGTGGCCCGCAGGATCCTCGCCTGAGCTCACCACTGAGCTCACCACGCCGTGCGGCCTGCCGGTGCTCAAGCGTTCTCCAGAGGGTGGCGCGCCGGGAAAGAGGGCAGGTGAGAAGCGATGTCGATCAAGGGAGTGGTTGGTGTGCGGTTGAGCGCGCGTAACAAGATTCCGGCGAGGGTCGTCGCCGTGACCCACGGTGAGGCGACGGCGAACGTGGAGCTGGACGCCGGCGGGGTGCGGCTGGTGGCCTCGATCACCACCGAGGCCGCGCAGGAGCTGGGCCTGTCACAGGGCAGCGAGGTGATCGCGGTGATCAAAGCCTCCGACCTGATCCTGGCGGTGCCGGACTGAGGCCGTACCGGACTGAAGCCGTACCGGACTGAAGCCGTGGCGTGGCGGGCCGGGAAGGAGCGGGCGGGCCTTGCGCTCGCAGGCGCCGAAGCCCGGTCCGGCCGGTCGCGGAGCGCGCGGTACCCGGCGTTCCCCGGCGGCGTGAGCGCCGCCCCGCCCTGCCCCGGCCGGGTACGGCGAGGGCAGGGCGGGGCGGGACGGATCGCCTCAGGGCCGCTTCACGCTCACTCCGGGATCACTTCAGGATCACGGGTAGCTCGGCCAGCCCGCGTACCACCATGCCCTCGTTGCGCGCCGGGTTCTCCTCGGCGAGCCGCATGTCGAGGCGCGCCAGCGCGCCCACCGCCACCTGGGCGGTCACCCTCGCCAGCGGCGCGCCGATGCAGTAGTGGATGCCGTGGCCGAAGCCGAGGTTGCGCGCCCCGGAACGCCGGGTCAGGTCCAGCTCGTCCGGGTTCTCGTAGACCCTGGGGTCGCGGGCGGCCCCGCCGAGCACGAGCAGCAGGGTCTCCCCCGCCTTGACCGGGGTGTCCCCGACCTGGGTGTCCTCCAGCACCAGCCGGGAGATCATCTGGGTCGGCCCGTCGAAGCGGAGCAGCTCCTCCACCGCCCCGGCGACCTCCCCCGGGTTGTCGCGCAGCCAGGCGAGCTGGCCGGGGTTGCGCAGCAGGGCGAGCACGCCGTTGCCGATGAGGTGCACGGTGAGCGCGTACCCCGCGCTGATCAGCAGGGTGCAGGTGGTGACCAGCTCGCTCTCGGTGAGCTTGTCGCCCTCCTGCTCGGCGGCCACCAGCGCGCTGATCAGGTCGTCCGCGGGCTCGGCGCGCCGCTGGGCGGCCAGTCCCGCGAAGTAGCGGTTGAACCGCTCCCGCCCGCCCTGGCGCTGGCCCACCTGGTCGCGGGTGAGCACGAAGTCCGGGTCGAGGCCGCGCCCGATGGCGGTGGACCAGGCGCGGAACTCCTCAAGGTTGTCGGCCGGGACGCCCATCAGCTCGGCGAGCAGGATGCTGGGCAGCGGGTGGGCGACCGCCTTCATGAGGTCGACGGGGCCCGTCGTCCCGGCCTCGCGGGCCTCGGCGACCAGCTCGGCGACCAGCCGCTCGGCCCTGGGCCGCAGCCCCTCCACCACCTTGGCGGTGAACGCCTTGCTCACCAGGCCCCGGAGCCGGGTGTGGTCGGGCGGGTCCATGAAGGCGAACTGCCGTACCGGGTTGCCCTCGGCGTCCTTGGCGAAGTGGTCGGCCACGAGGTGGCCGTCACCCCAGCCGTTGCGGGGGTCGGCGAGCGCCTCGGTGACCTCGGCGTGCCCGGTCACGACCACGGTGCCCGCGGGGGTGCGCACCACGGGCCCCTGCCCGGCGATCCGCCGGTAGATCGGGTACGGGTCGTCGCGAAAGGCCGGGTCGAACGGGTTGAACGGCAGCATCTGCGAGATGATGTACTGCCCGGCCTGCTGCGGCAGGGACGAGGGCGGCAGCTCGGGCGCGGCGGGGGCGGGCACGGGACTGACGCCTTCGTAGGCCACCGGCATCCGCAGGATCACGGTGTGCTTGTTGTCCTTGGCCCACTCGACGGGGCCGGTGAGCCGGATCCGCTCCACCCGGTCGAGCAGCGCCTCCAGGACGAGCCGGACGTCGAGCCGTCCCATCTGCTCGCCCATGCAGCTGTGACTGCCGAAGCCGAAGGCCAGGTGCGGGTTGTGCGCGCGGCGGATGTCGAAGGTGAACGGGTCGTCGAACACGGTCTCGTCCCGGTTGGCCGACGCCCACCAGAAGGTCACCTTGTCCCCGGCCCTGATCTTCGCGCCGCGGAACTCCACGTCCCGGGTGGCCGTCCGCCGGTTGTACGGCGTGGGCGAGGCCCACCGCAGGATCTCCTCGATGGCCCCGGGCAGCAGGGAGCGGTCGGCGCGGAGCGCCTCCCACTGGTCGGGGTGCTCGGCGAGGGCGAGCAGGCCCAGCGCGATCGCGTTGCGCGGCGGCTCGGTGCCGGCGCCGAGCGTCAGGTTGAAGAACACCTCTCGCTCGTACGTGCCCAGCGGCTGCTGGCCGGAGCCGGCCGGGATCTCCGCCCGGCCCACGGCCGACATCAGGTCGGCCTCCGGGGCCGCCCGCTTGCCCTTCAGCACGCCCGTGCCGTACTGGTAGAGCGCTAGCCTGGCCATCTGCGAGCGCTCGTTGTCCTCGCCCGCCTCCCGGTCGTCGAAGCCGGTGCTGACGTCAACCCATCCCAGCAGCGCGTCCCAGTCCTGGCGAGGCGCGCCGAGCAGCCGCAGCGCCGACTTGATCGCGAACTGCCCGGCGATGTCGCCGATCAGCTCGCCCTCGCCCTTGGCCACCGCGTCGGCCACCACGGAGTCGGCCAGGGCGCGCAGGTCGGGTTCGACGGCGGCCAGCGTGTCGCCCGTCGCGCCCGGCCGGACCTGGTCCTTGATCAGCTGGTGGCGCGGGTCGTCCATCATGTTGAGCAGCGTCCCGGCGTGCACCCCGGGGGCGAGGTCGTCGATGTGCGTGCCGCCGCCGGTGCGTCCGCCGCCGCCCTGTGAGGAGAAGACCGGGTCGTGCGCGGCGGCGACCATGTCCTCGTAGCGGCTCAGCACCCAGAAACCCTCGCCGTCGGCGGTCTTGCCCGGCGGGTGGAACAGGATGCCCTCCTCCCGGCGCAACCTCGTGAAGACGTCGTGCGGGAAGCCCTCGGCGTATCTGCTCCGGTCCGACAGGTCGAAGCCGCCGAGGACCGGGGGGAACTCTTCGGATGACATGACTATCGCTCCAGGGTGGGGTTGGGGAGGATCTGCTTCAGTGCGCGGACGAGCGGGACGAGGTCGGTGTCCCGGCCGGCCGCGGCGACGTAGCCGTCGGGCCGCAGCAGGACGAACCCGCTGCCCGCGGTGGTGCGGTGGCGGTGCGCGACCAGGGTGGGCTCCTCCTCGGCGAGCTCGCGCCCGCGGCGGCTCATCGTGCCGTCCGCCGGGCCCATGCTGACGAGCTGGAAGCGCCCGATCGGGTCGGGGTCGGGTTCGAGGGGCCACGCGGGGCTGCGGGTACCCGGTGCGGGCAGGCCCCTGGGCGTCTTCTGACCCGCGAGGCCGAGGGCGTCGGGGTAGCGCACCTGCCACCCGGCGAGCATGGGGACGAGCTGCTTGGCCAGCACGCCGGTGCGGTGGGCCAGGCTCATGAGCGTGTTGCGCACCACGAGGGCCACCGGCCCGAGCACCGCGTTGCGGGTCATCCTGCCGGTCGCCGCGACGGTCTGCTCGGCCGCCGCGCGCCGCTCGGCGTCGTAGCTGTCCAGGATCGCCGGAGCGTACCTGCCCTCGATCACGCCGGCCAGCTTCCACGCCAGGTTGCGCACGTCGGCGAAGCCGAGGTTGAGCCCCTGCCCGCCGGTCGGGGTGTGCACGTGCGCGGCGTCGCCCACGAGGAAGCAGCGGCCGGCCCGGAAGGTGTTGGCGACGCGCTCGCTGCTGGTGAAGACGGAGACCAGCGTCACCTCCGCGAAGCGCAGCCCGCCCGGCCCGCGCTCGTCCAGCATGCGCTGCGCCGTCTCGGGCGTGACGACGTTGTCGCCGCCGTTCAGGGTGCCGGAGATGCGGGCCTTGCCGCCGGGCAGCGGCGCGATGAGCATCACGCCCGTACGGCCCAGGTAGTAGTTGACCGAATCGGTGTCGAAGGCGCCCTCCAGCGGGCCCTCGGCGATCAGGAACGAGGTGGGGACCTGCTCCCCGGGGAACACGATGCCGAGCTTCTCGCGGACCGTGCTGTGGTGGCCGTCGGCGCCGACGAGCCAGTCCGCCGTCAGGACGACCTCGGTGCCGTCGGCCCGGCGCGCGGTGGCCGTGACGGAGCCGGGGCCGGTGACCAGGCCGGTCACCCGCAGGCCGCGTTCCACCGTGCCGCCGAGCCTGCGCAGCTCCTCCTCCAGCAGCTCGCCGGTGTCCTGCTGGGGCAGCACCAGCGGCGCGTGGTGCGGGTCCAGCGGCAGCCGCAGCACGGTGCCCGGCGCGGTGTGGTAGCTGAGCGCCTGGACGGCCAGGCCCCGCTTGTCCGCCTCGGCGCGCAGCCCCAGGCCGTCGAAGAGCTCCAGGGAGTACGGCCACAGCAGCACCGCCCGCGACCCGGTGGCGCCCTCCTCCTCGGCGTCCACCACCGTCACCGCGACGCCGCGACGGGTCAGCTCGACCGCCGTCATGAGACCGCAGGGCCCGGCCCCGATGATCAGCACCTTGCTCGTGTTCATCTCTCTCGCACCTCTGGCACCGTGGGGAGGCCCGCCAGCAGATGCCGGGCGAGCGCTCTGGGGGTCGGATGTTCGAAAACCAGGGCTACTCGTAGCGGCAGCCCGGTGGCCCGGCTCAGCCGGTTCCTGAGCTCCATCGCCGTCAGCGAGTCGAGCCCGAGGTCGGGAAGGGGGTGGTCCGCGCCGATCGTGCCGGGGGTGTCCAGCCGGAACACGGCGGCGGCGTGGGCGCGTACCAGATCCAGCAGGACCTCCTCGCGCCCGTCGCGGTCGAGCCCGGCGAGCCGCTCGGCCAGGGCGGCCTCCTCGGCGGGGTCCATGTCCGGTGAGTCCGTCCCGAGCGCGCGGGCGGTGTAACCGGCCGACAGCCAGTAGCGCCGCGACTCGAAGGGGTAGGTCGGCAGGTCCACCCGGCGGGCCGGGGTCAGCACCCGCGTCCAGTCGACCCGCGCGCCGTGGACGTGGGCCCGCGCGGCGGAACGCAGGAAGTCGCCCGGTCCCGCCTGGTCGCGCCGCAGGGTGGGCACCACCGCAACCTCGGCACCAGCCGCCTCGGCGCTCTCCTGGACACCGACGGACAGCACCGGGTGGGGGCCGCACTCCACGAACAGGGTGTGCCCGTCGCCGAGCAGCGCCCCGACCGCGTCGGCGAAGCGGACCTGTTCGCGCAGGTTGCGGTACCAGTACGCGGCGTCCAGGCCGGTGGTGTCGGCGGGCCTCCCGGTGACGGTCGAGTAGAACGGCACCTCTGACGCCTTGGGCACGATCGGCGCCAGGTCGGCCAGCAGCCGGGAGCGTACGGCCTCGACCTGCGGCGAGTGCGAGGCGTAGGCGACCCGGACCGTCCTGGCGCGCACCCCGTCGGCCTCGCACCCGGCCAGCAGCCCGGCCAGCGCGTCCGTGTCCCCGGCGACGACGACGGAGGCGGGACCGTTCACCGCGGCGAGCGAGAGCCGGCCGTCCCAGCGGGCCAGCCGCCCGGCCGCCTGCTCGGCGGGGAGCGCGACGGACAGCATGCCGTACCCACCGGTCAGCCCGGCCAGCGCCGCGGACCGCAGCGCGACGACCCTGGCCGCGTCGTCGAGGGACAGCGCGCCCGCGACGGTGGCGGCGGCGATCTCGCCCTGCGAGTGCCCGGCCACCGCGGCCGGGCGTACGCCCAGCGACCGCCACAGGCCCGCCAGCGAGACCATCACGGCCCACAGCGCGGGCTGGACGACGTCGTCCCGGTCCAGGCCTGGCGCGCCCTCGTCACCCCGGAGCACGCCGGTCAGGGACCAGTCCACGTACGGGGCGAGCGCCTCGGCGCAGCGGGCGATCTCCTCGGCGAACGCCGGGGACGCGCGCAGCAGCTCGGCGCCCATGCCCGGCCACTGCGCGCCCTGCCCGGAGAAGACGAACGCCACCCGGGCGCCCTCCGATGGTGCCACGCCCTCGACGACGTCGGCGGAGGGCCGCCGCCCGGCCAGCGCGTCCAGCGCCTCCAGCGCGCGGCCGAACCGCTCCCGTCCCGTGCCGACGATGACGGCCCGGTGCTCGAAGGAGGCGCGCGTGGTGGCCAGCGACCAGGCCACGTCCTCCACTGTCGCGTCCGTCGCGTCTGTCGTGCTCGTCGTGTCCGCTGCGTTCGTTTTGTCCACTGCGTCCGGCTCATTCGGTTCGTCCGGCGCGGTCGGTCCGTCCGGCTCGCTCCGGCCGGGGTGTTCGGGGTGTTCCGTCAGGTGCGCGCGGAGGCGGGCGGCCTGCGCGCGCAGCGCGGTGGCGCTGCGTGCCGACAGCACCCAGGGCACCGTGCCGCCGTACGCCCGCTCCGTCCCGGGCGCGGTACCGGCGGGAGACGCGGAGGCGACCGGGCGCGGGACGATGATGGTGGTGGGTGCGGGGAGCGGAGCGGTGGTGGCGGGTGTGTCCGCCGGGGGTTCTTCGAGGATGGTGTGGGCGTTGGTGCCGCTCACGCCGAAGGAGGAGATCCCGGCGCGGCGCGGTTCGTCGCCCCGGGGCCAGGGGCGCGACCCGGTGAGCAGGGCGACGGCACCGGAGGACCAGTCCGCCTGCGGCGTGGGCTCGTCGACGTGCAGCGTGCGCGGCAGGACGCCGTGCCGCATCGCCATCACCATCTTGATCACCCCCGCGACACCGGCCGCGCCCGCGCTGTGGCCGATGTTGGACTTGATCGAGCCGAGCCACAGGGGCCGGTCCGCGGGACGGTTCTCGCCGTAGACGGTCAGCAGCGCATGGGCCTCGATCGGGTCCCCCAGCGGGGTGCCCGTGCCGTGCGCCTCCACGGCGTCCACCTGGCCCGCCGCCAGCCCCGCGCCCGCCAGCGCGGCGCGGATCACCCGCTCCTGCGAGGGGCCGTTGGGCGCGGTCAGGCCGTTGGAGGCGCCGTCCTGGTTGACCGCGCTGCCCTTGATCACGGCCAGGACCTGGTGGCCGTTGCGGCGGGCGTCCGAGAGCCGTTCGAGCAGCAGGACGCCCACGCCCTCGGCCCAGCCGGTGCCGTCGGCGGCGGCGGCGAAGGACTTGCAGCGCCCGTCCGGAGCCAGCCCCCGCTGACGGCTGAACTCCACGAACCCCGCGGGGATGGACATCACCGCCACGCCGCCCGCGACGGCGAGCGGGCACTCGCCCAGCCTCAGCGACTGGCAGGCGAGGTGCAGGGCCACCAGGGACGCCGAGCACGCGGTGTCCACGGTGACCGCGGGCCCCTCCCAGCCGAAGCTGTAGGACAGCCGGCCGGACAGCACGCTGGCCGCCACGCCGGTCATCCGGTAGCCCACGACGTCCTCGGCCGCCGACTGCAGCAGCGCGCCGTAGTCCTGGCCGCTGGAGCCGATGAAGACGCCGGTGTGGCCGCCGCGCAGCGTGCCCGGGTCGATGCCGGCGCGTTCGAGCAGCTCCCAGGAGGTCTCCAGGAGCAGCCGCTGCTGCGGGTCCATGGCCAGCGCCTCGCGCGGGGAGATGCCGAAGAACGCGGCGTCGAAGTCTCCCGCCGTCTCCAGGAACCCGCCCTCGCGGACGTACGACGTGCCCGGGTGGCCGGGATCGGGGTGGTAGAGCGCCTCCATGTCCCAGCCCCGGTCCTCGGGGAAGGGCCCCACGGCGTCCACCTCGCCCGCGACCAGCTCCCACAGGCCTTCCGGGGAGCGCACGCCGCCGGGATAGCGGCAGCTCGCCGCGACGATCGCGACGGGCTCGGGCCGCCGCTGCTCCAGCTCGTGCAGCCGCCGACGGGTCTCGTGCAGCTCGACCGTGGCGCGCTTGAGGTATTCGCGCAGTTTTTCCTCGTTCACAGCCCGGGTCCTTCCTCGCCGAATTCCGCGTCCAGCAGCCCGAAGAGCTCGTCGTCCGAAGCCTCCTCGACCAGCTCGGCCATGCTTCGTGGCCCGGTGTCGGCCGGGTCGCGGGTCAGTTCCGCGACCAGCGTCCGGAGCCGTGCCGTGATGCGCAGCCGCTCCGGGTCGGCCGTGTCGAGCGCGCCGAGCGTGGCGGCGAGGGAGTCGAGTCCGGCGTCGATCGACGGCCCGGCCGCGGGGTCCAGCCTGCTGTCGAGATAGGCGGCCAGCGCCTCCGCGCTCGGATGGTCGAAGGCCACGGTCGCGGGCAGTTTCAGGCCGGTGGCCGCGGCCAGCCGGTTGCGCAGGCCGACGGCCGCCAGCGAGTCGAAGCCGAGGTCGAGGAAGGGCCGCGCCGGAGGGACCGCGTCAGGGGAGTCATGGCCGAGCGCCGCCGCCGCCTCGGCCCGGACGACACGCAGCAGCCGCTGCCGCCGCTCCCCCTCGGGCAGGCCGGCGAGCCGTGTCACCAGCTCGGGGGACCGCCCGTCGCCGGGCTCCCTCGCGGCCTCGCCCAGCGCCAGCCGTACCTCGGGGAGGTCGGAGATCAGCGGGCGGGCCCGCAGGGCGGTGAACACCGGGGCGAAACGCGCCCAGTCGACGTCGGCGACCGTGACGGTGGCCCGGTCCTCCTCGATGGCCTGCCACAGCGCGGCCAGGGCGGCCTCGGTCGCCATGGCGGTCACCCCCCGGCGGCGAAGCTGGTCGCGCCGTTCGGCGTCCGCCTGCCCCGGTTCCTCCCAGAGCCCCCAGGCGACCGAGGTGGCGGTCAGGCCGAGTGCCCTCCGGCGCGCGGCGAGCGCGTCCAGGGAGGCGTCGGCCGCGGCGTAGGCGCCCTGGCCCGCGCCGCCCCACACGCCCGCGACGGAGGAGAACAGCACGAAGGCGTCGAGGTCCCGGCCGAGGAGCGCGTCGTGCAGGTGCGCGGCACCCGCCGCCTTCTCCCCGAGCGCCTCGGCGAGAGCCGGTACGTCGAGGTCGGCGAGCGCGGTCACGCCCGGCACGCCCGCGGCGTGGAACACGGCGGTGAGGTCGGGCACCGTGCCGAGCAGTTCCTCGGCCGCGCGCCGGTCGGCCAGGTCGCACCCGACGACCGAGACCCGCCGCGCGCCCAGCTCTCCCAGCTCGGCCACCAGCCGGTCCACGGCCCCGGTGTCTGCCTCTGTCCTGACCTCTGTCCCGGGCTCTGTCCCGGGCTCGATCTCTGTCCCGGGCTCGGGAGCGTCGGTGGGGCGCGTCAGCAGCAGGTGTTCGGCGCCCTCGGCCGCCAGGCGGCGGGCGACGGCCGCGCCGAGACCGTCGGTGCCGCCCGTGACGAGGACGGTCCCCGCGGGCCGGAAGTCCCGCCGCCGCACCGGCGCGCCCGCGCGGACGAGGCGGCGGACCAGCGGGCCCGCCGGGCGGATGGCGACCTGGTCCTCGGCGGCGTTCTCCGACGGGTTTCCCCTCGTTCCCTCTCCCAGCGAGCCCGCCAGCGTGCGGATCAGGTGGTCGGCCTCCCGGTGGCCGAGCGACTCGGGAAGGTCGACCAGGCCGCCCCAGAGCCGCGGATACTCCAGCGCGACCGCGAGGCCGAGCCCCCATGTCTGCGCCTGGGCGAGGGACCCCACCCCACTGGCCACGCCGGTGCCGGTGTCGCGTACGTCGATCTCGCCCACATCGGTGGTGCCGACGTCGGCCCGGGTCACGTCGGTACCGCCGACGTCGATCCGGTCTGCGTTGATTCGGCCCACGTCGGTCCGGTTCGCGTTGGTACCGCCGAGGTCGATGGCGCCGCGAGTGGCGAGCCACAGGGGGGCCGTCACTCCGGCCGCGTCGAGCGCCTTGACCAGGTCGAGCGTGCGGGCCAGCCCACGGGGGACGATCGGGTGAGACGGATGCGGCTCCTCGTCGAGCGCGAGCAGGGACAACACCCCGCTGATCGTCCCGGCGTCCGCGGGCAGGTGAAGGGCGTCCGCGGAGATCCGCACCACCTCGGCCCCATGCCGTCGTACGGCGGCCTCGCAGGCGTCGGCGAGCGGCTCGTCATCGGTGGCCGCGAGCAGCCAGGTGCCGTTCAGCACCGGCGTGCCGGTCTCGCTCACCGGCCGCCACTCGACCCGGTACCGCCACGCTCCAGCCCGCTCGGCGGGAGGCGTCTGGGGTGGTTCGAGCCAGTAGCGCTGCCTTTGGAAAGCGTAGGTCGGCAGGTCCACCCGCCTGCCGCGCCCGCCGAGCACGGCCGCCCAGTCCGGCAGAGCGCCTCGCGTGTAGGCCGTCGCGACGGCGGCGTACAGGGCCGTCACCTCGGGTCGTTCTTTGCGCAGTGTCGGGAGGAACAGGCTGTCGTCTGCGGAGTCTTGGCCCATCGCCGACAGCACGCCGTCGGGTCCCAGTTCGACGAAGGTGCGTACTCCGTGGGAGTGCAGGTAGGTCAGGCCGTCGGCGAAGCGCACCGCTTCGCGGATGTGGCGCACCCAGTAGTCGGCGGAGAAGTCTGTGACCGGTTCGCCGGTGAGGTTGGAGACGACTGGGATCGAGGGGGGACGGTAGGTGATGGTTTCGGCGATCCGGCGGAAGTCCTGCAGCATGGGTTCCATCAGGGGTGAGTGGAAGGCGTGGCTGACCCGCAGGCGACGGGTCTTACGCCCCAGGGCTGCGAAATGAGCGGATATTTCCGTCACCGCGGCCTCGTCGCCGGAGATGACGACGGCGTTCGGGCCGTTGACCGCCGCCACCGAAACGGTGCCGGGCAGGAGGGGGAGCACCTCGGCTTCGGTGGCCTGCAACGCGACCATGGCTCCGCCCGCGGGCAGTGCCTGCATCAACCGGCCCCGTGCCACCACCAGATTGGCCGCGTCTTGCAGCGACATCACCCCGGCCACATGGGCGGCCGCCAGTTCCCCGATCGAATGCCCCAGCAGGAGATCCGGCCGCACCCCCCAGGACTCCAGCAGCCGGAACAGCGCCACTTCGATGGCGAACAGCGCGATCTGGGCGTTCTCCGTCCGATCCAGCCCCCCGTCCGAGGAGGTGAACACCACCTCCTTCAGTGACCCGTCGAAGTGAGCGTCGACCTCGTCGAAAGCGGTCGCGAACACCGGGAACGCCTCATACAGCTCCCGGCCCATCCCTGCCCGCTGAGCACCCTGACCGGTGAACAAAAACCCCAGCCCACTCCGCCCGGCCACCCCGGCCGGCACATCCCCCGCCGCCAGCTCCGCCAGCCGACCCACCAGCTCATCTCGGCTCCGGCCGACCACCGCGGCCCGGTGTTCCAGCACCGCACGACCCGCCACCAGCGAATGCGCCACATCCACAGCCGACAGCTGTGATGCCCTCACATGAGCACCCAGCCGCTCGGCCTGCGCGCGCAACGCCGACTCGCTCTTGGCCGACAACGGCCACACCACCACCTCACCGCCCTCGGACCTGGCAGCGGGCTTCTCGGTCGGGACGGCCTCCACGATGACGTGCGCGTTCGTACCGCTGATCCCGAACGACGACACCCCCGCCCGCCTCGGACGCCCCACCTCCGGCCACGGCACCGACGACGTCAGCAGCGACACCGCGCCCGAGGACCAGTCCACATGCGGCGACGGCTCGTCCACGTGCAGGGTGGGCGGCAGCACCCCCGCCCGCATCGCCATCACCGATTTGATCACGCCCGCGACCCCGGAGGCGGCCTGGGTGTGCCCGATGTTCGACTTCACCGATCCGAGCCAGAGCGGCCGGTCGCGGTCCCGGCCGTAGGTGGCCAGTAGCGACTGGGCCTCGATCGGGTCCCCCAGCGGCGTGCCGGTCCCGTGCGCCTCGACCATGTCGATGTCACCGGGCGTGAGGCCCGCGTCGGCCAGCGCGCGGTGGATCACCCGCTGCTGGGAGGGGCCGTTGGGCGCGGTCAGGCCGTTGGAGGCGCCGTCCTGGTTGACCGCGCTGCCCTTGATCACGGCCAGGACCTGGTGGCCGTTGCGGCGGGCGTCCGAGAGCCGTTCGAGCAGCAGGACGCCCACGCCCTCGGCCCAGCCGGTGCCGTCGGCGGCGGCGGCGAAGGACTTGCAGCGCCCGTCCGGGGCCAGCCCCCGCTGACGGCTGAACTCCACGAACGTGCCCGGCGTGGAGAGGACGGTCACCCCGCCCGCCAGCGCGAGCGAGCACTCCCCGTGCCGCAGCGCACGGGAGGCCAGATGCAACGCCACCAGCGAGGAGGAGCACGCCGTGTCGATGGTGACCGCAGGGCCCTCCAGGCCGAAGGTGTAGGCCAGCCGCCCGGAGGCGACGCTGCCCGCGGTGCCGGTCCCGAGGTAGCCCTCCAGCTCACCGGGGACGGCGGACAGCAGGGTCCCGTAGTCGTGGTACATCATTCCGGCGAAGACGCCCGTGTCACTGCCGCGCAGCGACAGCGGGTCGATGCCCGCCCGTTCGAAGAGCTCCCACGTGGTCTCCAGCAGCAGCCGCTGCTGCGGATCCATGGCCAGCGCCTCGCGCGGGCCGATCCCGAACAGTTCGGCGTCGAACCGGTCGGCGTCGTAGAGGAACCCGCCCTCTCGCGTGTAGCTGGTTCCCGGCGTGTCCGGGTCGGGGTCGTACAGCGCGTCGAGGTCCCAGCCCCGGTCGGCGGGGAACAGCGAGATCGCGTCGCCACCGGAGGCCAGCAGCTCCCACAGGTCCTCGGGGGACCGTACGCCGCCGGGATAGCGGCAGCTCATGGCGACGATCGCGATCGGTTCGTCCACGGCTGACTTCCGCACGGCGGGGACGGCGGGGACGGGCGTACCGGCCAGTTCGGCCGTCACGAAGGCGGCCAGCGCGGCGGGGGTGGGATGGTCGAAGACCAGCGTGGCGGGCAGCCGCATGCCGGTGGCGGTGTTCAGCCGGTTGCGCAGCTCGACGGCGGTGAGCGAGTCGAGGCCCAGCTCGGAGAACTTGCTTCCCGGCGGCACGCCGTCCGGCGTGGGGTGGCCGAGCACGTCGGCCACCAGGGAGCGGACGGCTGCGAGGGCGATCCTCGCGCGCTCCCCCTCCTCCGCCGCCGCCAGCCGCCGGGCCAGCGTGGTCTCGCCCGTCGTACGCCGGGGGCGGGCCCGGACCAGGCCGCTCAGCAGGGCGGGGACGTCACCGTCGCGGAGCGCGGCGGTGTCCAGCCGTACGGGGACCAGGAGGGCCTCGTCCGTCGTGAGGGCGGCGTCGAACAGCGCCAGCCCCCCGCCCGCGCTCAGCGTCGCCCGTCCGGCCGAGGCGGTACCGGTGCCCATGCCGTGTTCCCACAGTCCCCAGGCCAGGGAGGTGGCGGGCAGCCCCTCGGCTCTGCGGTGCGCGGCGAGACCGTCCAAGAACGCGTTCGCCGCCGCGTAGTTGCCCTGCCCCGCGTTGCCGAAGGTCGCCGAGGCCGAGGAGAACAGCACGAACGCGGTCAGCGGCATCTGCCGGGTCAGCTCGTGCAGATGCCAGGCCGCGTCCGCCTTCGGCGCGAGCACCCGGTCGAAACGCTCAGCGGTGAGCGAGGTGACGACCCCGTCGTCGAGGACACCCGCCGCGTGCACCACGGCGGTCAGCGGCCGGTCCAGACCCTGCAGCAACCCGCGCAACGCCACCCGATCACCCACGTCGCAGGCCGCGACGGTGACCCGGGCGCCCAGCGCCGCCAGCTCACCCTCCAGCTCGGCGGCCCCGTCGGCGTCGCGACCCCGCCTGCTCACCAGCAGCAGGTCTCGTGCGCCGTGTTCGGTGACGAGGTGGCGGGCCAGCAGACCGCCCAGCGCCCCCGTACCGCCGGTGACCAGCACCGTCCCCTCACCCCAGGATGGTCCGGCCGCCCCTGCGGCACCGGCCCGCACCAGCCTCGGCGCGTACAGCACACCATCACGCACCGCCACCCCGGGCTCGCCCACCGGCACCCCGTCCGGAACCTCACCCCCCTGTATGACGTCCACCACCGCGAACAACCCCGGATACTCCACCTGCACCGACCGCATCAACCCCCACACCGCCGCCGCCACCGGATCCACCCCCTCACCCGGCACCACCGCCACCCCACCACACGTCACCACCACCAACCGCGACGACGACGAACGACCATCCTCAACCCACCCCCGCACCACCCCCAACACCTCACCCAACACACCCCGCACCCCCGAAACCACGTCCCTCTCACGACCCGCACCGACCCGCACCACCACCCCCGGCGACACCACCTCACCACCCACCACCGGCACCCACCCCACCCGGAACAACGAGTCGGGTGTCTCGCGCAGTCTTTCGGGGGCGAAGGGGCGCAGGGCGAGCCTGCCGATCGTGGCCACCGGCTCGCCCGTGTCACCGGCCAGGACGAGGGACACGGCGTCCGCGCCGTCCGGGGTCATCAGCACGCGCAACGACCGCGCTCCCGTACGGTGCAGCCGTACCCGGTCGAAGGCGAACGGCAGCCTGCCCTGTTCGGTGCCCGGCAGCAGGCCAAGCCCGGCCGCGTGCAGGGCGGCGTCGAGGAGCGCCGGGTGGATGCCGAAGCCCTCCACGTCCAGCTCCTCGGGCAGGGCCACCTCGGCGTAGAGCCGGTCGCCGTCCCGCCAGGCGGCCCGCAGCCCCCGGAAAGCGGGACCGTAGTCGAGCCCGGCGGCGGCCATGTCGTCGTACAGCCCGGCCACGTCGACCTCGGCGGCTCCCGGCGGGGGCCATGCCGTCAGGTCGGTGGGTTCCACCGGGGTGGTCGGGGCCAGCGTGCCCCGCGCGTGCCGGGTCCACGGGAGGTCCTCCGACGCGCCCTCCTCCCGGGAGAACACGCCCAGAGGTCGCCGTCCCGTCCCGTCCGGCGCGCCCACCGACACCTGCAACAGCCGCGTCCGCGCCTCCGGCAGGAGCAACGGCACCTCCATGACCAGCTCGTCGAGCGTGTCGCAACCGACCTGATCCCCCGCGTGCAGGGAGAGTTCCGCCAGCGCGGTGGCGGGTACCACGGTGAGACCGGCCACGAGGTGATCGGCGAACCAGGGCTGGGCCCCCGCCGAGAGCCGTCCGGTCATCACCACGCCGTCGCCCTCGGCGAGCGGCGTCGTCACGTCCAGCAGCGGGTGCCCGGCCGACGGCGCCGACTTCGACAGCAGCTTCGACGACAGCCAGTAGTGCCGGTGCTCGAAGGGGTAGGTCGGCAGGTCGACGAGCTTCCCGCGGTTGCCTGCCTGGTATGCCTGGTACGCCTTCCAGTCGACCTTCGCGCCTGCCACGAACGCTCTCGCCAGTGCGGTGACCAGGCTTTCCGCTTCGGGTCGTTCTTTGCGCAGTGTCGGGAGGAACAGGCTGTCGTCTGCGGATTCTTGGCCCATCACCGACAGCACGCCGTCGGGTCCCAGTTCGATGAATGTCCGTACTCCGTGGGAGTGCAGGTAGGTCAGGCCATCGGCGAAGCGCACCGCTTCGCGGACGTGGCGCACCCAGTAGTCGGCGGAGAACTCCGTGACCGGCTCACCGGTCAGGTTGGAGACCACCGGGATCGAGGGGGGAC
>NZ_JBPJSR010000018.1:0-181762 GCF_051390675.1 Streptosporangium heterodermiicola
GGGGGGGGGGTCCTTTCCCGGGCCGGGCGTCCGATCGGGCGCCCGGCCCTTTCGCGTCCGGCCTCACCCGTGGTACGGCCGCCGGGCGTCGCCGACTCGGTCACCACCCGGGCCGAGCGGTAACCGAAGGGGTGAAGCCGGTTTCGCGTCATGCCTCACCCACGCCCATCCGACAAAGACGGTTCCACGATCAATTGTCGAAAACGTATTGAATGGTCAAGCGCCCTCGGCGCGCTCCGCACCGTCGGCGCGCCTCCTGTTACGGTGATCGCGATATGGCTGGCCGGCTCGGCGAACGAACACGGCACAGGACGCTCGTATCCGTCGAGTCGAGTGGTGCACGGCGTGACCGAAATGAGCGAAGCGATATGCGTGACAATGTCAAGCCACCCAAAAACGACCTCGTTCCCGGCCCTGACCCGGCGCGGGATCTGAAGGCGGACGATTCCGAGCATCCGGGCTTCGTCGTGTTCGGAGAGGACGGCACGCCCGGCCACAAGGCCTACTACATCCACCTCGCGGCGAAGCCGGGCAAGGAGGGTGAGCTGAGGAAATTCCTGGAGGACATCAACGCCGGGGTCGACGACGAGCCGGGCACCGGACCGTGGTTCGCACTCCGTTTCTCGAAGACCGTGTTCGGCATTTTCGAGGCGTTTCCCGACACGGAGGCCCGCCACACCCACGACATGGGTCCCGGGGGCCGGAACTTCCTGCGCTCCGACCTCCTCGCGGACATGCTCGCCTATCCCGCACGCCTGTATCGTCTCGACGTCATGCACGGCAAGTACAACGTGGTGCTCGGCCATCAGGTCGTGTCGGCCTGACGGGCCGGCGCGAGCGTACGAGCCGCCGGAGAGCCCGCCCGGTGACCGCCGGTGACGATCGGCGCGTCCTCGCCGGGTGACCGGCCGGGCGGAGTGGGCATCCCCGTATGAATCCTCTTCTCGGCCCGGGTCCCGGTCGCCTGCCTGCGGACCGAGGCCGACCGGAGCGGCCACCCGCCGGTGGCGCGGGTCGGCGAGCTCGTGAGCGGAGCGGGCCAGCCAGACCATCATCAGGGCCTCCGTGGCCGTCAGGGCGTTGGCGTAGACGTTCCCCTCGCCGCGAACGCCCAGCCCATCGACCCGAACCCCGCCAGGGAGGCGACGCCGCACAGGACGGTGGCCCGCCGCCAGCGGCCGTCCCGCCACCGCGCCCGCAGGACCAGCACCGTCCAGACCAGGCCCGCCAGGCCGCAGACCAGGGCCACTCCGTCGGGCACGGGCAGGCCGAGGACGTCCAGCACCCCGGCGACGGCGGCGCCCCCGTACGCCAGCACACCCGCGCCCCGCGCGTGGTCGGCATACTCCAGGCCGCGTCCCAGCACCGGCCGGAACCGCACCACGGCCACCAGCATCACCACGGCGCCGAGCGCCGTCACCCACCAGGGCCACGACGGCAGGAGGAAGTAGAACAGCCAGAACGCCAGCGCGGCGTACAGCGCCACCCGCAGCCGTCGCACGTCCCGGCCCGGCTCGGGCGACGGCCCCGCCAACGGCCCGCGCAGGCTCTGCCACAGCGCCCAGGCCCACACCGTGGCGGCCAGGACCAGGACGAGCGCGTTCGGCCACGTCACCGCGACGCCCTCGTCCATCTCCCTGAACAGCGTCAACCGCCACAGCGCGCCGAGGTCGCCGGAGACCGGCGCGGTCACGGCGGCGACCGCCACCGCGACGACGTGCACACTCGTGGCGAGCAGGGCGGGAACGCCGAAACGATGGCGACGCGGCACGTGCCACTTCCTGGGGCGAATGTGAGCGAAAGGCTCACCCTGGCGAGCGGTCGCCACAAAATCGATCAAGCGTCCCGACGGCCAGAACCTTGATCGAACGAAGCCTCCTCCACCGAGGGAGGTTTCCGCTTGTCCAGGAAAGGGCGGCGTGGAAGGGATCTCCGGTCGGCCGGGTAGTGGTGGTCGGTTCGTGGGGTCCGCAGGAGTGTCCTGTGCCGCGCCTGGGAGAGCCGGTACGTGGGTGACCCCGGTTCCTCCCGGCCGGGGCCATGAGGGAGATCGTGACGAACACGTCCTCATGATCTCGCCCCCTCCCGTCCCGCCCGGTGATGGTATGGGAGATCATGGGTGTTCCCCCGTCCGGTTGCCGTACCGAGTGGTCTCATGGCGAACGAGCCGGGACCGGGGGCCCTCGTCGGCCGGGCCGGCCGCCACGCACCGGAGGTTGATCTTGCAGGGAGCACTCGGCGACATCGTCGTCCTCGATCTCTCTCGCGCGCTCGCGGGCCCGCACGCCGCGCAGATGCTCGGTGACCTGGGTGCCCGGGTGATCAAGGTGGAGCATCCCGCGGGGGGTGACGAGTCGCGGGGCTGGGGCCCGCCGTTCGTGGGTCCCGACCATGACATCTCCACGTATTTCCTGGCGGCCAACCGCAACAAGCAGTCGATCGCCGTCGACCTCAAGTCCGCCGGGGGCAGGTCGCTCGTCGAGCGCCTGGTGCGGCAGAGCGACGTGCTGGTGGAGAACTTCCGCACCGGTGTCATGGACCGGCTGGGCTTCTCCGTCGAACGGCTGCACGAGCTCAACCCCCGCCTGGTCATCCTGTCGATCACCGGTTTCGGCCACGACGGCCCGGAGGGCGGCAGGCCCGGTTACGACCAGATCGCGCAGGGCGAGGCGGGGCTGATGAGCCTGACCGGCCCGTCGCCCGAGGAGCCGTACCGGGTGGGCGCCTCGGTCGCCGACCTGCTCGGCGGCATCCACGGCGCGTACGGTGTGGTCGCCGCGCTCTACGAGCGGGAGCGGACCGGGCGGGGCAAGGTCGTGCGGACCTCGTTGCTGGCCGCGGTGACCGGGGTGCACTCCTACCACGGTACGGCCTGGACGGTCGGCGGCCAGGTGTCCCGGGCGGGCGGCAACCACCACGCCTCCATCGCCCCGTACGGCGCCTTCCGCTGTGCCGACGGCATGATCCAGATCGCGGCGGCGAACGACACGCAGTGGCGCAAGGTCGCCGCCCTGCTGGGGCTGGACGCCGACCCGTACGTCGCCAGGTACGCGACCAACAGGGAGAGGTTCACGCATCGGGACGAGCTGATCGCCGACATGGAGCGGACGCTCACCAAGCACGACAGGGCGCACTGGCTCGCCGCGCTCGGCGAGGCCGGGGTGCCCGCCGGGGCCATCAGGTCCCTCGACGAGGTCTACGCCTGGGACCAGACCCGTTCCCAGGGCCTGGTCGTCGAGGTGGACCATCCCGTGCTCGGCACCATCGAGCTGCCGGGGCCGCCGCTCCGCTTCGACGGCGACCCTCCCGCGCGCCATACCGCCCCGCCCGCGCTCGGCGAGCACGACGACGAGGTCCTCGCCTGGCTGGAGGCGCGCGAGCGATGACAGGCACCCCCTCCTTACCCGGCCGGACGCCGCCCGGGGGACTCCACGGCCGGACGGCGTTCCTGGGATTCCACGGTCGGCGGCCGTCCCGGGGACTCCGTGGCTGGACGCCGTTCCTGAAATTCCACGGCCGGATGCCGTCCCGCGGATTTCACGGCCGGACGCCGTTCCAGGGTTTTCACGGCCGGACGCCGTCCCGGGGAGCGCGGGTATGACCCCGGCGCGGCCCGACGCGCGCACGCTGATCGACACCTTCCTCGACCCGGGAACGTGGCGGTCGTGGGACGAGCCGCCCGCCGACCCCGCCGCGCCCGGTTCGGGGTACGCCGAGGAGCTGGCCGCAGTCCGGGCCAAGACGGGGTACGACGAGTCGGTCCTCTCCGGGGAGGGCCTGCTGGACGGGCGCCGGGTGGCGGTAGTCGTGTGCGAGTTCTCCTTCCTGGCCGGTTCGATCGGGGTGGCCGCCGCCGAGCGGCTCACCGCCGCGGTCGAGCGGGCCACCGCCGAGGGGCTCCCGCTGCTCGCCGCCCCCGCCTCGGGCGGGACCCGGATGCAGGAGGGCGCGGTGGCCTTCGTCCAGATGGTGAAGATCACCGCCGCCGTGGCCGCGCACCGAGCCGCGGGCCTGCCGTACGTCGTCTACCTGCGCCACCCCACCACCGGCGGGGTCTTCGCCTCCTGGGGGTCGCTCGGGCACGTCACCGCCGCCGAGCCGGGCGCGCTGATCGGGTTCCTCGGGCCGAGGGTGTTCGAGTCGCTGCACGGCTACCCGTTCCCCGAGGGCGTCCAGGTCTCCGAGAACCTCTTCGCCCACGGCCTGGTCGACGCCGTCGTGTCGGCGGAGGACGCCAGGCGGGTCGCCATCCGGGCGCTCGCCGTGCTGTGCGCCCCCCGCCGGGACCTGGATCCGGGGCCCGAGCCGGACGAGCGGGTCCCGACGGTCCAGGCGTGGGACGCGATCAGCCGCTCCCGCCGCGACGACCGTCCCGGGGTGCGGGCGCTGCTCAAGCTCGGCGCCTCCGACGTCACCCCGCTCAACGGCACCGGCGTGGGCGAGAACGACCCCGGGCTGGTCCTCGCCCTGGCCAGGTTCGGCGCGGCTCCCGCGATCGTGCTCGGCCAGGACCGGCGGCACCAGCGGATCGACGCCCCGCTCGGCCCGGCCGGGCTCAGGGTCGCCAGGCGGGGCATGCGCCTCGCCTCCGAGCTGGGGCTGCCGCTGGTCACCGTGATCGACACCGCCGGGGCCGCGCTGTCCAAGGCGGCCGAGGAGGGCGGCCTGGCGGCGGAGATCGCCCGTTCGGTGGCCGACCTGGTGATGCTCGACGCCCCGACCGTGTGCCTGCTGCTGGGGGAGGGCGCGGGCGGCGCCGCGCTCGCGCTGCTCCCCGCCGACCGGGTGCTGTGCGCCCAGCACGGCTGGCTGTCGCCGCTGTCTCCCGAGGGGGCATCCGCGCTGCTGTACCGGAGTGTCGACTTCGCCCCGGAGATCGCCGCCGCGCAGGGGGTGAGGTCCACCGACCTGCGCAGGGACGGCCTCGTCGACCGGATCATCCCGGAGTTCCCCGACGCCGCCTACGAGCCGGAGGCGTTCTGCGCCCGGGTCGCGCGCACCCTGGAGCACGAGATCGCGGGACTGCTGGGCCAGGCCCCCGCCGGTCGCCTCGCCGCCCGGCTGGCCCGTTACCGGCGGCTCGGCGTGAGCTGAGGGGGTACGGGCCTCCGTGGCCTGTCGGCGGACACCCGGCCCCGGTGTGACCGCCGGTGGACGCCTCGGGGTCTCCGCCGGTCCGGTGGCGACGCCCGGCCCCGGTGTGGCCGCCGGTGGACGCCTCGGGGTCTCCGTGGCCCGTCGGCGGACTCCCGGCCCCCGCGTGGCCGCCGGTGGACGACTCCGGGTCTCCGCGACCCGCCGGTGGACGTCCCCGGGCCCCGCGTGGCCGCCGGCTGTTGACCTGAACTTTGGTTGAGGTCTCATCCTGATGGCCATGACCAATCCGACCGCACCGGTTCTGGCGGGAAGACGGGAGTGGGCCGGCCTCGCCGTGCTGGCGCTGCCCGCCCTCCTCGCCTCCCTCGAACTGACCGTCACGAACCTCGCGCTCCCCGCCATCGGCAGGGACCTGGCGGCGAGCGGCACCCAGCTGCTGTGGATCGTGGACGTCTACGCCTTCCTGCTGGCCGGGTCGCTCATCACCATGGGCGCGCTGGGCGACCGGATCGGCCGCCGCCGGTTGCTGCTGATCGGGGCGGTGGCGTACGGCCTGGCCTCGGTCCTCGCCGCCTACGCGCCCGACGCCGGGAGCCTGATCGTCGCCCGGGGACTGATGGGGGTCGCCGGATCGACGCTGATGCCCTCCACGCTCTCCCTGGCCACGTCCATGTTCGCCGATCCGCGGCAGCGGGCGACGGCCATCGGGATCATCGTCGCCAGCGTCTCGGGAGGTACCGCGATCGGCCCGCTGGTGGGGGGATGGCTGCTCGAACGCTTCTGGTGGGGGTCGGCCTTCCTGCTGGCCGTACCCTTCATGGCGGTGCTGCTGGTCGCGGGCCCGTTGCTGCTGCCGGAGCGCGGGGACTTCACGGCGGGGCGGCTGGACGTCACCGGCGCGCTGCTGTCACTGGGCGCGGTGCTGCCGGTGGTCTACGGGCTCAAGCGGATCGCGGCCGACGGCCCGGAGATGACGTCCGCGGTCGCGGTCGTGACCGGGCTCGCGCTGGCGGCGGCGTTCGTCCGCAGGCAGCGTACGCTGGCCGACCCCCTCGTCGACCTGCGGTTGTTCGCGGGACGGACGTTCAGTGCCGCGGCCGCCACGCTGGCGCTCGGCATCTTCGTGCTGTGGGGGTCCAACTACGCCGTCGCGCAGTACCTGCAGCTGGTGCACGGCCTGTCGCCCCTGGAGGCGGGGCTGTGGACGGCTCCCTCGGCGGCGGGGGTCATCGCGGGCTCCCTCCTGGCCCCCCGGGTCGCGCGGAGGATCTCGCCCTCCACCGTGATCGCCACGGGACTGGCCGTGTCCGCGATCGGCTGTCTCGTGCTCACCCGGACGCGGGGCACGGGCGGGCTCGCCGTCCTCGTGTCCGGGGCCGTCGTCGTCTCCGCGGGTCTGGGGCCGATGATGGCGCTCGCCACCGACCTGGTCGTCGGCTCCGCGCCGCCGCGCCGGGCCGGTGCCGCGGCGGCGATCGCCTCGGTGGCACCCCAGTTCGGCGGCGCGCTCGGCATCGCGGTCCTCGGCAGCGTCATCACCGCCGTCTACCGGAGCCGGATCTCGTCGGCTGAGGTCCCCGAGGCCGCCCGCGACAACCTCAACGCCGCGGTGACGGTCGCGGGGGACCTTCCCGGACGGCTCGCGTCCGGACTCCTCGACACGGCGCGCGCAGCGTTCGTCCAGGGCTTCCACCTGACCTCGGCGATCAGCGCCGTCCTGATGGCGGGTGTCGCCCTGCTGGTGGTGGTCCTGCTCCGGGGGAACGCCAGGCGATGAGGCGTCCCCCGTCGACCGGCGGGCGGGCCCGGATCGGGACTCCCGGCCGGTCGGCGGGTGGGCCTGCCCCGGGGCTCCCGGTCGTTCGGTGGGTCCGCCCCGCGGCTTCCGGGCGGGCCCGGGGGCTCGCCCCGCGAGGGCCGGAGTCACGGCGGGCGTTACGGCTCGGCGCCCTCCGGGGCGAGCGGGACGGGCAGGCGCTCGATCCTGATGGAGAAGACCTCGTCGCGGGGGACGACGACCTCGTAGGCCCCGTGGTCGACCATCCAGTAGCCCAGGGCCTCGGCCTTCATCCCGCTGTGCCCGGTGTAGGCGATGTGCAGGCTCTCCTCGCCGTTCTCCTCGGAGACGTCGAGGACCAGGCACGGCTCCCCGCCGAACGCGCCGACCGTGCGGACCAGCACCAGCCAGTCGAGGTCCTCGCGGGCGACGACGAGCCGCCAGTAGCCGGCGGCCGCCTCGAAGCCCTTCTGGGCCTCCTCGTTGAACAGCACCACCTCGGCGCCGCCGGGCCCGAGGGCGGCGGCGTACGTACGGCCCAGGTAGCGGGCGGCGAATCCCGAGGCCACCGGCTCGATCTCGGCGCTCATGAGGCGGGCCGCCAGCTCAGGCCGTCGTAGAGGCCGAAGAGACGCTCGTCGCCGGGGACCACGTGGATGATCTCGGCTCCTGCGGGGATCGGCATGGGCGTGGTGTGGAACTGAGGCACGACGTGCTCCCGCGAGGTGGTGAAGCCGTTTCCGGTGAAGGGTGGTGAATCGTTCCAGTCACCACCCATGTGCGGGCCGTACGGCACGACGTAGGCGTCCATGTCGCGGGCGAACCAGCGCATCAGGTATATCTCCGGGACCGTCTCCGCCAGCTCCGACCCCTCGAACCCCAGGTCGAGACCGGCGAACAGCTGCGCGGGGGTGGTCAGCCGCGCGCAGTCCTGAACCCGGTAGACGTACCCGGAGATCACGGTGCGTCTGCCGGCCAGATAGGGCACGAGCAGCCGAGGCGGTATGACCTTCTGCATCTGCGTTCTACGCCCAGGTGGCTCACTCACGGTCGGCATTTTACGATCCGCCGACCTGGAGCCGCCGGTGTTCGAGGCATGGCAGGGCATTCCGGGTAGCAATCGTGATCTGCGAGTCGATTTCGCACATCTGTACGGCGGCTATAGGCCCCATATCGGTGCGTACCACCCCCATCGGATCGACCAGCATGCTCCGTCCGATCCCGAAGCCGTCGCGGGCCTCCGGGTTCGGGGCCTGGCCGACGGCCGCGACCCAGGTGGTGTTCTCGATCGCGCGGGCCTTGACGAGAGTGGTCCAGTGTTCCTCCTTCATCGGCCCGGAACCCCACGCGGCGATCACCGCGAACATCTCGGCCCCCAGGTCGACCAGGGCCCGGGTGAGCTCGGGGAAGCGGATGTCGTAGCAGGTGACCAGGCCCACCCGGATCCCGGCCAGCTCCACCACGACCGGGGTGTCGCCCGGCGCGACCAGCTCGGACTCGCGGGCGCCGAAGGAGTCGAACAGGTGGATCTTCCGGTAGGCCGCCTCGATCGAGCCCGAGGGGCCGATGGCGACCGCGGTGTTGCGGACCCGGCCCTCGCCGGGCTCGAAGACGCCCGCGATCACCGACAGGCCGTGCTCCCGCGCCGCCGAGGCCAGCCCGGTGACGAACGGCCCGTCCAGCGGCTGGGCGAGGTCGGTGACGCGTCTGCCGTATCGGGTGAGGGCGGCCTCCGGGAATATCGCCAGCTCGGCGCCGTCCTCGGCGGCCTCGGAGAGGGCGTCGAGGGCACGGCTCAGGTTGGCGGCGGGGTCTTCGGCCACCGGGATCTGGCAGAGGGCGATGCGTGTCACGGGTGTGACCCTATCCGTCTGTTCGGCACTCGTTCCATCCACGTGAGGCTCCGCCACGCCCATTCCAGCGGCCCGTACCTGAACCTGGCGAGCCACGCGCGGCTGAACAGCACCTGGAGCACCAGGGTGGCGGCGGAGAGCGCCACACCGGCGAGCCGGGTCGTGTCCGCGACGAGCAGGGGGACGAAGAGCAGGATGACCGGGGTGCTCACCAGATAGTTCGTCAGCGCCATCCGGCCGAGCGGGGCCAGGACCGCCAGCAGCGGGTCGCGCAGCCGGGTCCGCAGCAGGAGCAGCAGCCCGGTGCAGTAGGCCGTGGCGGCGGCGAGCCCGGCGGCCGGGTAGACGGACGCGTGGAAGAGGACGGGATCCTTGGCGACGCGGACCCAGAGCCAGGTGAGCGTCACGCCCAGCACCGCGCTCGCCACGAACGCCGGTGGCAGCAGCCACTCCGGCGGCGGGCTCTCCATCAGCGCCATGCCCAGCAGGAACAGGCCGGGAACGAGAATGATCCCGCCGCCCTGGTACACCGCCCACGCGGTGAGGGCGACGCCCAGCACCGCCACCGCGGGCCGGGGGAAGAACCAGGCGGGCAGCAGGACCAGCGCCCCGAAGATCGCGTACGGCAGCAGCACCTCGCCCGGGTTGAGGATCTGGTGGACCGCGCCGAGCGCCGCGAGCACCGCCAGCCTGCGCAGCAGCACGGCCCAGGGGTGCCCGGTCCGCGCGGTCGCCGACCTCAGGAAGAGGACGAAGCTCAGCCCGAACAGGAACGAGAAGATCGGGTAGAACCTGCTCTGCAGCAGGTTGTCGACCGCCCAGTCGACCGCGTTGCGATCGGACTCCCTCAGGTGCTCGCGCGTGTGCTGCCAGGTGTTGACCACCATGATCCCGCACACCGCGAAGCCGCGGAGCGCGTCGAGCGCGTGGAGCCGGGCCGCTCCGGCCGGTCGAGCCGGATCGGCCGGATCGATCGGGTCGGCCGGTCGAACCGCTCCGGTCGGCCGAGCCGGTCCGGCCGGATCAGTCGGCCCGGTTGGCCCGGTCGGCTGGGTCGCTCCGGCCGATCCGGCTGGTCCGGTCGGATCGGCGGGTCCGGCCGGATCGGTTGGATCGGTCGGCTGGGTCGGTCGGGTCACAGGAAATAGACGTACCACCCCATAATCCCCTACGCATAGACGACCCCATCGATAAGTCCTGCCAAGTCCCCGAGGTGGGGGCCGCGCCGGTGTCCGGCGCGCCTATGACGGCGATCCGTCGCGGGTGAGGGCCGCGGCGAGCGCGCGACGGTCTCCGTCACCTTTGGCGGTACGCGGGAAGTGGTCAAGGAAGAAGATCTTCTTGGGGATCTCGAAGGCCGTGAGCCGGGTCCGGCAATGCCGTTGCAGGTCGGCCTCGGTGGCGTGCCGGCCGGGCCGGAGGATGACGGCGGAGTTGATCTCTTCGCCATATTTGGCATCGGGTACGGCAAATGTCAGTACGTCCTGGACGGCGGGGTGGGAGAGCAGGGCCGCCTCGACGGCGCGCGGCGAGATCTTCTCGCCCCCACGGTTGATCTGGTCCTTTATCCGCCCGCTGAGGAACAGGTAGCCGTCGGAGTCCAGATGGCCTAGGTCGCCGGTGCGGAACCACCCGTCGGTGGTGAAGGCCGCCGCGGTGGCCCCGTGCCCGTGGAACAGCGGCATGACCAGCAGCGTCGCGTCGTCGGGTCCGAGATGGTACGTGGACAGGATGCCGGTGACGGACGCGGCAGGTTGGCGTGGGTGAGCGGCACGACCTTGGACGCGCCGGTGCTTCCCGTGGTCCGGCGGCCGGGTCGATGACGGCGTTGACGAGCGCCGGGCCACCGGCCCTCAGCGCGGCGGACAGCGCGTGGCCGAGCTCGTCCGGGGTGTCGGCCTGGTAGCCGGTGCCGCCGAACGCGGCGATGAGCCTGTCGTAGCGGCTGGAGCGCAGCAGGCTCGTCGGCGCGGGGTCGGCGGAGTGGGTGTTCACCTCGTCGCCCTTGTAGACGCCGCCGTTGTTGAAGACGACCGTGACGACCGGCAACCGGTAGCGGCAGACGGTCTCGATCTCCATGCCGCTGAACCCGAACGCGCTGTCGCCCTCGATCGCCACCACCGGCCTGCCCGACTCGACGGCCGCGGCGATGGCGTACCCCATGCCGACGCCTATGACCCCCCAGGTGCCGGAGTCGAGCCGGTGCCTCGGCAGGTACATCGGCACGATGTCCCGGCCGGAGTCGAGCGTGTTGGCCCCCTCGTTGACCAGGTAGACGTCACGGTGGTCGTCCAGCACGTCGCGGATCGCGCGCAGCGCGGTCGAGAAGTCCATCGGAACGGCGTCGGCGGTGAGCCTGGCACGCATCTTCGCCACGTTCCGCTCGGTCCGGTCCTCGATCGCGTCCTTCCAGGGGGCCGGTACGGTGATCCGGCCCGGCCGCAGGGCCTCGTTGAACGCGGCCATCGTCGAGGCGATGTCGCCGACCATCGGGGCCTCGATCGGCCGGTTGCTGTCGATCTCCATCGGGTCGACGCCGACCTGGACGAACCTGGCCGTCGCCGACCAGCGCGGCGGCCGCCCGCGCGCGAGCAGCCAGTTCAGCCGGGCGCCGACGAGCATCACCACGTCGGCCTGCCCGAGTGCCAGGGACCTGGCCGCGGCCGCCGACTGGGGATGGTCGTCGGGCAGCAGGCCCTTGGCCATCGACATCGGCGGGTACGGGATGCCGGTGGTCTCGACGAACGACCGGATCGCCTGGTCGGCCCGCGCGTAGGCGGCCCCCTTGCCGAGGACGATCAGCGGGCGCTCCGCGTGCGAGAGCAGGTCCAGGGCCCGCGCGACGGACTCGGGCGCGGGAATCCGCGCGGGCGCCGGATCGACCACCCGTACCATTGATCTGGATCATCGGGAAGCAGTTCGTGGTGGCGTTGGCCAGCGCCACCAGGCCGTTGAGGAAGCCGGGCGCCGACACCGTCAGGCAGATGCCGGGGCGGCCGGTCAGGAACCCGGCCGCCGCCGCGGCGTGGCCGGCGGCCTTTTCCGCTCCCAGAGAGCCTCGGATCAGCGGGATCTCCAGCCGGGCCCGGCCAGGCGATCGGGTCGATCTCGACGGGGCCGCCGTTGCCGGGAGCCGATGTGCGCGGGTCCTGTGCGCCTTGGGCGTTCGCCCTGAGCGCTTGCCTTGAGCGGGCGTCGGCCGGCTGACAGCGCGTCCGGATCGGCGATCCAACGCGTCCGGATCGGCGATCCGTCCGGTGACGGAGAGATCGCCCAACCTCGGGTTCTCTGTCATGTCAAGAGGAACGTCGTGGCGTCATGTCGAGTCACCCCGGCACCGGCCACGTTATACGGGCCCCTGGACGACCCGAGACCGGCCCGGCGCAGGCCTGGCGCGGGTCCGGTGCGGGTTCGGCACAGGTCCGGCGCCGCGCCCGGTTCGCGTGCCATCCGGTTCGCCGGTCCCGTTGATAGGTCCGACCTATCTGGAGGATCCGAACCGGTGCGCCGCGCTCGCCCGGAGGGGAATCCCGCGTCCGGGAACGTTGCAATGAGGTGGCCGGGCGGTGTCTTATCCGAAAAGGTCAGTAATACCTCCTATCTATGACTTGACGTGATTTATCCACCGCTCTAACCTCGCGTTGGTTAATTCAAGTACTGAACTATAACGAGGGGCGTCCGTAACCCGGCCGTCTCACGAGTTCGGTTCGCGGCAGCACCGGTTCGCAGGAGAATCCATGAGACGACGCGGTTTTTCCCGCCTGTTCGCCGTGGCCCTCGTGGCCGTCCTGGCGGCGAGCACGGCCGGTATGACCACCGGTTCGGCCGCCGCGGCGGCCGCCTGGACCGGCACCTGGGCGGTCTCCCCACAGAGCAGCGGCACCACTTTCAACCAGCAGACCATCCGCCAGATCGTGCGTACCAGCATCGGCGGCACGGCGGCGCGGGTCCAGCTGTCGAACGCGTTCGGCAACCAGCCGGTGACCATCGACAACGTGCACGTGGCCCGGCGCACCTCCGACTCCGGCGTCGACCTCGCCACCGACCGGGTGGTGACCTTCGGCGGCCAGCGCTCCGTCACCATCCCCGCCGGGGGGCTGGCGGTCAGCGACTCCATCGCCTTCACCGTCGCCGCCCAGTCGGACATCGCGGTCAGCATCTACCTGCCGCAGCCGACCGGTCCCGCGACCTACCACCAGATGTCGTCCCAGACCAACTACGTCGCCTCGGGCAACGTCGCCGGGAACGCGAGCCTCGCGAACGCCCAGCAGGTCGGCAGCTACTACTTCCTGGCCAACCTGGACGTGCAGAACGCCGCCTCGCAGGGCGCCGTCGTCACGCTGGGCGCCTCGATCACCGACGGCTACGGCTCCAGCTTCAACGCCAACCGGCGCTGGCCCAACCGGCTCGCCTCCCGTCTGATCGACTCCGGCCGCGTGGTCGGGGTGCTCAACCAGGGCATCAGCGGCAACCGGCTGCTGGCCGACGGCGCCGGGCAGAGCGCGATCAACCGCTTCGAGCGCGACGTGCTCTCCCAGCCGGACGTCCGGTGGGTGATCTTCTCCGACGACCCGATCAACGACCTGACGTCGACCTCACCGCCGACCCGCGCGGCGCAGCTCATCGACGGCCTCAAGCAGCTCATCGCCCGCGCCCACCAGCGGAACGTCAAGTTCTTCTGCTCCACGCTGACCCCGTACCGCGGCTGGTCGGCCTGGTCGCAGGACGCGGAGAACCAGCGCGTCGCCTACAACGCGTTCGTCCGCGGCACGGGCAGCGGCTGCGACGGCGTGCTCGACCAGGACGCGGCGCTCAGGGACCCGGCCAACCCCACGATGTTCCTGCCCGCCTACGACACCGGCGACCACCTGCACCCCAACGACGCGGGCCTGCAGGCCGCCGCCAACGCGGTCAACCTCACCTGGTTCGGGACGCCGGGCACGCCGGTCCCGTCGGTGATCGGCCTGCGGGCCAAGGCCAACGGCCGCTACGTCACCGCGGCCAACGGCTCACCGCTGATCGCGAACGGGACGTCCGTCGGGACCGCGCAGCAGTTCGAGCGCGTCGACCTGGGCAACGGCAACGTTGGGCTGCGCGCGAAGCTCAACAACCAGTTCGTGTCCGCCGAGGGGGCCGGGGCACAGGCGCTGATCGCCAACCGCCCCTCGGCCGGTGCCTGGGAGACCTTCCAGATCACCAGCAACCCGGACGGCTCGGTCAGCCTCCGGGCCCAGGTCAACGGTAAGTACGTGTGCGCCGAGGGCGGGGGCGCGCAGCCGCTGATCGCCAACCGCGACGCGGTCGGCCCCTGGGAGCAGTTCGAGATCGTCACCGGCTGACCGCCGGGATCTCGTACCGTCGTCGGCCGATCGCCGATGACCCGGACCGGCGGGGCGACCCGCCGGTCCGAACTTTTCCGCCCCTCCCCGGGTCTCCGGATCCTCGAGTCCCCGGGGCCCTTTGTTCCCGGTTGGTCCCGGGTTCTCCTGGTCTCCCGGTCCCCGCCCGTGAGACCGGGCCCGTCTTCCTACGAAAGTCCATCGCCCCCCGCGAGGGCGCTGTCGTCCTTGGGGTGGGGGTCGGGTTCTTCCGTGGAAGTGTCACCGTCCCGCGCGAAGGCCAGGTAGGCGGGGCGGAGCAGGTCCGGGATCGGGACGCGCCGCGCCGTGAGCGGAGGCGGTTCGAGGGCGCGCAGCAGCAGGTCGGGCGGGCCGGTGGGCGGCGCCGCCCGGTCCCGCAGCCGGGCGGGGGAGGTGCCGGGCTCGTAGAAATCCGCCAGCCGGTCGGCGAACGGCACGTCGGTCACGTCGAGCGGACCCGGCCCCGACCCCGGCCCCGGCCCCGGACCCGCCGCGTCGTCCCCGGCCGCCGGGTCGCCGCCCGTCTGGCGGAGGGCGTCGAGCAGGGCGTCCCTCGCCATGCCCCGCCAGGCGAGGACCAGGAACGGGTCGTCGTCGAACGCCTCGGCCAGCACGTACAGGACGGCCGACAGGTGCTTGCAGGGGAAACCCCAGTCGGGACACGAGCAGTCCATGTCCAGGTCGCGCTGATCGGGGAAGAGTGGCAGCCCGCACTCGCGGAAGACGTCCTCGATCTCCGGAGGCATCTCCCCGGCGAGCAGCTTCGCGCGGTGGAGAGCTTGGGCGGCCAGCGCTCCGGTGAGTGTCCGCCACTGGTCGGCGTCGTAGGCCGTGATCTCGATGCCGACCCGGTAGGGGGTCGTTCTCGACCCCTGGACCCGCGCCGCGACCAGCCCGGGGCCGAGCTCCAGGTCGAGGACCTGGCCCGAGCGCGCGTACGAGCGCCCCCGGCCGAGCCTGCCGCTGTCGCAGACGCGTTCGAGGATGTCGATGAACCGCCGCGACCACCACCGCTCGCCGATCGAGCCCCGCCTGCTGCGCACCCGCATGCCGCCCTCGACCCGGATCGGCCCGGAGGGGTCGTACCACTTTCTCCTGCCCATCGAGCCTCCCTCACCGCCGGTTCGCTCGGCGCTCGCGTTCACGAGACCGCTTCCGCGTTCACTGGACCGCTTCCGCGTTCACTGGACCGCTTCCGCGTTCACGGGACAGACTCCGGGTTCACGAGACGGCCTCCGAACCGAGCCGGAACAGTTCGCGCAGCTGGTCGGTGGACAGGTCGGTGATCCAGTCCTCGCCGGTGCCGACCACGCTCTGGGCCAGGGCCTTCTTGCGCTCGATCATCTCGTCGATCCGCTCCTCCAGCGTGTCAAGGCAGATGAACTTTCTGACCTGGACGTTTCTGGTCTGGCCGATCCGGAAAGCCCGGTCGGTCGCCTGGTCCTCCACCGCCGGGTTCCACCAGCGGTCGAGGTGAATCACGTGGGTGGCGGCGGTCAGGTTCAGGCCGACCCCGGCCGCCTTGAGCGAGAGCAGGAACACCATCGGCTCGTCATCGCCCTGGAAGCGCTCGACCAGCTCGTCGCGCCTGCGTTTGGGCAGCCCGCCGTGCAGCCACAACACCGGCCGGTCCAGATGGGCGGCCAGATACGGCCGCAACAGGGCGCCGAACGCGGCGTACTGGGTGAAGACCAGCGCCTTGTCACCCTCCTCGACGATCTCCTCGGCCAGCTCCTCCAGCCGGGCCAGCTTGCCCGACCGGCCCGCCAGCCGCGAACCGTCCTTCAGCAGCTGAGCCGGGTGGTTACAGACCTGCTTGAGCTTCGTCATGGTCGCCAGCACGTTGCCACGCCGCTCGACGCCCTCGCTGTCGGCGATCTTGGCCATCATGTCCTCGACCACGGCCTGGTAGAGGGTGGCCTGCTCAGGGGTGAGGTTGCACCAGATCTTCATCTCCATCTTGTCCGGCAGGTCGGAGATGATCGAGCGGTCGGTCTTGAGCCTCCGCAGCACGAACGGGCCGGTGGCGCGTCTGAGCGCGGCCGTCGCCACGGTGTCGCCGTCGCGCTCGATCGGCTCCTGGTAGCGCTTCCTGAACCGCCTGGCCGGGCCGAGCAGGCCGGGGTTGCAGAACTCCATGATCGACCAGAGCTCCGCCAGATGGTTCTCCACCGGCGTGCCCGTCAGCGCGAACCTGCTCCTCGCCGGGATCGACCGTACGGCCCGCGCCTGCCCGGCGGCACTGTTCTTGATGGCCTGCGCCTCGTCGCAGACGACCCTCGACCAGGCCAGCTCCGCCAGGGCCTCCCGATCCCGCAGGGCGGTGCCGTACGTGGTGAGCACGAGATCCGCCTCCTCCACCCGCCGGGCCAGCTCCTCCCCGCGCAGCCGGGCGGCGCCGTGGTGCGAGTAGAGGTCCAGGGACGGGGCGAACCTGGCGGCCTCCTTCTGCCAGTTGCCGAGCAGCGACATCGGGCAGACCAGCAGCGTCGCCCCCGGACGCTCTCCCCGTTTCGTCTCGCGCTCGTTGAGCAGCAGGGACAGGGTCTGCGGGGTCTTGCCCAGTCCCATGTCGTCCGCGAGGACACCGCCGAGCCCCACGTCCGACATGAAGGCGAGCCAGGACAGCCCTCGCTCCTGGTACGGCCGGAGCTCGCCGTGGAAACCGGCCGGGGTCGGGATCGGTTCGAGGCGGCGGCCGGCCTCGCCGGACAGCAGGTCGCCGAGCGGGCCGTCGGCGTCCACCGCGACGATCGGCAACTCGTCGTCACCACCGTGGACGACCTCCTGGATCACCTCGCCGACCGTCATCTCGCCCGCCCGGCGCCTCTCGAACGCCTCCAGCGCCGCGCCCAGCTGCCGGTCGTCCAGCTCGACCCACCGGCCCCGTACCCGGACCAGCGGCACCTTGAGCCTGGCCAGCTCGGCCAGCTCCTCCTCGCCGACCGTCTCGTCGCCGATGGCCAGGTCCATCCGGAAGTCCACGAGCTGCCGCATCCCGAACCCCTGATCGGAGGCCGCTCCCGGGCCTGTCTTCCGTGTCTTCCGCGTCTTCCGCGAGCGGGCCGTGAGCTTGAGCCCCAGCTTCGTCGTTCCGGCCCAGGCGGGGAGTTGCACGCCGAACCCGGCCGACCGCAGGAGCGGGGCGGCGTGGCGCAGGAACGCGAACGCGCCCGCCGTGTCGAGGACGAGCTCCGACGGCCGGGGACCGCGCAGCGCCTCCTCCACCTCCGGGTAGAGCCGCGCCGACCGGCCGAGCCCCGCGAGCAGCGTCTCCTCGGGGCGGGCGGGCAGGCCGGGAGCGGTCTCACCGGCCCAGATGAGCGGCGCGGGCAGATACAGGCTCGGGTCCTCCGCCGACTGGACGGCGAACTCCACCCGCCAGGGGGAGCCGTCCTCCCGCCGGCCGGAGACGGGACCGGGGCCGGTTTCCGGTGCGCCCTCGGTGTCGGTGTCGGTGAATGAGTCGGTGCGGGCGTCGGGTTCGGGTTCGGGTTCGGGTTCGGGTTCGGTCAGACGGAAACAGACCCTCACCGGAGCGTCGAGCAGGTGTGCCGACCTGAACCACTCCTGGAGCGGCTCGGCCAGCTCGCTCGCCGTGGCTCGGGTCAGGCCGGGGAGGGTGGCGTCCTCTCCCGTGAGGGCGACCAGCCAGCGGTCCGTGAGGGGTCCGCGGGTCCCCGGCCGGCGCCCGCCGAGCAGGGGTTCGGGGAGCGCTCGCCGTACCGCCGCGTCGGCCAGGCAGGACAGGGCCTCGCCCAGCACCCGGGCGGAGGGCCGCTCCTCGGCGACCGACCGGCAGACGGGGGGCATCGCGGTGGCGAGTTCGCGGAAGCGGGCGGCGTGCGGGCCGGTCGGCACCGGACGCCACCGCGCCGCGTGGCCGTCGCCCTCGGCGACGAGCTGGGGCAGCACCCCGCCACCGCGGACCAGGTCGCGTGCGTACGCCGCGACGGCGGCGAGGTACCGCAGGGAGGCTCCCGGGATCGGCACCCGCCGGGCGTTCCCGGGAAACTCCCCGGAGCGCTCGCGCGGCCGGTGTGCCTCCCCGGGTTCGTACGTCTCCACCGGAGACTCGTCGAGTCCGTGTGTCTCCCCGGGCATCTCGTCGGGTTCGTACGCCTCCGCGGGTAGGTGTGTCATCTCGTCGACGCGGTCGAGCAGGTCCAGGGCCGCGCCGGGCTCGACCAGCAGGGCGGGCACCCGCCAGGAACCGATCCCCGGCTGCCGCGCGGTGACCTCCGCCCCGGACTCGGGGGAGGGCAGCGGGCTCCGTGCCGAGCTCGGCAGGAGCAGGACGAGCTCGTCCGCGACCGCCTTGCCCGCCGCCGACGCGGCGCCGTCTCCCCAGAGCGCCAGACCGTCGAGGACGACCGCGTCCCCGGCCGCGAACGGATGCGGGCGGACTCTCGCCCGCGAGGTGCCGGGAACGGGGTCGGCCGGGTCCTCCGCCCAGAGCGCGAGCCTGCCGTCCACCCAGGCCCCGTGAACCACCAGCACCCTCACGCCCTCCTCGCGTTCAAAGAACCGTAACAGCCGGGGCGCCTCGGGCCGAGGGCCTCGCGCCCGGCCGGGTCAGCCCCCGGCCAGCGCTTTTCTCAGCTTGGGGGCGAGACCCGCCGTGAACGTCCTCGCGTCCTCGCAGCCCTTCCGCCCGAGCGACCAGCAGCCGAGCAGCTCGTGGACCTCCGTGCGGAAGACCCGGCTGAACTGGCTGTAGTACGGGGAGGGCGGGCGCGTCCTGGCCTGCGTCAGCGCGCGCAGCAGCGTGTCGGGCCGCACGCCCTCGGACTCGGGCTCGGCGGTGGGGGAGGGAGTGGATCCGGACCCGGGCTCGGGTTCGGTGGGTCCGGGAGGGGGAGCGGCGGGCGACGGGCCGTCGCAGCCGGGCTCCGCCTTCGCGTAGAGGGCGGAGACCCTGGCCGGGGCGAACCCGCCGCAGTGGTAGAGCAGCCTGGCCGCCTCCTCGCCGGTCAGCGCCGCCACCAGCCGCTGCGCGGCGTCGCGCCGGACGGTGTGCCTGGAGACGGCGAGGTACTGGCCGCCGAGGACGCTCTGCCAGGGCAGCGGTGCCGCGCGGAAGGCGACCCCCTTCGACTTCGACTCCCCGGAGAGCACCTCGTGGGCGTAGGGCCAGTGCCGCAGGAACAGCGCGTGCCGCTCGCGGAAGGCGGTCAGTGACTCCGCCTCCGTGCTGCCGAGGGTCTCCCCGGAGATCACATCGGCCCGCACCGTCTCGATGAGCCGCCCGACGGCCTCCACGCTCCTCTTCTGGTCGATCACCACCTGGCCGTTCGCGTCGACCACGTCCCCGCCGTTGGCCCAGATCGCCTCCAGGGCGTTGACCGTGAGCCCCTCGTACGAGGCGAACTGCCCGGCGAGCCCGAGGACGGCGGGGCCGGGCCCGGCGCGGCGCGCCGTCGCGAGGGCGGTCATGTCCCGCCAGTCCTTCGGCTCCGGCAGGTCGTCGCGGTAGTAGAGGAGCCCCACGTCGGTGTTGAACGGCACCGCGTACTGGACGCCGTTCCAGGCGCCCGCGGACCAGATCTGGGAGAGGAAGTCGTTGGTCCCGCCGTGCGCGGCGGTGTCGATCGGGCGCAGGTAGCCGCCCTCGGCGAACTCGGGGATCCACTGGATGTCGAGGTTGTACACGTCGTAGTGCCCTGCCTTCGACTGGGCGGCCGAGATCATCGCGCTGCGCTGCTCGTCCGCGACCGAGGAGATCGCCACGAAGCACGCCCGGGGCCTGCCCTTGACGCCGTTCCAGACCGCTTCGAGTGCCCGTTCGCGGGTCCCTCCCGAGACGTCGGCGCCGCTGGCGATGCGCAGGACGCAGTCGTCCCTGGGCGGCCCGGGAGGCGGGGTGGGCGTGGCGCTCGCGGTCAGGGAGGGAAGGCAGGCCAGCAGCAACAGGAGAAGGATCACCCCGTGGCCGACCGGCTCCGTCCCGGAGGGCGCGCCCCGCCCGCCCGTCCCACCTGAGCCTGAGCCTGAGCCTGAGGCGGACGGGGAGGACGGGGAGGGGCGGCTCATCGGATACCTCCGGGGTGGAGACCTCGGGCTTCGGGTTCGGGCTTCGGCTTCGGTTCGGGATCGGGCTTTGGATCGGGTTCGAGTTCGGGCTTGGCTCGGCTTTGGGCTCGGGCTCGGGTTCGGGTTCGGGTTCGGGTTCGGGCTTGGCTTCGGGAGAGTGCGGGGGAGAACGTCAGTCGGTGACCGTCCGGAGTTCGGTGAACGCGTCGTCCAGCTTCTGGTCGGGGTCGGTGCTCGCGTCGTAGCAGGACATCAGGCCCCCGTCCCGGAGCTTCGGCAGCGGGGACGTGCCGCAGCCGTGCAGGTCGAAGGAGAGCATCAGCAGGCGGACGTCGCCGTGTTTCCTGAGGTCCTCGGCGGTCAGCCCGCGAGGGTTCCCTCCGTCGGTGAGCAGGAGCACGGCCCTGCGCTCCTCGGGATCACCGGTCTCCGCCATCTGGCCGAGTGCCTTCATGACGACGGGACGCATCAGGGGGTCGGGGCGCGAACCGTCCCGGTAGGCCTTCCGGATGGCGGTGAGCCTGTCGGCGAGGGCCTTTCCCTCGTCGCCGACGGGCCCGGGGGGGACACCGCGGTCGTCGCCGGGGAAGAACGTCATGATTCCCGTGGTCCGCTCACCGCGTTTGGACGTGACGGCGACCTGGGCCACCTGGATCGCCGCCTCCAGCCGCGACCTGCCGTCGTTCACCTTGTTGCGCGCCATCGACCCGGAGACGTCGACCACGACGAGGACGTGGTCGGCGAGCGGGGTCGCCAGCTTGTACAGCAGCTTGGAGACGTCCGGCTTCCAGCCCGCCGCCACCGGCGCGGCGGCCCTCAGCCAGGGCGCCTTCGCCGGCAGCCTCGCGACGTTCAGCCGGCCCTCGGCGTCGCGGAACCCGTAGCGGGGGAGGGCCTCCCGCAGGAAGCCGCAGAACTCCTCGACCGTCCGCTCGACGGCGGGGGGCCGCCTCAGGTCCGGCCACCGCCTGGAGACGCAGGCGTACCGCATGGCGTGGCCGCCCCTCGGGTAGACGGCGGTCAGCTGTGGAGGCCTCTCCCCGGCACTCCCCGGTGCGGCACCCGGCGGGCTCGCACCCGGGACGGCGCAGCCGCCCGACGCGGGGAGCGCGGGGTCGGTGCCCGACAGGGAGACGTTGAGCTCGTGGAACTGCTGCTCGGTCAGGACCATCGCGGACGTGTCGAGGGAGCCCGCGTACCGGCACATCACGTCGCGGACGCTGTCGCCCGGCCGCACCTTCGCGGACAGCCCCTCGGCGGGGCCGGGGGCGGCGGCCGTGGCCATCAGGCCGACGTTGGAGGCGAGCGGATGGGTGCGCACGACCTGCTGCCGGGCGCCCGGCCTGCCGCGCAGCAGGTCGGCCCAGTCGCGGTCTCCCGGTTTCCTGTTGGCCTCGGTGAGCTCCTCGGCGAGCTTCTCCGGCGCGGCGATGACCAGGGGTGAGGTCGCGACGACCGTCCGCTCGCCGAACGCCGGCACGCCGTCCGCGCTCCTGTCCAGGTAGTCGATCTCCTGGAGGGAGTCGGCGATCCACCCGTCGGGCCGGGCGCCCGGGGGCCCGCCGGCCGTCCGGTCCGACGCCCGCCCGGTCGCCGGCTGGACGGGGAACGCCCAGTCGCCCAGCCGGTCGCGCACCTCGTCGGCGCGCAGCCCGCTGACGTTGATGTTCGTCTGCCGGCAGCCCCACCAGTCGACCTTCCCCGCCATGAACTCCCCGGCCGCCCGCTGGATGGCCGGGGAGGTCTCGGCGGACGCCAGGAACGTGATCTCGTCGGGGATCCGGCAGGTGCCCCACGGCTCGTCCTTGGGAACGACGGCCACGACGGCGACGACGGTGACCAGGACACCGGCGGAGAGCAGCCACCAGACGTCCCGGCGCACCCACTGGGAGAACATCCCGAGAAGGCCGTACATTCGCTCAGGAACCGCGCGGCGCAGCCAGGCGGTGCTTTTCAGCAGGTGGCCGGGGAAAATGGTCAGCGCCGTCAGCGCGAGAATCCCGCAGACCAGCGCCACTTTCGAGACCGTGGAAATGGAGAGGGCGAGAAGCACCAGCAGCGTCTGGACGAGGGCGTTGGAGAAAGCGGTCACCATCTGCCACGCGCGCTCCGCCGAACCGGTGGCGTCCGCCGAGGGCGAGGTCTCCGCGGTCTTCTCGCTATCGGCCATCTGTCAGTCGTCTCCGCCGGTGGTCTCCCGAGCTTCGCGTTCACCCTACGTCCGGCCATCACCACCGAGAGAGCGTTTCGGTGATCCACGGGACGGGGTCCCGCCGCCGTGGTGTTTACGGCCGTCCGCATTCACCGAGCCGCGGATGACCGGGGGTGACCGGGGGTGATTCGTCAAACAAATGCGGGTCCGGGTTTTTCGTTCAATGACGTGACGGCACGGGCGACGACCGGATGACGGCTCGCCGTTCGTCTCCGGTGCCTCGATTCACCGGGCGCGTTCCCGGCCGTTTTCCGGACGCCTTCCGGTCGCGTTCCCGCCGGTTTTCCGAGCACCCCGGTGAACGCCTCCCGCGGCCCCCGCCGAGGCGGCGTCCACGACGTGATCCGTGGAGAACGGATGCTTTCGGGAAGAGGCGCCGCGAGGGAGCGGGACTACGCTGGGACGCGTGAGTGATCCTCTGGTGGCGCGGATGCGCGAGTTCGGCACGACCATCTTCGCCGAGATGTCGGCGCTCGCCCTGCGGACCGGCTCGATCAACCTCGGGCAGGGCTTCCCCGACACCGACGGGCCCGCCGCGATGCTGGAGCGCGCGGTGTCGGCGATCCGCGAGGGCTCCAACCAGTACCCGCCGGGGCCGGGGGTGCCCGAGCTGCGCCGGGCCGTCTCCGAGCACCGCAAGGATCACTACGGGCTCGACTACGACCCCGACGGCGAGGTCCTCGTCACCGTCGGCGCGACCGAGGCGATCGCCGCGACGATCCTCGCGCTGTGCGAGCCCGGCGACGAGGTGATCGCCTTCGAGCCGTACTACGACTCCTACGCCGCGGCCGTCGCCCTCGCCGGGGCCGTGCTCCGGCCGGTCACCCTGCGCCCGGTCGAGGACCGCTTCACCTTCGACCCCGCCGAGCTGCGCGCCGCCGCCGGACCGCGCACCCGGGCCGTCCTGGTCAACTCCCCGCACAATCCCACCGGTACCGTCTTCACCCGCGCCGAACTGGACGAGATCGCCCGGCTGTGCCTGGAGCGCGACCTGGTGGCCGTCACCGACGAGGTCTACGAGCACCTCACCTTCGACGGCGTCGAGCACGTGCCGATGGCGACCCTGCCGGGCATGCGCGAGCGCACCGTGATGATCTCCTCCGCGGGCAAGACCTTCTCGGTCACCGGCTGGAAGACGGGCTGGATCTGCGCGCCGCCCGAGCTCGTCAGGGCCGCGCAGACCGTCAAGCAGTTCATCACCTTCACCGCCGCCGCGCCCTGGCAGCTCGCCGTCGCCCACGGCCTGCGCCACGAGCTCGACTGGGTCTCCGCCCTGCGGGCGGACCTGGAGTCCAAGCGTGACCGCCTGACGGCGGGGTTGTCCGCGGCGGGCTTCGAGGTCTACCGCCCCGCGGGCACCTACTTCGTGCAGACCGACATCCGTCCCCTGGGCTTCACCGACGGCCTCGCCCTCACCCGCGAGCTGCCCTCGCTGGCGGGTGTGGTCGCCATCCCGACCCAGGTCTTCTACGCCCGCCCCGAGCGCGGCGGCCACTTCGTCCGCTTCGCCTTCTGCAAGCGGGACGAGGTCATCGACGAGGCCGTGAGCCGCCTGGCCGGTCTCGGCGCGACCGGGGGCGCCGCCTCCTGAGGAACCACGTCCCGGGCCCCTCCCGCCGAGCCGGACGCGCACGAAGGCGTACGCGACGGGAAACACGACCCGCACGCGACGGGAAGCACAGCCCGTACGGAACGGGAGGCGAAGGTCGTACGGGCGCGTCGGCGGGGGTGGTTCGACCGGGCGGGGGGTGATCGGGCATCCTGGGATGGACGCGACTGGCGGCTAGGGGATGGCATCAACCATCGGGGAGCTCGTCGTGGGAGTCGACCGCCTGGGCGCCCACGCCGAGAGGACGCGCATGTCCCAGCCCACACCGAACGGCTCCGGGTCCGAGAACGCCCGGCCCACACCGGACGGTTCCGAGTCCGAGAGCACACCGTCCGCCAGGCTTCTCCCGGGTGGCCCGGTGGCCGAGAGGATTCTCGCCGAGGTGGCCGAACGGGTGGCCGCCCTGACCCGCCGGGGCGTCACCCCGAGCCTGGCGACGGTCCTGGTCGGTGACGACGACGCCAGCGCCGGATACATCCGCATCAAGCAGCGGCAGGCCGCCGAGCTCGGCTTCGCCTCACCGCACGAGCACCTGCCCGCGAGCGCCGGCCAGGCGGACCTGCACGCGGTCATCACCGCCTTCAACGACGACCCGGCGGTGCACGGGCTGCTCGTGCAGCACCCCGTCCCCAAGCACCTCGACTACGACCGGGCCCTGCAGGTCATGGATCCGGACAAGGACGTCGACGGCATGCACCCGCTCAACATCGGGCGGCTGGCGCTGGAGCTCCCCGGCCCGCTGCCGTGCACGCCCGCCGGGATCGAGGCGCTGCTCGCGTTCCACGACATCCCGGTGGCGGGCCGGGAGGTGGTCGTCCTCGGGCGCGGTGCCACCCTGGGCCGTCCCCTGTCGATCCTCCTCGCGCAGAAGCGCCCGACGGCGAACGCCGCCGTCACCGTCGTCCACACCGGGGTGGCCGACTGGCCCCGCTACACGCGGCGCGCCGACGTCCTCGTGGCCGCCGCCGGGGTGCCGGGGATCGTCCAGCCCGAGCACGTCAAGCCCGGCGCGGTCGTCATCGGCGGCGGGGTGCGCTACGAGGGCAGGCGCCTGCTGCCCGACGTCGACGAGTCCTGCGCCCGGGTGGCCGGGGCCATCACCCCCAGGGTCGGCGGGGTCGGGCCGACCACGGTCGCGATGCTGTTCCGCAACGCGATCACGGCGGCCGAGCGCGCCACGGGCTCCCTCGCGGGGGAGGGGCCCCGGTAGCCGCCGGGCCGGACACCCGGAGGAAGCCCGAAGGACGCCTGGAGGAAGCCCGGAGGAAGCCCGTAGGAGGCCCGGGGGACACCCCGCCACGCGAAACGCCGGTCGCCGTGTCGCCGTGTCGCCGACCCGGAATCGATCTCGCTGCGTGTACCTTCTGCTGCGGAGAGTGATGGCCGGGCGTGCTCGCGGGAGCGGTACGCGCGGTGCGGGGTGGATCGGGCCGGGCGAATTCCTCCCGGTGGCGTGCGCCGCTCTCCACCGCCGTGATTCGCAGGAAGGAGAGCATCGACGATGCGACGGAGATTCAGGGTGCTGGCGTCGGCCGCGGCGATCGCGCTCGGTTGCGCGGGGTTCGTCCCCGGCGCGGCGGCCGCCTCGGGTTCGGAGTCCGCGGCCTGGGGCCCCATTCGCAGCCACCAGAACTGGCGCTGTCTGGACGCCGACCTCGGCACCATCGGCCCGAACGGGACGAAGGTACAACTGTGGGGCTGCAACGGCTGGGACAACCAGTCGTGGAGCTACGACGTGTCCAGTCACACGATCCACAGCAAGGAGAACGGCCGCTGTCTGGACGCCGATCTCGGGACCATCAACGCGAACGGGACCAAGGTGCAGCTCTGGGACTGCAACGGCTGGGCCAACCAGAAATGGATCTACGACGCGACGAGCCGCACGATCTACAGCATGTACAACGGGCGCTGCCTGGACGCGGACCTGGGGACCATCAACGCGAACGGGACCAAAGTACAGCTGTGGAACTGCAACGGCTGGGCCAACCAGAAGTGGACGCTCTGACGGCCGCCACTCGCGGGCGGCGGTACGGGCCGTGCCCGCCGTTTCCCCGCGCCGTGGTCTGACCCCGGACGGGGAAGGGGGGCGATCCTCGCGGCACCGCCGCAAGGATCCGCCGAAAGGATCTGCCGGGGCCGTAAGGATCCGCCGGGAGGATCGCCCCCGCCCGGGGCGGGCGGCTCGCGCGAGGCGGGCGTGGCGGGCGGGCGTAAAAGGGCCCGGGGCCGGCCGGAGAGCGGGCCGGCCCCGGGCGGCGCGGGGGTGTTACGGCCTTCCCACGCCGACCGGCGGGGTGGCCGGATCGGTCGTGCCGGCCGGCGGGATGATCGTGCCGGGCGGGGTGGCAGAGCTGGCCGTGACGACGACGGCGTCGGCCGCGGCGACCGGCGGGAGGGCCGGGTCGGCGGTGGCCGCCGGGGTGGCGGACCGCGCCGAGCGCAGGGGGATCTCCTTGATCATCAGGACGGCCACCGAGGCCAGGACGGCGATCGGGACGCCCACCACGAAGACCGCGCCCATCGCCCGGGTGAAGGCCTCCAGGATGATCTCCAGGACCGGCGCGGGGAGGTCGTGGATCGCCTCGGGGGAGCCGAGGCTGGGGACCGCGCCACCGCTCAGCGGCAGGTGCGCCGCCTTCGCCAGGGAGACCAGTTCCGCGGTGAGCCGGTTGGTCAGGATCGCGCCGAAGGCCGCGACGCCCACCGCGCCGCCGAGGGAGCGGAAGAACGACACCCCGGAGGTCGCCGAGGCGAGGTTCGCGCGGGTCACCGCGTTCTGGGCGGCCAGGATCAGGATCTGCATGGAGGCGCCGAGCCCGATGCCGAGCACCGCGTTGTCGAAGCCGACCAGCACCAGCGAACTGTCGACGTGCAGGCGGGAGAGCAGGAACAGTCCGGTCGCGACCAGCAGCATGCCCACGACGGGGAAGATCTTCCACCGCCCCGTACGGCTGACGAACCGGCCGGTCAGGATCGAGGAGGTGAGCAGGCCGAGCACCAGGGGCAGGGTCATCAGGCCCGAACCGGTGGGGCTCATGCCCTTGACGATCTGCAGATACTGCGGCAGGAACATCAGCGCGCCGAACATCGCCGCGCCGACCAGCAGGGAGGCGACGGAGGTGAGCACGAAGGTGCGGTTGCGGAACAGGTGCGGAGGCAGGATCGGATCGGCGGCCTTGCGCTCGGCGACGACCGTGAGGCCGAACAGCGCCAGGCTGAGCGCGCCCAGGCCGTAGGTCCACGCGGAGTTCCACTCGAACTCCTTGCCCCCGAGGGAGAGCAGCAGCATCAGCGCGGTGGTGCCGCCGGTGATGAAGGTCGCCCCCCACCAGTCGACCTTCGTGTCGCGGCGGACGAGCGGCAGTTTCAGCACCTTCTGGATGACGACGAACGCGACCACGGCCAGCGGCACGCAGAACCAGAAGGTCCAGCGCCAGGACATGTTGTCCACGATGAACCCGCCGAGCAGCGGGCCGGCCACCGTCGAGACGCCGAAGACCGCGCCGATGTAACCGGAGTAGCGCCCGCGCTCGCGAGGCTCGACCACGTCGCCGAGGATGATCTGCGGCAGCGCGGCGAGACCGCCGGCGCCGATGCCCTGCAGCGCCCTGGCCGCGATGAGCTGGCCCATGTCCTGGGAGAACCCGGCGGCGATGGAGGACAGCACGAAGACGACCAGCGCGACCTGGAACATGAGCTTGCGGCCGTAGAGGTCGGAGAGCTTGCCCCAGATCGGGGTGGAGGCGGTCATGGTCAGCAGGGTCGCGCTCGCCACCCAGGCGAGCTGCTCCTGACCGCCGAGCGTGCCGACGATGGTCGGCAGCGCGGTCCCCACCACGGACGTCGAGATCATCGACGTCAGCATGGCGAGCATCAGTCCGGCCAGGATCTCCAGCACCTGTCTGTGGGTGAAACCCGGTGCGGCCTCGGCCTGGATCTGTTGTTCGGTCAGCATGACCTTCCCCCAATGCGTGTACAGTACATATGAAGTTAGTAGACGCTTGTTTACTCGTCAAATCTGGAAGGATCCCGTAGGTGGATGAGATACGGCAGCGCGACAGGGAGGGCACCAGGCGGCGCATCCTCGACGCCGCCCGCCGGCTGTTCGCCGACCTCGGGTACGACCAGGTGACGATGCGGACGATCGCCGCGGAGGCGGACGCCAACATCGCGCTGATCAACCGTTACTTCGGCAGCAAGCGGGAGCTGTTCGCCGAGGTGCTCGCGATGCAGGGACGCTTCCCCGGCGTTCTGGAGGGCCCCGAGGAGGAGCTGCCCCGCCGCCTGGCCGAGTACGTCGCCGACCGGCTCCGCTCCGACCAGGGGAGCGTGGTGCTGGCCGCGCTCATCCGGTCCTCCAGCGCCCCGGAGATCCACGAGATCATCCGCGACCGGGTCAGCTCGGCGATCCTGGAGCCCCTCTCGGCGCGGCTCTCCGGCCCCGACGCGGCCTTCCGCGCGACGGTCGCCACCGCGCTCGTCACCGGCACCGGCACGATGCGCCAGCTCTACGGCCCCGACGCCGCCGACGTCCCCGACCACGAGGCCGTGGTCGCCCGCCTCACCGCCGTCTTCGAGGCCTGCCTCGGCGCGTGAGGCACCGCGCCCGCCCCCGCGCATGGTGCGGTACGTCAGGGACGGCTGCCCCAACCTCCCCCGCCCGATGCCCGGACGCCCCTCGCGGCCGTGACCGCGGTCGTGGTCGCGGTCGTGGTCGTGGCTATGGTCGGGAGACGGTCGGGAGACGGCCGGCCCCGGCTCCGGGGCCTTCCGTGATCCCTCCACGATCCCTCCGCGATCACCCGGTCGCCCGCGGCGTGGGAACATGGTCACATGAGCTGGCTGCGCTGCGCCTTTCCCCGTCCGGGGGCGACCACGAGGCTGTTCTGTTTCACGCACGCGGGAGGGTCGGCCACCGCCTACCGCGCGTGGTCCGAGCTGCTGCCCGCGTCCGTCGAGCTGCACGCGACGCAGCTGCCCGGCAGGGCCGACCGGTTCAACGAGCCGCTGCCCGACGACATGGACACGCTGGCCGACGAGGTGACCGGTTCGATGCTGCCGCTGCTGGACCGGCGTTTCGCGCTGTTCGGGCACAGCATGGGGGCGACGCTCGCCTACGAGGTCACGCGCCGCCTGGAGGCCAGGGGGATCGCCCCGGCGCGGCTGTTCGTGTCCGGCGCGAGAGCACCGCACGACCCGCGCGACAGGCCCTCGATCTCGGAGTACGACGACGACCGCTTCGTGGCCGAGATAGCGAAACTCGGCGGCACCGAGGTGGAGATCCTGTCCCACCGGGCGATGCGCGAGATCATCCTGCCCTACGTCCGCGCGGACTTCCGCCTGGTCGAGGCCTACCGCCACCGTCCCGGGCCCCCGCTGCACACCCCGATCTCCGCCTTCGTCAGCGACGCCGACCCGGTGGTCACCCCCGTCCAGGCCAAGTCGTGGGAGGCCCGTACGAGCTCCGACTTCGCCCTGACGGTCTTCCCCGGCGACCACTTCTACCTGCAGCCGCAGCGCGCGGCGGTGGTCGAGGGGATGGCCAGGACGCTCGTGGGCTGAACGGGCAGAGGCCGCTCGCCGCGGCTCCCGGAACGAGGGCAGGGCAAGGAAGAGCACTCTCGCGCTCCCAGGTCCGAGGGGGTGAGGCGGCCGGGGCGTGCACGGCCCGGTCCGCTCGCGACGGGGAGGCGAGGCGGCCGGGGCAGAGGCGGCCGGGGCGGTGGGCATGGGAACGTCCCGATACGGGCTCCGGACGGTAGGAGCCGTACCGCCCCGGGTCATGTCCGCCCCCGCGAGGCTCGCCGAAGCCGGCCGGTTGGCTGGATATGTCGAAGGAAGGGTGCTCCTTGGGCAATGAGTGCCCATGAGGTGGGGCGAGGAGGCCGTTAGCGTCGGCCTGTGGGTGAACGAGTACTGATCGCGCTCGGCGGCAACGCGATGACCGGGCCCGACGGCGGCGCCTCGCCGGGCGACCAGCACCGCGCGGTCGAGCAGGCCATGCGCCACGTCGTCGCGCTCATCGCGGACGGCCACCAGGTCACCCTCACCCACGGCAACGGCCCCCAGGTCGGCAACCTGATCCTGAAGAACCAGCTCGCCGCCCACGTCGTGCCCCCGGTGCCGCTCGACTGGTGCGGGGCGCAGACGCAGGCCACCATCGGCACCCTCATCCTCAACGCGCTCGACGGCCGCGCCGCGGTCGTGGTCACCCGTACGCTCGTCGACCCCGCCGACCCGGCCTTCCACGACCCGGTCAAGCCGATCGGCCGCTACTTCAGCGAGGTGGAGGCGCGCCGCTTCGAGGAGCTCGGCCAGACCTGGCGCCGCTTCGAACGGGGCTGGCGCCGCGTGGTGGCCTCCCCGGAGCCGCTGGAGATCCTCGACGCGCCCGCGGTGGCCGCGCTGGTGGCCGCGGGGTTCACCGTCGTGGCCGCGGGCGGTGGCGGCGTGCCCGTGACCCGCGACGACGAGGGACGGCTGTCCGGGGTCGAGGCCGTGATCGACAAGGACCTGGCCGCCGCCGTGCTCGCCCGTGCCGTACGGGCCACGGTCCTGGTCATCGCGACCGACGTCCCCCAGGCCGTCGTCGGGTTCGGCACGCCCCGGGCCCGGCCCCTGGGCCACGTCACCGCGGCGGAGCTGCGCGTGTTGCACGCCGCCGGGCACTTCGCCGGAGGCAGCATGGGCCCGAAGGTCGAGGCCGCGCTGCGCTTCGTCGAGCAGGGCGGAGACCGGTCGGTGATCACCTCCCTTGAGGACATGGGAGCGGCGCTCACCGGGGAGACCGGCACCGTGGTGCGAAAGTGAACATGACGCGATCGAAAGGTGGCAGGGATGCCCGAACCCATTGAAGTGCGCAAGGTACCCATCGAGAGCGTGACCGACGCCTCAGGGCTGGCGCGGCTCATCGACGACGGGGTGATCGAGGCGCACCGGGTGCTCGCGGTGATCGGCAAGACCGAGGGCAACGGCGGGGTGAACGACTACACCCGCATCCTGGCCGACACCGCCTTCCGCGGGGTGCTCGCGGCCAAGGGACACCCGTCCCCCGAGAGCGTGCCGCTGGTGTGGTCGGGCGGGACCGACGGAGTGCTCAGCCCGCACGCCACGATCTTCGCCACCACCGCGAACGCCGAGCCCGGCGACGAGCCGAGGGTGAGCGTCGGCATCGCGATGAGCGACGTGATCCTGCCCGAGGACATCGGCCGCCCCGCGATGGTGGAGAAGGTCGCCGCCGGAGTCCGCGAGGCGATGAAGCTCGCCGGGATCGACGACCCCGCCGACGTCCACTACGTCCAGACCAAGACCCCGCTGCTCACCCTGTCCACGATCAACGACGCCAAGTCGCGCGGCAAGGACGTGGTCATCGAGGACACCGGCCCGTCGATGGACATCTCCAACTCCACCACCGCGCTCGGCATCGCGGTCGCCCTCGGCGAGATCGAGATGCCCGCCGCCGACCAGATCCACCGCGACCTGTCGCTCTACTCCTCCGTAGCGTCGTGCTCCTCGGGCGTCGAGCTGGACCGGGCCCAGATCGTGGTCGTCGGCAACGTACGGGGCATCGGCGGCCGGTACCGGATCGGCCACTCGGTCATGAAGGACGCGCTGGACGCCGACGGCATCTGGGAGGCGATCCGCTCCAGCGGCATCGAGCTGCCCGAGCGTCCCCACCCGTCCGACCTGGGCGACCGGCTCGTCAACGTCTTCATGAAGTGCGAGGCCGACCCGTCGGGCAGCGTGCGGGGCCGCCGCAACATCATGCTCGACGACTCCGACGTGCACTGGCACCGCCAGATCAAGGCCACCGTGGGCGGCGTCGCGGCCAGCGTCACCGGGGATCCGGCCGTGTTCGTCTCGGTCGCGGCGGTCCACCAGGGACCGAGCGGCGGCGGCCCGGTGGCCGCCATCGCCGACCTCGGCTGACGGGCGGCACCCGCTCCCGGCGCGCCGTCGCGGCATGCCCCGGCCCGGCATGCCCCCGCCCGGCATGCCCGGCCCGGCATGCCCCGCCCGGCACGCCGCGCCGCTGGACGTGACGCGTACGCCCGGACGGGACACGCCAGGCGTACACGTGCCCGGCCCTGCCCCGGCCGCACCCCGACCGCGCCCGGCCGTGTCCCGGCTCGTGCGGTGCGTCCGCGCGAACCGGGGGCCGGGGGCCGCGCCGGGCGGGGCGGTCGTCCCCCCGTCCCGGCCGCGGGTAGGCTCCCGGTTCGTGCCGAGCATTCCGCAGCCCCTGGTCCCCGGCGACGACGGCGCCGCCGACGTCGCCGTGACATCCGCGCTCGCGGCCTTCGCCGAGGGAAGGGCGCAGGCCGGTGAGGTCGTCGCCGCGCTGAGCGGGGCCCGGCTGCTCGTGCCCGTCGTCGCCCTGCTCAAGGAGTCGGAGATCGGCGAGCACGGGCTGCGGCAGGAGAAGGAGAGCGAGATGGCCCTCCCGAAGCTCGTCGGCGCGGACGGCCGCGAGGCGGTGCTCGCCTTCACCGGGACGGAACCGCTGCGGCGCTGGCGCCCCGACGCCAGGCCCATCCAGGCCACGATCCTCCAGGTCTGCCAGGCGGCGGTGCACGAGGACACCGCGGCCGTGGTGCTGGACGTCGCGGGACCGGTGCCCTTCGTGATCGAGGGGGGTCTCCTGCGGGCGCTCGCCGCGGTCGAGTCCGGCACCGTCGACCGGCTGGGGGCCGAGACCCCCGGCGTCACCGTGGCGCGGATGGAAGAGATCGCCGAGCCCCCCAGGCGTCGGCGGTTCGGTTGGCCGCCGCGTGGACGAGGTTGACCGTCAGGATCGCCGGGGCGATCACGGCGACGAACCCGCCGAAGTCGCGCTCGAAGACCAGGGCGAGGATCACCGCCGTCACCCCGTTCTGCTGGGCCAGCCCCAGGTGCACCCGGTCGATCGTCGGCAGGCCGTGGGTGAGCACCAGCGCGGCGACCATCTGCGCGGCGTACGCGGCCAGCCCGAGCAGCACGCCCATGCCCATGTTCGTCCCGCCGACGAGCAGCAGGCCCATCAGGAACGCCGACAGCGCGAACGCCGCGCTCACCGCCCGCCCCAGCCAGCGCGCGTCGGGCAGGCGCAGATAGAGCCCGGCGGTCGCCAGGCCGAGCATGAGCGAGGTCCACGCGGCCGACACGACCGCCCCGGCCGCCGTCACGTAGGTCAGCACCGGCGGGGCGTTCCTGACCAGCCGCCACAGCAGGTAGACGGCGCCCGCGAACAGCACGTTCAACCCCAGGTCGGCGAAGTACGAGGCCGAGAGCCCGCCGCCCCCCGAGCCGCTCACCAGCGCCGCCGCGTACACGGCGAGGATGATCGTCACCGGGTCGTCGAAGGAGGACCACGCCCCGAGGATCGTCTTCGCCCGGTTCGAGAGCCGGCCGTCCCGCATCACCCCGGCGACCGAGAGCGGGTCGATCTGGGCGACGACCACCGCCATGATCAGCGCCCGGGGGTCGCCGGAGACGAGGTAGACGACCCCGGCGATGAACGCGGTCTTGAGCAGCACCCCGACGGTGACGGCGAGCACGATCAGCCGGGAGTGCTCCCTCGCCTCGGCGCGGTCGATCCCGTGCGTGCTGCCGTACAGTCCGATCGCGAGCAGCAGGCTGCTGAACAGCACGTACGCGCTTGAGTGTTCCAGGTTGTTCATACCGCCCAGGTCGGCGGAGAGCCAGCCGAGACCGACGACGACGATCAAGAGCCCGATTCGGGCCACCGTTCACTCCTTGGAATGGATCGCAGGTGTCCCTGGGGTTTGGTGGTGCGTTCCCGCTGGTTGATCGGGGGAAGGGTGAAGTGCCCGCGGATCGTGTCCACGAGATCGGCCATCTTGTCGTCGGAGACGTCGACCTTGCGCTGGTCCAGGGTCACCCCGATGAGATAGCGGGTCTCGTCGATCCAGTAGAAGAACATGGCCCCGCGTTCCACGTCGAGGACCGTGCGGATGAGGACGCCGCCCTCCAGCCTGCGCAACTGCCGGTTGAGCCGCTGGGTGAGCCAGTTGAGCTGGTTGCCCGCCTTGAGATAGATCTTCCTGCGCTCCTCCTGGTCTGTCTCGTGGAAGAAGTGGGCCAGGTCGCCGTCATCCAGCACGTCGGTGTAGAAACGGCACTTCTGGTCGCCGAAGAAGGCCACGAAGTGCAGGTCGTCCTGGTCGACCATGGCGACGCAGCTGGCCAGCGCCTTCTCCACCGAGGGGCCGATGTTCGGCATGGTGCGGATCAGGATCTCCGACTCGCCGAGCACCCTGCGCTTGGTGACGGTGGGCAGCGGGCCCATCCCGGCCTCCAGGTACGGGAGGTAGAGGCCCCGGTGATACTGGACGAGCAGGTAGACGCCGGTGGCGACGGCGAAGGCGCTCACCCCCGCGGTGACCAGCCCGTGCAGCTCGCCGGGCACCCCGCCCCGCCAGAGCACCGGCCCGAACGCCGCCACGAACCCCAGCACCGCCTCGCCCGCCGCGGTGACCGTCAGCGCGACCACCAGCAGCACCGGCAGCCGCGCCCTGATCCGGCCCAGCACGGTGGCGATGAGCGCGAGCCCCACGATCACCAGGACCACGGTGACCGCGCGGGCCACGTCGTACTCCTCGCCCTCGATGTACCACGCGAGGAGTTCGAGCAGCACCGGCAGGAGGACGAGTGACGCGATGACCGCGGGAAGCTTGCTGAAGCGATCCGTGTCCACGCGGTCCGGCCCTCCGGGGGTAGGAATGCCTCCAGCCTCTGTGATCATCGCGGCTCCCGTCAATGACCTACGAGGTCACTTCGGCGCACCTGCCGGAGTGACCGGATCCCCGGCGCGGCGGGGGTTCGCGGATTATGGTCGGCTCCATGAGCCCCCCGGTGACCCTCCTGGTCCTCCCCGCGCTGGCGGCCCTGGCGGGGCTGGCCATCGGTTTCTGGACGCGGCGCGTCGTCGCCCGCCACTCGTGGGCCGAAGGAGCCGAGGTGACCGAGAGGGCAGAGGGGGGCGAAGGGACCGAAGCCGAGGGAGGCGAGGGAGGCGAGGGAATCGACAGAGTCGACAAGGCCGAGAAGGCCGAGAGGGCCGAGGAGACTGAGGGGACCGAGAGGGCAGAAGAGGCCGAGAGGGGCGACGGGACCGGGGGCGAGCGGCGCGGCCCCTGGCCCCCGGCCGGGGCGGTGGAGGGGGTCACCGCGGTGGTGCTCGCCGCTCTCGCGCTGCGGGCGCTGTGGCCGGACGCGGCGGGAGTGCCGGAGACGGGGATCACGCCGGTCGGCAGGGCGGGGGAGTTGCTCGCCTTCGGCTGGCTGGCGGTGGTCGCCGTCGCCCTGTCCTTCGTCGACGCCGCCGTCCACCGGCTGCCCGACAGGCTCACCCTCGCCGCCTACCTGGGAACCGCCGCCCCGCTGGCCGTACCGGCCCTCGCCGACGGCCGCCTCGGGGACCTGCTCGGCGCCGGGCTGGGCGGCCTCGCCCTGGCGGGCTTCTACCTGGTGCTCTTCCTGGTCAACCCGGCGGGCATGGGACTGGGCGACGTCAAGTTCGCGGCGAGCCTGGGCACCGCCCTCGGCTGGCTGGGCTGGGACACCCTGGTCGCCGGGGCCTTCCTCGGACTGCTGGCCGGCGGGCTCTACGGGGCCGTCCTGATGCTCGCGCGCCGCGCGGGCCGCAAGAGCGAGATCCCCTTCGGGCCCTTCATGGCCGTCGGCGCCCTGGCCGCCGTCCTCGCCGGTACCGGCCTCTGACCGGACCGCTCCCCTGAGCGTCCGCCCCCGCCCGGGTTCCGGCCTCCGGTGTGACGTTCACCGCCGGATGTCTCAACCAGTGAACGAAGGCCATTCCAGTGGGCGACACGTGGAAGACTTGTCACCATGTTGCGCTGGTTGACCGCCGGAGAGTCCCACGGCCCCGAGCTCGTCGCGATCCTGGAAGGGCTGCCCGCCGGGGTGGAGGTGACCACGGCACAGCTGGACGAGGCGCTGCGCCGTCGCCGCCTCGGCTACGGCCGCGGGGCGCGGATGAAGTTCGAGCAGGACGTCGTGACCATCGCGGGCGGGGTCCGCCACGGCCGGACGCTCGGCAGCCCGGTGGCCATCCGGGTGGGCAACACCGAGTGGCCCAAGTGGGAGACGGTGATGGCCGCCGACCCCGTCGACCCGGCCGTGCTGGAGGGCCAGGCGCGCAACGCGCCGCGCTCCCGCCCCCGCCCCGGCCACGCCGACCTCGCCGGGATGCAGAAGTACGGCTTCGACGACGCCCGCCCGGTGCTCGACCGGGCCAGCGCCCGCGAGACCGCCGCCCGCGTCGCGCTCGGCCAGGTGGCGCGGAGCTTCCTCAAGCAGGCCCTCGGCGTCGACATCGTCAGCCACGTCGTCTCGATCGGCGGAGCCGTCACCACCCAGGGCGTCGTCCCCGGGCCCGGCGACCTGGAGGCGGTCGACGCCGACCCGGTGCGCTGCGCCGACCCCGAGGGCAGCGCGGCCATGGTCGCCGAGATCGACAAGGCGCACAAGGACGGCGACACCCTGGGCGGCGTCGTCGAGGTGATCGCCTACGGCCTGCCGCCGGGCCTGGGCAGCTACACCCACTGGGACCGCCGCCTCGACGCCCGCCTCGCGGCCGGCCTGATGGGCATCCAGGCGATCAAGGGCGTCGGCGTCGGCGACGGGTTCGAGACGGCCCGCCGCCCCGGTTCCCTCGCCCACGACGAGATCGAGAACACCGCCGACGGCGTACGCCGGATGACCAACCGGGCCGGCGGCGTCGAGGGGGGCATGACCAACGGCGAGCCGCTGCGCGTCAGCGCGGCGATGAAGCCGATCTCCACCATTCCCCGGGCGCTCGCCACCATCGACGTGCTGACCGGCGAGGCCGCCAAGGCCCACCACGAGCGCTCCGACGTGTGCGCGGTCCCGGCGGCCGCGATCGTCGCCGAGGCGATGGTCGCGCTGATCCTGGCCGACGCGGCGATCGAGAAGTTCGGCGGCGACTCCGTCGAGGAGGTCGCCCGCAACCTGTCCGGCTACCTCTCCTCGTTGGTGATCAAGTGAGCGGGCGTCCCGGCGAGGGCGCTCCCGGTTCCCCGGTGATCAGGCCGGCGTCGAAGGAGATCGGATGAGTCCCCGAGCAGTGCTGATCGGTCCCCCCGGATCGGGCAAGTCGACCGTCGGGCAGCTCCTGGCCGCGCGGCTCGGGGTCGCCTTCCGCGACACCGACGCCGACGTGGAGCGCACGGCGGGCAAGCCGGTGAGCGACGTCTTCATCGAGGACGGCGAGGAGCTCTTCCGCGAGCTGGAGGCCGACGCCGTGCGGCGGGCGCTGGCCGAGCACGACGGCGTCCTCTCCCTGGGCGGCGGCGCGATCCTCGCCGAGGCCACCCGCGAGCTGCTGGCCGGACAGCCCGTGGTCTACCTGGAGGTCGGTCTCTCCAACGCCGTCCAGCGGGTCGGCCTCGCGTCGGCGCGACCGCTCCTCGTCCTGAACCCGCGCAGCCAGCTGAAGAAGCTGATGGACGCCCGGCGCCCCGTCTACGAGGGGCTGGCCACGATCGTCGTGAAGACCGACGAGCGCGATCCGGGCCAGATCGTCGACGAGATCGTGGAGGGCCTGAAGCCGTGACGATCTCCAGGATCGAGGTCCCCGGCGAGAGCCCGTACGACGTGGTGGTCGGCACCGGGGTGCTCGGCGAGCTGCCGGGCCTGCTCGGCGCGGGGGTGAGCACCGTCGCGGTGATCCACCCGGAGAGCCTGCCGGAGATCGCCCGCCCGGTCTGCGGCGCGATCGAGGCGGCCGGGTACGAGGTCGTCGCGCTGCCGGTGCCCGACGCCGAGCGCGCCAAGACGGTCGAGGTGGCCGCGGAGCTGTGGTCCGCCTTCGGCCGCGCGGGCCTCACCCGCTCCGACGCCGTGGTCGGCGTCGGCGGGGGAGCAACCACCGACCTGGCGGGGTTCGCCGCCGCCACCTGGCTGCGCGGCGTCAAGGTCGTGCAGGTGCCGACGACCCTGCTCGGCATGGTCGACGCGGCGGTGGGCGGCAAGACCGGCATCAACACCCCCGAGGGCAAGAACCTGGTCGGCTCCTTCCACCCTCCCGCCGGGGTGCTGTGCGACCTGGCGACGCTGGTCTCGGTGCCCCGCGACGACTACGTGGGCGGCCTCGCGGAGATCATCAAGGGCGGTTTCATCGCCGACCCGGAGATTCTCACGCTCATCGAGGACGACCCGGAGGGCGCCAGGCTCCCCGAGGGGCGGCACACCCGGGAGCTGATCGAGCGGAAGATCCAGATCAAGGCCACCGTCGTCGGCGCCGACCTGCGCGAGGGCGGCCTGCGGGAGATCCTCAACTACGGCCACACGCTCGCGCACGCCATCGAGCGCGTCGAGGAGTACCGCATGCGCCACGGCGAGGCCGTCGCGATCGGCATGGTCTACGCGGCCGAGCTGTCCCGCCTGGACGGCAGGATCGGCGCCGACGTCGTGGAGCGGACCAGGTCCATCCTGACCTCGGTCGGGCTGCCGACCGCCTACCGCCGCGAGGCCTGGCCCGAGCTGCGCGACCACATGCGCCTCGACAAGAAGAGCCGCGGCGCCAAGCTGCGCTTCGTCCTCCTGGACGACCTGGCGAAGGTGTCCCCGCTGGTCGACCCGCCGGAGGAGCTCCTGGAGGCCGCCTACCGCGAGGTCGCCCGGTGATTCTCGCGTTCCCGGGCCCGTACGCCTCGGGAAGGGCGGGCCCGCCCGCAGGGTGGGAGCCGGGTCCGGGGCCGGGAATGCCCGCGGTCCGGGAACCGGGTCCGGGTCCGGAGATGCCCGCGGTCCGGAAACCGGGGCGGGGGATGCCCGCGGTCCGAGAACCGGGTCCGGGGCCGGAGATGTCCGCGGTCCGGGAACCGGGGTCGGAAGTGTGCGCGGGACGGAGACCGGGTCCGCGGCCGAAGCCTCGGCGGGGAGCGGTGGGGCGGTGCCGGGTGGCGCGCCGCATGAGTGACGTCGGCCGCGCGGCAGGCGCGCGGTCATCGAGGAGCGGTGAGTGACCCGATGAGACCCGTCTACGTGCTCAACGGCCCCAACCTGGGGCGGCTCGGCACCCGCGAGCCGGATGTCTACGGCGCGGAGACCTTCGCGGACCTGGCCGCGCTCTGCCGGGACACCGGCAGGGAGCTCGGCCTGTCGGTCGACGTGCGGCAGACCGACGACGAGGCCGAGATGCTGGGCTGGCTGCACGAGGCGGCCGACGGCCGGATCCCCGTGGTGCTGAACCCGGCGGCGTTCACCCATTACTCCTACGCGCTGCGCGACGCCATCGCCCAGCGCACCGCGCCCCTGGTCGAGGTGCACATCAGCAACCCGGCCGCCCGCGAGGAGTTCCGGCACACCTCGGTGGTCGCCGCCGTGGCGACCGGCACCATCGCGGGCTTCGGCCTGGGGTCGTACGTGCTGGCCCTGCGGGCCATCGCCGAGACCGCCTCCTGAGCCCGGCACCCGAAACCCGGGCCCGCGTCTTCGAGACCAGGGCACACGCCCCGGGACCGGACTCGCGTTTCCGCGACGGGACCGAGCTCGCGTTTCCGCGACGGGACCGAGCTCGCGTTTCCGCGACGGGACCGAGCTCGCGTTTCCGCGACGGGACCGGATTCGCGTTTCCGCGACCCGATCCGGGCGGGCTCTCGCCCACGGACCCGCGCGGGACATCCCGGCACCGGCATCGGATGTGTCCCGCGCGTGATCGTCGGCCGCCCGGCCGGTGGTCTCAGGAGTCGCTGAGGCGCTTGAGGGCGCTGCGGACCTTCGCCGGGTCGTCGGTGGGCCAGAAGGGCGGCAGGGAGTCGCGCAGGAACCCGGCGTAGCGGGCCGTCGCCAGCCGGGGGTCGAGCACCGCGACCACGCCCTTGTCGTGCTGGCTGCGCAGCAGGCGGCCCGCGCCCTGGGCGAGGAGCAGCGCGGCGTGGGTCGCGGCGACCGACATGAACCCGTTGCCGCCCTTGGCCGCGACGTGGCGCTGCCGGGCGGAGCTGAGCGGGTCGTCGGGGCGCGGGAAGGGGATGCGGTCGATGATGACCAGCCGCAGTGACGGGCCGGGGACGTCGACCCCCTGCCAGAGAGACAGCGTGCCGAACAGGCAGGTCGGCTCGTCCTCGGCGAACTGCTTGACCAGCAGCATCGTGGAGTCGTCACCCTGGCAGAGCAGCGGCACGCTCAGCCGGTCGCGCAGCGCCTCGGTGGCGGCCTTGGCGGCGCGCATCGAGGAGAACAGGCCGAGCGTGCGGCCGCCCGCGGCCTCGATCAGCTCGGTGATCTCCTCAAGGTAGGCCTCGGGCAGGCCGTCGCGGCCCGGCTGGGGCAGGTGCTTGGCGACGTAGAGGATGCCGCTGCGCGGGTGGTCGAAGGGGGAGCCGACGTCGATGCCCTCCCACCCGGCCCCGGCCTTGCCGCCCTTGCGCCGCTTCTTCCCGTCCTTGTCCTCTCCGCCCCCGCCGCCCTCTCCGCTCTCCTTCTCCCGCGTCTCGTCTCCCGCCGCGTTCTTTCCGTTGCCCAGGCCCCACTGGCGGGCCAGGCCGTCGAAGGCGCCGCCCAGGGCGAGCGTGGCCGAGGTCAGGATGACCGTACGGTCGCCGAAGAGCTTGTCGCGGAGCATGCCCGCCACCGTCAGCGGCGCCACCCTCAGCAGGGGCGGGCGCCGGTCGGTGCCCGCCTCCAGCCAGACCACCTCGGCGCGGTCGACCTCCTCGGCGTGGCCGAAGGCGTCGAGCATGCGCTGCGCGGTGTCGTGGACCTCGTCGAGCGAGGTGAAGGCCGCCCTGCGCAGCCCCGCGCCCTCCGGGTCGTCCTTGTCGCCGTTGCGCGGGCCGAGGGCGGTGACGCACGCCCACGCCGCGTCGCGGACCAGGGCGAGCGTCATCCCGAGCACCTGGGGCAGGTCGTCGAGGCGCCCGGCGGGGGCGGCGGCCAGCAGGGCCTTGAGGTCCTCGCCGCTCTCCATGAGCCGGTCGGCGAGGTGCTGCTCGATGAGCTTGCCGACCCGGCGCGCGGCCACCGTGACCATCGTCTCCGACAGCTCGCCGCTGACCACGGAGGTGACGCGGTCGACCAGCTCGTGGGCCTCGTCGACGACGACCACCTCGTGCTCGGGCAGGAGCGGGAAGTCCTCCATCGCGTCGATCGCGAGCAGCGCGTGGTTGGTCACGACCACGTCGGACTCACCGGCGCGGGCGCGGGCCAGCTCGGCGAAGCACTCCATGCCGCTCGGGCAGCGCGTGGCGCCCAGGCACTCCCTGGCGCTGACCGAGAACTGCCGCCAGGCCTGCTCGTTGACGCCGGGGACGAGCTCGTCGCGGTCGCCGGTCTCGGTCTCGTTCGCCCACTCCTGGATGCGCTGGACCATCCGGCCCGTCGCGTTGACCTCCCGGGGGTCGAAGAGCTGGTCCTGCTCCTCGTCGGGCCACCCCGCGCTCGCCTTGTAGCGGCACAGGTAGTTGCGGCGGCCCTTGAGGATCGCGAACGCCGGCTCGTGCGGCAGCCGCGGGGCGAGCGCCTTGGCGAGGCGGGGCAGGTCGCGGTCGACGAGCTGGCGCTGGAGCGCGATGGTGGCCGTGGAGACGACCACGGCGCCCTTGGAGGTCATCGCGTGCCTGATCGAGGGGATCAGGTAGGCGAGCGACTTGCCGGTGCCCGTGCCCGCCTGCACGGCGAGGTGGTCGCCCGACTCGATCGCGTGCTGCACCGCCCTCACCATGGTGATCTGGCCGGGGCGCTCGACCCCGCCCACCGCCTCGACGGCGGTGCTCAGCAAATCCTCAACCGGGGGAATATCCACCTTTGAGGAGACGTCTTCGGATGGGGCGATGGAGTCGGTCGGCACGACAGCCAACCGTACCCGTTCGGCCCGACAGTCGCGGCTGCTCCGGCGAGTCGTGGGGTGGACGCATACCCGTATTCCGGGACCCGGGGTTCACGTCACATGGCAAACTGGCGGGATCACCCGGCTCACCAATCCTCGTAAGGTCAAGGGAAGGGCTACCGCTCTGGTACCGCTGAGGCGGAAGATGGGGACGGAAAGAACTGGTTCGGTAGGGTTTCCCGAGGTCGAGTGGACGAATAAAGGCTGGTTAAAGCAACATGTCTTCCATGTCGGAAGTTGTCCCGTTGCCGTCGTTCGGCGAGGTGTTCTTTGACGAGCGTGGCCAGGAGCGGGTGCTCCGGGTCACCTGGCACGAAGGCACGCTGGTGCTGAGCCTGTGGCGCGGCGAGATGTGCACCGCGAGTTTCCGCATGCCCATGAGCGACGTGGGGCGCCTGGTCGACACCCTTGACGAGGGCTTCGTCGAGGCCGGTGGGCAGTACCCCGACGAGGTGGGCGAGCCCGCGCGCGCCGAGCAGCCCCCGCAGGACGAGCCGCAGGCCTACGGCGAGTATCCGGCCACCGGCGAATACCCGGGCACCGGCCAGTACGCCCGGCCCCGGCCCGAGGACTACGCCCAGCCGCAGCAGTACCCCGACCCAGCGGGCCACGTCCCCTCGCCGCTGGACGAGCCCCGCCAGGTCGCCGCCCTCGGCCCGAACGACGTGCTCGTCGCGCGGGGCGTGACGCCCCCGCCCATGGACCGGTCCGACCGGTCCCAGGACCGGATGCCTCCCGGGTACGGCTCCTCCTCCGACGCCGTGCCGCGCGAGAACATGATCGTGAACGACTCACTGCCCTACGGGCAGCCGCAGCCCGTCGAGCCGCTCGGCACCGGCCCCGTCCCCGGCGAGCCCGCCTACCAGCTGCCCGGCGACCGCTACCCGCCCGCGCAGCCCCCGTACGGCGCCCAGCAGCCCGACCCGTACGCCGCGCCCGTCCAGCAGCCCGACCCCTATGCCGCCCCGCCCGTCTCGCAGCAGCCCGACCCGTACGCCGCCCCGCCCGCGCAGCAGCGGCCCGAGCCCTACGCCGGGCCCGCCGACCGGTTCGGCGGCCGGCTGTCCGACCAGTACGGCGTGCCGCCCCAGGCCCAGCCGCAGTCCCAGCCGCAGTCCCAGCCACAACCCCGGCCCGTCGACCCGTTCGCGCCCCCGGAGAGCCGGCAGAAGCCGGCCGCCCCGTTCACGCCGCGCCCCGACCAGTTCTTCGGCCGGTTCGCCGAGTCCGCCCCGCCCGCCCCGCGGCCGGAGCCCGACCCCTACGGGCAGGGACAGCAGAACTCGACCGACCCCTTCGGGTTCGCCGCCCAGCAGCAGGCCGCCTACGGCAACGCGCAGGCCGACCAGTACGGCGGCGGCTACCCGCCCCCCGCGCAGCCCGATCCCTACGCGTTCGGCGGCCGGCAGCCCCACCAGGCCGGTCACCCGGCCGACCTGCGCGACCTGTACGGCTCGCCGCCCGCGTACCCGCAGCAGGACGTCGACCCGTCCGACCCGCTGGGCCTGCTCGGCCAGGCGGCGCCCGTGGCGCCCGACCAGAGGCTGCCCCGCCCCTACGTCCAGGATCCGCCGCCGCACTCCACCGGCGAGAGGCTCCGCCCCGAGCAGCACTACGACGAGCGGTACGACGACCGCCGCCGCGACGACCGACAGTACGACGAAGGGCGCCAGTACGAGGGCGGGCGCCGCGAGGGCCGCCGCCGCGACGACAGGGGCGACCGCGACTGGTGAGATCCCCCTCAGCGGGGATCTCCGGGAGTTCAGGGATCTCCAGCGCCTCAGGGGTCCCCGGGACCTCAGGAGCTTCCGGGACTTTCCGGGGCTCGGCGCCGCCGTGCCCCGGTCGCGAGCTCGACGCCGGAGGGGATAGCGTGTGGCGTCCGCCGGATACGTGGTCCGGCGCCGTGTGGCGGTCTCGGCCGCCCCGGGCGGTTCGCGAGGCGCGCCGGGGCACGTAGGCTGATCGATCCCTATCGGGCGGGGTGGCGTGGACGAGTCGACGGTGCTGCAGATGCTGGCCGTTTCCGTCGTCGGGATCGCGGTGGCCGCGGTGGCCCGGCGCAGGGGGTGGCCGGCGCCGCTGCTGCTGGTGCTCGCCGGGGCGGCCCTGTCGCCGTTCGTTCCCGTGTACGAGCTCGACCCACAGCTGGTCCTGCTGGTCTTCCTGCCCCCGCTCCTCTACTCGGCGGCGATCGACAGCTCCTACCTGAGGCTCAAGGACTTCCGCAGGCCGGTCGCGCTGCTCTCGGTCGGCCTGGTGCTGTTCACCACGCTGGTCATCGGGTGGGTCACCCACCTGCTCCTGCCGGAGCTGCCGCTCGCCGCCGCGTTCGCGCTGGGCGCGATCGTGGCCCCGCCCGACGCGGTCGCCGCCGTCGCCGTGGCCCGCAGGCTCGGGCTGCCCCGCAAGGTGGTCACCATCCTGGTGGGGGAGAGCCTGTTCAACGACGCCACCGCGCTCACCGCCTACCGGGTGGCCATCGCGGCCGCGGTCGGGCAGGGCATCACCTGGCAGGACGCCGCCCTCGACTTCGCCCGCTCCGCGGCGGGCGGCGTGGTGATGGGCCTCGCGCTCGCCTGGGCGCTGGCCTGGGTGCTGGTCCGGCTGCGCGACGCGCTCGTCGAGAACACCGTCATGCTGCTCATCCCGTTCGCCGTCTACCTGGCGGCCGAGAGCGTGCACGTCTCCGGCGTGATCGTCGTGGTGATCGTCGGCCTCTACATCGGCCACCGCATGCCCAGGGCGGGCTTCGGCACCCGGCTGCTGTCCGACGCGGTCTGGCGGGTCCTCGACTTCTTCCTGGAGACGATCGTCTTCGCGCTGATCGGCCTGCAGATGTGGCCGATCATGCGGGGGCTGGAGTGGGGCGACGGGTGGAGGCTCGCCGGGATGGCGCTCGCGGTCTTCGCCGCCGCGGTGGTCGCCAGGGTGGTCTGGGTCGTGCCCAGCATCTATCTCCCCCGGATCCTGTCGAAGAAGGTCCGCAGGACCGAGACCCACGCGCCGACCTGGCAGAACGTGACCATCGTGAGCTGGGCGGGCATGCGCGGCGTGGTCTCCCTGGCCGCGGCCTTCGCCATCCCGCAGACCTTCCCCGGCCGCGACCTGCTCCTCTTCCTCACCTTCTCGGTGGTGATCGGCACCCTCCTCGTCCAGGGGCTGACGTTCCCGGCGCTGATCCGCAGGCTGAGGGTCTCCAACACGCAGGAGATCTACACCGACAACCTGGCGGAGGCGGCCGCGCAGCAGGCGGCGGCCTCGGCCTCGCTGGCCCGGCTGGACGAACTGGTGGCGGAGGGGGTCGACGAGGTCCACCGGGAGGTCGTCGACCAGCTCAGGTCCCGCGCCGAGCGCCGTACCCTCACCGCCTGGGAGCGCCTGGGCGGCGGCACGGGGCAGGAGGGGGCGGAGACGCCGGGCAACGTCTACCGGCGGCTCCGCCGGGAGATGCTGACGGTGGAGCGCGACGTGTTCGTCCGCCTCCGCGACGAGCGGCGCATCGACGACGAGGTGCTCCGCCGGGTCCTCCACGAGATCGACTTCGAAGAGGCCACCCTGGAGCGCGACTAGCCGATGACGTTGTCCACGTAGCACCAGCGCCAGTCCTCGCCCGGCTCGAACGAGGCGACGACCGGGTCGGAGGTCTGGTGGAAGTGGGCGGTGGCGTGCTTGCCGGGCGACGAGTCGCAGCAGCCGATGTGCCCGCAGGACAGGCACCTGCGCAGGTGGACCCAGCGGCCGCCGTCCGCCAGGCACTCCTCGCACCCCTCGGGCGTGCGCGGCGACGGGTCCTGGGCCTCCAGGATGTGCTCACAGGTCGTCATGGTCTCCCCCTCGTGTGACTACTGATGATCGTACGACCACCGGGGCGTGCCGGATTCCGTCACCCCTCCGCGTCCGCGTTCCGGCACCTCGCCGCGTTCCGGAGCGCGATCAAGTCGGTCGGTAACGAGCGGGTACGGCGGCGCCTGTCGTGGCGGCCCGTTGGGTAGGGTCGGGACATGCGACCCCTTCCGCGACGAATCCCCGTCCTCGCCGCCTCTGCGCTGGCCGCCGCCCTCATCACCACCGGCTGCTCCGAGATCCAGGAGGTGAGCCAGGGCATCGACAAGGCGCAGCAGTGCGTGCAGGCCGCGGGCATCGTCACCGAGACCGCCGCCAAGGTCTCCGGGCTGCTCAACGACCCCGCCGCGATGGAGCAGGCGCTGAACGACGGCGGCGCCAAGCTGGGCGACCTGGCCGACAAGGCGGCCAACACCTCGCTGAAGGAGGCCGCCGAGGGCGTCTCCGGCACCCTGGAGGGCTTCAACGTCACCGACGCCAACAGCGCCGTCGACGCCGCCCAGAAGGTGGCCACCGACTCGGTGCAGTGGGTCCAGCAGCTGACCAACGCCTGCGGCTAGTCCCTGCCGCCACACCGGGGCCGCCACGCTGCGGCCGCCCCGGTGCGGCGCGGTCACCGCGCCGGTCCCGGAGGTGCCCGGCGAGCGCCTCCGGAAATCCCGGGTTCTCTAGGGGAAAAGTGGTTGAAATACCGTTATTCCTATGAAGACCCAGGACAGTTCATGAACTCTCCGGACAACGAGCCAGACCCCCGGTTCACCCTCGCCAACGAACGCACGTACCTGACCTGGTTGAGCACGTCGCTCGCTCTGAGCGCGGGCGGCGTGGCCATGGCCGCCGTCTCCGCCGACGTCTTCGTCCCCTGGATGCGCACCGTGCTCGCGGTGGTCCTGGTGTCGCTGTCCGCCCTGGCGGCCGCGATGGCCTACCCCCGCTGGCGCCGCGTCCAGCGCGCCCTGCGCGACTCCACCCCGCTCCCGCCCCCCGCCCTCGCGCCCCTGTTCGGGTACGGCGTGGCGGCGGTCGCCGTGCTCGCCCTGATCCTCATCCTGCTGTCCCGGTGAGCTCCCGGTGAACAGGCTGTGGGACGCGGGCCTGCAGAGCGAGCGCACCCGCCTCGCCTGGGTCCGCACCACCACCGTATTGGCCGTCACCAGCCTGGCCGGCGCGGGGATCGCCCTGCGCGCCGGTACGCCCGCGCCGGCCGTCCTTCCCTTCGTCCCGGCCGTGTTCTGCGCCGTCCTGCTGCTGACCCAGACGGGCATCCGTTACCGGCGCGCCCAGGAGGCCCTGCACGGGAGCCGTCCCCTCGACAACCGGGCCGACGCCCTCATCGCCTGGCTCGGTACCCTCGCCGCCGTGGCCGGAGCCATCGCCTTCGTTCTGGGAAGGTTCGGAAGCTAAAAAATGCGGCAAGATATCGCAGCATGTCACGCTTCGATGATCTGCCCGGCTACGCGGCGTCGATCGCTCCGCTCATAGACGCGGTCAATCTTGGCGTTCACATCGCGAGCAGGCCCCTCGGCCGGGAGCTCACCGAGCGGTCCGGCCTCCAGACGGACCTGCTGGTCGACCTCCGATTCGTGCTCCCCGCCAGGCCGCTCACCGCAGGGGGGCTGGCCGCCCTCTACCGCTACAACCCCTTCGACCGGTCGGAGATCGACGTACAGATCACCCAGGGCACCCTCGTCGAGGACGGCGGCGCGCTGCGCGCCACCGCGACCGCGCTCTCCTTCATCTCCTCCCTGTACGAGGCGCACGCGGCGGTGACCGGCGAGCTGTGGGCCGCCCAGGCCGACCGGCTGCCCGAGCTGGCGGATCTCGCGGGCAGGCTGCTGGAGGCCGGTGCCGCCGCCGGGGGCGGCGCGGCCTTCGCCCAGGCGTCGCCGCCCCACGAGCCGGCGGGGACCCCGCCGGGCGTGCTGCTGTTCAACCGGCTGGCCGTGCTGCGCTACCACCGCGCCGACGCGCACGCCGGCGCCTGGTCGCGGGAGGGCCTCACCGCGGCCCAGATCATCGCGCTACCCCCGGGGCCCGCCCGCGACCGGATCGAGGTGGAGACGAACCGGCGCGCCGCGCGGCCGTACGAGAGCCTGACCACCCGTGACCGGCAGGCACTCCTGCTGGGCCTGAGCGCCCTCGACCTGCCCTGAGGTCTGCTCCCCGAGGACTGCTTCCTGGGGACTGCTTCCCGAGGTCTGCTTTTCGAGGCCCTGCCCGAGGCGGCCGGGCGGCTCCAGGCGGCTCCGGGCGTCCGGGCGTCCGGTGCCGAGGTGTGGTGCGGCCGGGGTGCCCGGGATGGGTGACGCCCGGGACCCTGGGGCCCCGGGCGTCAGGAGAGTGTTCCCTTCCCCTGGACACTCTCCGTGCGGGTCAGTACCAGTTGCTCGACCGGAAGTGACCCCACGCGCCGCACGGTGACCCGTAGCGGCTCTTGATGTAGTTCAGACCCCAGTGGATCTGCGTGATCGGGTTGTAGCGCCAGTCCCTGCCGCTGCCGCCCATCTTCGAGCCGGGCAGCGCCTGTGGGATGCCGTACGCACCCGATGAGTGGTTGTACGCGCGGTGGTTCCAGTTGCTCTCCCTGGTCCAGAGACTGTCCAGGCAGCGGAACTGGCTGTGCGGCCACGCTCGGCGGGACACGAGACGATAGGCGATCGTCTTGTTCCTGCCCTTGGCGGTCCTCGCGACCGCTTTCACCCTCGGCTTCACCTGGGTGGCCCAGGTGAGGCGGTACACCGTCCTCGCCGTCCCTTTCCTGGACGTCTCGGAGGCGCTGTCAGCCTGCCCCGTCGTCGGTGGACCGACCATCGCCGAGGCGGTGAGCACGGTCATGACGGTGTTGCGCAGAACGCGGTAGCTGTTCACATGGATCCTTGTCCTCGGGCCGCGTGCGGAAGGCGCGGGAGGGCACGTGGTGCCCTCCGGCGTCCGACGATCCGGCGTCCGTGGCTCGGACGGGGAACGTCCGCGTGGTCTCTCCGGCCTGTTTCCGGCATGAGACGCCGCGGCGATCTCTCTAGGCGGCTTTCTAGTACGCGAGAGCGCGCCGGACACCGGATGGGACACGTGAAGGAAAGGTGTTTGCCCGATCTTCGGGATCTACGGGTGATTCGACGAAGAGGTGGTTACGACCGGCGAATCACCCATGCTGGGAGACGGTATGAAAATCACCCTGCCATGGGGTTTCAGGCCACCGCCCGCCGATCAGTACCAGCCCCGCGCCGTGAAGTGCGTCCACGCCCGGCACGGCGAGCCGTAGCGCTGCTTGATGTAGCCGAGCCCCCACCTGATCTGTGTCCTGGGGTTGGTGCGCCAGTCGCGTCCGGCGCTGGCCATCTTGCCTCCGGGCAGCGCCTGCGGGATGCCGTACGCGCCCGACGAGCGGTTGTGGGCGCGGTGGTTCCAGTTGCTCTCCTTGGTCCAGAGCCTGATGAGACAGGTGAACTGGCTTCCGTTCCAGCCGTGCGCGGACACCAGGGGCTTGGCGAGGGCCTGGTTGCCCGGTCTTGCCGAGGACGCCTGGGCGACCGTGGTGGTGCCGAGGGCGAGCACCGAGGTGATCACCAGCACACCGGTACGGCGTAGCGTCGACATGGGACTCCCTGTGCTTCGGGTACGGGGGACGGCCGACACGATGCCCGGCGATTCGGCGGCGGGCCAGTCGACAGCGCCTGTCAGGAGTCCTGTCAAAGATCGGTAAGAGAATGATCAGAGCATTAGTGAGGCGGGCGCCGTCTCACCTGTGGCGTCAGTCACATTTCACTTTTTGGACGGCATAACTCTCAAATGTGACAGGGGGATTAGGGTGCGGCTCATGGGAATCCGTGATATCTCGCTCCACACCCTCTCCGACGCGCCCACCACCCTCGCCGAGCTCGCCGGGGACAAGGCCGTCCTCGTCGTCAACGTCGCTTCCAAATGCGGCCTCACCCCCCAGTACGCGGGTCTCGTCGACCTCCAGCGGACCTACGGCGACCGGGGCCTCACCGTCGTCGGCGTGCCGTGCAACCAGTTCTACGGCCAGGAGCCGGGCACCGCCGAGGAGATCCAGGAATTCTGCTCCACCACCTACGGCGTCGACTTCCCGCTGCTGGCCAAGACCGAGGTCAACGGCGACGACCGGCACCCCCTCTACGACGCGCTGACCGTCACCCCCGACGCCGAGGGTGAGGCCGGTGACGTCAAGTGGAACTTCGAGAAGTTCCTCGTCTCGAAGGACGGGGAGGTGCTGGGCAGGTTCCGGCCGAACGTCGAGCCCGGCGACCCCGCCCTCATCGCGGCGATCGAGAAGTCCCTCTAGCCGCGCAGCTGCCCCTGACGATCAGCTCGGTGGGCAGCAGCACGCCCCGCGGCCTCCTGGCGCCGCCGCGCAGCACCAGCTCGGCGGCGCGGTAGCCGATGTCCCTGGCCGGCTGGGCGATCACCGTCAGCGGCGGTGAGCACAGCTCGGCCCAGGGCACGTCGTCGAACATGATCAGGGACAGGTCCCTGGGGATGCGCAGGTCCAGCTCCCGCGCCGCCAGCACGGCCGCCTCGCCCAGCAGGTTGCCCCCGGCCAGCACGGCGGTCAGGTCCGGCCGGTGCTGGAAGAGCCCGGCGGCGGCGGCGTACGCGGAGTCGCGGCTGCCCCGGGCGACGACGATCAGCTCCTCGTCGACGAGGGGCCCCAGCGCCTGCCTGAAGACCGCCAGGCGCTGCGCCTGACCCGGGCCGCCCAGATAGGCGATGCGCCGGTGCCCCAGCCCCGTCAGATAGTCGACCGCGGTCCCGACCCCCGCGCGGTCGTCGGCCACCACCGCGGGGATGTCGTCGCGCCCGGCCGAGAGCCGGTACGCGAACACCGTGATCACCCCGGCCCGCAGGGTCGGCGCCCAGCTGTCGCCGTCGCCCGAGGGGATGGCGATCACCCGCTCCACGCCCTGCTCCAGCAGCATGCCGATCAGCTCGGCCTCGCGCTCGGGGTCGTCGCCGGTCGCGCCCACGATCACCGGCTCGCCCGCCGAGCGCGCGCAGGCGAGCACGCCGTCGGCCACCCGGCCGTAGAAGGTGTCGGTGATGTCGGGCAGCAGCAGCCCGATCCCGCCCGAGCGCCGCTGGCGCAGGTTGCGCCCGAGCGCGCTGGGCCGGTAGTCGAGCTGGGCGGCGACGGTCAGCACCCGCTCTCTGGTCTCCGGGCTGGCCGAGCCGCCCGACAGGACCCGGGACACCGTGGCGACCCCCACCCCGGCCGCCCCGGCGACGTCCTTGATCGTCGTGCGACGCATGTTCATGGAAACGATTCCATCATGGTTTCCGGGCCGAATCCAGTGCGAAGCGGTGATAACCGCCCTGCTGACAGGCCAGAACCGGGAAGACTCTTGACACGGATGTCCGTTTCCGATGAGATGCATGAAAACGTATCCAATATCGGGTGAACGCGGGGTTGGCCCGAGGCGACAAGGACTTCCATGGCATCCATTGTTCTCAGCAAAGTCGACAAGATCTACGCGGGCGGCGTCAAAGCCGTGAACGGCCTCGACCTTGAGATCAAGGACGGGGAGTTCATGGTGCTGGTCGGGCCGTCCGGGTGTGGCAAGTCCACCGCCCTGCGGATGATCGCCGGGCTTGAGGACATCAGCGGCGGCGAGATCTCCATCGGCGACCGGGTGGTCAACCACCTGCCCCCGAAGGACCGCGACATCGCCATGGTCTTCCAGAACTACGCGCTCTACCCGCACATGACCGTCGAGGAGAACCTCGCCTTCGGCCTGAAGCTCCGCAAGATGCCCAAGGCGGAGATCGCCAAGCGCGTCGGCGAGGCCGCCAAGATGCTCGGCCTCGACCAGTACCTCAAGCGCAAGCCCGCCGCCCTCTCCGGTGGCCAGCGCCAGCGTGTCGCCATGGGCCGCGCCATCGTGCGTGAGCCGCAGGCCTTCCTCATGGACGAGCCGCTGTCCAACCTGGACGCCAAGCTCCGCGTCTCCATGCGGGCCTCCCTCAACACCCTGCACGAGCGCCTGGGCGTGACGACCGTCTACGTCACCCACGACCAGGTCGAGGCCATGACCCTCGGCGACCGCGTCTGCGTGCTGCGCGACGGCCTGCTCCAGCAGGTCGACACCCCGCAGAACCTCTTCGACAAGCCGGTCAACCTGTTCGTCGCGGGCTTCATGGGCTCCCCGTCGATGAACTTCGTCAACGCCGAGCTGGTGCGCGGCGAGGGCGGCGCGGCCGTCGCGTTCGCGGGCTTCAAGCTCCCGGTGCCGACCGAGACCCTCGCCGAGAAGCGCGGCCTCGACCAGTACTTCGGCAAGAAGATCATCCTGGGCATCCGCCCCTCCGACTTCGACGACTCGATCGCCGCCAACGGCTCCTCCTCCGGCTGGGTCCGCCTGCCGGTCCGCGCGGAGGTCACCGAGGAGCTGGGCTCCGAGATCAACGTGTTGTTCCTGATCGACGCCCCGCCGGTCCAGCACCAGGACACCGTGGCCGCCGCCGCCGACGACGGCGAGGAGGACGCGACGCTGCCGCTGGTGGGCGACAAGTCGCTGTGGACCGCCCGGGTCAACTCCCGCAGCCACGTCCGTCCCGGCCAGAACATCGAGCTGATCGTCGACACCCACAACCTGCACTTCTTCGACCCGGTCTCGGGTCTGGCGATCGGTCACGAGGCCAACGCCCACGTCTGATCCACCGCGCTGGTCGCGAGGCTCGCCCCGACCACCACCGCAGGCCGGAAGGGCCCGCGCCACGACCCCCTCCCGTGGCGCGGGCCCTTCCGTCTTCTTCTTTTTCGTCTTCGCCGGCCGGTCTCTCTCGGGGCCTTTCTTCGGAGGCTTTCGCTCAGTGGCCTTTCCCTCAGCGGCCTTTCGCTCAGCGGCGGGCGAGGCGGCGCGAGAACTGGCCGATCAAACCGAGGGGGAGCAGCCTGCCGACCCTGACGATGACCTTGTAGCGCAGGTCGGGGATGCTCACCCGCACGCCCCGCGCCAGGTCGCGCATCGCCTCGCGGACGACGTTGTCGGCCGACAGCCAGAAGAACTCGGGGATGCCCGACTTGTCCATCGAGGCGCGCTCGTGGAACTCGGTGTGCACGAACCCCGGGCACAGGGCCATGACGCGCACGCGGGTCCCGGCCATCTCGATGGCCGTGGCCTGGCTGAAGCTCACCACCCAGGCCTTGGACGCGCTGTAGGAGCCCCGGGTGAAGAACGCCGCCACCGACGCGACATTGATCACCGCGCCCCGGTCACGGTCCCTCATCCCCGGCAGCGCGGCCAGTGTCAGCCGCAGCACCGCCTCGCAGTGCAGCTTGAGCATCCGCAGCTCCTCCTCCGCGGGCACGTCGAGGAAGTGACCCCGGTGGCCGAACCCCGCGTTGTTGACCAGCAGGTCGACCCCCTCGCCGAGCCGCCGCTCCACCGCCTCCAGACCCTCGTCGGTCACCAGGTCGGCGGTGAGCACCTCGCTGCTCACCCCGTACCGCAGGCGCAGTTCCTCGGCGACGGAGACGAGGCGTTTCTCGTCGCGGGCGACCAGGACGAGTGAGAATCCGTCGGCGGCGAGGCGGCGGGCGAAGGCGGCGCCGATGCCGGCCGTCGCCCCCGTGATCAGTGCGGTTGGCATGCCTGCAGTCTAGGGACGACGCGGCCGGGCCAGGGTCGGCGGGGCGGGCCCGCGGCAAACGGCGAACACTCCGGCGACGATGACGCCGCGGCCGGCACCGGTGCCCCCGATTCCGGAACCGTCGGCGCGGCACGATTCGCGGCCATGTCTCCGGCCGGCTCACGCGGGTCGCGTCCGAGGCACTTCACCGATCGTCTCACTGGTCGTCGAAGGAGAGCTCTTCGATCCTCAGGTCGAACAGCTTGGCGAGACGGAAGGCGACCGGCAGGCTCGGGTCGAACTTCCCCGTTTCGATCGCGTTGATCGCCTGTCTTGACACGCTGATGCGTAGAGCCAGGTCGGCCTGCGTCCAGGCGCGTTCGGTCCGGAGGTCCTTGATGAGGTTCTTCATCGATATCCGAGCCTGCCGACGACGACGGCGATCAAGTGGACGACTCCTGGGAGCGCGGGGAGGGCTGCGATGTCGACGTCGTAGGCGACGAGGTCGGCGGCGTCCGCGACGACGTGGGCGAAACCGCCGATCCACCCCACTCCGAGGGCGACCGTCAGCGCATCCTGCACGATCTTCCGCTGCACCTCGTCCTGTCCTCGGAGAAAGCGCGCGAAGGCGACGATCCATCCGATGCCGACGGCGAGGTTGACGGCGACCGCGGCCCAGCTCGCCACCGGTTGCCGCGAATCCCATAGGAGTCCGGGACCGAACTTGGCCAGGGCGAGGGTCGCCACCCAGGCGAATGTCCAGAGTACGAGTCGAACGGTCGTCTCGATCGAGACCCGATAGTCCCCGGTCTCGTTGTGTGCCTGCACGAGGTGCCCTTCCTTCGCCGAGAAGTCAAGTACACCTGACACGGCAGGAGGCGCCTGCCGTGGTGTCAAGTACACCTGACATCGACTGGGCTGGTCGGCCGGCCACCGCGTGCTCCGGATCGGTGTCCAACTCGTCCCGGTGAACAATCGTCGTCAACTCGTTCATGAGTTCCGCCCGAGTGTGACGGTGAGTCCTTCCTCGGCCGCCAGCACCTCACCACCGAACTCCTTCCGGGCGGCGGCCACGGAGGCGGCCCTGTCGTTGCCCGGCCAGAAGTGGGTGAGCATCAACCGGCGTGCGCACGCGCGGCGGGCCCAGTGACCGGCCTCCGTGGAGGTCAGCAGATTGCGGGTGGGGCGGTCGGCCTCGCCGTCGTGGTCGGTGGCCTCGACGATGAACAGGTCGGCGTCGCGCCCGAGTTCGGCGAGCGCGGGAGTCGGGCCGGTGTCGCCGGTGTAGGCCAGGGCGATCCCGTCGGCCTCTACGCGGATGCCGGCGTTGGGCACGTAGTGCGGCAGCGACAATCCGGTGAGGGCGAACGGCCCCACCTGGTGACCGCCGGGCAGCGGATGCACGTCGAAGACCGCGTGGAGGTCGACGTCGGGCTCCAGGCCGCCGATCCGGTCGAGCACGCCCGGCGGGCAGTACAACGGCAGCCGCGGGCCGCCGGGGTCGCCGTAGAACCGCGTCCGGAACAGTCCGTGCAGGTCGATGCAGTGGTCGGGGTGCTCGTGGGTGACGACGACGGCGTCCACCGCGCCGTCCGGCCAGTGCGCGAGCAGCCGCGGCAGCGTGGCGTAGCCCAGATCGAGGAGCAGGCGGTATCCGTCCCAGTCCACCGCGAACCCGCTGCAGGCACGGCCCGGCTCGGGAAACGCACCACAACTGCCGAGAACGGTCACCTGTCGCATCCACACAGGATGGCAGTCTCCAGACGGCCATGGAGGGCTCGGGCATGCGCCCCTCCGCTCCCGTCCGGCAAGCCAGGTGATCGCGACTCGCTCTTCGAGGACCGTCCCGCCGGAGTGGCTGGAGCAGGAGCAGGTGTGAGTCAACCGACCGCGTGGCTCGCGCGGTGGCGGCGGACCGCGTCGCGGTTGGCGCATCGCTGGGAGCAGTAGCGCTGCCGCCCGGTGCGGGAGGTGTCGGCGAAGATCGTGACGCATTCGGTCACGGCGCATCGCCGGAGCCGGTGCATGCCCCGTCCCGCCAGGTGCAGCGCGGTGCCCACGGAGAAAAGCGCGAACAGCACGGAGCCGAGAGGCTTCCGGTCGTCGCGGTAGTGCAGGTGCCAGCCGCCGCCCGCGTGGTCGGTCAGCCGCGGGTAGGCGGCGGACTCCGCCAGCATGCGGTTGACCAGCTCGGCGCGCTCGCGCTCGTCGGCGGCGTCGACGACCTTCTCCCACGCGTCCAGTACGGCGTGGGTGCGGTCCAGGTCCCGCGACGTGACCGGGCGTTCCAGCACGAGCCCGGCGGCGCGGCAGCGGTCCGCGAGCTCCCCGGCGGTCGCCGGGCGCCGGTTGGCCAGGTCCGCGGCCAGGTTCACCGCGTCCTCGCCGTAAGGGTTGAGGTGCATAAGACCATTACATCAGCCTTGTCCGTATGACACACCACACCGATGTACGGCAGGCGTCGGAGGACGACGTCGCGGAACTCGTACGACTGCGGGCGTTGCTGTTCGAGGACCTCGGCGGCGACTTCTTCAACCCCTCGTCGGCGGGCGACGGCTGGCGGGGGGCCCTCGCCGCGGTCCTGAAGGCGAAACTGGCGGAGGACGACGCGTGCGTCCTGGTCGTGGACGGCGACGACGGCCTCGCCGCCTGCGGCATCGGCACCGTCGAGCAGTGGTTTCCCGGCCCGCACTCACCGAACGGCCGCATCGGGCACGTGATCGGAGTGGTCACCGATCCGGCGTACCGGCGGCGTGGTCACAGCCGCGCGATCATGCGGGGCCTGCTCGGCTGGTTCCGGGAACGTGAGGCCGTTCGGGTGGACCTGTACGCCTCTCGTGAGGGCGAGCCGCTCTACCGGGAACTCGGCTTCTTCGACCACCCCGACCCCGCGCTGTGCTGGCGCCCGTGAAGAGTGCCCGGCCGTACCGGGTGATCGGCCGCGCGCCCGTGAAGAGTGCCCGGCCGTACCGGGCGGGCGGCCGCGCGCCCCTGACCGGCCCTGTGGCGCTCCATCCGGATCGGGGAGCCGGATGAGGGGTGGTGAGCCGGCGCGCCGCACGTGGCGGTACCGGTGGGTCGTCCTCGGTGTCGCCACCTTCACCCAGGCCGCCTCGGGCTTCTTCGTGCAGGGCATCGGGGCGATGGGCGTCCACCTGCAACGTGATCTGAGCCTGAACACGGCTCAGCTGGGTCTCCTGCTCTCGGCGGCCCAGCTGGTTCCCCTGGCCGGGTTACTGGTGGCCGGGGAGCTGCTGGACCGCTACGACGAGCGCTGGGTCGTCGGAGCAGGCGCCTGTGTCGTCGCCGTGAGCCTGGGGGCGGGAAGCCTGGCGTCGGGATACGTGTCCCTGCTCCTTGTCCTGCTGGTCGTCGGCGCGGGCTACAGCACCGTTCAGCCCGGTGGCAGCAAGTCGGTGGCGTCCTGGTTTGACGCGTCCCAGCGGGGGCTGGCGATGGGAATCCGCCAGGCGGGCCTGCCGCTGGGCGGCGTACTCGCCGCGGCCGTGCTCCCCGTCCTCGCCGCCGCTCTCGGCTGGCGGGTGACGCTCGTGGCCGGTGCGCTCGTCGCGCTGCTGGGAGCCGTCACCTTCGTGTGCCTCTACCGTCGGCCGCCCGCTCAAAGCCCTGCCCGGGACAGCGCTCCTCGGGACAGCCCTTCTCGGGACAGCGCTCCCCATGACCCGGAGCCGCGCGTCTCGCTCACGTCGTGGTTCGGTGCCCGGCTGCGGATGCTCCGTGAACCGTCCATGACGAAGATCATCTGGTCCGGGATGAGCCTGGTCTCGGTGCACAGCGGCATAGGCGTCCTGACCGTGCTGTATCTCCACGAGGTGACGGCCGTCGAGGCGGGTCCGGCGGCCCTCGTCCTGGTGGCGACCCAGGGGGCGGGTGTTGCCGGCCGCGTCTGTCTGGCGGCCTGGAGCGACCGCGGCGGGTCCGGGCGCTACGTCTGTGTCCTGGCCTGCATGGTCGCCGTGATCGCGGGAATGTCGGCCCTGATGACCCCGCTGGGGCGTTCGCCCGCGGCGGCCTGCCTGTTGTTCGTCTGGCTCGGGTTCTTCGGGATCGGCTGGTACGGCCCGTGGGTCGCCTACCTGGCCGAATCGGCGCCACGGGGCAGGACGGGATTCGCCCTCGGCCTGGCCATGGCCGTCAACCAGGTCGCCGTCGTCCTGGCGCCGCCCGCTCTCGGCCTGCTCAGGGATCTGACCGGCAGCTTCGTACCGGCCTGGGGCCTGCTCTCCGTGATCACCGCCGTCGCCCTGACGGTCACGGCCCGCGGGGGACGTCGGAGCCGCCGCCCGGTCGCTTGACGCGTCGGGGCCGGGCGACGGCGCTGACAAGCCGGGGAGAATGGCCGTACGCGGAAGGGGGAGGGCAGGGCGTACGGGAAACGCCCGGCGCGGCTGGAACCTTCGGGGTGCCGGGCGCGTACAGGTGATCATCTGATGCAGGCGACGAACAACAGGAGGCTGAGAACCGTGCCGATCTCCCCCCGGACAGGACGCCGGACAGGATGGGGCCTGGCCCTGCTGAGCGCGGCGCTGGTCGCCTGCTCCTCCACCGGGACCACCGGGACCACCGGGACCACCGGGTCCGCGTCCGTCCCTCCCTCGGTCTCGCCCACGGTCTCGCGGCCGGAACCCACCGGGGAGACGGGGACGGAGGCCGCCCCGAAGGTCCGCTTCGCCGAGTTCGCCCGGCTCGACATGCCGGTGGCGATGGCCGTGCGCAAGGACGATCCGACGCTCTACATCGCCGAGCAGACGGGACGGCTGCGCGCGGTGCGGGACGGGAAGGTCGCCGAGGCACCCGTCGTCGACCTCTCCAAGGAGATCAGCACGGGCAACGAGCAGGGGCTGCTCGGGGTGGCCTTCCACCCCGGCGGCGACTTCCTCTATCTCGACTGGACCGACCGCGAGGGGCACACCCACCTCACCGAATGGGCCTTCTCCGACGGAGAGGCGACCGGCCGCAGGGACGTGCTGACCCAGCGGCAGCCGTACGCCAACCACAACGGCGGGCAGCTCGCCTTCGGGCCCGACGGGCACCTCTACATCGCCCTCGGCGACGGCGGCAGTGGGGGAGACCCGCAGGGCAACGGCCAGAAGCTGGACACCTGGCTCGGCAAGATCCTCAGGATCGACCCGCGCGGCACCCCGTACGAGGTCCCCCGCGACAACCCGTTCGTCGGCAGGCGGGGCGCCAGGCCGGAGATCTGGTCGTACGGCCTGCGCAACCCCTGGCGGTTCACCTTCGACGCGAGGACCGGCGACATGTGGATCGGCGACGTCGGCCAGAACGCCTGGGAGGAGGTCGATTTCGAGCCGGAGGGCGAGGGCGGCCGCAACTACGGCTGGAACCTGAGGGAGGGCGCCCACCCCTTCGAGGGGGGCGACGGCGAGGGCACGGTCGACCCGGTCATCGAGTATCCGCTGGGCGAGGGCGGCAACTGCTCGGTCATCGCCGGATACGTCTACCGGGGTAAGAAGATCCCCGGCCTGGAGGGGCGGTTCGTCTACGGCGACTTCTGCGCGGGCTGGGTGAAGGCCGCGCCCCCCGGCGGGAAGGGGCGGGGCGACGACCTCGGCACGGTGGAGCGGCTGTCGTCCTTCGGCCAGGACCACGACGGCGAGTTGTACGCGCTCAGCCTGTCGGGTCCCGTCTATCGGGTCGAGGCAGCGCCGTGACCTCGTCCGACGCCGCCCGGCCCCGGCCGGAGCGCACCGTCTTGTCACCATAAACGATCAGAGAACAGTCGGCGATCATTCGGTAAGGAGCGTGAGCCGGGCGGACGGTTTTTCGGTTGGGCAAATATAACGGGTTTTGGAGCCATGTCGTTTGTGTTCAAAAGCGTCTGTTCCTGATCCGACATATGCGCCATGAGGAGCCCGAAATGGCCGGAAAATTCATCCTGTCCGTTCTTCTCGCGGTGGTGGCCGGGAGCAGCACGGCGATCGGAGCGGGCGGGGCGGCGACCGCTGAAGCCGGTTACCGGACATCGGCCGCCGCCCCGTACCCACCGTCCGTCGACTTCGCCTTCGCCGCCGCGCTCCTCGCCGCCGACGCCGAGGACATCCTCGCCGACGCCGAGGGCATCGCCGACGAGGCCGAGGCGGTCTCACGGGCGGCCGAGAACATCGCCACCGCCGTGGAGAACATCGCCGGCGTCGTCGGGGGAGCCAATTTCGGCCCGCAGCGGGCCTCCATCGCCTCGGCGAGGGCGGAGCTCCGCGCCGCGCGGGACGGAGACGCCGGTGCGGCGAGGGTCGCGCCCGCCGCGACGGGGGTCGCGCCCGTCGCCGCGAGGCTCGCCTCCGCGGCGCGGGAGGCCGCCGCCGGAGAGGTTCGCTCCGGTGCCGCGGGCGACGGCTCCTACGCCGCGTCGCTCGCCGCCCAGGCCGAGAAGATCGCCGCCAGGGCCAGGGACATCGCCAGGAGAGCCAGGGAGATCGCTTCCAGGGCCGGGGACATCGCCAGTGAGGCCGGGAGCCTCGCGGTTCTCGCGGCGCCGTTCGACCCCGCCGCCGCGGTGGTGGCCGCCGGCGCCGAGCGGGTGGCCGCCGAGGCCGAGGAGATCGCGAAGGCCGCCGCGAGGCTCGCCTCCGCCGCGGAGTCCCTCGCCATCGCCGCGGGGAGCCTCGCGCGCCTCATCGCCGACGCCGAGGACGACACGGGGGACGGCGACGGCTTCGGCGACGATGACGGTGACGGCTTCGGAGGGTGCGGTGACGGCTGCGGTGACGGCTGCGGGGAGGGCGCCGGGGGGTGCGTGCGCGAGGCCTCGCTGAAGACGGGCGACGGCGGCGGGCTGCCCTTCACCGGAGCGCCCCTGACGACCGTGGCCGCGGTGGGCGGTGGCCTGCTGGTCGTCGGAGCCGTGGGCATCCTGATCTCCGTGCGACGCCGCCGATCCTCCAGTGCCGCCGTCTAACTCGACGCCGCCCCGTCCGGTGCCCTCCGGCCCGGCGACGTCCGATCCGGTGCCCTCCGGCTCGGTGGCGTCGGGCCTGGCGCCGTCCGACCCGGTACCGCCCAGAAGGCGCCGGCGGGTTGTCACGACCTGCCTGCTCGCCGTCGCCGTACCGGCCGGAAGCTGGGCCGCCCACCTCGGGCTGAGCGTGCGCGACCACCTGGAGGCGACCGAGAGCGCGCTGCTCCGGCTGCGCGCGGTGGCGAGCGTGAGCGAGCCGGGCCTCATGGCGGGACCGCTCGCCGAGGCGCGGCGGCACGCGGCCGAGGCGCGGCGGCTCACCGCCGGCGCGGACTGGTCGCTGCTCACCCGGGTCCCGGTGCTGGGGGACGCCGCGACGACCGTCCGGGCGCTGGCCGGGGGGGTCGCGGAGCTGACCGACGTGCTGGACGGCGTCCAGCGGGCCGGTGCGGCGTTCGTCGCGGCGGGCACGTCCTCCCCGGGCGGCCCGGCGCGGCTGCTGGCCGCGGCCGAGAGGTCGGCGCCGGTCCTCGGCGACGCCGTGGCCCGGCTCGCGCGGGTGACCGCTGGCCTGGCGGCCGTCCCGGCGCACACCGGCGTGGACCGGCTGGACCGGGCGCGCGGCACGGCGCTGCGCGAGATCGACCGGCTGCGTGCCGGGCTGGGCGACGCGGCGACCGCCGCCGCGCTGCTCCCCCCGATGCTCGGCGGTGACGGCCCGCGCCGCTACTTCCTGGCCTTCCAGACCAACGCCGAGGCGCGCGGCACCGGCGGGCTGGTGGGAGCCTTCGGCATCCTGAGGGCCGACCGGGGCCGGATCGCCGTCGAGCGGCTGTCCGCCGACACCGGCCTGCTCACGAGTCCCGTGCCCGTCGCCGACCACGGCCGGGAGTTCCTGCGGCGCTACGGGCCGGGGGCGGCCAGGACACTGTCCGTCTCCAACCTCTCGCCGCACTTCCCGTACGCCGCCGCCACCTGGGCCGGGCTGTGGGAGAGGCGGGCCGGTACGCGGCTCGACGGCGCCGTGGCCGTCGACCCGGACGGGCTCGCCCACCTGCTCCGGCTGATCGGCCCGGTCACCCTGCCCGGCGGGGAGAAGGTGACCGGGGAGAACGTCGTCGACCTCACCGAGCGGGCGGCCTACGCCCGCTACACCGACCCGGTGGCGCGCAAACGCTTCCTCCTGGGGATCGCCGGCGCCGTCGGCGAGGCGCTGCCCGGGTCGTCGGCCGACCCCGCGGCGCTGCTGTCCGTGATGGGCCGCATGGCGGGCGAGCGGCGGATCCAGGTCTGGAGCCGCCACGCCGGGGAACAGCGGATCCTGGCCGGCACCCCGATCGGCGGCGTGCTGCCGTCACGGCCGGGACCGTTCGCGGGACTGGTGGTCAACAACTCCGCCGGCGGCAAGCTCGACTACTACCTGAACCGCTCCCTGGACTACGCGCTGGGTCCCTGCCGGGACGGCCTGCGCTCCTCGACCGTGCGGATCCGGCTGGGGAACGACACCCCCGAGGGCGGCCTGCCCTCCTACGTCACCGGGCGGCTCGACCGTTCCCGGCTGCCGCACGCTCCCGGCTCCAACCTGCTGTGGGTGTCGCTGTACGGCGGGGTCGGCGGCCGGATGACCGGGGTCAGGCTCGACGGCGAGCGGACGGCCGTCGTCAGGGGGACGGAGCGCTCCCACCCCGTCTACTCGACGATGCTGGAGCTCGCCCCCGGGCAGTCGAGGTCCCTGGAGTTCGACCTCACCGAGGTCGCCTCGCCGGAGCCGCCGCTGGTGCCCGTCCAGCCGCTCGTCCGGCCGCAGCGAACCCGTGTCACCGAGGACCCGCGAGGTTGCGGTCCCTGATGGGAACGAAGATCGTCCGCCGTACGGTCCGTCGCGCGCGCAGGTGTGAAGGGCGAACGGCGGTGCGCCGTGAGTGATGGTGCACGAGAGCCGATCCACCTTCTCGGCACGAGGGCCTCACCGGAGGACGCCGGGATCACGCGCGGCCTCACGACCGGGGAGGACGTCCTGCCCGGACACGAGGACTGCGGCCCGCGCTGCTGGAGGGACGCGGGGAAGGCGCCGGCGCCCCGGGAGAGTGTCCGCTTCCGTGTCCTGTTCGTGTGCACGGGCAACATCTGCCGTTCCCCGCTCGCCGAGCGGCTGACCCGTTCGGCGCTCGGGCCGTGCCCGGCGCTCCAGGTGATCAGCGCGGGCACCCACGCCCGGCCCGGCCTGGAGATGACGGCGCACGCCCGGCGGACGCTGGTACGGCTCGGCGGGGATCCCGAGGGCTTCGGCGCCCGTCTCCTCGTCCCCGGGCTGGTGGCCGACGCGGACCTGGTGCTCACGGCCACCGGCGGGCACCGCGCGCGGTCGGTGGCCCTGTACCGCGCGGCGGCCGCGCGGGCCTTCACCATCGCCGAGTTCGGCACGCTGGTGAGGGCCGTGCCGCCCGAGCGGATCGTCCGGCACCGCGATCCCGTGCGCAGGGCCCGCGCCCTGGTCGACGAGGCGCGGGCCCTGCGCGGGCTGGTGCGGGTGGACGAGCCCGACATCGCCGACCCCTACGGGAGGTCCCGGCTGGCCTACCGGGCGGCCGGACGGAGCATCGCGAGGGAACTCGCCGCCCCGTTGCGGCTGCTCACACGTTCACGGAATGCCTGACCCCGGACGTGACCGTGGGCGTGACCTCGGACCTCCCCCCGTAGCCATAGCCATAGCCGTAGCCGTAGCCGAGGTACGTGCTGTCCTTGGGCGGGACGAAGTTCAGGACGGTCCCCACCACCCGGGCGTTGACCGACGCCAGCAGTTCCGTGGCGCGGACCATGTGTTCCCGCCGCGTCCTGCCGTGACGGGTGACGAGAAGGGCGCCGTCGCAGAGCGCGCCGAGCGTCGCGGCGTCGGCCATCGGCAGCAGCGGCGGCGCGTCGATGATCACCATGTCGTACGTCTCGGTCAGCCTGGCCAGCACCTCGCGCATCCCGTCCGAGCCGAGCAGCTCGCTCGGGTTCGGCGGGATCTGCCCGCTCGGCAGGACCGACATGCCGGGCTCACCCCAGACCTGGATGACCTCGTTCAGCCGGACCTTGCCGATCAGCACGTCCGTCAGGCCCGTCGTCCCCTCGATGCCGAGGTAGTGGGGGATGGTCGGGTGACGCAGGTCGCCGTCCACCAGGATGACCCGCCATTCGGCCTGGGCCAGGGCTATCGCCAGGTTGGCGGAGACCGAGGACTTCCCCTCGCCCGGCAGGCAGCTGGTGACCACGAGCGACTTCGGCTGCCGGTCGACGCCGATGAACTGCAAATTGGTGCGGAGCGTGCGGAACGCCTCGGACCTGGACGACCGGCCCCGGTTGCGCACGATGAGGGGGTGGCGCCGCGCGTCCCGCTCGTATCCGATGATGCCCAGGACCGAGCTGCCCGACGCCTGCCGCAGTGTCTCCGTCGACTTGACGGTGGTGTCCAGGCGGTCACGGGCGACGATGAAGGCCGTCACCAGGACCAGGGCGATCAGCAGGGCCATCACCAGGTTGACCATCGGCCGGGGACTGACCGGCACCTCGGGGACCTCCGCCCGGTCCACCAGCGTGACCTTCACGATGGGACGGCTGGAGGGAGTGGGCCGCTCGATCTGGTCGATGAGCTCGGCGAAGCGCTCGCCCAGGGCGTTGGCCAGGGTGGCGGCCCGCCGGGGGTCGGGATCGCCGACCGTGGCGCGCAGCAGCACGGTGCCGGGGACGGCCTCCGCGGTGATGTTCTCCTGCAGGCGCTCCACGTCGTCCTTCCCGGTGATCTGGCCGACCACCCGCCGGCTGGAGAGAAGGGTCGCGTACGAGTGCACCCGCTGCGCCGACAGCATCCCCGCCTGGTAGGCGGTGGAGAGGCTTCCCTCCCTGTCGTGGCCCGAGACCAGCATGGAGATCGTCGCGACGTACCTCGGCGGCATGCCGGCCGTGACGGTGGTCGCCACGCCCGCCGCCAGGAACAGCGCCAGGAGGATGAGGGGCCAGTTCCTGCGCACGAACCGCGTGCAGTAGAGAAGTTCCATGTCAGGGCCGCCTTTCGCGGATTTTCTGGACGGGCGCGGGGGAGAGGGCGGGTGCGCCCACGCCTCGCAGCAGGAAGATGAGGACGGCGGCGATCGCGCAGGCCGTGGCCGTCGCGACGAACGGGGAGACGCGGCCCAGGGCCGTCGCCAGGCAGAGGACGCCGGAGAGCGCCGCGATCGCGCCGAGCGCCGCCGCGACCGCGCGGGCCCCCAGGCCGGTACGGCGCAGCCGGTGTGACACGTGGTCGGTGCCGCCCCGCAACGGCGAGTGGCCCGCCAGTACGCGGGAGGCGACGACCACGCAGGTGTCGACGGTCGCCAGGAAGGTCGGCAGGAACAGCCCGGCGACCGTCGCGTCCGGCGGGCGGCCGACGGTCAGGGCGACCGCCGAGCAGGCCAGCGTGAACCCGATGAACAGCGACCCCGAGTCGCCCATGAACACTCTCGCGGGCTCCCAGTTGTACGGCAGGAACCCCAGGCACGCGCAGGTGAGCGCGCACAGGAGCAGCGCGAGCTCCGGGTGGCCCCGCACCAGGGCCGTGACCGCCAGGAGGGCGGCGGTGACGGCGGTGACGGTGCCCAGCGCGCCGTCCATGTTGTCCAGCAGGTTGAAGGAGTTCGTCATCACGACGATCCACGCCACCGTGAGGACGCCGTCCAGCCACGTCCCGGTCACGGTCGCCTGGACACCGGAGAGCACCACCCCGACCGCGACCGTGGCCTCCACCGCCAGCCTGGTGACCGCCGTCAGGGGGGCGATGTCGTCGATCAGGCCGAGGACGGCCACCGCGGCCGCGGCGAGGAGGATCGCGGTGATCTGCGGGTCGGCGAGGCCGAGGACGGCCAGGGCGGGCACGGCGGTGCCCGCCACGATCGCGATGCCGCCGATGTACGGGGTCGGGCGGGCGTGTGCCTTGTGCCCGCCGGGGTCGTCGGTGAGGTCCCAGCGGATCGCGAGACGTCTCAGCGGGACGACGGCCGCGGCGCTGAGCGCGCAGGCCACTCCCGAGGCGAGGGCGATGGTCCCGCTCACGGGGTGAACGCCGCCGGCTCCCCGGAGGCCTCCCTGATGATCTCGGTGAGGATCTCGTCGAGGCTCCGCCGCGGGACCCAGCCGGTGAGCGCGCTGAGCTTCGTGGTGTCGGGGACCCTGCGGACCATGTCCTCGAACCCCCGCTCGTAGGCCTCGGAGTAGGGGATGAGGTCGATGCCCGAGGTTGATCCGGTGAACTCGATGATGAGCTTCGCCAGCTCCATGATGCTCACCTCGCCGCCGGAACCGATGTTGAAGGTCTCGCCGATCGCCGCGTCCTCGTCGAGCAACCTGAGCAGCGCGTCGACGACGTCCGCGACGTGCGCGAAGCAGCGGGTCTGGGTGCCGTCGCCGAACACGGTCAGCGGGACGGCCGAGAGCGCCTGCCGGACGAGGCTCGGGATGACCATGCCGTAGCTCGGGCTCTGCCGAGGGCCCACCGTGTTGAACAGGCGGACGATGATCGTCGGCAGGCCGCGCTCCTTGTGGTAGGCGTTGGCGAGGATCTCGTCGACGGCCTTCGAGGTGCTGTAGGCCCAGCGGACCACGGCGGGACTGCCGAGGACGCGGTCGGCGTCCTCGCGCAGCGCGCCCGAGGAGTTCTTCCCGTAGATCTCGCTCGTGCTGGTGATCAGGATCTTCTTCCGGTACCGGTGCGCGGCCTCGATGACGATCTCCGAACCCCGGATGTTGGTCGTCAGGGACCGCAGCGGCTGCTCGACGATCAGCTTGACGCCGACCGCGGCCGCCAGGTGGACGACGACGTCGCACCGGTGGACCAGCTCGTCGATCATGAGCTCGTCCAGGACCGAACCGTGCACGAAACGCAGGTTCGGGTGCGGCCGGAGGTTCTCCAGCCGTCCCGTCGAGAGATTGTCCAGGGCGACGACGAGGTCGCCGCGGGCGAGCAGGGCGTCGGCCAGGTGCGAGCCGATGAATCCGCTGCCGCCCGTTATCAGATAGCTGGTTGGTGGTGTCTCGCTCACGGGCTTCTCCTCATCGTGTGTTTGGAGAGATCTCTGTCGTCGGCGGGGGGCGGCCGTTCACGCCTGTACGCCGGCCCCCACCTCGACGCTCGCGGCCCGCGCCTCCTCGAACCAGGCCACCGTCGTGCGGAGCCCGTCCTCCAGGGAGACGGGGCGCGCCCCGGGGAACAGCTCGCGCAGCAGGCGGGTGGAGGCCCGGGACTCCCGGACGTCGCCCCTGCGCGGCGGCAGGGAGACCGGCTCCACCACCCGGCCGAGGATCTCGGAGAGGAGGTCCATCAGGTGCCGCAGGGAGACGCGGGTCCCGAAGGCCAGGTTCACCGGCCTGGTGCTCGTCACCCGCCGCGCCGCCGCGTCGGCGAGGACCTCGGTCACCGACCCCACGTAGGTGAAGTCCCGCGCCTGGCCGCCGTCGCCGTGCAGCGGGACCGGCTCGCCCCGCAGCACGGCGGAGACGAACACCGGGATCACGGCCGCGTACGCGTGCCCGGCGCTCTGCAGCGGGCCGTAGACGTTGAAGAAGCGGAACGGCAGCACCGGCAGGTCGTAGCTGTGCGCGTAGGCGAGGGCGTACGCCTCCGCGGCGAGCTTGCCGGCCCCGTACGGGCTGAGCGGCCTGGTGGGCAGGTCCTCGTGCTTGCGGGGTTCGCGATGGTCGCCGTACACCGAGGAGGACGAGGCGAGGATCAGGTGCGGCCTGCCGGCGCGGCAGGCCTCCAGCACGTACAGGGTGCCGGTCGCGTTGACGGCGTGCGAGGTCAGCGGGTCGGCCAGCGACCGGGGCACCGACGGCCGGGCGGCGAGGTGGATCACGTGCGTGACACCGGCCACCAGGTCCGTCAGCAGGTCCCGGTCCAGGACGCTGCCGACCACGACGTCGGCCTCGACGCCGTCGAGGTTGGCGAGGTCCCCGCTGCTCAGGTCGTCCAGCACCGTGATGTTCCCGACGTCGGGCCTGGCCGCCAGCGCCCGGCAGGTGTGCGCGCCGATGAACCCGGCGCCGCCCGTCACCAGCACTCTCATCGGCCGTTCCCCTGGGTGAGCAGGTGACGGCCGCGCGTCTCGCACAGCGCCCGGTAGAGGTTCTCGGTGTCGGCGACGAGGCGGTCGAGGGAGAACGCGTACGCCGTCCAGTCGCGGCCCGCGCCGCCCATCCGGCGGGCGAGGCCGGGATCGGACAGCAGGCGGACGGTGTGCGCCGCCAGTTCCTCCGGGTCGAGGCCCGACAGCAGGCCGGTGTGCCCGTCCCTGACCACCTCGGCGACGCTTCCCACCCGGGTGGAGACCACGGGGGTGCCCGCCATTCCCGCCTCGACGAGCGTGACCGGGGTGCCCTCGTTGTCCGAGGTCAGCAGGACCACGTCGGCGGCGGCGTAGACCGTCTCCACGTCCCCGCGCCAGCCGAGCAGGTGGAAGGAGTCGCGGATGGTCTCGGCGTCCCGCTCGACCTGCCGCCCGAGCTCGCCGCCGCCGCACACGACGAAGTGGCAGCCCGGGATGCGGCCGAGCACGGCGTGCGCCACGGCGACGAACCGGTCCGGCCGCTTCACCTGGGTGAGACGGCCCACGTACGCCACCACGGGCGCGTCCTGCGGGATTCCCAGCGCCGCGCGGGCCGCGCCGCGCTCGGGGACCCGTCTCTGCCGCACGCCGGGCGGGATGACGACGTACTGCCCGGGACGGCCGATCCCCGCCTGGAGCAACTCGTCCCTGACCTGGGCACCCACCGTCACCAGCCGGTCCGACATGGAGGCCAGGACCCGTTCCGAGCCCACGTACAGGCCGCGTCTGACCGGGGAGAAGTAACCGCGCAGGAGGTGACCGTGGAAGACGTGCACCCGGGCCGAGCCGACGCGGGACAGCCGGGCGGCGATCCGCCCCAGCGCGCCGGCCTTGGCCGTGCGGGTGTGGACGATGTCGGGGCGGAACTCCCGCATCGCGCCGACCAGCCAGAGCAGGGCGCGGTAGTCGTCGCCGGGGTTGACGGGGCGGCCGAGACCGGGGACCCGGTGCACCGGTTCCCGCACGTCGTGCAGCAGCAGGTGGTCGCCCTCGTGGCCGTCGACGTGGCCGGTGTAGAGGCGGTGGTCGAACTCCTCGCGGTTCAGCCGCTCGTGGAGTCCCGAGACCTGGGTCGCGGGCCCGCCGACGTTCATCCGCGCGATGATCTCCATGACACGAATCCGGCCGTCTGGCTTCATAGAGGCTCCTTGGGGACAGGCCTGGCTCACGTCGGAGAAACTAGTTCTCCGCCAGATCCGTCCGCCGACACCATCACGAGGATGGCGCGATGTTTTCCCTACTCCCTACCTAAACGTGATCCAGCCGGGACACCTGGGTCTTACCAGCTCTTTCTCCTTTGCCCGCGGATACCTCGAAATTCCCCGGACGGCCCGGTGCGGGGCACGGCCCGCGCGGGGTGGCCCGCGCGGGAGAACGCCGAGATCACCGAACGCAGGTCGGAGAGCCGCGGCAGCAGCTCCGGCACCCCCGTCGCGGTCCTCCTGGCGAACCAGGTGATCTCGGCCGCCGCCATCGCGGCGCAGGAGGCGCTCGCGGCCAGGGCGGCGCCCGCGGCCCCCCAGCGTGGGATGAGGAGGGCGTTCAGCGCCAGGTTCGCCAGGAGGGCGGCGACGGCGACGGCGGTCATGGTCATCGGGCGGCCCAGCCGCACCAGATACTGCTCGACCGGCCGGAGCAGCGACAGGGCGACCACGCCGGGGGCCAGCAGGAGTATCGGCGTCACGCTGCCGGCGAACGCGGTGCCGTAGAGCAGGGGGACGAGCACGGGCGAGGCGGCCGCCAGCGCGCAGGCGGAGACGGCCGACAGCAGCAGGCTGAGCCGCAGGACGCGGACGCTGACGTCCCTCGCGTCGCGCTCGTCCTCGACCGCCTGGCGGGGGAGCGCGACCTGGGCCACAGCGTCGGCGGGCACCCGCGAGAAGGTCAGGAACGCTCCTCCGACGGTGTACAGGCCCACCTCGGCGGGCGAGACGAGGGCGCCCAGCAGGAAGACGTCGGCCGTCAGCAGGAGGTGGAACGCCGCCAGCCCGATGTGGTATCGCGACGACAGGGCGAGCTGGCGGCGGGCGAGTGCCGGTTCCACGCGCATGGAGCGGAGGCCGAGCGGCCGCAGGAGCAGCCAGAAGGGCGCGCTCACGGCGGCCGTCCAGCAGACGACCACCGCCGTGACGGTGAGGTTCCCCGTCGCCGCGAGCGCCAGGATCGGCAGGTTCAGGACGAGCGCGGACGCGACGACCCCCCGGTTGACCAGGTCGTTGCGGGACCGCAGCTGCGCGATCCCGTTGAGGTTGACCGCCGCGACGCCGAACGGCACCGCGAGCAGGGCGACGACGAGCAGATGGGGCGAGGGAAGGGGGACGAACGCGGGCACGACCGCCAGGGTGACCGCGGCGGAGGCGAGCCCGAGGAGCAGGCCGAGGAGCAGGCCGTTGCCCGCCAGGGCGCGGTGCCGGGAGGGGTCCCGCCACAGCGCGATCTGTGACCTGCCGATCGACAGGTTGCCCAGGACGACCGCGATCCCGCCGGTGGTCGCGAGCATCGCGTAGACGCCCCGGCCCTCGGGCTGGAGGGTGCGTGCCATCAGGACGCCCGTCAGCGCCGCCAGGGTCAGCCGCAGGACGTGGCTGGCCATCGTCTGGACGGTCTGGGTGAGGGCCGCGCTCCTGTCCGGGGCCCCGGCCGTCTCCTGGACCGTGGACGTCCTCAGGGTCTTGAGCGTCTTCGGGGTCCTGGCCGTCTTCGGGGGCCTGGGCATCCTCAGGGCCCCGGGCATCCGGCCCCCGCCATGACGGGGCCGTCCGGGACGGCGTGCGCCCGGTGCCAGAGCTCGAACTGCAGCAGCGCCCACAACCGGTCGCCGTGGTCGGCTCCCTCGGCGTGCCGCCGGAGCAGGTCCCGGACCACCTCCTGCCGGAACAGCCCCCTGCCGCGGGCGGCGCCGTCGGTGAGCACGTCGTGGGAGAGCTCCCGCAGCTCGCCCCGGAGCCAGGTGGCGAGCGGCACGCCGAACCCCTGCTTGGGGCGGTGCGTGAGCCGGCCGGGCAGCCAGGGGGCGACCGCCCGCCTGAGCAGCAGCTTGGTCCGCCGGTCGCGGACCTTCAGCGAGTCCGGGAGCCCCGCCGCCCACTCCATCAGGCGATGGTCCAGGAACGGTGAACGGGCCTCCATCGAGTTGGCCATCGTGGTGACGTCCACCTTGACCAGCAGGTCGTACGGGAGGTAGGTGGTCGTGTCGACGTCCAGGACACGGCCGAGGGCGGTCGCCGCGGACGAGTTCCTGAAGGCTCCCTCCAGCAGCCCGTGGCTGTCCACCCCCGCCAGCCGCTCGCGGAGCGCGGGACCGTAGAGCTCGGCCTTCTGACCGGCAGTGAAGCAGGACATCAGGCCGGCGTAGCGCCGCGACGGGGGCTCGGCGGCGAACCGCATGACGCGGCCGAGGTGCCTGCCCCGCGATCCGTACCCGCTCCGCTCGGTGATGAGCGTGCCGGCGCGGGCGGACAGCGCCGCCAGGGCACGGGGCATGACCGGGATCCTGGCCGCCTGGTTCATCAGGGCGTAGCGCCGGTAGCCGCCGAAACACTCGTCGCCGCCGTCGCCGTTGAGCACGACGGTGACGTGCGACCGGCTCAGCCGCGCCACGTAGAAGCCGGGGACGGCCGAGGAGTCGGCGAACGGCTCGTCGAAGTGCCAGGCGAGCAGGGGCAGGACGCCGAGGACGTCGGACGTCACGACGAGTTCGTGGTGGTCGGTGGAGTAGCGCTCGGCGACCAGCCGGGCCTCGGAACGCTCGTCGTAGCGGCTGTCCTCGAAGCCGACGCAGAACGTCTTGACCCGCTCGCGGCTCTGCATGGCCATGGCCGCCACCACGGCGGACGAGTCGACGCCCCCCGAGAGGAACGCCCCGATGGGGCGCTCGCTCACCATGCGGATCCGGGTCGCCTCCAGGATCAGCTCGCGCAGGCGCTCCTCCTCCTCGCGCTCGTCCGTCACCGCTCGCGGGGTGCGGTCCAGCTCCCAGTAGCGGTGCGTGGTGACCCGCCCCCGTTCCCAGACCAGCACGTGGCCCGGGGGAAGCTTGTGCACGCCCTGGTAGATCGACCATGGCGCGGGGACGTAGCGGTAGGTCAGGTAGTGGTGCAGCGCCACGGGGTCGATCTCGCGGCGCATGCCGGGATCCCGGGCCAGCGACTTCAGCTCCGAGCCGAACCAGATCGAGGCGTGGTCGGACCTCCAGTACAGCGGCTTCTTCCCGACCCGGTCGCGGGCCAGGACCAGCCGCCGCCGGTCGCGGTCCCAGACGGCGAAGGCGAACATGCCGCGCAGGTGGTGGACCATGTCGACGCCGTACTCCTCGTAGAGGTGGACGAGGCACTCCGAGTCGCCCGCCGAGCGCAGCCGGTGGCCCCGGCCCGCCAGGTCCCGCCGCAGTTCGGCGAAGTTGTAGATCTCGCCGTTGAAGACCGACACGACCCGGCCGCCCTCGCCGTGGACGGGCTGGTCGCCCGTCGCCACGTCGATGATCGCCAGCCTGCGCATGCCGAGCGCCGCGTACTCGTCCTCGTGGAAGCCTGAGCCGTCGGGGCCCCGGTGCGCGATCACCTCGCACATGTCGCGGACGAGTCCTGGGTCGGGGTGCGACATCGACGCCATCCCGGCTATCCCGCACATCGGGCCCTCCATTGCTCGCTGACACCGGCGGCTCATGGCGCACCGGCGGCACCGGCGGTCATCACCGCCCCACGCCTCGTGTCCTCGTGCGAGCCCGCGCGTCCGGCTCCCGGTCGTTACCGCGATCTCGCCGAGAGTAACCGACCCCGGCCGCTCACGGACGGTTCGCGCCGGGGGGCGTGTCGCGGCGAACTCCAATCTTGGGCAAGGATCACGAAGATCGTTGCTCGCGGGGGAGCGCCGGACGCCTCCCGGCGGCCACGACGTGCGAGCTTGTGAACGAACGTGGTGAACGGCACGACCCCGTGCTCGCCGCAGGCGACCGGCGCGCGTGCTCGTCCACCCGGCGGACGCCCGTGACGGGACGCCGGGAAACCGGCCGCGACGTCACGACCCCGCACTTTCTCTCGCTGAACGGGTGGTCGGATGACCTTTGCGGAAGACGTGACGGCCGACACGGGTACCGGTGACCTCCGGCATCCCGCGTTGCGCTGTCCCCGGTGCGGTGGTTCGCTCCGTGACGGCGACGGCGACGGTGCCGGTGCCGGGCCGCGCCGTGACGGCCCGCCTCCCGGCGGGGCCGGACCGCGTCGCGGTGGCACCCCTCCCGGCGGTGCCGGGCCGCGTCGCCCCGGTCTCCTCCCTGACGGGGCCGAGCTGCGCTGCGCCGGGTGCGGGACGGGCTATCCGGTCGACGACGGCATTCCCCGGTTCGTTCCCCGGGACAACTACGCGGAGGGGTTCGGGTTCCAGTGGAACCGGCATCGGCTGACGCAGCTCGACTCGTACGTCGGCATGCCGATCTCCCGTGACCGGCTGATGGCGGGGAGCGGCTGGTCCGCCGGCGAACTGCGGGGCCGGAGCGTGCTCGAATGCGGCAGCGGGGCGGGACGCTTCACCGAGGTGCTGTGCGAGACCGGTGCCCTCGTGACGTCCTTCGACATCTCCAGCGCGGTCCACGCCAACGCCGCCTCCAACGGCCGCTTCCCCGGCCTGAGACTCGTCCAGGCGAGCGTCTACGATCCGCCGTTCCCCGAGGAGTCCTTCGACTTCCTGCTCTGCCTCGGGGTCGTCCAGCACACCCCGGACCCGGAACGGACGTTCAAGACACTGCTCCGCTACCTGAGACCCGGCGGCCGTTTCTGCGTCGACGTCTACGCGGCGGTGATCGCCTACCCCCACCTGCGGCAGCTGCTCCGCCCCTTCACCCGGCGGATGCCTCCCGCGAGGCTCTACACCCTGGTCGAGAGGGCGGTGCCGCGCCTGCTGCCGCTGTCCATGGCGCTCAGCGCCGTCCCGGGCGTGGGACAGGGGCTCGCGCGGCTGGTGCCGGTGGCCAACCACAGGCACCTGGGGCTGGGGGACGAGGAGACGAGACGGAGCTGGTCGGTGCTGGACACGTTCGACTGGCTGGCCGCGCGGTACGAGAAACCCCAGACCCGGCGGCGGATCAGGGGCTGGACCGAGGATCTGGCCCTGCGCGACGTCTCGATCGGGAGACGGCGCGGGATGTACGTGATCCGCGGCGTCAAATGATCGACCGGCCGGGAGGCGGCGGTCTCCCGGGACCGCCCGGAGCGTCCTCCCACCCGTGTCCGGGGGGCTCCCGCGGGGCCCCGCCGGCACGCCGACCGCGTGGCGGGCCCACGGCGCACGACCTCGACGCGTCTCTGAGGTGATCTCGTTCATGGAGTTCTTCCTCGTCGTCTTCATGGCGACGTTCCTGGTCTTCCTCGCCTACGCCGGCCTGGGGATGGAGCAGGCGAACCGGGCGGTCCCGGTGCTGCTTCTCGCCTTCGCCGTCCGCCTGGTCGTGCACGTCCTGGTGATGCGGCCCGGTCTCATCGAGTACGGCGGCGACAACCGCGTCTATCTGGCCAGGGCCATGGAGGTCGCCGCGTACTGGAGGTACGGGGGTTCCGGGTTCGTCACCTCCGACCAGATCCCCTCCCTCTACTTCATGGAGGTTCCGTGCAACCTCTTCGGGATCGTCGTCTATCTGTGTGACGGGCCGGCCACGCTGGCCTGTACGGCGGTCCTGGCCACCCTGTCCGGCGTGCTGTGCATCGTCATGTACAGGTTCGCGCGGATTCTCGGGGCCGACGAGCGGGCGGCGTTCCGGCTGCTGGTCGTGGTCGCCTTCCTCCCCGCCCTCCTGCTCCACACGTCCGACACGTTCAAGGACGGCATCAACGCGTTCCTCGTCGTCGTCTGCCTGTGGCTCGTGGTCTCCAACGTGCGGCGCTTCGACGTGCGGAAGCTGGTCGCGGTGGTCCCGCTGCTGTGGGCGCTCTGGCACGTGCGGCCGTACATGGTGCTCATGTGCGCGCTGCCCCTGGTGTTCGGGCTCTCCCCGGTGAGGCGGAAGCTGTCCGTCGGCTCCCTGGTCGCGTCGACACTGGTACTGATCCCCATCCTGGTGCTCATCGCGCAGGCGGACGGCGGGGCGTCCTTCTCGGCGCTGCAGGAACAGCTGGACCAGGGCCAGTCGGAGCTGGTCCGCCTGTCCGGCGCGGAGGGCGGCTCCGGGGTGCTGTTCGAGGACGGCGGCGACGCGTGGGGCGCGCTCGTACCGAAGCTGCTCTACACGCTCCTGGCCCCGTTCCCGTGGACGGAGGGCAGCATGGCGCTGCAGCTCGGAAAGGTGGACACGCTCCTGTGGTACTACCTTCTCTACAGCGCGCTGCGTGGGGGCCGCCTGTTGTGGACGCGCAACCGGGCGCTGCTGTTCGTCCTCGTGCTGTTCGTCGTCCCGGGCACGATCGCCTACGCGACGACCATGTCGAACATCGGCCTGATCTTCCGCCAGCGGATGCCGATCATGTTGGTCGTCAGCGTGCTGGCCGCGGTCGCGTGGACCGGGACCGGGCACGTGAGGTCCCGGTCCACGCGACCGCCGGGCGCGCCACGTCCCGCGATCCCGCCACGACACACCGCGGACTCCCGGGTGACGCGGTGACCCCGCCGCCCCGGACGGAGGGGACGCGATGAGGGATCTCCGCGTGTGCGAGGTCGTCAAGACCCTCGACGCGGGGGGCGTCGAGGTGCTCCTCGTCGAGCGGCTGCGGCGTGCTCCCAGGCTGAACAAGGAGTACACGGTCGTGTGCCTCCGCGCGTCGACCGGCGAGCTCGTGGAGCGGCTGCGGGCCTCGGGGATCACGGTCGTCGACCTCAGCCGGAACGCGCTCCCGCTGGCCTACGCCCGCCTCGTCGTAACGGTTCACCGGCTCGCTCCCGACGTGCTCAACGCGCACTCGCCGACCCCCGCCGCGGTGCTCTGGCCGTTCGCCCGGATCACCCGGCGGCGACCGGCCCTGGTGTCGACGGTCCACTACTGCCGCCGGCCGGCCACCGTCCGGTTCGGCCGCCTGACGGCGGCGGCCAGCCTGCTCCTCGACCGGCTCGTCCGGAGGCTCGACGACCGGACGGTCGCGGTCTCGTCGCAGGTGGCGTGCTCCCCCTCCGTCCGGGGAGCACGCCACCTGCTGACCCGGGTGCACGGCGTGGACGTCGTCGAGCAGCGCTCCTGGGCGATGCGCGCGAGTACCGTCAGACGCCAGTTCGACGTGCCGGAAGGGGCGTTCCTGCTGGCCTGCGTCGCCAACTTCCGGCCGGAGAAGAACCACGCGCTGCTGGTCAGGGCCGCCGCCGAGGTCCTCCGCGCACGACCGGACGCGCTCTTCCTCCTGGCCGGGGACGGACCGCTGAGGGAAGAGACCGCCCGGGAGACGGAACGGCTCGGGCTGCGGGACCGGATACGCGTCCTGGGGCCGGTGAGGCAGGCGAGGAGACTGGCGGCGGCGGCCGACCTGCTGGTGCTGAGCTCGCACTACGAGGGGCTTCCCGTGGTCGTCATGGAGGCGCTCGCGGCCGGGGTGCCGGTGGTCTCCACCGAGGTCGGGGGGATACCGGAGCTGGTCTCCCCGGGCTGGAACGGGATCCTGACCGAGCCGGGGTCACCGGAGGCCCTGGCCTCGGGGATCCTCAAGGCGATGGAGCCGGCCACGCATCGCCGGCTGCGGTCCGGGGCCGCCGCCGGCTCCGAGGCCGTCGAGATGGCGGGGACGGCCGAATGGTTCGAGCACCTCTACGAGGAACTGGCGGGGTCGCGCCGCGCCTGAGGTCCGCGTCCGGTGTCCGTGCCCGGTGTCCGCGTCCCGTGCCCGAGGCGCACGCCCGAGGTTCACGGCACCCGTCCCGCGGGCGTCGGGGGACGCGCTCCCCGGACGCCCGGCCGCGAGGTCAGACGCGGTACCCGAAGCCGCGCAGGTGCCCGCCGAGGGAACGGTCGAGCAGCGCGAGCTGCGGCGTGGTGAGGTCGTGCCGGAAGGCCTCGCGCCGGGCGGAGGAGAAGGCGTGACGCGCGAAGCTCCGCTCGAATCCGGGTGTCCAGGCGAGCCCGAGGAAGCCGAGGATCACGTCTGTCTGCTTGCGCGGGTCGGCGAGCAGGTCCTCGTAGCGCACCTGCAGCCACTGGTCCGGCGGAACGGCGGCGCGCGCCAGCTCCGTGGCGTCCATCAGCAGCTTCCAGCCTATTCCCGCGAGATGGACCTGTGAGCGTCCCGCCTCGTCCCACTCCCCGGAGTAGGCCTCGGGCAGGGGGCCGAAGTGCCATCCCGGCGCGCCGAGGTGCCCGCGCCACCACGGCGTCTGCAGCCACGAGCTGGCCACGGCGCGCCCGTCGCGCACGATGTGCACGAAGCGCGCCTCGGGGAACACCTCGTGCAGGAACGCCGCGCGGGGCCACCCCGTGAACTTGTGGACGTAGTGCCCGACCCGTTGCGCGGCCGCCCGGCTCCCGAAGAAGGCCCTCAGCCGTCGTTCCAGCCAGGGGGTGACGTCGGTGGCCGAGAGGTCCCGGAAGGAGTCGACGATCAGTGGCGAGACCTCGCGCCTCAGCGCGCGGTGGGCCTCGCAGGGGCGCAGCCGTTTCTCCGGGAAACGCGCCGGCGCCCATCGGTAGATCCTCCCGCTGATCCGCCTCGCCGAATCCGGGACCCTGGAGAACCGATCGTCCAGGTTGGTCACGAACCCCACGTCGGGATGGCCGGTGAGCACCTCGTGAAGGAGTGTGGAGCCACAACGACCGCTGCCGACGAGAAAGTCGAGCATATTAATTCCCTGTCCAGAGTGGTGCCGGAAACAGCGACTCAGTCCATTGGAACGGGGTGGAGTCTTCGATGTCAACATGCCCGCCGGAGTTGTCGGTTGATGTCGTCTTCGCACGTCGGTGACGTGTGACGCGACCGTCGAAACAAATGTCGAAAACGCTCGTGGTTCAGGTTTGACCGATTATCGGTAATGGCTGAGAACTCCTTCGCGCCGACCTGCCGAATCCACCCAACACAAAACGTCGGCAAAACATCGTGGAATGTGGACGTCCGGGGCCGGCGGCGGTGCTCGCGTTGCCAGACTTGCGCGCATGGCCAGAACGGTGTCCGGCGGCGGTTCCCTCCTGAGCCCGGTCGAGGCGGACGGGGAGCCGCCGGAGACCCGGCGGTCCACGCGAACGTGGAGGACGCCGCCCGCCCTCGCCCGGAGATGGTCACCGGCGGTGTCCGCGATCGCCGTCGTCGTGGCCGTGACCACCTACTACGGGGTGCCGGTCGTGGACACGGCGTTCTTCGGCCTCTACGTCGCGCTGGGTCTGGCGCTTCCCGGCCTGTTGCTGGTCAGGGCCCTCCACCGCGGAACGCGCGGGCTCGCGCTCGCGGAGGAGATCGCGCTGGGTCTGGCGCTCGGCTACGCCGTGGAGGTGCTCGTCTACGTCGCCGCCCGCGCGGCCGGGTGGCCGTCGCTCGTCGTGGCGTGGCCGGTCGCCACCTGTCTGGTCTTCGCCGCCGTTCCCCGGCTGCGCCGGCACTGGAGGGGCGTCCCCCGCCCGGCGCCCGCCTGGTACTCGTGGTCCCTCGCCCTGCTCGTCGCGTACGTGGCCGCCTGGAGCTCCTTCACCTTCTTCAGGACGACCCCCCTCACCTGGCCGGGAGCCGGGGCGTCCCTGTTCGACATGCCGTACCACCTGGCCCTGGTCGGGGAGCTGAGGCACCACGTGCCGCCCACCGTGCCCGTGGTCGCCGGCGAGCCCCTCCTGTACCACTGGTTCGTCTACGCGCACCTCGCGGCGGCGAGCTGGATCACCGGGGTGGAGCCGCTGGTCCTGCTGTTCCGGCTGGGGATGACGCCCGTGCTGGTGGCGTTCGTCGTCCTGGTGGGGGCGATCGGGCATCGCGTCACCGGTTCCCGGGCGGGCGCGCTGCTGGCCGTCGGCGGCGCGGTCCTCGTGGCGGTCCCGAGTCTCTACGCGAACGCGAACGGGCTGTTCACCTGGACGGGCGTCCAGCACTCCGCGTGGGAGAGCCCCACCCAGACGTTCGGGGCCCTGCTGTTCGCCCCCGTCGTGCTGCTCCTCCTCGACCTCCTCGAACGGCGGCGGCGGAGAGCCGGGCACTGGCCGCTGCTGGGCGTCCTCCTCGTGGCGGTGGCGGGGGCCAAGGCCACGTACCTGCCCATGCTCGTCGCCGGGCTGGTCGCGGTGGCCGTGGTCGAGGCGGGGGTACGACGCCGGTCGCCCCGGCCCGCGCTCGCCGCGCTCGCGATGGCGGCCGGGTGCCTGGTCTACGCGCAGTTCGTGCTGTTCGGCGGCGCGAGGCAGGCGACGATCCTCGATCCTCTGTCGCTCATGCGCAGAACCTGGGGGGAGCTGACCGGCCTGGGGGAGAACGCCGTGCCGCCTCCCGCCTCGCTGGTGGGGATCACGCTGCTGTACGCGCTGTGCTGGGCCGTCACGTGGTGCGGGATCGCCGGCCTGCTCCGCCGACGGCGGCTGCTCCTGCGGCCGGGGGTGGTCCTCCTCCTGGGGATCGGCGCGGCGGGCGTCGGCGCGGTGGTCCTGCTCGGGGGTCCCGCGATGAACCAGGGCTACTTCCTGCAGGGGGCCTACCCCTACCTGGCGGTCGCCGCGGCCTACGGCTTCCTCGTCGTCGCGCGCGGGGAACGGGCGTCGGTCCTGGCGGCGGCGTGCGCGGCGGGTGCGGGGGTGGCCGTCGCCCACCTGGTCCGCACGCTGTCCGGTGTCGAGGTCCCGCTGCTCCCGGGGGAGCCGGAGAGCGCCCTGTACCGTCCGTACCTCGTCCTGCTGGTCCTCGCCGCGGCGGTGACCGTCGTGCTGGTCGCGGCGAGGCGCCGCTTTCGCCACTGGGCCCTCGTCATCGCCCTGGTCGCGGGCGTCGGCCCCCTCTCCGCCTGGCACGCCCGCGCCCTGCTGATCGTACGCGGCGGCGGCGAGGGCGGCGTCTACCAGGTGAGCCGCCCGGCGGCGCGGGAGGTCCCGCCCGGCGCGCTCGACGCGGGGCGGTGGCTGCGCGACCACTCGGACCCCGGCGACCTGGTCGCCACGAACGCGCACTGCGCCTGGGGGCGCCGGGAGCCGTGCGACAGCCGTCACTTCTGGCTGTCGGCACTGTCGGAGCGGCGCGTACTCGTCGAGGGATGGGCGTACACCGCGGCGAACCTGGACCGCTGGAGCCCGGGAGAGCCGATGACGGGGCTTCCCTTCTGGGACGGGGAGCGGATCCGGCTGAACGACACGGTCTTCCGGGACCCCTCGGCGGCCTCGGTACGACTTCTCCGGGAACGGTACGGGGTGCGCTGGCTCATCGCCGAGGAGGCCGGGCCGTACCCGGAGCCGGGGCCCGGTGACACCGGGCGCCCCGAAGACACCGAAGAGACCGAAGACACCGAAGAGACCGAAGACACCGGAGGCGCCGGAGGCGCCGGGAACAGCGGATTCGCCGGAGACATCGGGGCTATCGGGGACTTCGCCGATCTCCGGTTCCGTTCCGGGGCCTACGCCGTCTACCGGGTGCCGGACGCCTCGCGGGCACCCTGACACCTTGCCGCCCGCGCGTGCGGCGCGTGGGCGGCGGCCCTCCAGGAAGGAACCTCGGGGGACACCTCGCCCGTGCGGGCGCGGTCCCGGTCACCGCCGCGACCACCCGGATGACCGGAGGACACCCCCGGCACCCTCACGCCGGGCCGTCCGGCAGGCGGTAGACGGCGTAGGCCCCGGAACGGAAGCGCGGCGTCGCGAAGGCCGCGAGCCCGGGAACCGGGCCCCCGCGGTGCTCGTCGGCGAGGAGCCACCTCACGCCGTACCGCTCGCGCAGATCCCGCACGGCCTCGCCGGTGGGCGTCGCGAAGACGGCGTCGTTCAGCGCGATGAGCCGTTCGTCCCAGAACGGGAGCTCCAGCGTGGGCAGCTCCGGACGCCACCGGGCCGTGTTCCTTGAGGTGTAGGTCCATCCCTCGACGAGCACGCGCCGCTCCGACAGCGCGGCCACCCAGAAGTGCCTGCCGTCGCACGGATCCTCCATTCCCCAGCGGCAGTGCGCGTTCGTGGCGACCAGGTCGCCGGGGTCCGAGTGGTCGCGCAGCCAGCGCCCCGCGGCGAGGGCGCCCGCGGGTGGCGCCGCCACGGCCGCCGGCGACGGGACCCGCCCCTCACCGCCGCGCACGACCCACAGGACGCGCGCGTGCACGACGGCGGGCAGGCCGACGACCGCGAGCGCGGTGACGACGAGGGACCAGGCGCGCAGGCGCCCGCTCGTGAAGGTCAGGACGGCCGCCGCCGACAGGATCGCGGCCAGCAGCACGACGTACGGCAGGTAGAGGACGGTGTCGCTCGTCCCCGGCTCCAGGGGGATCCGGACGTCGCACAGCAGGGGGATCAGGTAGGCCGCCGCCAGCCCGGCCCCGGCCGCGCACAGCGTCGCCCGGCGCGACTGCCGGGCCCGCCGCGCCAGGGTGACGATCCCCAGGGCCGTGACGGCCGCCAGGCAGGGGTAGGCGCCGGTCAGGAAGAAGAGCTGGCTGCGGCCGGGATGCCCGAGCAGCAGGGCCGCGCCGGCCCCCGCCGCGCCGATGCCGAGCATGAGGGCAACGCCGGGGCGCACGAGCAGCCGCGGCCGGCTCAGCAGGCCGGAGATCCCGCACCACGTGACGGCCCAGCACAGCAGGAACACCGCCGCCATCCCCAGGGTCGACAGGAATGGGGGATCGATCCCGTCCGCCGCGCCGGTCATCTCCCGCCAGACCGTCCGCACCAGGGAGAAGGGGTCGAAGACGAGCGCCTGCCTCGCGCCGTCGAACAGCACGGACCGCGCGAGGAGGAAGCACGCCGCCGTCATCCCGAACGCGGCGAGCAGGGGCCCGGACGGCCCGCGCCGCCTGGCCGCCCCGGCCGCGGTCACGGCCAGCAGTCCCGCGCCCAGCAGCGGGAGGTACGTGGCCTTGGCCCCCGCCACCGCCAGGAGGAGGACGCCCAGCAGCGGCCAGTGCCCGGCTCTCCGCCGCTGCCGTTCGAGGAGGTCGAGGAGGAGCAGCACGACGGGGGCGAACAGCAGGGCCCCGAACGTCTGGGTGGGGCTCGCCCACGCGAGGTCGGGAACCCCTCCCCAGGTGAAGGCCCCGTTGCTGCCGAGGTAGAGACTCGGTGTCGCCACGAGCACCGTGCCGGCCGCGGTCAGGGCCGCTCCCGTCCAGGAGCCCGTGACCCGCCGCCCGGTCATCCCGGCCAGGACGACGAACGCGGCCAGCATGGGAAGCATGCCCAGCCGGAACAGCAGCACCAGCGGCTCCACCCCGGTCACCCAGCTCGCCGCCGCCAGGTGCGCGTAGACGAACCAGTGGTAGGAGAGGGGTTCGCCGGCGACCATGGGCACGGTGGGCGGCACGTGGTGCCTCAGCTCCCCGACCAGGGCCAGGTGGAAGGGCATGTCGGGGAAGGAGTACCCGAGGGCAGGCCAGGTCAGGGCGTTGAGCCTGAAGAACGACACGGCGCTCCAGGCGAGCAGGTAGGCCGTCAGCAGTGCCAGGAACCAGGACCACCAGGCGGGTGCCCGCTCCCGGCGGGACGGGGCGACCGTCCAGTGCCGGCGCAGCCGGGGGACGGTGAGGAAGAGCGCGCAGGCGCCGATCGGCCAGGCCAGGACGAGCAGCGGTACGCCGAGGGCGCGGGCGCCGATGTAGGCGAAGACCTCCACGGCGTGGCCGAGGGCCAGCCCGAGCGCCAGCTCCTCCGCGAGCGTGCGCCTGCCCCTGTACAGGAGCCGGAGCAGCAGCACGCCGGGAAGTCCCACACCCAGCACGACGTAGAGGCAGAAGAGGATCAGGTCCGGGGCGGAGACGCCGTACAGGGCCGTCACCGCCGCGGTGAGGACCGTCATCGTCGCGGCGGGCGCCCAGCCGCGGAGGCTCCCCGCCCCCCGGGGCGGGGCCGCGGGACCTCGTACGGACGGGAGCCCGCCCGTCTCGTCGTCCCCGGCGGTCATGAGCGGACCCGGCGCGGGAGACCGGTGGGGTGGGGTTTCTGTCATGCGCCCGAGCCTGGTGAAACGAAAGGCGCGGGCGGCACCCGGCGCTCACGCCCGTCGATGTCTTTTCCCGTCCTTGCCCGTGTTTTCACGACCGGCCGGGGCGGGACGCCGCCCCGGCGCCCTGGATCCCGGCCCCCGGTTCCCCGGCCCCCGGTTCCCCGGCCCCTGGCTTCCCGGCCCTCGGGCTCGGGCGCCGCCACGGGCGGGGCGTGCCCGGACGGCCGGAACGGGGTCAGGGGCGATGCGCCCGGACGACGAGGGAGACGCCGGGCAGTGAGCGGACGGGCAGGTATCGCTCGGCCACTATCACGGCGGTCAGGGCCGTGTTCACCAGACGCGGCGTCTCCGTGAGGTCCGAGCCGGAGATGTTCCTCCTGCGCAGGGCGACGACCGGCCGCAGCAGGACGTTCCAGCTCCACAGGCGGTCGACGACCAGGCCCGCGCCCGTCAGCAGGGCGTTCAGCTCCCGCCGCGTGTAGCGGCGGACGTGACCGGACGCCACGTCGTGCGCCGACCACAGCGCCATGTCGCAGGGAACGGTGACCAGCGCCGTTCCCCCCGGCCGGAGCACACGCACCAGCTCGCCCGCGGCCCTGCCGTCCTCCTCGATGTGCTCCAGCACGTCGAACGCCGTGACGAGGTCGAACTCCCCGTCCGGCAGGGGCAGCTCCCGCGCGTCGGCGTGGATCGCCCGCAGGCCGCGCTCCCTGGCGAGCTCCACCGCGGTCTCCGAGGAGTCCGCGACCAACGAGTCCCAGCCGTGCGCGACGAGCACGCGCGTGTTGCCGCCCCCGGCCGCCCCGATGTCGAGCGCCCTGCCGGGCGGGCCGAGCCGGCGCAGCTCGCGGAGCTCGCGGGCGAGGAGGGCGCGCCGCTCGCGGTACCACCAGTGGCGGTCCTCAACCTCGACGGTACGGAGAATTTCCGCGGCCTCCATGTGTCCTCCCAGACGTGTGTCTCGATGTCCTGCCCGTACGCGTCCGCGGGATCCGGGACGCCCGCCGACCGGCACCCACGGGGCCGCGCGGCCGGGCGGTGCGTTCCGGTGGTCAGCGGCCGGGCCGCCGGGCCGGGCGCCACCAGCTCTCGTGGTCGCGGTACCAGCGCACGACGCGCTCCAGCCCGTCGTCGAAGCCCACCCGGGGCTCGTACCCGATCGCCCGGATCTTGCCGCTGTCCACCGAGTAGCGACGGTCGTGCCCCGGCCTGTCCGGCACGGTCTCCACCATGTCCCAGCCCGCGCCGCAGGCCGCCAGCAGCCGCTCGGTGAGCTCCCGGTTGGTCAGCTCGGCCCCGCCGCCGATGTTGTAGACCTCGCCGGGCCGGCCCTTGTCCAGCACGAGCCGGATGCCCTCGCAGTGGTCGTCGACGTGCAGCCACTCGCGGACGTGCTCGCCGTCCCCGTACAGGGGGACGCGGCGCCCGTCGATCAGGTTGGTGACGAAGAGCGGGATGACCTTCTCGGGGTGCTGGTACGGGCCGTAGTTGTTGGCGCAGCGGGTGACCCGCACGTCGAGCCCGTAGGTCTGGTGGTAGGCCCGGCACAGCAGGTCGGCTCCGGCCTTGGCCGCCGAGTAGGGCGAGTTGGGCAGCAGCGGCCGCGACTCGTCCCACGAGCCCGCCGCGATGGACCCGTACACCTCGTCCGTCGACACCTGCACGACCGTGCGCACCCCGGCCTCAAGTGCCGCCTGGAGCAGGCACTGCGTGCCGTGCACGTTGGTGAGGACGAATTCCCCCGGGCCGGTGATCGAGCGGTCGACGTGCGTCTCGGCGGCGAAGTTCAGCACGACGTCCTGGCCGGGCATCAGGCCGGCGAGGAGCCGGGCGTCGGTGATGTCGCCCCTGACGAAGGTGTGCCGGGGATGGTCGGCGACCGGCCCGAGGTTCGCGAGGTTGCCCGCGTACGTGAGCTTGTCCAGCACCGTCACGCGAGCGTCCTCGTAGCCGGGGTGGAGTCCGGACAGCAGCGACCGCACGTAGTGGGAGCCGATGAACCCGGCGCCGCCGGCGACCAAAATCCTCATGCGCGCACCTGGACCCTGCTGTGGTCGCCGATCATGAGCTGGTGGGTGTTGGGTAGTCCCACGGCCCTCGTCACCTCCACGTTCCGGCCGATCAGAGAGTACGTGAGCCCCGAGACGCCCCTGATGACGGAGTCCCCGAGGACGATGCTGTACTCCACCCCGGCCTCCTCCAGCACGCACCCCTCGCCGATCGAGGTGTAGGGGCCGATGTACGAGCCGTCGATCCTGGTGCCGGCGCCGATGACGGCCGGGCCCCGGATCACCGACCGCTCGACGGTCGTGCCCGGCCCGATGTCGACGCGCCCGGTGATCTCGGAGTGCGTGTCCACTGTCCCCCTGACGTCCGGTTCGAGCGCCTCCAGGACCATGCGGTTGCACTCCAGCATGTCCTGCAGCCGCCCGGTGTCCCGCCAGTAGCCGGTGACGAGGTGCGAGTGCACCCGGTGGCCGTTGCGGATGAGCCAGGTGATCGCGTCGGTGATCTCCAGCTCGCCGCGGGCGGAGGGCATGATCGACCGGACCGCCTCGTGGACGACGGGGGAGAAGGTGTAGACGCCGACGATCGCGAGGTCGCTGCGCGGGTGCCGGGGCTTCTCCTCAAGCCCGACGATCTCCCCGTCGGGTCCCAGCTCGGCGACCCCGTAGAACTGGGGTTCGGCGACCTTCGTGAGCAGGAGCTGCGCGTCATGGCCGGCCTCGCGGAAGGCGTCCACCAGGTCGGCTATGCCGCCCAGCAGGAAGTTGTCGCCCAGATACATCACGAACGGCTCGTCGCCCAGGAACTCGCGGGCGATCAGCACGCAGTGGGCCAGGCCGAGCGGTGCCTCCTGCCGGATGTAGGTGACGTCGAGACCGAACCTCGAACCGTCGCCGACGGCCGCCCGGACCTCGGGGCCCGTGTCGCCGACGATGACGCCGACACTCGTGATCCCCGCGTCCCTGATCGCCTCCAGCCCGTAATAGAGGACCGGTTTGTTGGCGACGGGGACGAGCTGTTTCGCGGACGTGTGGGTGAGCGGACGCAGCCTCGTCCCTTTACCACCCGCCAGAACAAGTGCCTTCATCGCTCTATCCCTCCACGAGGAACGCGTGGTCACGGCGGCCGGTCGTCCGTTGAAAGCTATGGGGAGATCCGGCCGGTCGCCGTTCGCCGCCATCGTTTTTACGGAGAACTGCGAAAGACGTTACCGGGGCCGGACGTTCGCGTGTTCCCGGAACGTCCAGGCCCGGTGTATCGCGTAGCTGACCGCCGGGCTGACGGCCAGCAACAGCGCCTGGGCCGCCATGACGGGAAGGTGGAACAGCTCGACCAGCACCGGCAGCCCGGCGAGGGAGGTTCCGAGAAAACCGAGTCCGACCGCGTAGAAGCGCAGGTAGCCGGTGAGCCACGATCGCCCGTGCGCCCGGAAGACGACCAGCCTGTACCACGGATAGACGATCACCACGGTCGTCAGATGAGCCGCCATGACCAGGACAAGATACGGAACCGCATCATCGGCGGCGAGCAATCCCAGGCCCAGGAGAGAGCAATGGAGCAGGGCCGTCGTGGCGCTCGCCACCAGGTATGTGATGCGCTGTCCCCCAAGAGCGGGGATAAAACCTCGCCGCCGGTCATGTGCATGCTTTCCGTGATTAGCCGGATTTTTTACCTGCGCCATGTCATGGCCTTTTTGAGATTGTGTCGAGTAGCGATCAAATGGATTTTATCCTGCTGTAAGAAATAACCGGGGGATTAATGTCCGTGTCGGTGGTCATTCCGTGTTACCGCTCCGCGCGGACCCTGCCGGTGCTGGTGACCAGGCTCATGGCGGTCCTCCGCGAGCTGTCCGTCTCCCACGAGGTGATCCTCGTCGTCGACGGAAGCCCGGACGACACCTGGAGGACGGCCGCCGAGCTCGCGCGGCGCGTCGAGGGCGTGCGCGCGCTTCACCTGTCCCGCAACTACGGCCAGCACAACGCGCTGGTCGCCGGGATCAGGGAGGCGGAGTTCGAGGTCGTCGTGACCATGGACGACGACCTGCAGCACCCGCCGGAGCAGATTCCCCTCCTGCTGGCCGCCCTCGAAGGCGACAGCCTCGACCTCGTGTACGGCGTCCCGCGCCGTGAGGAGCACGGGCTGGTCCGCAGCCTGGCGTCCCGGTCGGTCAAGACCGCCATGGCGGGCGGGCTGGGCATCCGCACCGCCCGGATGATCAGTGCCTTCCGTGCCTTCCGTACGCGCCTGCGCGACGGGTTCGAGGAGCTGTCGGGGCCGCACGCCTCCGTCGACGTGGCCCTGTCGTGGGCCACCACCCGGGTGGGGTCGGTCCGGGTGGACATGAGCGAGCGCGGTCACGGCCGGTCCGGCTACACGCCGGCCCTGCTGCTGCGGCACGCGGTGAACATGCTCCTCGGCTACAGCACGGCTCCGCTCCGCGCCGCCAGCTACCTCGGGTTCCTGGCCGGCGTCGTCGGCCTGCTGCTGGGCGGCGTCGTCCTGTGGCACTTCGCCAACGGCGACACCACGGTGGCGGGGTTCACCACCATCGCGTCGATGGTCACCCTCTTCTCGTCCGCCCAGTTGATGTCCGTCGGTGTGCTCGGCGAGTACGTCGGGCGCATCCACGGGAACGGGATGGGGCGGCCGACCTACGTCGTGCGCGAGCGCGTCGGGACGCCGGAAGCCCTCGGCGTTCCCCGGCAGCCGGGCGGCACTACCGTCGCCGTCCACGCGGGAGTGGGCTCCGGATCAGGTGAACGGTGACGAAGGCCTGGACGGGCTCGAACCCGTACCGCGCCCACGCCCTCTGCCCCCCGGTGTTGTGCGCCTGGGTGGAGGTGACGAGCTCCCGCACGCCCCGGGCCAGGGCGTGCCTCTCGATCGCCGCCAGCAGGTGGGTGTAGAGGCCGTTCCCCCGCGCCCGGGGGGTCACCCCGGCGAGCACGATCTCCATCCGCGGGCCGTCGTACGAGAGCATGGCCAGCGCGAGAACCCCGTCCGGAGGCGCGCCCGGGTCCGGATCCCCGTCCGGAGGCGCGCCGGGATCGGCGTCCCCGTCCGGGCCTCGCCGTCGCATCGCCAGGCACGTTCCCTCGGCGGCCAGCCTCAACGCCCACTCCCGGTATCCCGCCAGCGTCCCGGCGGCGTCGAACAAGGGGTTGGCCAGGTAGTGGTTCCCGTAGGAGGCGAAGAAGTCGGAGATCGACTCCCGCACCACCGCCGGGGTGACCCGTTCCGTCACCTGGAGGTCCTCCGGCGGTTCCGGCGCGCGACCCCGTCCCGCGTGCAGGCGCCAGTACGTCAGCGAGTCCGCGAACACGGCGGTGCGGCCGAGCGCGGTCAGCTCGGCGAACCAGCCGACGTGCTCGGCCGGGTAGCGGAGCACGATGACGTCCGCACTCGACCCCAGCACGGCCTCGCGAACCTCGGTAAAGGGAGAGACGGCCCCCGAGGGAACGGTGAGGCGCTCCACCGCACGGCCGAACCTGGCCGAGTCGAGCGGGGACTCCGCGATGCGCGGGGCCCCGTCTCCCATCACGTCCCGCCAGGCCATCGGTTCACCTCGTGGCTCAGGACGGCGTCGATCACGCGCGTCACGCCGGACGCGCCCAGGTCGGCGAAGAGCGGCAGCCGCACCAGGCGGTCGGCGACGCTCTCGGTGACCGGGCACCCGCCCGGGGCCGTCCGGCCGTACCGCAGACCGGCGGGGGCGGTGTGCAGGGGCTGGTAGTGGAACGCCGCCTGCACGCCCCTGTCGCCGAGGTGGGTGATGAGGGCCCGGCGGCTCGCCAGGTCCGGGAGCAGCAGGTAGTACAGGTGCGCGGGGTGCGCGCACCCGTCGGGGACCGTCGGCAGGGAGACGCCGTTCGCGGCCGCCCACCCGGCCAGGCCCTCGTGGTAGCTCCGCCAGACGGCGAGGCGCCGGGACTGGGTCTCGGCGAACGACTCCAGCTGGGAGGTCAGCTGCGAGGCGAGGATGTCCGACAGCAGGTAGCTGGAGCCGATGTCGACCCACCGGTACTTGTCCACCTGGCCACGGAAGAAGCGGCTGCGGTCGGTGCCCTTCTCCCTGATGACCTCGGCGCGCGCCATCAGGGCGGCGTCGTTGAGCAGCAGCGCGCCGCCCTCCCCGCACTGCACGTTCTTGGTCTCGTGGAAGCTCTGCGCGGCCAGGCCGCCGAACGCGCCCAGCGGACGCCCCCGGTAGGAGCCGCCCAGGCCGTGGGCGTTGTCCTCGACGAGGGGGAGGTCGTACCGGTCGCAGATCTCGCCGATCTCCTCCATCGCGCACGCGACCCCGGCGTAGTGGACGACCACCACGGCCCGCGTGCGGTCGGTGATCGCGGCCTCGATCAGCCTCTCGTCCATGTTGAGGGTGTCGGGCCTGCAGTCGACGAAGACCGGCACCGCGCCGCGCAGGGCGTAGGCGTTCGCCGTCGAGACGAAGGTGAACGACGGCATGATCACCTCGTCGCCCGGCCGGAGGTCGAGCAGGATCGCCGACATCTCCAGGGCGTGCGTGCAGGAGGTGGTCAGCAGGACCTGCCCGGCCCCGGTCATCTCCTTCAGCAGCCCGGCCGCCCGCCTGGTGAACGGCCCGTCACCGGAGGTCGACCCCCGGCGCACGGCCTCCGCGAGGTAGTCGAGCTCGTTCGCGGACAGGTGCGTCCTGTTGAAGGGAATCCGCGCCGGGACGTCCAGGGCGTCCGGGGTGCTCAGGGCGTCCGGGGCGTCCGGGGCCTTCAGGGCGTCCGGGGCGGTGCCGGGAGGAGCCGGGGGCGGGGCGGGATGTCGCGGAAGGACGCGAGGACGCGTGCCGCCCGCCATCAACCGACCCTCTTATTTGATTCAGCGTCGATTTCGCACGTCGAATGCACGGGTGAATGTTACTGATGATCTTACTGATCGTGTGGACCGACATGCGGGCGGACGGGCCTTTTCCGCCGACGACCGGGTGGACTCTGTGGCAGTCCTGAGCTGGGATGATGATTTATGTATTAGGAATATAAGTTATCTGCGTCTTTGGTTGGAGGTGTCGCCGAATATTATGCCTTGGACGGCGCCGGTCGCGGGAGCCTTGTTTTGGTGGGGCCGGGTCGCGACACGCCCGGATTGTCGCTGAATCGGCCCGGCGATGATACCTGCTCCTAAAGTCGGATCGTATTCGCTTTTTTCCGAGGTGGTGGAGGTCCTGCCGTGGGAGAGAAACTGGTCGTGGTCGGTCAGGGGTACGTCGGCCTGCCCCTGGCGATGCGGGCCGTCGCGGCGGGGTTCGACGTGGTGGGCGTCGACGTCGACCGCCGGAGGATCAAGCGGCTCGACGCCGCCGAGTCCTACGTCGAGGACGTCGGCGACGAGACGCTGGCCGCCGCCCACCGCACCGGCCGCTACCTGGCCACCGCCGACTACGCCGCCGCCGAGGGCTTCGACGTCTGCGTGGTGACCGTGCCGACCCCGCTCCGCGAGGGCGTTCCCGATCTGCGCCACATCGGCGCGGCGGGGGAGTCGCTCGCTCCCATGCTGCGGCGCGGCGCCACGGTGGTGCTGGAGTCCACCACCTATCCGGGGACCACGGAGGAATACCTGCAGCCCCTGCTGGAGGAGGGGTCCGGGCTGTGCGCGCCGAGGGACTTCCACCTCGGCTACAGCCCGGAGCGGATCGACCCGGGCAACGAGCGCTGGCGCCTGGAGAACACCCCCAAGGTGGTCTCCGGCATCGACGGGGCGTCCCTGGAGCGGATCAGGGCCTTCTACGCGCGGATCGTGGACGAGGTCGTGCCGGTCTCCTCGCCGAGGGTGGCCGAGCTGTGCAAGCTCCTGGAGAACACCTTCAGGCACGTCAACATCGCCCTGGTGAACGAGCTGTCGATCTTCGCGCAGCAGCTCGGCATCGACGTCTGGGAGGCCGTCGACGCCGCCTCCACCAAGCCGTTCGGCTACATGCGCTTCACCCCGGGGCCCGGCGTCGGCGGGCACTGCCTGCCGATCGACCCGTCGTACCTGTCGTGGAAGGTCAAGCGCAGCCTGGGACACAACTTCCAGTTCGTGGAGCTGGCCAACGACATCAACGACCACATGCCGGACCACGTCGTGCACCGGGTCGGTCTCGCGCTGAACCGGTCGCGCAAGCCCGTCAACGGCAGCCGGGTGCTCGCGCTCGGCCTCGCGTACAAGAAGAACGCCGGAGACTGCCGCGAGTCACCCGCGCTGGACGTGGTCAGGGGCCTTCGCAAGCTGGGCGCGGACGTACGGGCCGCCGACCCGCACGTGGACTGCTTCCTGTTGCCGCAGGGCGTCGAGGTCGTCACCTTCTCGGAACGGGAACTGGCGGCGGCGGACGTGGTGGTGGTCCTCGCCGACCACGACTGCTTCGACTACGAGCTCGTCCAGCGGGCGAGCACCCTCGTCTTCGACACCAGGAACCGCTGCCGGGGCCCCAACGTCGAAAGGCTCTGACCTCTCACGCCGCGAGTGGCCGCCCGGTTCCGCCGGGACGCTCCACACCGCATGGCCGCGATCCGGGGAGGCACGCGACCGGCTGCGTACGCGGGACGTCACGGTCTCGAAGCCGGACGATCGGCCGGTTACGCCGGAGGTCAGGACCTCATGACGCGGGCGATCAGCTCCTCGACCTGGCCGTTGAGCCTGGCGCCCCGGGGCCATCCGGCGTATTGGGTGAGGAAGACGACGATCTCGCGGAGCTCGTCGGGGGTGAGGTCGCCGGTCCGCAGCGCCGCGTCCAGCTGGAGGCCGAGCTCCTCGTGCATGCCCTGTCCGACGAGCAGGCCGACCAGCAGCACGCGCCGGTCGCGGTTCGAGATCCCCTCCCTGGACCACACCTCGGCGAACAGGTTCTCGACGGTCGCCCCGAAGAGGTCCCCGGGCTCGTTCTCGCCCTGGTCCCAGCCGTAGACCCGTTTCATCGAACACCTCCGTGTGGAGCCCCCCGGCAGCCGTTCCCTGGCGGGGACGGCCAGTGGGGTCCCTACCCCGCCTGCCCCCGCCCCTTCCGGCGCCAGGGAAAGATCTTTTTTCCCTAAAGTCATGACATATAGATATATGTCGTACCAGAGATCATCCGACGTTACACGCGCGGGCCCCGATCGGCGGTGATCGGCGACGGACGACGGCGCCCTGCGACGGCGCCCTGCGACGGCGAGCGAGAGGCGGGGAGCGGCGGAGCTGGGGGGCGGGTAGCTGGGAGCGAGAGGTGGGGAGCGGCGGGCGGGAGGCGGGGAGCGGCGGGCGAACCGGAGGCGGGGAGCCGGGGGCGGGAAGCCACGATAATCGGGCTATGCGGTTCGACATCCTCGGTCCCACCCGGATCCGGCTCGACGGCGGGCGCGTGGTCGTCGTGGGCGGGCAGGGGATGCGCGCGCTGCTCGTGATGCTCCTCCTCGACGCGGGGAGGGTGGTGACCACCGAGCGGCTGATCGGCGGACTGTACGGCGACGATCCGCCCGCGAGCGCCGCCAACGCCCTGCAGTCCCAGGTCTCGCGGTTGCGCAGGGCGCTCGGCGTCCAGGAGATGATCGAGTTCCACCCGGCGGGATACCGGCTCGCGGCCGGTGCCGACGCCGTCGACGCCCACCGCTTCGAACGGCTCGCCGCCGAAGGCCGCCGGGCCCTCGCCTCCGGAGAGCACGGCCGGGCCGTCGAGCTGCTGGGCGAGGCCCTCTCCCTGTGGCGCGGGCCCGCGCTCGCCGACGTGGCGGAGTCGCCGTTCGCCCAGGCGCCCTCGGCCAGGCTGGAGAGGCTCAGGCTCGACTGCGTGGAGGACCGCGTCCAGGTGGAGCTGGAGCTGGGACGCCACCGCGAGCTGGTCGCCGAGCTGCAGGAGCTGACCGCGGCCCACCCCTTCAGGGAGCGGCTGTACGGGCAGCTGATGCGCGCCCTGTACGGCTCGGGCAGGCAGGCCGAGGCCCTGGAGGTGTACGAGGGAGCCAGGCGGATCCTCGGCGAGGAGTTCGGTGTGGACCCGTCGGCGGAACTGGCCGCCGTGCACCTGGCGGTGCTCAGGGCCGACCCCGCCCTCACCGGCGCCCCCGGCGGCGTCGTCGGCGTCGTGGCCGACGGTGCCACGCCCGTCAGGTCGGGGTTGTGGGCTCCGCTGACCAGCTTCGTCGGCAGGGAGAGCGAGATGTCCAGGCTCCGCGCGCTGCTCGGCGAGGCGAGGCTGGTCACCTTGGTCGGCCCCGGCGGCGCGGGCAAGACCCGGCTGGCCGGTGAGGTCGCCGCGGGGGAGCGGGGCGACGTGTGCTTCGTGGAACTGGCCCCCGTCCTCGGGGAGGGGGAGGCGGCCCAGGCGGTCCTCGGCGCGCTGGGCGTCCGTGACGCCGGTCTGCTTCCCGCCCCCGGCCGCCCGGTGCCCGCGCCGCTGGCCAGGCTGGTCGCGGTGCTGGCCGACCGTCCCGCGCTGCTCGTCCTGGACAACTGCGAGCACCTGGTCGCGGAGGTCGCCGAACTCGCCGACCGCCTGCTCGCCGCCTGTCCAGGACTGCGCGTCCTGGTCACCAGCAGGGAGGCGCTCGGCATCACCGGGGAGGTGCTCCATCCGGTCGCGCCGCTGCCGGTGCCGAGGTCGGGTACCGCCGCGGGAGAGTCCCTGACCTACCCGGCCGTGCGGCTCTTCGCCGACAGGGCGGCGGCCGTGCGCCCCGGTTTCCGCGTCGACGACGCCAACGTCGAGCAGGTGCTGGGCATCTGCCGGGCCCTGGACGGCCTGCCGCTCGCGCTGGAGCTGGCAGCCGCGCGCCTGCGATCCCTGCCGGTGGCCGAGGTGGCCTCCCGGCTGGACGACCGGTTCCGGCTGCTGTCGCGCGGCAGCCGCACCGCGCTGCCCCGGCACCAGACGCTGCGCGCCGTGGTCGCCTGGAGCTGGGACCTGCTCGACGACGACGAGCGGTCGCTGGCCGGGCGGCTCACCGTCTTCGTGGGCGGCGCGACGCTGGAGGCGGCCGTGCGGGTGTGCGGGCTGCGCGAGGACGAGGCCGTGGACCTGCTGAGCTCACTCGCGGAGAAGTCGCTCGTCGAGCGGGTGGGCGAGCGCTACCGGATGCTGGAGACCATCCGCGCGTACTGCGCGGAACGGCTGGCCGAGACCGGCGAGACCGAGGCGCGCCGCGAGGCGCACGCCGCGTACTACGCGGACCTGGCGGCCACGGCGGACTCCCACCTGCGCGACGCCGGGCAGCTGGAATGGTTGCGGCGGCTGGACGAGGAGCACGACGACCTGCACGCCGCGCTGCGCTGGGCCGTCGACACCGGCAGGACCGCGCGAGGGCTGCGCCTGCTCGCCGGGATCGCCATGTACTGGTGGCTGCGCGGCCGCCGCTCCGAGGGCGCGGCCCTCGCCACCGACCTGCTCGCCGCGATCGGACCCGTACCGGCGGGGAACGCGGCCGGCTCCGTGGAGGGGCCGGGACTCGCACCGGTCGAGGGACCGGCCGGGTTCGTGCCGGCGGGGAGCGCGGTCGGCTCCGTGGCGGGGCCGGGGCACTTCGAGAGGGTGAAGGGACTCGCGCCGGTCGAGGGAATGGAGGAGGAGTACGCCATATGTGTGCTCGTGTCCTCCTCCGGCGAGTCGCGGTCGCCCCGGCATCCCGCCCTGGTGGAGACCATCGTCTCGATCATCCCGCCGCTCGACCGGCCGTACCGGTGGCCGTTCCTGGCCATGCTGTGGCCGATGTTCACCGGCCCGCCCGACCTCCTGCCGGAACCGCCGGGACCCGTCGTCACCGACCCGTGGCTACGGGCGCTCTCCCGTTTCGGTTACGGCTACTTCTACCTGTACGGCGGCGACGCCGCGAGCGCCGAGCACGCCTTCGAGGAGGCGCTGGAGCTGTTCCGCTCCCTCGGGGAGCGCTGGGGGAGCGCGCTCACGCTGGCCGAGCTGGCCGGGCTCGCCGACCTGCGGCGGGACAGGGCCGCGTCGCGCGCGCTGGGTGGCGAGGCGCTTCGCCTGGCGGAGGAGCTCGGGTCGGACGAGGACATCGCGGAACTCGTCTGCCGCGAGGCCGCGGGGATCGTACGCGACGGCGATCTCGCGACCGCCCACGCCGAGTACCTCCGCGCGGCCGGTCACGCCCGCCGGGCGGGTGCCCCCGACGTGATGGCCAAGGTCCATCGCGGCCTCGCCGAGATCGCCAGGCTCCGCGGGGACCTGGACGAGGCGCGCACCATCGCCCTCAGAGCCCTGGAGCTGTGCACGCAGGGGTGGTACACCATCGAGGAGATCCGGTTGCGCATCATCGTCGAGCTCGCCCGGATCGCCGCGTCGGGCGGAGACAACGCCGAGGCGAGGACCTGTTACCTCAGGGCACTGGAACCGGCGCTGCAGCGTTACCCGCCGGTGGCGGGCTCGGTGATCGAGGGCCTGGCGGAGGTCACGCTGGCGGAGGGCGACGCCGAGGGCGCGGCCAGGCTGCTGGGCGCGGCCACGGCCACCACCCTCGGCGGCGCCGCGGCGGGCCCCGACGCCGGCGTCACGGCGGCCGTTCGTGCCCGGACCGGCGACGCCGCGTACGAAAGGGAGTGGCACGCGGGAACCCGGATGTCACGAGGCGAGCTGCTCACGATGCTCACCCCGTGACTGCGTGACCCCGTGACTGCGTGACCCCGTGACCCCGTGACCCCGTGACCCCGTGCCTCTGTGACTGCACGACCGCGTTCTGACGACCCGGCGGTTGGATGGCTCGGCGGTCCGGACGGCCCGAACAGCATCGAGGCCCGACGGCCTAACGCCTCGCCCCGCCTCGCCCTGCCCCGCCTCGACCCGAACCGGCCGGAGTGGAGGCGTGAAGGCGTGAAGGCGTGGAGACGCACGCCCTTGTCACGACGCACGCCCCTCCCGCTGGCGCACGCCCACGTCACGACGCGCGTCAGCGGGAGGTGCGCGGGCCGTCAGCGCCGCCGTTCACGATGACGGGCATGAACGATCATCCCCCGATCACGAGTCGCCGCAGGTGGGCGACCCTCGCCGTCGCCTGCCTGGCGGCGCTGCTCCTGTCCGTCGACGTCACCGTCCTGCACCTCGCCCTTCCCCGGCTGGTCGCGGACCTGGGGCCCTCGTCGACCCAGATCCTCTGGATCGGCGACGCGTACGGCTTCGCGCTCGCCGGGCTGCTGATCACGATGGGCAACGTCGGCGACCGGATCGGCCGCAAGCGGCTGCTCCTCATCGGCGCCGTGGCCTTCGGCGCGGCCTCGGCGGTGACCGCCTACGCCCCCACTCCCGAGCTGCTCATCGCCGCCCGCGCGCTGCTCGGTGTGGCGGGCGCCACGATCATGCCCTCGACGCTGTCGATCATCCGCAACGTCTTCACCGACCCGAAGGAGCGGACCACGGCGGTCGGCCTGTGGAGCGGGATGGGCGCGGCCGGGTTCGCGCTGGGGCCGGTCGTGGGCGGCCTGCTGCTCGACCACTTCTGGTGGGGCTCGGTCTTCCTGATCAACCTGCCGGTGATGCTGCTCATCCTGCTCGCGGGCCTCGTCGTGCTCCCGGAGTCGCGCAACCCCGCCGCCGGGCGAGTGGACCTCGTGAGCGTGCCGCTGTCCATGGCCGGCGTGATCGGTTTGATCTACGCTGTAAAGGAGGCTGCCGCGTACGGGCTCGCCACCAGCGGTGTTCTGGTGCCGGGGGCCATCGGGATCGTCGCGCTGGCGCTGTTCGCCCGGCGGCAGACCCGGCTCGCCGAGCCGCTGATCGACGTCCGCCTCTTCCGGCGCCGGGCCTTCACCGCGTCGGTCGGCGCCAACCTCGTCGCCATCTTCGGCATGTCCGCGCTTTCACTGATCTTCGCCTGGTACTTCCAGCTCGTGCTGGGCTGGTCGCCCCTGCGGGCCGGTCTCGCGGGACTGCCCGGGGGCATGTCGGCGGCGGTCGGCGGGGTCCTGGCGGCGGGGCTGATCACCCGCTGGGGCCGGGCCAGGGTGGTGGCGCTCGGCCTGGCGCTCGCCGCCGCGGCCTTCGCCTGCTACAGCCAGATCGCCCTTGACACCCCTTACCTTTACTTCCTCGCCCCGATGATCGTCTGCGGGGTGGGCATAGGGCTCACGTTCACGGTCACCAACGACACCGTGCTCGCGAGCGTGCCCAGAGAGCGGGCCGGCGCGGCCGCGGCGATCTCCGAGACCTCCTTCGAACTGGGCGGCGCGCTGGGCATCGCCGTCCTGGGCAGCGTCCTCACCGGCGTCTACCGGGGCGAGCTCAGGCTTCCCGCGGGGCTGCCCGGCGAGGTGGCCGTCCCGGTCGGGGAGTCGCTGCCCACCGCCCTGGAGGCGGCCGCGGCGCTCCCCGGCAGGCTGGGGGAGGCCGTCGCCGAGGCGGCGAGGACGGCGTTCGTCACCGGGGTCGAGGTGACCGCGATCACCGCCGCGGTGACGATCGCCGTACTCGCGGTGGTCTCGCTCGTCAGCCTCCGCGGCGTCCCCGACGTGATCCCCGAGGAGCTCCTCGCCGAGCCGCACCGGTGACCCGGTGACCCGTTTCCTGACCGCCGGTTGCCCGGCGTCGCCCCGCCCACCGAGGGGAAAGACTCGCTGAGAGCGCTCTCACTCAAATGTGGCGCCGACGGCGTGGATACGGAGATGTGCCTGGTGGAAGCGGCTGGCGTGCCATGATCCGCCCGCAGGGCTCGTATCCATCCGAGAGAGCGCTCTCGCGAGAGGATTGACTCGGTCGTGTCACAGCGTCAGGATCTGCGCAGTGCGGTCCCGGGAGCCCGCCATGCCCATCGCAGTACCCGACGAACGGATCCTCGATGATCAGACCCTTCGCCCGGCCGGGCGCCCGCCGGAGCGGACTCGCGGTGCTGGCGAGTCTCGCCGTCCTGTCAGCGGGTTCCGCCGGGATTCCGAGCGCGGGCGCCGAGACCTCGGCGGGCGGGCGGCAGCCGGTGGTCGGCAAGCCCGCCCTGGACTCCCGTGGCTGCGCCCGCGTCGAGAGGAAGCTGCCCACCCTCTCCGAGTGGCCCAGGGTCAAGAGCAGGATCGAGAAGGACCGGTCCTACGAGAAGCGGGTGGCGAAGATCCTCGCGGGCATGACGCTCGCCGAGAAGGTCGGTCAGATGACCCAGCCGGAGATCGCCGCGATCACCCCCGCCGAGGTCGGGCAGTACTTCATCGGCTCGGTGCTCAACGGCGGCGGCTCCTGGCCTGGCCGGGACAAGCACGCCACGCGGAAGGCCTGGCTCGACCTCGCCGACGCCTACTGGAACGCCTCCGTCGCCACCCGCGCGAAGATCCCCGTCATCTGGGGCATCGACGCCGTCCACGGCAACAACAACGTCTACGGCACGACGGTCTTCCCGCACAACATCGGGCTGGGCGCCGCGCAGGATCCGTGTCTCGTACGCGACATCGGGGCGGCGACCGCCCGGCAGATGCGCGCCACCGGCCAGGAATGGGCGTTCGCCCCCACCGTCGCCGTCCCCCTCGACGACCGGTGGGGCCGCACGTACGAGGGCTTCTCCGAGGATCCCCGGATCACCCGGGCGTACGGGTACGAGGCCGTCAAGGGACTGCAGGGCAGGCACCCGCGCGGCATCGGCCAGGACGGCGTCATCGCCACCGCGAAGCACTTCATCGGTGACGGCGGCACCATCAAGGGCGTGGACCAGGGCGTCAACCCCGCGTCCGAGGCCGAGATGATCAACGTGCACGGCCAGGGCTACTACGGCGCCCTCGCGGCCGGTGCCCAGAGCGTGATGGTCTCGTTCAACAGCTGGAAGAACGCAGACCTCGGCATCGACGAGGGCAAGCTGCACGGCAGCAAGCGCGCCGTCGACGACATCCTCAAGCGGAAGATGGGCTTCGACGGCATCGTCGTCTCCGACTGGAACGGCGTCGGCCAGGTCGCCGGGTGCACCAACGCGAGCTGCGCCCAGGCGGTCAACGCTGGTGTCGACGTGGTGATGGTGCCCAACGACTGGAAGGCGTTCATCACCAACACGATCGCCCAGGTCGAGAGCGGTGCGATCCCGGTGGCACGCGTCGACGACGCGGTGACGCGCATCCTGCGCGTGAAGCTGCGCGCCGGGGTGCTCGACGGGCCCAGGCCCTCCAGGCGCGCCTTCGCCGGGTCGGCCGGCGCGATGGAGTCGCGCAAGCTCGCCAGGGAGGCGGTGCGCAGGTCGCAGGTCCTGCTCAAGAACAACGGCGGGGTGCTGCCGCTCGCCGCCGACTCCAAGGTCCTCGTGGTCGGCAAGAGCGCCGACAGCCTGCAGAACCAGACCGGCGGGTGGACCCTCACCTGGCAGGGCACCGGCAACGTCAACGCCGACTTCCCCAACGGCACGACGATCCTCGGCGGCCTGCGCGAGACGCTCGGCGAGGCCGACGTCACCTTCAGCGAGACCGGTGACGGCGTCGACCCGTCGGCGTACGACGCGGTCGTCGCGGTGATCGGTGAGACGCCGTACGCCGAGGGCGTCGGCGACCTCGCGCGGCGCACGCTGGAGTCCGCCAGGATCTACCCCGGTGACCTCGCGGTGCTCGACAAGGTCACCGGCAGGGGCGCGCCCGTCGTCACCGTCTACGTCAGCGGCCGGCCCCTCTGGGTCAACAAGGAGCTCAACCGCTCCGACGCGTTCGTCGCCGCGTGGCTGCCCGGCACCGAGGGCGGCGGCGTCGCCGACCTGCTCGTCCGGGGCGAACACCGCGACGGCTACACGGGCAGGCTGCCGTACTCGTGGCCGAAGAGCGCCTGCCAGTCGCCGCTGAACGCGGGAGCCGAGGGCTACGACCCGCTGTTCCCGCTCGGGTACGGCCTGCGTGACGGCCAGAGCGGATCGGTCGGGACGCTCGACGAGACCGCGCCCCCGTTCGGCTGCGGCGAGCAGGGCGGCGGCGGTGAGGCGAGCGAGGAGCTGGAGATCTTCAACCGCACCGACATCGCGCCGTACCGGAGTCTCATCGGCTCCCCCGAGAACTGGGGCGGCACCGAGATCGGCCCCGACGGCCAGGCGGCGCACGCCGAGATCGGCGTGGTGCCGTCCGACGTCAACGTGCAGCAGGACGGCCTGAAGGCGACCTGGACCGGCACCGGTCCCGGTCAGCTCTACCTGCAGAACCCGGCGGGCGGCACGGACCTGCGGGGCTACCTCAACGCGAAGGGGGCGCTGGTCTTCGACACGATCGTCCACCGGCCCCCGGCCGCCAGGACCGTGCTCAGCGTGCACTGCGTCTATCCGTGCTTCTCCGAGGTGGTGGCGACCTCCCTCTTCCAGGGGCTCCCGGCCGGCACCAGGTCCACCGTCAAGATTCCCGTCGCCTGCTTCGCCGCGGGCGGCCTCGACCTGGAGGTGGTCAACACCCCGTTCCTCGTCTACACGGAGGGGGCCTTCTCCGCCTCGTTCGCGAACGTCCGCTGGGTGCCGCAGGCGGCCGACGACCCCGACGCGAAGCAGTGTGAGGACCTGACCTAGGAGTCCGAGGTCGCCGGCAACGCCGCCGTGATCGGCCGGGTTCGCGTGGACGACGGGGCGAATCGGGGGCGCGTGAGTTCGGGACGCTGACCGAACCAGCCCGGCGGGTCGTTTCTCAAGGCCGCCTCGGCGCGGCTGCCTGGATCGCCCCGGACACTCCATCCGCCGACAACGATCGGCTCCGGCTCACTCTTGACGATCGGTGACCTGGTGTAGCCGTTTCAGGGGATGCTGCGGGTGGAGTGTCCTTGATCGCGATCTGGTAACCGGCCGCGCACGGGAGCGACGGTGACGAGCGGCCGATCGTCGCGCGTTTTCAAGAGCGGTACGCACAGGTCCAGGAACCGCGCGCCCGGGGCGACTCGCTCGACTCCATCGGCCGTGACCTCGGCCTGGCCTTCCGGACAGTGCGTCGTTTCGCCTACGCCACGTCCGTCGATGATCTGCCAGCGCCACCACGATCATCAAGAGTGAGCCGGAGCCCATCGTCTCCGCGCGCAACACCGGTGAAGCGCGATCGGAGACGGGCGTTGCCCCATCGGAAGCGTTACCGAGGGCGCGGGTGTCGTCGCGGGAAGAAATACGTGAAAGAGGGCTCGTCGACCTCTGTTCTCCGGCGGAGGTCGAGCGTTCAATGGCATCGGGAATCCAACAGCGGCACTGTGTAACAAGTGAAGCCGGGTTCCCGGAAAGATTTGGTCAAGTTTTCTCAAATTGGGTGAGTCGGGAGAGGAGAGAGTCGCCTGGAAAACGGGCACAACCACCTCGTTAACCCGTAAAGCGGAGGTAAGCCCTGGTGAGAAGATCAAGGGCCGGGTTCGCCGTGGTAGCTGTGGCGGTCGTCTCCGCCATGGTCGGCGGGCTCACGGGATGTGCACGTGCCGAGTTCACCTACGTCCGCCACGACGACGGGCAGACGTACTTCAAGGTTCCGGCGGCCTGGCAGAAGGTCGACCAGGTGGCGCTGGACAAGGCGACCATCGGGGCCGACCCCGAATCGGCCACCGCGCGGCTGCGCAAGCAGCTCATCTGGTCGGCCGCCTACGACGCCCACGCCGAGCCGTCCGCCGACCACCTTCTCGGCTACGGCACCGGAGACGAGCCGTTCGTCTTCGCCCGCATCGCCAAACTCCTTCCCGACGAGCAGGACTCGTTGTCCCTGAACACCATGCGCAACTCCGTCCTGCCCGTCACCGACACGGTGCGCACGGAGTACGCGAAGATCCCCGGTTACCCGTTGCAGGACTTCGAGCTGCTCGCCGACGAGGTGCTCCAGCCGGGGGACGGCCTGCGCGGGGTGCACGTGCGGTTCAACTACGCGATCCAGGGGGCCGGAATCGAGACCTTCGACCTCACCTCCTACCTGGCCGAGGACGGCAAGCAGATCTCCACCCTGCTGATCCGCTGCTCGGCCGCCTGCTACCGGAAGCGCGCCGGGGAATTCGAGAAGATCGCGCAATCGTTCAAGGTCAAGCGGCTCACCGGGTGAGGAGAAGCCCGTCCATGAAGTCACCTCCACCGCCTCCCAACTTCGAAGGACTCCGGGCTCCCGGTTCCGGTCCGACAGATCCGCATCCCGACAAGCGTAAGAAAATGCCGTTCTGGGACCGGATCAAATTCCTGCTCATTCTTACGATCATCTATTTCATTCTGGTATGGAGTGAGATGGCCTCTTATGAGGGCATCATCACGTTCCAGGATGCGATGATCATCACCGCGATCGCGGCGCCGTGGATCTTCTGGCTCCTGGGGGCCGAGTTCCTGCGGCAACTCCACTTCTTCGTCAGCGAGCGTTCCGCCGGATACAACCGGTTCTGGACGCGAAGTGTTTTCGGCGGTTTCGAACGCTGGACCCATCGCCGCTTCTCCGACTGGAACCGTTTCAGGATGGCGCGCGCCATCAAGTGGGTGTTCTGGATCGCGGTGCTCGCCCTCATCCTCGGCGAGGTGCTGGACACCTCTCCGGCACTCGCGCTGTTCCAGGCGCCCGCGCTCCTCTGGCAGGCGCTGCCGTACGTGGCGCAGCTCGCCTTCGCGTTCTTCTTCATCGCCTTCCAGTTCATCGGCCTGTTCTGGCTGCTGTCGCGGGGCGGTGTGGAGACGTACTTCCCCGACGACATCAAGACCCGCTTCACCGACGTCTGGGGCCAGGACCACGTCGTCGAGCGGGTCAAGGAGAACATCGTCTTCCTGGAGAGGCCGGACGCGATCGAGGAGCGCGGCGGCTACGTGCCCAGCGGCCTGCTGCTGTGGGGCCCGCCGGGCACCGGCAAGACCCTGATGGCCGAGGCCGTGGCCGGGGAGACCGGCAAGCCGTACGTGTTCGTCGACCCCGGCGCGTTCGTCAACATGTTCATGGGCATCGGCATCCTGAAGGTGAAGTCGCTGTTCAGGAAGCTCCGCAAGCTCTCGCTGCGGTACGGCGGCGTGATCGTCTTCTTCGACGAGGCCGACTCCCTCGGCAAGCGCGGCTCGCTGGCGCAGCAGGGGCCCAGGGGCGGCCCCGGGTTCTCCCCGCACACCGCCGGATGCCACGGCTTCGGCTACCTCAGCGAGGACACCCGGTGGCTGCTGACCCGCCAGGGCGCGGCCGAGCAGAAGGAGCCCGACACCGGCCGCAGCCGCTTCATGATGGGCGGCATGGGCGGGGGCGGCGGCGACCCGGGCACGCTGCAGGCGCTGCTCACCGAGCTGTCCGGCCTGAAGAAGCCGAGGGGCATCGTCAACCGGCACGTGCGAAGGCTCTTCGGCATGCGGCCCAAGCCGCCGCCGAAGTATCGGATCCTGGTCATGATGGCCACCAACATGCCCAACTCGCTGGACGAGGCGCTGCTGCGGCCGGGCCGCATCGACCGCATCTACAAGGTGGGCTACCCGTCGAAGGCGGGCCGGGTCCGCACCTACCGCGGTTACTTCGACAAGGTCGACCACGAGCTGACCGAGGCGCAGCTGGACAAGCTGGCGACGATCACGCCCTACGCCACCGGCGCCACGATCAAGGACCTGGTGAACGAGTCGCTGATCACCGCGATCCGCGACGGCCGGGAGATCATCACCTGGTCGGACGTGACCCGCGCCAAGCGGCTCAAGCAGCTCGGGCCGCCCGAGGACGTGGAGTACATCGAGCGCGAGCGGCACGCGGTGGCCGTGCACGAGGCCTGCCACGCCGTGGCGGCGTACCGCACCCGCTACCACCTTGAGATCGACATCGCCACGATCGAGAAGGGCGCCGACTATCTCGGCATGGTCGCGAGCATCAAGCCCGAGGACCAGTTCACCCGCTGGAAGTCCGAGCACGAGGCCGACATCATGGTCTCGCTCGCCTCCCTGGCGGGGGAGCGGATGTTCTTCGGCGAGGACAACTCCTCGGGGGTCTCCGGCGACCTGTTCTCCGCGACGTACCTCACCGCGCTGATGGAGGCGCACTGGGGCATGGGCCGCGGGGTGACCTCGGTGCCCGCGCTGCAGGAGCTGGAGATCATGGGCGGCAAGTCGATGCCCAAGCCCGGCGGCGGGGGCATCGGGTTCACCAAAACGCCGGGCGGCGGTCAGCCGCTCGCGCCCGACGTGCTGGGCGAGCGCATCGAGTTCAACCTGGTGGGCCTGCTCGACCGGACCGAGGAGCTGCTGCGCGAGCACCGGCGGGACGTCCTGTGCCTGGCGCACGCGCTGGAGGCGCACAAGACGCTCAACGGCGACGACGTGGTCGCGATCCTGGAACGCAGGCGGGGGCCGCTGATCGACGGCTCCATCTACGTCTCGGACGACTTCTACACCGAGATCGAGGAGTATCACCTGGAGGCGGCGCGGGCGCACCGCGAGCACAGCCACGTGGCGCGCGCCCTGCCCGTCCCGCCGGCGCTGCCCCGGCTCGAACCCGCCGCCGCGGTCATCCACGGCGCGGTGCTCACGGGCAACGGCAACGGTTCCGCGGTGTCGAGTACGGTGCCGAGTACGATTCCGGCCGCTGTGTCCCCGGTGTCCCCGGTGGCCGGGAGCGAACCCGACTTCGTGCCCTGGGGCGACGAGGCCCCGGTGCGCCGCCTGTCACCGGCGCCGCCCCCGCCGCCCGCCGCCCCCGCGAGGCGCGGCGGGAAACTGCGGACGGTGCTGGTGATCGCGGCCAGCCTGGCCGCGCTGGCGGCCTTCACGGCGCTGGGCACCTACGTGCTCAACGGCGGGACGGTCGCGATGGGCCGGACGGGCCCACCGGACTCCGGCACGCTCGCGGTGGTGTTCGTCGCCGTACTGGCGGCGATCGTGGGGGCGGCCATCGTGGCGGCGGTCACCCGGGGGGCGCAGGCGGCCAAGGCCAGGGCCGAGGCCCAGCGGGACAGCGCCGTGGAACGGGCCCAGCTGCTCGCCGCGGCGATGGACCCCGAGGTCGCCATGCGGGTCCTCGGCTACAACGGCAACGACGAACGGCCCCCGCGCTGAGGTCTCCCGGCGAGCGCGGGGCGTCGGGAGACGAGGCGGCGAGGCAGTGACCGGCAACGAGTGAGGGGTGAAGGACGACGAGCACAGCCCGCCGGGCCGGGGCCGAGGGCGGGCTGTGGCCGGAGGTTCCGGGGAGACCGTGAGGCAGGGTCTCCCCGGAGGTCCGTCAGTCGAACTCGCCGTCCTTCACGCCGCCGACGAAGGCGTCCCACTCGCTCCGGGTGAACGCCAGCGACGGGCCGCCCGGATCCTTGGAGTCGCGGACGAGATACAGCTGGTCGGCGTCCGCCTTGTGCCTGGCGACCGCCTGGTCACCTGGGACGACCGCCACCTCCACGCAGTTGCCTCCGTTGGTGCTGCGGCCGCTCTTACGCCACTCGGCGCCTGACAGATCCATCGTGGACCCTCGCACTTTTTCTTCCTTCTACAGCTAGGGGGAGGAAAACCTTCTCGCCATCTGGGCGATGAAGGCTGCCGACGCCTCCTGACTGAGAGCCATCTCGCAGAGACTCTCGAACATGGAGGCGTAGCGGCGGACTTGCTCGGGATCGTCCGGTACGTTCCCGCTCGCGGCCTGCTCCAGGTAGAGCAGGTCGGGAGCCTCGGGTTCGGGGAAGCTGAGCAGGCAGAACTGGCCGTCCATCGCGGGGTGGGCCCCCGCGGAGAACGGGGCGACCCGTATCTCCACGTTGGGCAGCCCGCTGAGATGGACGAGATGCTCCAGCTGCTCCGACATGATGTCGCGACCGCCGATCCGGCGCCGGATCACCGCTTCGTCGAGCACGGCGACAAGGTGGATCGGGTCACCGGGTCCGTGCAGCAACCGCTGGCGCGAGATGCGCACGGAGACCGTCTCCTCGACCTTGGAGGGGGTCTGAGCTACTGAGGTCGCCTCGATCACCGCGCGTGCGTACGGTTCGGTCTGCATCAGGCCGGGGACGACCAGCGGCTCGTACGAGCGCACGAGCGACGCCTCCGCCTCAAGCCCGATGTAGGAGTCGAAGCCGGGTTTCAGGGCCTGACGGTGGGGGTGCCACCAGCCCCGTCTTCTGGCCTCGACGGCCATCTGGATCAGGGAGTCTCGAGCCTCCCCGGTCACGCCGTACACATCGGTGAGGGCCGACACGTCCGAGGGGCGAGGCCGGGACAGGCCCGTCTCGTATCTCCAGACGGTGGTGTCGGTGGAGCCGATCCGCTCGGCCACCTCCACCCTGGTCAGCCCGCTGTCCTTTCGCAGACGGCTCAGCTCAGCCATCAGACGGCGATGACGGGCCGTGGGGCTGCGTCGAGAAGCCACGCATCTACCTCCCTCCGTCCTTTGATAGCAAATCTGCGGAATCCCAACATGAGGTATTGCAGTCCTTGATAGAACAGTTCACCGTGAGTGAGTGTGCCATCTCAGAGGGCGATGTGCATGGAATATGCGTGTCGGAGAGTGAGGTCAACGATGACGACCGGACGGCGGGCCGTCTCACCTCGATCAACGGTGACCCTGAAAGGGGTCCCGGAGTCGGTGTCGATGGCGCGGAGCCGGGTCAGGGAGCTTCTCGGTGAGGGCCACCCCGCGTCCGACGACGTCGTCCTCCTGGTGAGCGAGGTGGTGACGAACTCGGTACTCCACTCCGGTTCCGGAGGGGGCGGCGAGGTCGCGATGACGGTGGCGGTGGGATCGGCCGCGGTGCTGGTCGAGGTCTGCGACGCCGGGTCCGGGGCGTCGGCGCCGCACGTGCGCAACGACCCGGAGGCGGAGGGCGGGCGGGGCATGTTCCTGGTGGACCTGCTCGCCGACGACTGGGGCATCCAGGACGACGTCCCCGAGGGATCCAGGACGCTCTGGTTCGAGGTCGGCTTCTGAATCCGGTCTCGTTCTCACCCCACTTCCGTACGGTCGCGAAACCCAGTTCCCCCAGCCCCCAAAATTTGGGCCTTTGCTAATCAACGCCGCTGTTTGACTCTCGGTGGAGGCACGCGACAAAACCCTAGAGTGCGTGCCTGAGGAGGACGCAGGTGAGACGCCGTCTGATCGTGGTGTTCGCCGCCCTGGCGCTGATGTGTCTCGGTGTGACCGGGGCGGGAGCCTCGGCCGAGCCACAACCGAACAGCCAGTACAAGGTCCAGGGCCCGAGCACCGCCCAGCAGCGAAGCGCGGTGGCCGCCACCGGTGCCGCGATCGACCAGGTCGACCCCGACTCGGTCGTGATCACCGCCAGCGCGGACGAGGTCGCCGAGATCAAGAAGCTCGGCTACGCCGTCACGAAGATCCCCAGGTCGTTATTCCCGACCGGGCCAGAGCAGCGCGCCGACTTCCCGTCGGCGGACTCCGGCTACCACAACTACGCCGAGATGACCGCCGCGGTGAACCAGATCGTCGCCGACCACCCGACGATCGCCCGCAAGATCAGCTACGGCACCTCGTACGAGGGGCGCGACCTGATCGCCGTCAAGATCAGTGACAACGTCGCCACGGACGAGAACGAACCCGAGGTGCTGTTCACCCACCACCAGCACGCCCGCGAGCACCTGACCGTCGAGATGGCGATCTACCTGCTCAACCAGTTCACCGACGGGTACGGCACCGACAGCCGCATAACCAACCTGGTCAACGGCCGCGAGATCTGGATCATGCCGGACCTCAACCCCGACGGCGGCGAGTACGACATCGCCACGGGCTCCTACCGCTCCTGGCGCAAGAACCGCCAGCCCAACTCCGGCTCCTCGGCCGTGGGCACCGACATGAACCGCAACTGGGGCTACAACTGGGGCTGCTGCGGCGGCTCCTCCGGCACCACCTCCAGCGAGACCTACCGGGGTTCGGCGGCCGAGTCGACCCCCGAGGTGAGGGCGGTGGCCAACTGGGTGCGCAGCCGGGTCGTCGGCGGCGTGCAGCAGATCAAGGCGCACATCGACTGGCACACCTACGGCGAGCTGATCCTGTGGCCGTACGGCTACACCTTCAACGACACCGGCCCCGGCCTGACCCAGGACGACCGCGACGCCCACGCGACCCTGGGCCAGAACATGGCCTCCACCAACAACTACACCCCCCAGCAGGCCAGTGACCTCTACATCACCGACGGCACGATCGACGACTGGCTGTGGGGCGTCTACAAGATCTTCAGCTACACCATCGAGATGTACCCGGTCAGCTCCTCGCCGGGCTTCTACCCCCCTGACGAGCAGATCGTCCCGCAGACCACCCGCAACCGGGAGGCCACGCTGCGCTTCCTGGAGTACTCCGACTGCGTCTACCGGATCATCGGCAAGGAGTCGCAGTACTGCGGCACCGGCACCCCGCCGGTGACGGTCTACTCCGACACCTTCGAGACGGCGACCGGCTGGACGGCCAACCCGTCCGGCACCGACACCGCCACGCTCGGCCTGTGGGAGCGCGGCGACCCCGAGGCCACCACCTCCAGCGGCGCCAAGCAGCTCGGCACCACCGTCAGCGGCACCAACGACCTGGTCACCGGCAGGCTCGCGGGCGCCGCCGCGGGCGACTACGACATCGACGGAGGCATCACCAGCATCCGGTCACCGGCCATCACCCTGCCGTCGACCGGGACGCTGAACCTGTCGCTGTCGTGGTATCTGGCGCACGGTTCCAACGCCTCCAACGCCGACTTCTTCCGGGTGAAGGTCGTCGGCTCCACCACCACCCAGGTGTTCCAGCAGCTCGGCGCGGCCTCCAACCGCAACGGTGCCTGGGCCACGGCCACGGCCAACCTCTCCGCCTTCGCGGGGCAGAGCGTCCGCATCCTGATCGAGGCCGGTGACGCCTCGGGCGCCTCCCTGGTCGAGGCCGGGGTCGACGACGTCAAGATCACCCAGCAACCCTGACCCTCCCTCGGGGCGTCTCCACCGGAGGCGCCCCGAGCCCTCCCCGTGTCCCTCCCCTTCGGAAACTCCGAGGTCCTGGGGTCCTGAGGTCCTGAGGGCGTCCGAGTTTCAGGCTCGGCAGATCAGCTCGCCGTGGAGCAGGGACAGCCAGCCGTCCGGCTCCCCGGCCCAGGCCAGCCAGCCCTCCGAGACGCGGCGCAGGTCCTCCTCGGTGGCGGCGCCCGAGGCGAGCGCCTGGCGGGCCAGGTCGGACTTCAGGATCCGCTCGGCCCACATGCCGCCCCACCACGCGCGGTCTTCGGGGGTGGCGAAGCACCAGGTCGAGGAGGTGGCCGAGACGTCGGTGAACCCCGCCGCGCGCGCCCACGACAGCAGCCGCCGTCCCGCGTCGGGCTCGCCGCCGTTGGCCCTCGCCACCCGCTGGTACAGGTCCATCCACTCGTCCAGCCCGGGCGTGCCGGGGAACCAGGTGAACGCGGCGTAGTCGCTGTCGCGCACCGCGACGATCCCGCCCGGCCTGCAGACCCGCCGCATCTCGCGCAGGACCCCGACCGGGTCGCCGACGTGCTGCAGCACCTGGTGGGCGTGAACGACGTCGAAGGTGTCGTCGGGAAACTCCAGCGCGTGCGCGTCCGCCACGGCGAACGCGATGTCGGAGCGCCCGCGCCGCGCCGCCTCCGCGCGGGCCGGCCCCAGCACCTCCTCGGTGATCTCGACCGCGGTGACCGCGCCGGGCGCGATCCGCTCCGCCAGGTCCGCGGTGATGGTGCCCGGCCCGCAGCCCACGTCAAGCAGTGTCATGCCCGGCCTCAGGTGCGGCAGGAGGTGGGCCGCCGAGTTCTCCGCCGTACGCCACCTGTGGGATGTGAGCACGGACTCGTGGTGCCCGTGCGTGTAGACGGCGTCCTTGCCGGTCATGAGGTCCTCCCCGTTCTCGTCACGCTGGTCGACCATAACACGTATCTCATATTTCAAGAAAAATAGTCTCACTATGTGGTCGTAACAGTTTTCGCACCATTACATCGCTTGTTGTGATGAGAGGTCAGGTTCACACTCAGGTCGGATATTCGCCGACACGATGGGGGTGGTCCTCGTGCACGAGGAGTTCAGTGCTCACGAGACCTGGCCGTTGGGATGCGCGCACTGCGGGCACCTGTGGCAGGAGGAATACCTCGTCCGCCACCTGACCGACGGGCACGGGCACGATGTCGTGCTCTGGCTGCGGTCCGGTGTCATGGTCCAGCCGCCCTGGTCGGGGACGAACTGCCCCGCCTGCGGCTGCGACGGCGTCCGCGTCTTCCCCCCGAGCGCGCGGCCCCGCCTCACCGCCGCACCGCTACCGGAGTTCCCCGGGGTGTCCCCGGTGACGGCCTCCGGCATCGGTGTCGGCTTCACACCCGTTCCCGCCGCGGAGTCCGGGTCCTCACCCGCCGGGTCCCGGCCGCGACGCCACACACCGCAGTCCGTCCTGCTGTACGCCCTCCTCGCGGTCGCGTTCGTGCTCTTCACGAGCTTCGAGGTCTTCGAGTACGTGGTGACGCACCACTGAACCGATGATCCCGTGAGGACGTCCGGCACAGACGGCTCCCGGGGGCGTGAGCTCCCGGGAGTCCGTTCCGGGGAGCACGGCCGCCCCGGACGCGATCGCCGGGTCTCCCGGTCGCGACCTCGGCGCCATGGACGTCATGAACGTCATGGACGCCATGGACCTCGGACACACCGGAAGCGTCTTGGGTGTCAGAGGCGTCTTGGGTGTCAGAGGCGTCTTGGGTGTCAGAGGCGGAAGTCCAGGTCGGGGACGATCTCGGCGACGTCCATCTGGGCCTTCTGGAGCCTGCCCGAGTGGTCCCAGTTCATCGCCTGCCAGCGGGTGAACTGGTCGAGGACCCACATCCCCGACTGGCGGCTGCCGTTGCCCGACTTGCCGTTGCCGCCGAAGGGCAGGTGGGCCTCCGCGCCGGAGGTGGAGTTGTTGACGCTGACCATGCCCGCGCCGATGCCCTCGCGGAAGCGGAAGACCGACGCCGGGTCGGTGGTGTAGATGGACGAGGAGAGCCCGTACCCGGGCAGGTTGGCCAGGTCGACGGCCTCGTCCAGCGTGCCGAAGGGCGTCACGCCGACGATGGGGCCGAAGGTCTCCTCCAGGAAGAGCCGGTCGCCGGGGCGGACGCCGTCCACGATCACCGGGTGATAGTAGAGGCCGCCCTCCCCGGTGAAGTCGCCGCGCGGGTTGTCCGGGGTGACGCGGCCGGTGGGACCGGAGACGACCGTGTGGTGCGGCTGGATCCAGCCCAGGTACTCCTCGTAGCGCGAGGCGAACTTCCGGTCGAGCAACGGCCCGCACAGCACGTCCCCCGCGGGGTCGCCGATCGCGGCCCCGGCCACGGCGCGTGCGTACCGGCTGAGGAACTCGTCGTGGACGCTCTCGTGCACGATCACCGTGCCGAGCGACGTGCACCGCTGCCCGGCGGTGCCGAAGCCCGCGAACAGCGCGCCCTCGACGGCGAGGTCGAGGTCGGCGTCGGGCATGACCACCATCGGGTTCTTGCCGCCCAGCTCCAGGCAGGGCGACTGCAGGTGCCGCCCGCACAGCTCGCCGACGCGGCGGCCCACCTCGGTGGACCCGGTGAACCCGACCTTGTGCACCGTGCCCTCGGCCAGCGCCGCCTCCAGCCCCTCGAACGTCGCGGCGCCGTCGGCGAGGACCAGGTTCAGCACCCCGTCGGGCAGCCCGGCCGCGACGAACAGCCGGTGGAGCGCGTGCGCGGAGGCCGCCGCGTACTCGGCGGGCTTCCACACCACCGCGTTGCCGCACAGCAGCGCCGGGACGAGGTACCACGACGGCACCGCGACCGGGAAGTTGCCCGCGGTGATCACCGCGGCCACCCCCACCGGGACCCGGAAGGTGAACAGGTTCTTGTCCGGCATCTCCGAGGGGACCGTCTGCCCGTACAGCCGCCTGCCCTCGCCGAGGAAGAAGTCGCAGGTGTCGACGATCTCGCGCACCTCGCCCAGCGCCTCGGCGTACGGCTTGCCGATCTCGCGGGTGACCAGGCGGGCCAGCTCCTCGGCGTTGGCCTCCACCAGGCGGCCGATCGAGGCGATCACCCGCCCCCGGACGGGCGCGGGGACCCGAGCCCACTCCCGCTGCGCGGTGGCGGCCGTGCGGCACGCGGAGGAGAACGTGCTCGCGTCCGCCAGCCGGACCCGCGCGACCACCTCGTCCACGCGAGCCGGGTTGACCGACTCGTAGGCCGCGCCGTTGGACGTTTCTTTTCCGCCGATGACGGAGACGATCTCGCTGGTCACCTTCGACCTCCCGGTGTGGACCTGTGTCCGCATTCTCCCCGCGCGGGGGGAGGTCGTCACATCGGTGTCACATCGGTGTCACATCGGCGGGGAGGGTGTTCGCGCTGTCCTCCCCGGCGGCCCGTCCGGCATGCCGTCCGTCAGACCATGCGGAAGTCGGCGAAGTCGAAACCGGGGGACACGACGCAGCTCACCAGCACGCCCTCGTCACCGGCGGGGCGGGCGGCCTGCCAGGTGCCGCCGGGCACCAGGGCCTGGAGGACCTGCCCCTCCTCCACCAGCGGTCCGAGGGTCACGGTGCCGGAGGGCTGGCCCTCGTGGCCGCCGAGGAGCAACGTCAGCGGTCCGCCCCGGTGCCAGAACCACACCTCGTCGGAGGTGACCACGTGCGGGCGCGACTCCTCGCCGGGCTCCAGCAGGAAGTGGATCCCGGTGGCGGTGGCCCGGGGGCCGTCGTACCCGGGCGGGGTGAGGTCGACGGATGTCCTCCAGGTCTCGCGGAACCAGCCGCCCTCGGGGTGGGGCAGCAGGTCAAGGGCCTCGGCGAGCGGAGGACGTGAAGGAGTCGTCATCGCACCGATTCTAGGGACCCGGCTCCGGGGGACGTACCGTGGGACGGCCGTTGCGGGCGGGCCCGGATTTGTCGGCGGGGTTGGCTAGGTTCGGGTCCGTGATCGAACGGTGGAACCGGGATCAGGTGCTCGCGCTCGCGCCCGACGCCTCGTCCCAGAAAGCGGCCCGGGGCATCTCCGCCCCCGGCAAGTGGTCGGGGGCCGGGGCCACCGCCGACGCGGTGTGGGGCGAGTGCGCGGGCAGCGGCTCCAAACCCTACCGGGCGTGTGTCGACCTGTCCGAGCCCGCCTACCGGTGCAGCTGCCCCAGCAGGAAGTTCCCCTGCAAACACGCCCTCGGCCTGCTGCTCCTGTGGTCGGCCGACGGTGTCCCCGCCGCCGAGGAGCCCGCCGACTGGGTGGGCGAGTGGCTCGACGGGCGGCGCGGCCGCGCGGCCAGGGCCGTGGAGGCGGGGGCGGCCCGCGCGGCTCGCGCGGCCGGAGCCGCCGAGCCCGGTGCCGCGGACGGACGCAGGGCCGCGCTGCGCGAGGGGCGGGTGACCGCGGGGCTGTCGGATCTGGAGCGCTGGCTCGCCGACCAGGTCAGGCAGGGCATCGCCGGGTCACGGCGCCACGACCAGTGGGACGAACTGGTCAAACGCCTGGTCGACGCCCAGGCGCCCGCCGTCGCGGGCTCGCTGTCCCGCCTCGGCTCCGTGCTGGACGGCGACGACTGGCCCGCCCGCCTGCTCGGCGAGTACGCGCTGCTGCACCTGCTCTGCGTGGCCCACCGGCGTCTTGCCGTCCCGGCCGGTGCCGGAGGTGGTGAGGGTGAGAGTGCCGGTGACTCCGCTGGGGACGCCGGTCACCCGGCGGGAGGCCGGGAGACGCCGGACGAGGGGGTGTTCCGGGACACGGCTCCCGCCGGGCTTCTCGAAAGGGTGCGCGACCGGATCGGTTTCCCGGTGACGAAGGAGGAGGTGCTCGCCCGTGGCGGCGTTCGCGACCTGTGGGACGTGCTGGGACGGCGCGACGAGGAGCACGACCGGCTGATCGCGCGCCGGGTCTGGCTGCGCGGGCGCGCGACGGGCCGGGCGGCCCTGGTGCTCTCGTTCGCCCCGGTCGGGCAGGCCCTCGACGCCTCGCTCGTCACCGGCACGACCATCGACGCCGACCTGGCGTTCTATCCCGGCTCCGCCCCGCTGCGCGCGGTGGTCGCCACCCGTCACGATCCCTCTCGCGGTGCCGCCGTCCAGCCTGACGCCGCTCGTCATGACCCCGTTCCGGGCGATCCCGCCGGGGACGAACGAGCCGGGGACGAACGCGTCGGCGATGACGCCGTCCGGGGCGAACGTGCCGGTGGTGACGTCGTCCGGGAGGAGCGCGCCGGTGATGTCGCTGTTCCGGGCGAACGTGCCGGCGATGACGTCGTCCGGGAGGAGCGCGTCGGCGATGACACCGTCCGTCACCGTGTGGCCCCGGCCGGTCCGCCGCCGGGCCTGACCGTCGAGCAGGCCCTCGACGAGGTGGCCGAGGCCCTGGCCGGTGACCCCTGGCTCGACTCCTGGCCGCTCGTGCTTGAGGGGGTGACTCCCGCGGGGAGCGGTTCGCGGCTCCTGGCCGGGCCTTCCGGCGGGCTGCCGCTCCACCCGTCCGCGGGCACCCCGTGGCGGTTGGTGGCCACCTCGGGGGGCCACCCGCTGACCGTGGCCGCCGAATGGACCCCGAGGGGACTGCGCCCCCTCACGACCTGGGACGAGGAAGGCCGGGTGATCGTCCTGTGAGCACCTCCGCCGAATGGGAGGACCTGGTGTCCACCGCGCTCGTCGGGACCGACCGGCGCCCCCTGCCCGGTCAGGGGGCGAGCGAGGTCGAGCTGCTCGGGCGCGCGGCCGTGCACACGCTGCGGGCGCGCGCGGGGCGGCGGCCCGTCGCCCCGGGCGAGCCTCCGGCCGCCGCACCGCCCGAGGAGCAGCCCGCGGTGTCGCGGGCCGCGGGCGACCGGCTCGCCCGCATCCTCGGCGGCGAGCAGCCGAGACTGCTCGCCGAGTGGCTGGAGACCGCGGCCGCGCGCGGATACCGCCTCTCGCCGCACCTGCTGCCCGAGCTTCTCGACCACGCGGCCAAGGACCGGTCGATCCGCCCGCATCTCGGCGTCCTCGCCGGAAACCGGGGACGCTGGCTGGCCGGGCTGAACCCGGCGTGGGGCTTCCTGCTGGAGGAGGTCACCGGGGTCGCGGGGGTCGCGGGGGTCGTGGGGGTCACAGCCACCGGTTCCGGTTCCGACGGGACCTCCCAGGTCTGGGAGTTCGGCACCTCCGGTGACCGCCGCGTCCACCTGGGGGCGCTGCGGGCGGCCGACCCGGCGAGGGCGAGGGAGCTGCTCGCCGCCACCTGGGAGAAGGAGACCCCCGACGACAGGGCGGCGTTCCTGGAGGTCCTCGGCACCGGGCTCTCACCCGACGACGAGCCGTTCCTGGAGGCCGCGCTCGACGACCGCCGCCGCGAGGTCCGTCACCAGGCCGCCGACCTGCTCACCCGGCTCCCCGGATCGCGCCTGGCCCTGCGCATGGCCGGGCGGGCCGCCCGGTACGTCACCGTCGTCGGCGGCGAGATCCACGTCGATCCGCCGGTGGCCTGCGACAGCGCGATGGAGCGCGACGGCGTCCGGGCCAAGGTGCCCCGGGGGATCGGCGAGCGGAGCTGGTGGCTGCAGCAGACCGTGGCCCGCACCCCGCTCGGCGTCTGGTCCCGGCTGCTCGGACGGCCGCCCCGCGAGCTCGTCCGGATGAAGATCGTCGACTGGGGTCGCGAGGTCATGGCCGGCTGGGTGCGGGCCTCCGTCCTCCAGGGCGACCCGGAGTGGGCGCTGGAGCTCTTCGCCTGGGATCCGCTCGCCGACCTGCTGGCCGCGCTGCCCCGTGACAAGCAGGAGATCGTCGCGGCCGACTTCGTCCGGCGGCACGGCCTGGACGGTCAGCTGATCATGGTTCTCGGCGGGGCCGCGGCCCCCTGGGGGCCCATCCTGGCCACGGCCGTCCTCCAGAAGATCATCGAGGTTTCCGGCACCCAGCCGTGGAACCTCGGGGAGCTGGCCAGGCTCGCCGGCGAACGCGTCGACCCCACCCTGCACGGCATGGCCGGGCGGCTCTCGCCGGAGCCGTCCATCCAGGAGGTCGCCGCCCTCCTGCGTTTCCGTGACGACATGTCGAAGGAGCTCACGTAGTGACAACGGTTCTGCGGGCCCACGCCGAAGACCAGTACGCCGAGGAGCTGGCGATCCTGGCCAAGGGCGACGACCGCACCCGCCCGCCGGGCTGGAAGCTGTCGCCCTGGGCGGTGACCGCCTACATCCTCGGCGACGGTGACCAGATCACCCCCAAGTACATCGGGCCGCGGCGCGTCGTCGAGGTGGCCGTGGCGACGCTCGCCACCGACCGCGCGCTGCTGCTGCTCGGCGTGCCCGGCACCGCGAAGACCTGGCTGTCCGAGCACCTGGCCGCCGCGATCAGCGGTGATTCCACCCTCCTGGTGCAGGGGACGGCCGGCACCGCCGAGGAGGCCGTCCGCTACGGCTGGAACTACGCCAGGCTGCTCGCCGAGGGCCCGTCCATGGAGGCGCTCACGCCGAGCCCGGTGATGCGGGCGATGGCCGAGGGGCGGCTCGCCCGTGTGGAGGAGCTGACCCGCATGCCCTCCGACGTCCAGGACGCGCTGATCACCGTGCTGTCGGAGAAGACGCTGCCGATCCCCGAGCTCAACCGGGAGATCCAGGCCACGCGCGGTTTCAACATCATCGCCACCGCCAACGACCGCGACCGCGGCGTCAACGACCTGTCGAGCGCGCTGCGCCGCCGGTTCAACACCGTTGTGCTGCCGGTCCCCGCCACCGCGGAGGAGGAGGTCGACATCGTCTCCCGGAGGGTCGGCCAGCTCGGCCGCTCCCTGGAGCTGCCCGAGACCCTCACCGGCCTGGAGGAGATCCGCCGCGTCGTCACGGTGTTCAGGGAGCTGCGTGCCGGCGTCACCGAGGACGGCCGCACCAAGGTCAAGTCCCCCAGCGGAACGCTCAGCACCGCCGAGGCCATCTCCGTCCTCACCAACGGCATCGCCCTGGCCGCGCACTTCGGCGACGGGGTGCTGCGCCCCTCCGACGTGGCGGCCGGCATCGTCGGCGCCGTGATCCAGGACCCGGTCTCCGACCGCGTCGTCTGGCGCGAATACCTGGAGACCGTGGTGCGCGAGCGCCAGGACTGGCGCGACTTCTACCGGGCCTGCCGTGACGCGGGCTGAGGCGGCCCCCGGGACGGGCGCGCTCCCGGTCTCTCCGTTCATGGTCCCCGCGTCTCCGGCCCCCGCGTTCTCGGCTCCCGCGTTTCCGGGCTTCGCGCTCGCTGTCCCCGTGTCCTCGGTTCCCGGGCTCCCGGTTCCCGCGTCTCCGGCTCCCGTGCTCGCGGCCCTCGCGCTCCCGGTTACCGCGTCGACGGTGTCGCCGTTGTCGTCGGTGGCGGTTTACCGGCCGGGCGGGGGGCGCGGATGAGCGTCTCCGTGCTGGGCATCCGGCACCACGGGCCGGGGTCGGCGCGGTCCCTGCGCGACGAGCTCGAACGTCTCAAGCCGGACGTCGTGCTCATCGAGGGTCCGCCCGAGGCAGACGAGCTGGTCACGCTCGCCCACGACCCCGATCTCCAGCCGCCGGTCGCGTTGCTCGCCCACGTGCCGGGCGAACCGTCCACGGCCGCGTTCTGGCCGTTCGCGGTGTTCTCGCCCGAGTGGCAGGCGATCCGCCACGCCGTCGCGGCGGGCGTCCCGGTCCGGTTCTGTGACCTGCCGGCCGTGCACAGCCTCGCCTCCCGGCCCGGCGCGAGCGGTCACACCGAACCGGGGGAGACCGGTGACACCGGACCCGCCGGACCCGCGAGACCTCGGGAGGGGGAGGCGCCGGAGGGTGCCGGGGAACGGGGACCGGACGCGAAGGTCCCCGGTTCTCCGGGTGAGACGACCGATGGTGAGAGAGACGACGACACGGACGAGGTCGCCCCGGAGGCCGTACGGATCGATCCGATCGGGGCGCTCGCCCGCGCCGCCGGGTACGACGACCCGGAGCGGTGGTGGGAGGACGCGGTCGAGCACCGTGGCGACACCCCGTTCCACATGATCGCCCAGGCGATGGAGGCCGTCCGCGAGGGGCACGTCGCCGACGAGTACGAGGCACGGCGCGAGGCCTTCATGCGGCGTACGATCCGCAGGGCGGTCAAGGACGGGTTCGAGCGGATCGTCGTGGTCTGCGGCGCCTGGCACGTCCCCGCGCTGGCGGGCACGGCGCGTGAGGGCGCGCCGTGGGGGGCCGGGCTGCCCACCGTGAAGGCCGACGACGCGCTGCTCAGGGGACTGCCCAAGGTCAAGGCCGAGATGACCTGGGTGCCGTGGACGTACGGGAGGCTGGCCGCCTGGAGCGGGTACGGCGCGGGAGTGACCTCCCCGGGCTGGTACCACCACCTGTTCGCCTCCCCCGACCGGCCGGTCGAGCGGTGGCTGACCGGGGCGGCCGGGGTGCTCCGCGAGGAGGACCTGCCGGTCTCCTCCGCGCACGTCATCGAGGCGGTACGGCTCGCGGAGAGCCTGGCCGTGCTCAGGGGACGGCCGCTGGCCGGGCTGGCGGAGGTCACCGAGGCGGTCAGGGCGGTGCTGTGCGAGGGCGACGACCTGCCGGTGGAGCTGATCCAGCGGCGCATGGTCGTGGGGGAGCGGCTCGGCCAGGTGCCCGACGCCACCCCGATGGTTCCTCTCCAGCGCCACCTGCGCGAGGAGCAGCGGAGGGTGAGGCTCAAACCCGAGGCGCTCGACCGGGAGTACGACCTCGACCTGCGCAAACCTCTCGACCTGGAGCGCAGCAGGCTGCTGCACCGGTTGCGCCTGCTCGGTGTCGGCTGGGGCACCCCCCAGGAGAGCCGGGGCAAGGGCACCTTCCGCGAGTCGTGGTCGCTCGCCTGGCGGCCCGAGTTCGACATCGACCTCATCGAGGCGGGCGCGTGGGGCACGACCGTCCCCGCGGCGGCCGCCGCCCGCGTCCGTGACCTCGCCCAGGGGGGAGGGGCGCCCGGACAGGGCACCCGGGGCCGGCCGCCCGGTCCCGGAGGAGGGCCGGGAACGGCCGGTCCGGGAGGAACCGGCCCGGGGGCGCCCGCTCCAGGAGGAAGCGGTCCGGGAGGGAGCGGTCCGGGCGGGGCCGGTGGATCCGGCGGCATGTCCGGTGGTGGTGCGGCCGGTGGCGTCACGCTGGCCGGGCTCACCGGCCTGGTGGAGCGCTGCCTGCTCGCCGACCTGCCGGAGGCGCTGCCGTACGTGCTCGACGCCCTGTCGGAGCGGGCCGCGCTCGACGGTGACGTCACGCACCTGATGGCCGCGCTCCCCGCGATGGTCCGCGCCCAGCGTTACGGCGACGTGCGCGGCACCCCCGCCACCGGCCTGGCCACCATCGTCGAGGCCATGCTCACCAGGATCTGTGTCGGCCTCGGCGGGGCCGTCACGGGTCTCGACGACGACGCCGCCCGCGACCTGATCCGTCACGTCGACGCCGTCCACGCCGCCGTCGCCCTGCTCGACATCGGGCCCGCCCGTCCGGCCGGTCCCCGTGCCCTTGGCGGTTCCGGGGAAAACGACGGCTCCAGAGGGAAAGGCGGCTCCGGGGGGAACGACGGTTCCGGGGAAGGGGGCTTGTCCGAAGGAGCGGGCCCTGAAGCGGCGGGCTCCGAAGAGGCGGGCTCCGGAGGGGCGGGCGCGGACGGTTCGCGAGGGCCGGAAGGAGCGGGCTTCGGAGGAGCTGGCGCGGATGGCTCGCGGGTCTCGGAAGGGGCGGGCGCGGACGGTTCGTGGGGCCCGGGAGGTTCGGCGGGCTCCGGGGAGGAGACGCCGCGGGGGCGGTGGCTGGTGGCGCTGCGCGGGGCCTCCGGGCGCGCCGACCTGCACGGGCTCATCGAGGGGCGGCTCACCAGGATCCTGCTGGACGCCGCCGACCTCGACACGGCCGAGGTGGGACGGCGGATGTCGCGGGCGATGTCGGCGGGGCACCCACCGGCGAGGGCGGCCGCCTGGATCGAGGGGTTCCTGTCCGGGGGCGGCCTGCTGCTCGTGCACGACCCCCGGCTGCTCGGGCTGGTCGACGAGTGGCTCACCGGGCTCGCCCCGGAGACCTTCGTCGACGTGCTGCCCCTGCTCCGCAGGACGTTCGGTGCCTTCGCCGCCCCGGAGCGGCGCTCGATCGGCGCGCGCGTCCGTTCCCTGGGCGCGGGCACCGGCGGTCCGGCACCGGACGCGGAGGACTTCGACGAGGAGCGCGCGGCGGCGGCCGTACGGACCGTGCTGGCGATCCTGGGGCCGACGATCGCGGAGCCGACGATTCCTGGAAGGACGGGCAGTGCCGATGGATGAGAGACTCCGCCGCTGGCGGATGGTCCTGGGCGGGGACGCCGACGGCACCGGGTGCTCGCTCACCGGGACCGACGCCCAGATGGACGGCGCGCTGGCCGCGCTGTACGACGGCGGCGAGGGTTCCGCCGAGCGGAGCGCGGGCCTGGGTGCCTCCGCGCCCAGGGTGGCGCGCTGGCTGGGCGACATCCGCTCCTACTTCCCCTCGACGGTCGTCCAGGTCATGCAGAAGGACGCCGTCGAGCGGCTGAACCTGACCCGGTTGCTGATGGAGCCGGAGATGCTGGACGCGGTCGAGCCGGACGTCCACATGGTCGGCACGCTCCTGTCGCTCAACCGGGTGATGCCCGAGAAGGCGCGCGAGTCGGCCAGGGCGCTGGTGCGCAAGGTCGTCTCCGAGCTGGAGCGGAAACTCGTACAGAAGACGAAGGCCGCCGTGACCGGTGCCCTGGACCGCTCGGCCAGGACCCACCGGCCCAAGCGGGTCGCCGACATCGACTGGGACCGCACGATCCGGGCCAACCTGAAGAACTACCTGCCCGAGCGCAACACGGTGATCCCGTCCAGGCTGGTCGGTTACGGCAGGCGGCGGCGGGCGGTCCAGCGCGAGGTCGTGCTCTGCATCGACCAGAGCGGGTCGATGGCCGCCTCCGTCGTCTACTCCAGCGTCTTCGGCGCGGTGCTCGCCTCGATGAGCTCGCTGAGGACCTCGCTGGTCGTCTTCGACACGGCGGTCGTCGACCTCACCGACCAGCTCCACGACCCGGTGGAGCTGCTGTTCGGCACCCAGCTCGGCGGCGGCACCGACATCAACCGGGCCATCGCCTACAGCCAGGGCCTCATCACCCGCCCCAACGACTCGATCTTCATCCTGATCAGCGACCTCTACGAGGGCGGCGTACGGGAGGAGATGCTCCGCAGGGTCGCCCAGATGACCGCGGCCGGTGTCCAGGTGATCGTGCTGCTCGCGCTCTCCGACGAGGGCGCGCCCTTCTACGACCACGACAACGCCGCGGCGCTCGCGGCGATGGGGGTGCCCGCCTTCGCCTGCACGCCCGACGCCTTCCCCGACCTGATGGCCGCGGCGATCGAGCGCCGGGACATCGGCCAGTGGGCCGAGCGCAGGCTGGAGCGCGCCGCCACCTGATCCCGTCCCGGCGAGGGCGGTAGGGCCACGGGGGCCCGCCCTCGCCGGGACGTCAGGGACCGCGCCGGACCGGGACCGGCCCGAGGCGCGCCCAGGGGTGCGCTCGGTTGCGCTCCGGCGCGCTCCGGTGTGCTCAGGGTGTGACGGCGAGCAGTTGGCTGAGGGAGTCGCGCAGGGGTTCGCTCATCGGGCTCGGCCGGAGCGTGGCCGGGTCGAGCCTGACCTGGACCCGGCGGCCCTCGGCGTGCATGACGGTGTGGTCGGCCGACAGCACGCGGAAGCCGTACACCACGCTGGTGGTGCCCATGTGGTCCAGCCAGAAGTGCACCGCGGCCTCGCCCACGGTGCTGATCGGCACGTGGTACGTGATGGAGAACTCGCGTACGACGAAGAAGATCTCGGCGAAGTGTGGCCGGGCGGGGTCGAAGGGCCAGCCCCGCTCGGCCCAGTAGCCGGACAGGGCTCGTTCGAGAAGCAGGACGTATCGGGCGTTGTGCACGACGCCCATCGCGTCGAGGTCGTCGAAGTGGATCTGGACGGGCTGGACGTGCCCGCTTCGCAGGGTGGTCGTCAAGTCATTCCTCCGGGAGGACGCCGGGATCGGTCGAGAGGGAGCGGAGCCGTTCGAGGACGGCCGTGCGGGCGAACCGGTAGCTGTCCTCGCGTTTGAGCAGGTGGGCGTGGACGACCACGACCGAGCCGAACGCCTCGATCTCGAAGGCGAGCTGGGCGGGGTCGGTGCCGGGCCGCAGGTCGCCCACCTCGACGGCGAGCCCGCTGAGCCGGGCCAGCAGGTTCATCCAGCTGCCGATGGCGTCGGCGATGGCGTCGCGGACCGGGCCGGGACGGTCGTCGAACTCGCCGTCGACGGCGCCGAAGAAGCAGCCGCCGGGCAGCTGTCCCGAGTGGTAGAAGTCGATGCGGCGCTCGTGCAGGGCCCACAGCCTGCGCACCCCGCGGGGGGCACGAAGGGCGGGCTCGATGATGTGCCCGGTCCACTGCCGCTTGGCGTGCTCCACGATCGCCAGTTGAAGTGCTTGTTTGTCAGGCCAATGAGTGAAAAGTCCGGACTTGCTTACGTTGAGCGTCGCGGTCAGCCGGGCGAGCGACAGGCCGTCGAGCCCCTCGACCGAGGCGAGCCGGACGGCGGCGTCGAGCACCGCCTGACGAGTGCGCTCCCCACGCTGGAGCCGTCCGTCGATCATGTCTGGAGACTCTAGCAAACAATATGAACGACCGGTCGTTAATATTTTTCTCGCGCGGCCCGGTTCTCGCGCGGCCCGGTTTTCCGTACGGGCCGGAGGGCCGGTCGCCCTCGGAAGGCGGCGGTGCCCGGGACGCCGCGAACGGGCGGGCCCGTGAGGGGCCGCCCGTTCGCCGGTGGGGGTCAGTGCGCGATCTCCTGCTCGGCCCGCGCCCGCCGGGGGAGGAGGAAGGCGGTCGCGAAGGTGACGGCGAGCAGGCCCACCTCGACCCAGATCGTGAGCAGCATCGCGTCCTCCAGGCTCCGGCCCTGCTTGACCAGGCCGAAGAAGAGCGTCCCGATCGCCGCCGTACCCAGGGCGCCGCCGAGTTGCTGGACGGCGGTGAGGGTGCCGGAGGCCGAGCCGGACTCGTGGGGCTCCACCCCGGCCAGCACGATGTCGAAGAACGGCGCCATGATCAGGCTCATCCCGGCGCCGGTGAGCAGCAGGGCGGGGGCGAGCTGCCAAGGGGTGACGCCCATCCCGGCGATGTTCAGGGTGAGGGCGACCCCCGTGACGCCCCCGGCCATCGCGACCGCGCCGATGTGGATCAGCCTGCGCCCCACCTTCCGCGCCAGTCCCGAGGCGTTGACGAGGGCGAAGCCGACCAGGGTGCCGATGGCGTTCGGCAGGCCCGCGAGCCCCGCCTTCAGGGGGTCGTAGCCCAGGGCGATCTGGGTGTAGAGCCCGAACACCAGGGAGAAGCCGATCATCCCGGAGAAGAAGACGAGACCGGTGAGCAGGCCGCCGGTGAAGGACCGCTTGCGGAACAGGCTCATCACCACCAGCGGGTCGCCGCCCGCGCGCTCCTTGCGGGACTGGTGCAGGCAGAAGAGCGCGAAGACGGGGATCGAGGCGGCCATCAGGGCGAAGGTCCACGCGGGCCAGTCGAGGTCGCGGCCCTGGACCAGGGGGAAGATGAGCAGGAAGGAGGCGGCCGAGACGAGCCCGGTGCCGGTCAGGTCCAGGCGCGAGGCGTGCGAGGGCTTCGACGCGGGCAGGTAGCGGAACGCGCCGAGGAGGGCCATCAGGCCGATCGGCAGGTTGATCAGGAAGATCATGCGCCATCCGGTGCCGAAGAGGTCGCCGTCGACGAGCCAGCCCGCGAGGACGGGGCCCGCCACCGTGGACAGCGCCATGACCGGCCCGAACGCGCCGAACGCGGCGGCCAGCTCCCTGGGCGGGAAGACCTCCTTGATGACGCCGAGGCCCTGCGGCACCATCACCGCCCCGGCCAGGCCCTGCAGCACCCGCGCGCCGATCAGCGTCTCGGGGGAGGTGGCGAGGCCGCACAGCAGCGAGAACAGGGTGAAGCCGAGGGCTCCGGCGATGAACATGCGCCTGCGCCCGTAGAGGTCACCGAGGCGGCCCCCGGTGACGAGGCCGATCGCCATCGCCAGGGTGTACCCGGCGCTGAGCCACTGGATCATGCTCGACGAGCCGCCCAGCTCCTTCTGGATGGACGGCGCCGCGATGATCGTGATCATGGCGTCCATCAGGTCCATCACCTCGGCGGCGAGGACCACGAAGAGGGCGGGCCAGCGCCGGCGGTACGGCTCCGCGCCGGTGGGGGAGGGGCCGGTGTCGACCGTGTTCGTCATGGGGGATCCGATCCGGGAACGTCGATGCCTGAAGAACAGTGTTCGTCAGCTGCGAACACTGTTTTATAAACGAACGCCGTTTGAGTCAAGTACGCCGTTCGCATCATACGAACAGTGTTCGCGGAAAGTACGGTGTTCGCGACCGTGATCCGTCCCGGTATAGGATCGGCGCGTGACCGAGATCCCCGCCCCGCCCTGGCGCAAGACCCGCAAGGTGAGCGCCCCGCGAACCGTCCTGAGCAGGGATCTCGTCGTCGCCACCGGCCTGCGCCTCGTCGACGCCGAGGGGCTGGAGGCGCTGAGCATGCGCCGGGTCGCCCAGGAGCTCGGCACCGGCCCCGCCTCGCTCTACGCCCACGTGGCGAACAAGGAGGAGCTGCTCGACCTGATCTACGACAGGGTCATGAGCGAGATCCGGGTGCCCGAGCCCGAGCCGGAGCGCTGGCTGGGGCAGATCAGGGAGCTCGCCCTCGACGCCTACCGGGTGTTCGCCTCCCACGCCGACATCGCCAGGGTCGGCCTCGCCACCATCCCGACCGGGTCCAACGCGCTGCGGGTGGCCGAGGGGCAGCTGGCCATCATGCTCGCGGGGGGCGTGCCGCCCAAGATCGCCGCCCTGATGCTCGACCGTCTCGGCCTGTACGTCTGCTCGGACGCCTACGAGAACTCCCTGTACATCAACCGCCAGCGCGAGAGCGGCGTGGAGCCGGAGATCTTCATGAGCGACTTCTTCGGCCAGATCGGTGCCTTCTACCGCGGCCTGCCCGCCGACCGGTTCCCCAACATCGTCGCCCAGGTCGACAACCTGATGGACGGCGACGGGACGGACCGGTTCGAGTTCGGGCTCGACCTGCTCCTGCGGGGCCTGGCCTCCCACGTCCTGGACGCCGGTCCTACGACCAAGGGCTGATCCGAAAGCCCGATGCGTGCCACCGCGCGCCGGCCGTACCTTCGACCCATGACAACCGTGATGACCGACGAGCCTCCTGCCGGGATATTCGCCCGGAGTCACCGCGCGCTGACGGTCGGGATGGTGGCCCTCATCTCGCTGGCCGCCTTCGAGTACCTCGCGGTGGCCACCGCGATGCCGGTCGTGGCCGACGAGCTGGACGGTCACGCGCTGTACGGGCTGGCGTTCAGCGGGGCGCTGGCGGCCGGGGTGATCGCGACGGTGCTGGGCGGGTGGTGGGGCGACCGCGGGGGGCCGGTCGCGCCGCTCTGGACCGGGGTGGCGGTCTTCGCCGCCGGGCTGGTCGTCGCCGGGGTGGCGCCGACGATGGACGTGTTCGTCGCGGGCCGGTTCGTCCAGGGCTTCGGCGCGGGAATCCTGCAGGTCTCGATGTACGTGCTGGTCTCGCGGTCCTATCCGGCGGAGCTCCATCCCCGGGTGTTCTCGATCTTCGCGACCGCCTGGGTGGTGCCCTCGATGGTGGGGCCCGCGATCACCGGCGTCGTGGTGGAGAACGCGGGCTGGCGCTGGGTCTTCATCGGCGTGACGGCGATCCTCCTCCCGGCCGGGCTGCTGCTCTGGCGCGGGCTGGTCTCCGCGCCCATGACGAAGCCGGTGCCGGAGCCGGTATCGGCAGCGGGGGCGGGCGCGGAGGCTGTGCCGGGGGTGACGCCGGTGCCGGAGCGGTCGCCCGGCGTACGATCCTCGATCGCGCGCAGGCTGGGCTGGGCACTGCTCGTCGCGGCCGGAGCGGCGCTCATGCAGTACGGCGCGTCGGCACTCACCCAGCCCGCCGGTACGGCGTCCGGCACCGGGTTCGTCCTGCTCGCCGCCGGTCTGGCCATGCTGGTCGCGGCGCTGCCCCGGCTGCTCCCCCCGGGGACCCTGCGCGCGGCCCGCGGCCTGCCCTCGGTGATCTCCCTGCGCGGGATCGCGGCGGGCGCGGCCATCGGCGGCGAGGCGTTCCTGCCGCTGATGCTCAACGAGGAACGCGGCCTGTCGCTGACCATGGCCGGGCTCACCCTGACCGGCGGCGCGCTGAGCTGGTCGTTCGGCTCCTGGGTGGTGGGCCGGTGGCGGTTCGACCGGGTCCTGGTGCTGCGCTCGGGCTCGGTGCTGATCGCCGTGGGCCTCGCGCTGATGGGCCTCACCGTCTTCGCCGCCGTCCCGGTCGCCACCGCCTTCCTCGGCGAGATGGCCCTGGGGCTCGGCATGGGCATCGTGTACCCGACGCTGTCGGTGCTCATCCTGGAGCTGTCGCCCCCGGGTGAGGAGGGGGAGAACAGCGCGTCGCTCGGTGTCGCCGAGTCGGTCTACACGGTCGTCGCGGTGGCGATCACCGGAGCGCTGCTGGCGGCCCTCGGCGCCTCCGTCGTCGTATACGTGCTCTGCTTCGCGCTGGCGGCGCTGATGGCGGCCACCGGAGCCCTGGTCGCCGGCCGCGTCCTTCCCCGGGGCTGACCTCGGGCTGGCGTCGGGCTGGGACCTCGGGCTGACCTGGGGCTGACGTCGGGCTGGGACCTCGGGCCGGCTCGGGCGGGCCTGGGCTGACCCCGGAGCTGGATCCTCCCCGTTCTTCCACTCCTCCGACGCTCAAGCCCTTCGAGCCGGAAAGGCCGGAAAGGCCGGGAGCACCGGAAATACCGGAAGCCCGGAAGCCCCGGACCGCGTTCCCCCTCCGCGCCGGAGGTGTTCACCGGCCACCGTGGCACCATGGGAAGAACGCCGTTCTTCGCGGTGTTGAGGGGGGAGTCCCGCCTTCGGGCGGGATTCGCGTTTCCAGAGCCCGGGTCCTCCGAGCCTGGGAAGTCGTCGGAGCCCGGGGTCCTCCGGGCTCGGAGAGGTCCGAGGGGGGTCCATGCCGCGCGTCCGTGAGCTTGAGGTGTTCCGGCTGATCCTGCCGTACGGCAGGCGGCCGGAGAGCATCCTCGTCCGGCTCACCGACTACGGGGGCATGACCGGGTGGGGAGAGGTCGTCGACGCCGACCCCAAGACCTGGGTCGCGCTGGAGGAAGGGCTCGGGCAGGCGCTGATCGGCGTCGACTGGGAGCATCCCGACGAGCTGGGAGTCGTTCCGGGCGGGTCCGCCGCCGACATGGCCTGCTGGGACCTGTGGACGAAGATGCGCGGGGTGCCGCTGGCCCACGCGCTCGGCGGCACCCGCACCTCCCTCATGGCCACCGTCAGGATCGGCGCCGACCGCAACCTGGAGAGCCTCGTCGCGCGGGTGAACCGGCACGTCTGCGCCGGGTACGCCCACGTCACCCTGGACGTCCACCCCGGCTGGGACATCGAGCCGCTGCGCGCCGTCCGCCAGGCGTACCCCGCGCTGGGCATCGGCGTGGACGCCCGCGGCGCCTACACCGACATCGACGCCCTTGAGGCGCTGGACGCCTACACGCTCTCCGTCATCGAACGCCCCTTCACCGGTGTCGCGAGCCTCGGCGACCACGCCGACCTGCAGGAGCGCGTCGCCGCCCCGGTGCTGCTCGAAGTGGCCTCGGCCGCCGAGCTGGACGAGGCGATCACCGCGAGGGCGGGCCGGGCGCTGCTGCTCCGTCCCGCGACCCTGGGCTCCCTGCGCGAGGTGCGGCGGGTGCACGACCGAGCGGTACGCGCCGGATGGGAGATCGCCTGCGCCGGGGGTACGGGCACCGGGCTGGCCCGCGCGGCCACCGTCGCCGCGGCGAGCCTGCCCGGCTGCGGCCTGCCCTGCGACGTGGCCGCGCCGCCGCGCAGCGCGCAGATCGTCGACCCGCCGGTCGGCGCCTCGGGGGGAGTGGTGGCCGTGCCGCTCACCCAGGCGGGCCTCGGCCACCGCATCGACGAGGACCGGGTCCGCCGCCTGTCCAGGGAGTCGTACTCGGTCTAGCCGCACCGCGGCCTGTGCGAGGGCCGTACCCGGTCAGCCGTATCGGCGGCGGAGGCCGGACGGCCGCCTGCCCGCCGCGATGACGGGTGGCGCGCACCGCGGGCGGGGAGACGGCGCGACACCGTCCGGTGGGGCCGCGCCGTGGAGGTCAGCAGCCGTCCGTGATGCCCTTGGGAGCGCTGGGATCCGCCGTCCGGGGGCTCGCGGTGGCCCTGGGTGTGGCCTTGGGTGTGGCCCTGGGTGTGGCCTTGGGTGTGGCTTTGGGGGTGACGCCGGGGGCCGCGGTCGCGGTGAGGGGGCGCCGGGTGACGGCCGAGGCGCGCAGGGCCTTGGCGGTGACCGTGCGGATCTTGCTCCAGTCGGGGTAGCCGGTGTTGATCAGCGGCGGGACGAACTGGACGCTGGTCACCTTCGCGTTCTTCACCTTCAGCGCCAGCGGGACCAGGTGCTCCAGCATCGGGCGCGGGATGTCGGTCCGCAGCAGCTCCTTGGTGGCCAGCGCGACCTGGTTGAACCGGGACAGCACGGTCGCCGGATCCGACTGGGAGAGCAGGGCGCCCAGCACGCAGCGCTGGCGTCCCATCCGGGTGTAGTCGTCGCTGTTGGTGCGCGAGCGGGCGAACCACATCGCGTCGGCGCCGCGCAGCTTGCGGGTCCCGGCCCTGACCAGGCCCTCGTCGTACTTGCCGAAGACCACGTCCTGGGGAACAGTCAGCGTCACGCCCCCGATCGCGTCGATCAGCCGGGCGAAGCCCCACATGTTGACCAGGGCGTACCAGTCGATCTTCAGGCCCAGCGTGTAGCCGACCGTGTCGATGAGCGTCTTGGTGCCCTGGCCCTTGCGGCCCCCGAAGATCTCCGGGTGCGAGTCGGCGTACTCCCAGACCGCGAAGAGCAGGTCCTCGCGCGAGCCGTCGGGGTTGGCCGGGAGCCGGAACCCGGTGGGGAAGCGCCTCGCCATGGGGGAGCCGGGGACGAAACGGACGTTCTCCAGATTGCGCGGCAGGCTCAGCAGCACGGTGTTGCCGGTTTTGACGTCCACGCTGGCCACGTTGATGCTGTCGGTCCGCACGCCCACCCGGTGGGTGTCGGCGTCGCCGCCGAGCAGCAGGATGTTCACCCGGTTGCGGCCCGTCCACGGGTCGTCCTCGTCGCCCCCGCCCGTGCCGCTCGCGGGGCGCGGGGTGGACGGGGCGCTGAAGACGTCGTCCAGTGCCGCCTGCGAGACCGCCGCGTACTGCCCGACCAGGCCGAACGGCAGGAGCACGGCCACCGCGAGCGTTCCCGCCACACCTCCGGCGAGCGCCTGTGCCGTACCGGGCAGCGTGCCGGGGTTCATCACCACGAACGAGTGCACGATGAGCGCGAACCAGGCGACGCCGAGCACGAGGGAGACCGCGACCGTGACGCCGGTCAGCTCGGAGGAGGCGATCAGCCGCCCGGCGAGGGCGGCGAGGTCGGAGGTGAGCCCGACCCAGAGCAGGGCCAGCAGCAGCGCCGTGTACGCGCACAGGAGCGCCAGCCCCGTCCTGCGCCATCCGGCGCGCAGGTGCGCGGCGCCCGGGGCGATGGCGGCCAGTGCCGTCCAGCCGATGACCGCGCCGACGCCGGGCGGCTTTGATCTGTCCCGCAATTGCTCCCCGTTTCCTCGCGCTTGACCGCCGCAGGGAGATGGTAGGCGGGCGAAACCAGGCCGCGGGCGACAAGTTGGTGAACAACTCGGGAAGCTAATACGCCTATATCGCATCATTTCTACAGCAATAAGGATCGATCACGGGTCTCGTCGAGATCGAGCCGAGCTCGGATCGCGGCGTCGCCACGGCGATCCCCGGCCGGACGCACCGGCTCGACCTCGCGGCGAGTGCCACGGCTTTTCCGGAGGAACGCTCCCGTGGTCTCCTCCGCGAGGTGCTCGTCGTCTTCCCCGGGGGGCCCAGTAGTCGGACAATCCGTACGAACTACCCTGACCGTCATGCCCGACGTTCTCGGTCCCGACTACGAGCTCACCGTCCTGCCGATGGCCGACGACGACGAGGGCGCGGTGGTGGCCTCGCTGGTGCGGCGGCGTGCCGCCGAGCCCGCCCGCGGAGCCGTGCTCTACCTGCACGGCTTCACCGACTATTTCTTCCAGACCCACCTGGCCGACCACTTCGTCGCCAGGGGCTTCGACTTCTACGGGCTCGACCTGCGCAAGTACGGCCGCTCGCTGCTGCCGCACCAGACCCGCGGGTTCGTGCGCAGCGTCACCGAGTACTTCCCGGAGATCGACGAGGCGGTACGGATCATCCGCGAGCGCGACGGGCACGAGTACGTCGTCCTCAACGCCCACTCCACCGGGGGCCTGGTCGCCCCGCTCTGGGCCGACCGGGTCCGCGGCCGGGGGCTGGTCCAGGCGCTGGTGCTCAACAGCCCCTTCCTCGACCTCAACGTCCCCGCCCCGGTGCGCGCCGCCGCCGACCTGCTGCGGGGACAGCTGTCCAGGCTGCCCACCCGCGCCGTCCTGCCCATGGTGACCGCCACCGCGTACGGCACGAGCCTGCACCGCAGCCACCACGGCGAATGGGACTTCGACCTGGAGTGGAAGCCCATCGGCGGGTTCCCGATCCACGCGGCCTGGATCGGGGCGATCCGCCGGGCGCAGCGCAGGCTGCACGACGGCCTCCGGGTGGACGTGCCGGTTCTGGTGCTCTGCGCGGAGAAGGGCCTGCGGCTGCGCGCCTTCGTACCCGAGGCCCAGGAGGCCGACGTCGTGCTCGACCCCGGGCGGATCGCCCGCTGGTCGACCAGCATCGGCTCGCACGTGACGTGCGTCCGGGTGCCGGGCGGCATGCACGACCTGGTGCTGTCACCCGAGCCGGTCCGCGAGCGCGTCTTCGCCGAGATGGACCGCTGGCTCGACGGCTGCCCCTGACCGGTCCGCCGGAGGCGAACCCCGCGACGCCTCCGGCCCATCCCGGCGCCGAGCGGTCACGGGCGTCAAGCGTGTACGAGCGTCGAGTGTGCGGGCGCCGAGCGGTCGCGGGCACGGGAAACGCTCGCCGGTGAGAAGCGGTCGTGAAAGCAGAACGCCCCATCGGTTGAGTAGAGGGCGTGACTGCCAAAGTGACACGTCTGGTCGGCCGAGCCGATCCGCCGGGGGAGATCGGCGACGCGGCCCTGCTTGAGCTGTCGCGCCGCAGTCCCGAACGGTTCGGTGAGATCTACGACCGGTACTTCCGCGAGATCCACGGCTACCTGGGCAGGCGGCTCGACCAGCAGGTCGCCGACGACCTCGCCGCCGAGGTGTTCCTCACGGCGTTCAGGAAGCGTGAGCGGTTCGATCCCGGGCGCGGTGAGGTACGCCCCTGGCTGTACGGCATCGCCACCAACCTGATCGGGCTGCACCGCCGCACCGAGGCCCGGAGGCTCACGGCGCTGCGGCGCAGTGCCGCGGCGCAGCCCAGCGCGGAACACGGTCACGAGGAACGTGTGGCGACCCGCGTCGACGCGGTGAACGCCCAGGAGCGGCTCGCGGGGGAGCTGCTGGCCCTGTCCGACGGAGACAGGGACGTGCTGATGCTGAGCGCGCTGGGCGAGCTGAGCCACGAAGAGGTGTCCAAGGCGCTCGGCATCCCGTACGGCACCGTCGGATCCCGGTTGTCGCGGGCGCGCAGGAAGCTTCGTGCCGCCCTGGGCGGCGTCAACCCTCTGAACGGAGGTTCCAATGGATGATTACCAGGCGGTGCGGGAGCTGTTGCCCGTGCCGCCCCTCTCGCCCGAGGTGGAACGGGCGGGACGTGAGCGGCTGAACGCCGCGTTCGCCGGGAAGCGGGCGCGGTGGCCCCGCCGGGGTGCCAGGTGGGGCGCGCTGGGACTCGGGCTGGCGGGTGTGGCGGCGGCGGTCCTGGTCGTCACCTCCGCGGCACCTCCGGACCCGCCCGCCAAGCGGGACGTGGTCGCCGCGCAGGACGGCAAGCGGTTCCTGCTGGCCGCCGCCACCTCGATGGCCTCCGTACCCGACGACGGCGCCTGGTGGGGAAGCACGCTGGTCAGGGGCGAGGAGTTCCGCGCCCCCGGCGGTGGCTACACGCTGCGGCAGACCCGGTTGGAGGAGAACTGGATCCCCGCCGATCCGGAGACGCGTACCTGGTACCGCCGGACGCATCTCGGGGTCAAGCCCGCGACGTCCCAGGACGAGGAGGCATGGCGCGCGGACGGGTCACCGGCCTCGTGGACCTACGAGGGGAACGCCCCGGGGAAACTGTCGCCGATCGGCGAGCCGCCGGGCGTCGTACGGGCGGCGGCGCCGGGTGAGCCGGACACGTTCTCGAGCGAGGACTGGGACTTCCGCGTCGTGATGGCGGGCAGGCCGCTGACCAAACTGGACGAGCTGCCCGACACCCCCGAGGGCCTGCGGGAACTCCTCAAGGGCCCCGACGACCGGTCGACCGTCGACAACGTCGTCCGCCTGCTCTTCTTCGCGCCGGTGACGAGCGAGACCAGGGCCGCCGCCTACCGGTTGCTGGCCTCGACGCCCGAGACGGGGGCCGCCGGACAGGTCACCGACGCGCTGGGCCGCACCGGGCAGGCGATCGAGTACCGCTCCGGCGAGTTCCCCGTGAAGCCGTACGCCGGTGAGACGCGGACGCGGCTGGTGTTCGACCCGGGGAGCGGAGCGCCCCTCTCCCTTGAGACCCGCTCCGTGGCGGACGGCATGCTCCTGGATTTCATCGCCGTCCGGGAAAGCCACTGGGCCGACGACAACCCACTGAAGGAGAAGAAATGAGATATCCGGTGACCGTACTGGCTGGCCTGCTCCTCACCGGTCCGCTCGCGGCCCCCGCAGGAGCCGCCACGCCGCCCGAGGGCGACTACTGGCGCGTCGAGGTGGTTCAGACCAGGGACCACCCGCGTCCGGTCGGCAGCGGCTACCGCGTGACGGAGCGGTCGGTCGTCGTCGACTGGCAGACCCCCGAGGGCAGCAAGAAATGGGGCGCTTATCGCGATTTGGGAGCCCATCCCGCGAGCGAGAAGGACAGGGCCGCCTGGAAGGCCGACGGGTCGCCGGCCTCGTGGACCTATCGCACGGAGGGCATGAAGGTCTCCCTGTCCACCAAGCCCGGCAAGGGGCGTGTGACGCGGGTGAAGAACTGGTCCAACGGCTTCCGCCTGTTCGGGGAGGGAGAGTTCGTCACCTATCAGCAGCTGCAGTCGCTGCCCGCCGATCCCGCCGCTCTGCGGGCGTACATGGTCAAGGACGTGAGGGCCTGGATCGACAAGGCCGCGGAGGAGGCCAAGACCACCTCTCCGAAATCCACGATCGACGACTGGACGGCCAACCTGGATCGGTACGTGGCCGAGTACGCGACCAGGCTGCTCTACGAGAACCCGGTGCCGTTCGAGGTCAGGTCCGCCGCCTACCGGGTGTTGAGGACCACCAAGGGCGTCAAGGACCTCGGCCGTGCCAAGGACCCGCTGAACCGCTCCGGCCAGAGGTTCGCCCTGCCGCCCTTCGTACGGAAGGACCTGAAGGGCTGGTCGCTTGAGGAGCGGTTCGTCGTGGACACCACCACGATGACGCTGCTGGCCCACTACGTCGACTCCGGCGACAAGGGCAAGAGCAGGGTCGACTACTACAAGGTCGGCTGGACCGACGACAGGCCCGCCATCCCGGCCGCCGGCTGACCCGGCGTTCCGGACGCCGTCCCGGCCGGTCCCGACGCCCGCCATCTCCCAAGGGGCCTTCGCGATCCCGAGGCCCGCACGGCACCGGGATCGCGTCGCGGGAGAGAACCACGCGAACACCGCCCACCGGGGGAGGGGTTCGCCGAACAGTCCATCGAGGGGAACACGTGAGAACCGTACGAAGAACGACGAGCCTGCTGGCCATGGCCATGCTGGCGGCGGCACTGGCGGGACCGCAGGCGGCGGGGGCCGCGAGCGGACCCGCGCCGGTGAGCCCGGCCTCCCCGGCGGCCTCCCCGCCAGGCTCCCCAGCGGCTTCCCCGGCGGCCTCCGCGCCGGTCACCGTCACGCTGATCACCGGTGACCGGGTGACGGTGACCGGCTCCGGAGCCGTCCTGGTGGAACGGGGCGAGGGCCGGGCCGGCGTCTCCTTCACCACCGACGAGCGGGACGGGCGGCTGCGGGTCTTCCCCAGTGACGCGTTCGCGCCGCTGCGCGAGGGCCGCCTCGACCCCCGGCTGTTCGACGTGAGCGCGCTCATCGAGTTCGGCTACGACGATCGCCGGGGCGACCTGCCGCTCATCGTCACCGGCCGGGGGGCGGGCGCGCGGAACGCGCTGCGCTCGGAGATGACCGCGAGCGGTGCCACGGTGACGCGGGACCTGGCCGCCGTGGACGGGGTGGCCGTACGGGCGCCGCGAAAGGAGCGCGCCCGGTTCTGGAACGAGGCGGTGAGCGGCGCCCGCTCCGGCGGCGTGGCGAGGACGACGAGGACGACGAGGGCGACGAGGGCGACGAAGATATGGCTGGACGGCCTGCGCAAGCCGTCGCTGGACGTCAGCGTCGCGCAGATCGGCGCGCCCGCCGCCTGGGAGAACGGTCACACCGGCAGCGGTGTGAAGGTCGCGGTGCTCGACACCGGCGTGGACGCCGCCCACCCCGACCTGGCCGACCGGATGGGCGCGCAGGCGAACTTCACCGCCGAGCCCGGCACCGGCGACCCGGTCGGGCACGGCACCCACGTGGCCTCCACCATCGCCGGCAGCGGCGCCGCCTCCGGCGGCAGGTACAAGGGGGTCGCCCCCGGCGCGCGGATCCTCAACGGCCGGGTCTGCGAGAGCGCCTGGTGCGAGGAGTCGGCGATCCTGGCGGGCATGCAGTGGGCCGGAGAGCAGGGTGCCCAGGTGGCGAACATGAGCCTGGGCGGATCGGACGCTCCCGGGACCGACCCGCTGGAACTGGCGGTGGCCACGGTCACCGAACGCTACGGCACGCTCTTCGTGGTCGCCGCGGGCAACGACGGCACCGAGCGGTCGGTGGGCTCGCCGGCCAGCGCGGACGCGGCCCTCGCGGTCGGGGCCGTCACCCGGTCCGAGGCGCTGGCGGAGTTCTCCAGCCGAGGGCCGCGCGTCGGCGACTCCGCGCTCAAGCCGGAGATCACCGCACCGGGGGTCGAGATCACCGCCGCGCGCTCCGAGGACTCGACGGGCAGCGGCTCCTACACCGCCAAGTCGGGCACCTCGATGGCCACCCCGCACGTGGCGGGCGCGGCGGCGATCCTGGCCGCCCAGCACCCCGGCTGGACGCCCGGCACGCTGAAGGCGGCGCTGATGGGGTCGGCACGCCCCAACCCGGCACTGGGAGTCTTCGAGCAGGGCGCGGGCCGGGTCGACGTGGCGCGGGCCACGACGCAGTCGGTGACCGCCGAACCGGGCGGGGTGAGCTTCGGCCTGCGGAGGTGGCCGCACGGAGACGACGCCCCGATCACCAGGAAGGTCACCTACCACAACCCGGGCACCTCGCCGGTGAACCTCGCGCTGTCCGTCGAGGGCCAGGACGGGGACGGGACGTTCACGGTGAGCCCGGCGACCGTCACGGTGCCCGCGGGCGGCCGGGCCGACGTCTCGGTCACCGCCACCACCGGCACCCGGACCCCGGAAGGCGGGGCCGGCGGCCACCTCGTCGCCACCGGCGACGACGACCTGCGGGTCGGCACCCCGCTCGCGGTGGAGAACGAGGCCGAGAGCCACGACCTCACCCTCAGACACACCGCCCGCGACGGCAGGCCGTCCGCCGGCCATTTCACCGTCCTCCAAAGGACCGACGACCCGAACCAGCAGCCGTTCTACCTTGAGGGGAACGACGAGGTCGTCACCTTGCGGCTGCCGAAGGGCCAATGGGAGGTGAAGAGCAGCCTCCTCGACGCGAGCCAGGGGAACAAACACGTCACCCATCTGATCCACCCGGGCCTGGACCTGACCGGGGACCAGACCCTGGAACTGGACGCCCGGCTGGGCCGGCCGCTCTCGGTCACCGTGCCGAACGCCGCCGCCGTGCAGCTCGGGGCCCAGATGACTTATACGACTCCTTCCCCCCAGGGAATGAAGACCACCGGCTTCATAACCGACCGGTTCGAGAACATGGCGGCCGCGCAGCTCGGACCCGGCCGGACCTACGACGGAGTGATCACCAAGGTCGCCGGGCTGTGGGCGCAGGCCGACGCGGACGGCGGCACCGAGAACAGCCCCCGCACCTACGATCTCGCGTGGTTCCACAAGGGCGGAATGGTCACCGGGTTCCGGCGCGACGTCGTCCAGCGTGACCTCGCCACCCTCCACACCGACTACGCCGCCCACCTGACCGGCGCCCACGGCAGGGCCGCCAGTGGCGCCCGGCCCGCCGGCCCGCCGCTTCGCGTCTACCTGATGGCCACCAGGATCACCACGCCGTCGGTCTCCACGCACCACGTCAACACCGACACGGGGGCGCGCTGGCTGCGCTACTTCGCCGAGTCCGGTCCCGAAGGGGGGCAGACCCAGTCCGAGTCGCCGTTCACGGGCTACACCCCCGGCCGCGCCTACCGGGAGTCGTGGAACCGGGGCGTCTTCGGCCCCGCCCTGTCCCCGGCCGGTGAGGATCCCCCATCCCTGTTCCGTACCGGCGACACGATCCTGGCGTACGTCCCGCCGTACGGCGACGGGGCCGGGCGGGTCGGCTGGGCGGTGACCACCAGGGCGCGCACCGCCCTCTACCGCGACGGCTCTCTGGTCGGCGAGCAGCCCTCGACATCGGGGGAGTTCGCCGTCCCCGCCGGCGCGGCGGGCTACCGGCTGGTCACGGAGTCCGAGCGGGGCGCCCCGGCCACCCTGTCCACCCGCACCTCCACCGCCTGGACCTTCCGCTCGGAACACGCCGGGGACGACGTGGAGCGGCCCCTGCCGATCTCCGTCGTCCGGTTCTCCCCGCCGCTGGACGCGCACAACACCGCACCGGGCGGCGTGTCGTACAGCGTGCCGGTCACCGTGCGGCGGCAGGCGGGGTCCGCTGGCGGGAAGCCGCGTGACCTCGCCGTCGAGGTCTCCTACGACGACGGCGCCACCTGGAGCCGGGCGAAGGTCCACAAGGGCGAGGTGACCCTGCGGCACCCCGCCGCCGGGGGCTTCGCGTCCCTGAGGGCCACGTCCACCGACACCGCGGGCAACACCGTCGAGCAGACCGTGATCCGCGCCTACCGGATCGCCCCGGCGAACTGAGGCGGACTGACCGGGGACACGCCCCGCGCGGCCCGGCCGGAAGACCTTTCCGGCCCGGCCGTCCTCGGTGACGGTGTGGCTCACCGGGGACGGCGCGGCTCACCAGGGGAACGAGAACAGGCCGTAGTAGGCCGCGGCCACCAGCAGCAGGCCGGTGCTGCCCAGCACCCCGGCGATCGCGAAGCTCTGCGGGCGGGAGGGCTCCCAGCCCTCCCGCAGCCCCGACACGACTGCCGCCACGCCCGTGACCTCCTGCAGCAGCATCAGCAGCGCCAGGATCCTGATGACCAGCCACCCGGCGAGCACCGCGGGCCACGCACCGGCCTGGTTGACCGAGAACAGCACGAGCAGCGTGATGAACGCCACCACCGAGACGAGCAGCCCGACCCCGGTCCACGCCATCCGGCGGAACCGCCGCCGGATCGGTGGCCAGATCAGGACACCGGCCTCCGCGATCGCCGCCCGGCCGCGCAGCCGGGCGGCCATCTCCGCCACCGGCCCGACCACGTAACCGACCACGGCCAGGCAGAGCGTCAGGCCGATCACCGTGCCCCCGGCGTACCAGGGGGCGGCGGGCACGTCGCTCGCCTCCAGGCGCTGGACCGGCGTGGCACCGGCGATGTGCACCGGCGGCGTGGCCGTGCCCGGCAGGCCGAGCACCCAGTTGGCCAGCGTCCGCAGGTAGTCGGGGACGAGGGGGCCGCCGTGGAAGCGCATGCCGTGGTCGGCGCGGTCGAGGTAGCGGATCGTGTAGGCGCCGTTGCCGCCCTCGGCGAGCGCGCCGGTCAGCGCCTTGCTGCTCTCCACGAACGGGATCGAGGGATCACGCGTGCCGTACAGGGCCAGGACCGGCTGCCGCATCTCGCGCAGCGCGGGCAGGCCGTCGTAGCGCAGGAAGTCCGCGTCCACGGCGCCGATCGCGCGGATGAGCAGCTCGCGCACCCCGCTGGGCGCGTACAGCCGCTGGAGCTGCTCGCCCAGCGCCCACGTCACCTGCCGCATGGGGGAGACGTTGGGGGCCGACACCAGCACGGTGAACCCGACGGCGCCGCTCTCGTTGGCGGCGAGGGGCACCACCCAGCTGCCCTCGCTCACCCCCCAGAGACCGATCCTGGCCGGGTCGACGTCGTCGCGCGAGCGCAGCTCCTCCACGACGCGCAGGGTGTCGCGGGCGAGCAGGCCGAAGTCGCGCTTCATGAAGTCGTAGCCCACGGTCCGCTTGTCGTAGACGAGGGTGACGATCCCGGTCCTGGCCAGCCACTCGGCCTGGGTCGTGAACTCGCCCCGCACCCCGGGACCCGCCCCCTGTACGAAGACCAGCGCCGGGTGCCGTCCCGGGGTCGTCGGCGCGCGGATCGTCGCCCCCAGCGGCGTGCCGTCCTCGGCGGTGACGGTGATGTCCCGCGTGGTGATCCGCCTGTCCGAGGGGACGTACCGGAGCTCGGACGGCGGCTGGGGAGGGAGAGTCTGGAAGACCGGATCGACGTGCAGGGGGGTCGGGTCGAACGGCGGCGGCAGGGTGTAGCCGACCGTCGCGAGAACCACCAGGATCAGGCCGGAGGCGACGCTCAGGACACCGCGGCCCACCTGGACACTGACGCGATCCCCGATGGTCACTCGCCTCCGCGGTCGTCGTCGGTCCGGTATCTTGCCCTACGATCTTCAAGCGTACTCACCACCGGAAGCCCCGGCCAGAGCGGGGGATTCGCGTGACGCGAGTGGCCACATTTGTCGCTGAGTCCTGTTAGCTTCGTGCGACATGCGGGTGTTGCACACATCGGACTGGCACCTGGGCCGCTCGTTCCACCGGGAGAGTCTCCTGGCCGCCCAGGGCGTCTTCGTCGACCACCTGATCGAGACGGTCAGGTCGGAGCGGATCGACGTGGTCGCGGTCTCCGGTGACGTCTACGACCGGGCGCTGCCCTCGGTCGACGCGGTCGACCTGTGCAACCAGGCGCTGCGCCGCCTGGTGGACGCCCGGGTGCGCACCGTGCTGATCAGCGGCAACCACGACTCGGCCCGCCGCCTCGGCTTCGGCGCCGACCTCATCGACGCGGCGGGCGTCCACCTGCGCACCGACCCGGCGCGGGTCGGCGAGCCGGTCGTCGTCGGCGACGTCGCCTTCTACGGCATCCCCTACCTGGAGCCCGAGCTGGTACGCGTCCCCTGGGAGCTGCCCGAGCGCACCCACACCGCCGCGATCGGGCACGCCATGTCCCTGGTCCGCGCCGACCTCGCGCGGCGCGGCCCCCGCTCGGTGGTCCTCGCCCACGCGTTCGTGACCGGGGGGCAGGGCAGCGACAGCGAGCGCGACATCAGCGTGGGAGGCGTCGCGCACGTCCCGGTGCGCGCCTTCGACGGCGTCGACTACGTGGCGCTCGGCCACCTGCACGGCCGCCAGCGGATGAGCGAGACCGCCCGCTACTCCGGCTCCCCGATCGCCTACTCCTTCTCCGAGGCCGGACAGACGAAGGGCTCCTGGGTGGTCGACCTCGGTCCCGGCGGCTACGAGGGCGCCGAGTTCGTCGAGGCCCCGGTGCCCCGGCCGGTCAGCCGCCTCACCGGCCGCATCGACGACCTGCTGACCGCGCCCGAGCACGCCCGTCACGAGGAGCACTGGCTCCAGGTGACGCTCGTCGACCGGATCCGGCCCAAGGGCGCGATGGAGCGGCTGCGGGCCCGCTTCCCACACACGCTCGCCCTGTCCTTCGAGCCCGAGGGCGGGGTCCACGAGACCGTGACCCGCGCCAGGGCGGCCGGGCGGCCCGAGATCGACGTCGCCCTCGACTTCGTCCGCGAGGTGCGCGGCGAGGCCGCCGATCCCGCCGAGACCCGGCTGCTGCGGGAGGCCGTGGAGTTCTCCCGGATGAAGGAGGCGAGGGCGTAGATGCGTCCGCACCGTCTGTGGATCACCGCTTTCGGTTCCTTCCCCGGCGAGGAGCAGGTCGACTTCGACGCCCTCGCCGAGGCGGGGCTGTTCCTCATCCACGGCCCCACCGGCGCGGGCAAGACCACCGTGCTCGACGCGCTCTGCTACGCCCTGTACGGCAGGGTGCCCGGCAGGCGCGACAGCGCCAAGAGCCTGCGCTGCGACCACGCGCCCCCGGGCCGGGGGCCCAGCGTGGCGCTGGAGGTCACGGTCAGGGGCCGCAGGCTGAAGATCACCCGGTCACCGGCCTGGCAGCGTCCCAAGCTCAGGGGCACCGGCACGACCAGGGAGAACGAGAAGGCCCTGCTCCAGGAGCTCGCGCCCTCCGGGGAGTGGGTGGGGCTGACGACCAGGGTCGACGAGGCGGGGGAGTTCGTCGGCACCCTGCTCGGCATGAACGCCGAGCAGTTCCTCCAGGTCGCGATGCTGCCCCAGGGAGACTTCGCCAAGTTCCTGCGCGCCGACGGCGAGGATCGCCGCAGGGTCCTGGAGCGCCTGTTCTCGGTGAAGATCTACGCCACCGCCGAGTCCTGGCTCGCCGAGCAGCGCACCGAGGCGTACCGCGAGCAGCAGACCCTCCGCAAGGAGGTCGACTTCGCCGTCAAACGCCTGGAGGAGGCCGCGGGCCCCGCCCTCCTGACCGCGCTGACCGACCTCTCCGGGTCGCGGGCCTCCATGGAGCAGACGGACTCCGTGAAGCCTGTGGAGTCCGTCGAGGACGACCCGCTGGGGTGGGCCCACGCGCTTGAGGACCTCGCGCGCCTGGAGGCCGCGCGGCTGGGCGGGGAGGGAGCCGAGGGCGAGGCCGCCGTACGGCGGGCGCGCGAGAGCCTGGAACGCGGCGCCGCGCTGGCCGACCGCCGACGGCGGCACGCCGAGGCGCTGACCAGGAGCCGGGCACTGGAGGAGACGGCCGAGGAGCGAGCCGACCTGGAGACCATCCTGGAGGAGGCCGCGGCCGCCGACCGGGTGCTGCCGCTGATCCAGGGCGCCGAGCAGCGCGCCGAGGCCGCGTCCAAGTCCCACCACCTCGCCGCCGACGCCGTCGCCCGCGCCCTCCCCCTCCTAGGTGCTCCCCCCGGCCGGTGGGACGCCGCCCGCGACCGCGCCTCTCGCGACGGCGCCGGTGACGGTACGGCACGCGCGGCCTACGGCGACGACGCTCATGACCACACGGATGCCGACGCCCGTGACGGTGTCCATGGCGATGTCCACGACGATGTCCGTGACCACACGGATGCAGGTGCGGATCGCCGTCACGCCGTGCTCGGCCATCTGGCCGCGCTGGAGCGCGACCGCCAGAGCGAGATCACCCGGCTGGGCGAGCTGCGCGCGGAGGAGTCGCGCCTGGCGGGAATCGTCCGGGAGCGGGAGAGGACCGCTCGCGAGATCGTCGAGCTGGCCGCCGCGCAGGCGGAGGCCGACGCCCGCCTGAAGGTCCTGCCCGGTATCCGCCGGGAGCTGGACGAACGTCTCACCGCCGCCCGCCTGGACGCGGCCCGCGTCCCCGCCGCCGGGTCGGCGGTGGAGGACGCCGCCACCCGTCTCAGGGCGGCCGAGCACCGCGACCGCCTCGCCGCCGACCTGTCCACCGCCCGCACCGGCCTCGCCAGCAGCCTGGCCGCCCTCCCCCGGGAGGTCCGTGAGACCCTCCACGGCGGGACGCGCGACGACTTCCCCGCCGAGGCCCGTGACGTTCCCGCCGAGACCCGTGACTTCCCCGCCGAGGCCCGTGAGGATTTCGACGCCGGGGAGGTCCGCGAGCTCCTCACCGCCACGGAGAGGGAGTGCGGGCGGGAGCTGGCCGGTCTGGAGGGGCTGCGGGTCGAGGAGGCCCGGCTGGCCGAGCTCGAAGGGCTGATCGCCGCGCTCGACGCCGAGCTCCCGGAGGTGGTCCGGCGGGAGACCGAGGTCCGCGAGATCCTGGAGGGGCTGCCCGCCGCGTCGGCGGAGGCGTCCGCCCGGCTCGGCGAGGCGAGGGCCGCCGCCGCGGCGATCCCGGCCGCGCGGGCGAGCGCCGAGACCGCCACCGCGGTGCTCGCCGCGGCACGGCGCCGCGAGATACTCCGCGTCGAGCTGGAGTCCGCGCGCGCCGCGCAGACCGAGGCCACCGACTTCGCCCAGACGCTCCGCGACCGGCACCTGGACATCCGGCAGTCCAGGATCGACGGCATGGCCGCGGAACTCGCCGCCGAACTCGCCCCCGGCCACCCCTGCGCGGTCTGCGGCTCACCCGACCACCCCGCCCCCGCCGCCCCGGCCGACCGGGCGCCCACCGCCGATGACGAGCGCGCCGCCCAGGGCGCCTACGAGGCGGCCATGGAACGACGCCAGGCCGCGGGAACCACCGTCACGGCACTGGTCTCCCGCCTCGACGAGGCCCTCGCCGTCGCGGGAGACGTGACCGGGGAGGAGGCCGGGGAGACCCTCGCCGAGGCGGGCCGGAGGCTGGAGGCGCTGACCTCCGCCGCGGGCGCGGAGGAGGACCTCGCCGCCGAGGTGGAACGGATCGCCGCCGAGCTGGACGGCGCGAGGACCCGGGCCGCGGAGATCGCCCGGCGGCTCACCGAGGGCCACGCCCGCCGTACGGGCTGGCAGGCCGAGCGCGAGCGCCTCACCGCCCGCCTGGACGTCGCCCGGGGCACCGACCCCACGGTGCGGGCCCGCCGCGACCGCCTGGCGCGGGAGGCCGCGCACCTGTCCGCCGCGCTCGCCGCCGCGACCCGCGCCATCGAGGCCGCCGCGGCCCACCGCGAGGCGAGCGACCGGACCGACCTGGCCGTACGGGACGCCGCGGGCGAGCTCACCGAGGCGGAGCGGGCACTGGCCGCGCTCCGCGAGTCTGCGGGGGCCGAGCCGGCGCTGGCGGCCGAGGCCGGGCGGATCGCCGCCGAGTCCGAGCGGCTCGGGGGGCGCTCGCGCGAGCTCGCCGTCGGGCTCGCCTCCCGCCGTACGGACGCCGAAAGGCTCGGCGCCGACGCCGAGCGGCTGGCCGGGCGCCTCGACGAGGCGCGCGGCCAGGATCCGACGCTGGCCGCGAGGCTGGAGCGGCTGGCCGACGAGGCGGAGCTGCTGCGGGAGGCCGTCGAGGCGGTCAGGGACGAGCGGGTCACCGCCGCCGAGCTCGTGACGGCCCGCGACCGGGCGCTGGGCGCCGTCGTCGAGGCGGGCTTCCTCGGGCTCGACGACGCCCGCGCCGCCGTCCGCTCCCCCGCCGAACGGGAGGAGAAGGCGGCCCGGCTCCGCGAGCTCGCCCAGGAGGGCGCCGCGGTCGCCGCGATGCTCGCGGACCCCGAGCTGGTCGCCGCCGCGGCCGAGCCGGAGCCCGACCTCGCGGGGCTGCGCGACGCGCGGGACGCGGCCGACGCCGCCCACGCCCGCCTGCTGTCCGAGCGGGACCGGGGCGAGGCCCGGCTGGCCCGGCTGGCCGCGCTCCGCACCGAGCTCGCCGCCTGCCTGCGACGCTGGGAGCCCGCCGAGGAGCGGCACCGGCTCACCGAAGGGCTAGCCGCCCTGACCGGCGGAAACTCCACGGACAACCGGTGGAGGATGCGGCTGTCGTCCTACGTGCTCGGCGAGCGCCTCGGCCAGGTGGTCGACTCGGCCAACGAGCGGCTCGACCACATGTCGGGCGGGCGTTACCTCCTGGAGCACAACCGCGACCGCTCCGCCGGAGACCGGAGCAGGTCCGGCGGCGGGCTCGGCCTGCACATCCTCGACAGCTGGACCGGCGTGGGCCGCGACCCGGCGACCCTCTCCGGCGGCGAGAGCTTCATCACCTCGCTCGCCCTCGCCCTCGGCCTGGCCGACGTGGTCAGCGCCGAGGCCGGGGGAGTGGACATCGGCACGCTCTTCGTCGACGAGGGCTTCGGCACCCTGGACGAGGACACCCTCGACGGGGTGCTCGACATCCTCGACGGCCTGCGCGACGGCGGCCGGGCGGTCGGCATCGTCAGCCACGTCGCCGAGCTGCGCACCCGGGTGCCCGCCCAGCTGCACATCCGCAAGGAACGCCGGGGCTCGACCGTCCGCCAGTGACCCGCCCGCCTCAGGCGCTTCGAGGGCGAAGGCGCCGTCGAACGCGTCGTGCTCCCGGCCACCCCGGTGGCCATCGAGTACCGGCTCACGGACAAGGGCCGCGTCCTGCCGGATCGTCGAAGCAGGCCCGGTGCGTCTACCTGCGCCGATCCGCGGTGCCGGACGTCTCGGTGGAACGACGGGTGGCCACGAGCGCGGCCAGATCCGGTGCGAGCCGAAGTTCCGCGGCATCCAGCCCGGGGTGGTCGAGCCAGTGCGTCCGCGCCCGGTCGACAGCGCCGTCGAATCGCGGCGGCCAGTGCCGGGCCGGGGTCAGGTCGTCGATGACCAGCGTGCCTCCCGGCGTGAGCAGCCTGTGCGGATCAGCCGGCTTCTCACCGCTCTTGCCCTGGCCCCCTCCATCGAGCACGAGCAGGTCGTACGGCCCGTCCCGGTAGATCTCCCGCCAGTCACCACAGATCACCGAGACCCGTGGATGATCGAGGAAGACCTGGGCCGCCAGGGACGCTCGATGTGCGTCCTGTTCGACGCTGACCAGACGGGCCTCCGGCCGGGCGCCCGAGGCCAGCCATGCCAGGCCCACTCCGCACCCGGTGCCGGTCTCCCCGATCACGTCGGCGCCGGCCGCCAGGGCGTACAGCAGCCGCCCCTGCTCGGGACGGCAGGAAGGAGCGAAGCCCGCCCGCCGGGCTGTTTCGAGCGCACGCCCGACCAGTGGAGGTAATCCCGTGAGATCGGCGTACGCCGCCGTACCGCCAACCGACATCGCTCCAGGCTAAGGCGATCGACGGCGTGGATCCACGGGGCGGGTCCCTGATCTTCGCCGACTCCGTGTGCCTTCGCAGGCTCGTTGACGGCAGGCCGATCAGAGAAAAGCCGTCACGTCGGCTCGGGCGGGGGCGGTTCGGTCGTCGGCTCGGGCGGTGCCTCGGTGACGAGATCAGGCGGTGCCTCCACCTGAACCGAGGCCGCCGGCTCGGGAGGGGGAGAACCCGCCGGGCTGTCCGGCAGGGCGACGAGGAGGAGGGTCAGGAGCCCCAGGAGCACCAGGCCGGCCCCGCCGGCCCCGACCACCGCCGCTTTCCTTCCGCGAGATCTTCGGTAGTGACCCGCTACCGCGATCAGTCTGCCGTCGCGCAACCTGCGCACGTAAGGTCTGACCCAGTGTTCTTCGCCCACTTCCGAACGGTATACAGCCGCCATGGCGACGGCTAGCCTGACCGGACCTCACTCATCGCGGGGAGCCGTCCGCCGCGTGATCGACTTCGGTGGCGGGGCCCGCACCGGCCAGGCGGGTTTCCGTCCGGCCCCAGGTGGCCCGGCGCCAGAGCCATTCCAGCGGGCCCTGGCGGTGGCGGCGCAGCCAGAGCGTGGACACCAGCCACTGGGGGACGAGGATGGCCCCCGCGATCAGGAGCACCGTCGCCGACGTCCAGCCGTCCGGAGAGCCGCCGACGAGGCGGGCGGTCAGCAGGACGAGGACCGTGGCCGACAGGTAGTTGGTCAGCGCCATCCGTCCCAGCGGCGCGAAAACCTTCTCCAGCGCGGCCCGGAGCGGCGTTCTGAGCAGGAGCAGCAGGCCGCACACGTAGACGCCCGCGATCAGCAACCCGGCGAGGCCGAACCAGGTGTTGAAGTACGGTTCGCCGATCCGCGTTTCGGTCTGCAGCCACGTGGCGGGGATCGCCCCCACCGCGAAGACGAGGCCCAGCCCGGCCGGAACCCAGGTGGATCGGCCGATCCGGTCGATCACCCCGTACCGGGTGAGCGCCGAGCCCAGCAGGAACAGGCCGGGCACCAGCGGCAGGCCGTTGCTGCCGAGGATCAGCGGCAGCGCGACGAGGACGGCGGCGAGCCCCGCGACGGCCCGGCGCGGCAGCCAGGTCGAGGGCAGCAGCACCACCAGGCCGACGACCGCGTAGATGGTGAGAATGTCGCCTCGCCACAGCAGGAACATGTGGGCCAGGCCCACGGCGAGCAGCACCAGGAGGCGGCGCAGCAGGAGCACTCGCGGGCGGGGGGCGCGCTCCGTGGCGGAGCGCAGCAGCAGCGAGAACCCGACGCCGAACAGCAGGGAGAAGATCGGGAAGAAGCGCTGGTCGACGAACAGTCCCAGCCAGGCCAGCCCGTCGTCCTCCGGGCCCACCCCCACCACGGCCCGGGTGACCTGTTCGGTGTGGAGCATGTGGGCGATCGGCTTGACGTTGGCGAGCAGGATTCCGCACAGGGCGAACCCGCGCAGCACGTCGAGCGCGACGACACGTGGCCGGCCGGAGAAGGTCGTCGTGGGATGTCCCGGCCCGGCGGCTTCCGGTGCCGGGGGGAGCGTCTCATGTGGCATGGGACCTCATCCTGCGGACCCCGGCCCGCCCCCACATCGGCGGAAAGCAGGGAGGGAACAGTACTTTCGGCCGGTACAGGCCGGTGGGGCGCCTCGCCTAGCCTGGACGCCGTGCGTGTTCCCCATCGGTCCGAGGTGGCGACCGGCGTCGGGCTCGGCGCCGTGTTCGCGGTGGCCGTGGCCTTCCAGGCGTACCAGGTCGCGGACAGCTGGGGCGCCGAGCACTGGCCGTTCGGCGCGGCGGTCGCCGCCTGGGTGTGCGCGCTCGCCCTGGTGCGCCGCCGTAGCCCGCTGTGGACCGCCGTCGCCGGTCTGACCGTGGCCGCGCTCGCCGTCCTCGTCACCCGCCTCGTCCACCTGCCCGCCGAACCCAGCCCCGCCGCGTCCCTGGGGCTCGCGGTGCTCGTCGGCTCCGCGGTCAGGACGCTGCCCGTCCGTACGGCCCGCGCGGTGGCCGTCGCGGGACTGGCCGTGGTGGCGGGCGCCGTCCTCGCCAGCCCCGGCTCGGCCGTGCCGGTGGTGAGCGGCCTGCTCTGGCTCACCGGCCTGGGGGCCGGGGCCGGCCTCCGGCTGCTCGCCCTCAGACGCCGTACCGTGGCCGAGGGGGTACGGCGCGCCGAACGCCTTGAGCTGGCCAGGGAGCTGCACGACGTCGTCGCCCACCACATCACCAGCATCGTGCTCCAGGCCCAGGCCGCCCGGCTCGTCACCGCCAGGCACCCGGAGAGGACGGCCGGATCCCTCGCCGGCATCGAGACCGCGGGCTCGGAGGCCCTGGCGGCCACCCGCCACGTGGTCGGCCTCCTGCGCGACGCCGTTCCCGTCATCGAGGGCCGTGAACGGCTCGGCGAGCTGATCGAGGGCTTCGGGAGCCACGGCCGCCGGGCTCACCTGCGGATGGACGCCGACCCGGCCGGCTGGCCGCCCCAGGTGAGCGGCACCGTGTACCGGGTCGTGCGGGAGGCGCTGACCAACGTCTCCCGGCACGCCCCGAACGCCCGCGAGGTCACCGTCCGCGTCACCCAGCACGAGAGGGCCGTCACGGTCGAGGTCGAGGACGACGCCCCCCGGACGCCCGCCCGCCGCTACCGCCGTTCCGGGTACGGCCTCACCGGATACGGCCTCGCTGGATACGGTCTCATCGGGATGCGCGAACGCCTCGAAGCCCTCGGCGGCACCCTGACCGTCGGCCCCCGCCCCGGCTCCGGCTGGTCCGTCCACGCCACCATCCCCATCACCTCCACTACCTCCACCGGCGAGCACCGATGACCATCCGGGTGCTGCTGGCCGACGACCAGGCGATGATCCGGGCCAGTCTGCGGATCATCCTTGAGGACCAGCCCGACATCACCGTGGTCGCCGAGGCGGGCGACGGCGTCGAGGCGATCGAGCAGGCCCGCAGGACGCGCCCGGACGTGTGCCTGGTGGACGTCCAGATGCCCCGCCTCGACGGGATCGAGGTCGCCCGCGCGCTGGCCGGGGCACCGACCAGGGTGGTCATGGTCACCACGTTCGACCTGGACGAGTACGTCCACGGCGCGCTGCGCTGCGGCGCGGCCGGATTCGTGCTGAAGGACGCGGGTCCCGTCCTGCTGGTCGAGGCCGTGCGGGCCGCGTACACGGGGGACGCGCTCATCTCGCCGTCCATCACGCTGCGGCTGCTGCGCCACCTCACCGGCCGCGGAGCCCGGCCCGGAGTCGGGCTCGGGGCCCGCGTACCCGCGCAGCCCCTGAGCGCGCGGGAGACCGAGATCGTCCAGGCGATCGGCAGGGGACGCACCAACCAGGAGATCGCCGACCAGCTGTTCATCTCGGTGAGCACGGTCAAGGGATACGTGTCGGGCATCATGGCCAAGCTCGGCCTGCGCAACCGGGTCGAGATCGTGGCCTGGGCGTGGGAGAGCGGGCCGCCCGGAGGACGATCCGGTAACCGGTAGGCATCGGATCCGGCGATACCGGCGACATGCGGGATCAATCATCGGGTAGGCATGGCCCATGTCTTCTTCGCGGTACGAGCGGTACGAAGGGTGGTCGCTGGCCGGGCGGTACCGCCTCGTGGCCGGGCTGGGCAGGGGCGGCATGGCGACGGTGTGGCGCGCCCATGACGAGCTCCTCCACCGTGAGGTCGCGGTCAAGGAGGTCACGATCCCGGACCACCTGGCCGGGCCGGAGCGCGAGGTCCTGCTGGAGCGCACCATGCGGGAGGCGCGCCTCGCCGCGCGGCTGAACCACCCCAACATCGCCGCGGTGTACGACGTGGTGCGGGCCGACGACCGCCTGTGGATCGTGATGCAGCTCGTACGCTCACGCAACCTCGCCGAGGTGATCGCCGAGGAGGGGCCGCTGCCCGCGCCCGCCATCGCGCGCGTCGGGCTGGAGGTGCTGTCGGCGCTGGAGGCCGCCCACGCGGCCGGGGTCATGCACCGCGACGTCAAACCCGCCAACATCCTGCTCACCGGCGACGGGCACGCGATCCTGACCGACTTCGGGCTGGCCACCGCCGTCGACGAGGACGTGTCGCTCACCAGTACGGGAATGGTGGTGGGCACGCCCGCCTACATCGCCCCCGAGCGCGCCGGTGGCGTCGCGTCGAGTGCCGCGAGCGACCTGTGGTCCTTCGGGGCCACCCTGTACGCCGCCGCGGAGGGCCGCTCCGCGTTCGGGCGCAGCACCGCGCTGGCCACCCTCGCCGCCGTGCTGACGGCCGACCCCGAGCCGTTCAGGTACGCCGGGCCCCTGGCGCCCGTCATCACCGGCCTGCTCGACAAGGATCCCGCCCGGCGCACCGACGCCGTCCGAGCCCGGAGACAGCTGGGGGAGGTGGCCACGCTGTGGGAACGGGACACGGACAGCACCGAGGCGCCCTTCCCCGCCGTCCGCGTCGCGCCCCCGGCCACCGGCCGGAGTCCCGCCGGACGCTCCTGGCACTCCGGAGCCGGTCGGCGTTCCACGGATCACCACCTTCACGCGGACATCGGTCGTTATTCCACCGGTCACCACCTTCAGGCGGACGCCGACCGGCGTTCCACCGGGGAGGCCGGGCCCGCCCTGGCGCGTCAGCGGAACGCCGGGCGCCGGCGCCTGTCAGCGGGTGTCGCGGCCCTGACCGTCGGCGTTCTCGTAGCCGTCGCCGTCACTGTCGCCGCCGAATGGCGAAGCGGCGGGTCCGGCGGGCCTGAGCGGGTCGCCCCCTCCGAGGTCGCTCCCGTCACGGCGCCACAGCCCACCCGTACCCCCGGGACGCGGCAGGTGCTCGACGAGGAGAGCCCTACCGCCACGCCTCACCGTGGTGGGAGGACCCACGCCGCCCCCAGGGCGGCGGCCACCGGATTCCCCGAGACCGGATCCTCCGAGACCGGTACGTCCGGAACCGGCGCGAAAGAGGCCAAGCCAAACTCCAACAAGGACAAGACCAAGAAATACAAGCCGACGCAGAACGGCAACGGCAACGGGCACGGGCACGGGAACGGGAAGAAGAACTAGCCGCAGACGCGCCCTTCGCGGCCATGGTCGGCCATGGTCCCTGACCTCACCGATCCGGCGGGACGCCACGGCGTGGGGGTCTCGACCGGATGACCAGGGCCTCGACACCCGCTTTCGGAGAGCTCGGAGGCGGCCGTGAATACGGGCCTCGACGAGGTCAGGTGATTGTTCCAGCGTGAGGGGCGCCCACCCCCCTGCGATTTTTGGACCGTTCCATGGGGACTCAGGTGACCCTCGACGACGCCGACCACGGTGAGGACCAGTCCCGCGAAGCGTGGTTTCTGCGCGAGGGAGGTGGGATCTCGGAAAAGCGCAACATCGCCACCTACGTGGAGGTGGGCTCCAAGGTGGTGAACGATGTGCGCGTCAACCTCGGCCACTCGGAACACCTGCTGATCGAGGATCTGGACGAGGGCATCAGGAAGCTCATCGCCGACGAGGTCTATCCCGGCAGGTACGTCATCGACTGGATCTACACCGAGCGCCCCGCCTGCCCGGAGCACGACTACGCGTTCCCCCCGAAGCGGCACGACGCGTTCGCCAAGGAGCTGCGGAGGCACGCCATTCACAAGGAGGGAGAGGAGAAGGCGCGCTGACGGCTCCTGCCCGGGAGAAGGCGTGGGTGGTGTGCGCCCGGGAGACGTCCTCGGACCGGAGCCGGGGGCCGGACCCCGAGCCCGCGAGGGGCCCGGCCTCGACGGCTCGGAGCGGTCAGCCGAAGGTGCCGTTCTTGACGCCGTCGATGAAGGTGGTCCATTCGGTGGCGGTGAAGACGAGTGCGGGGCCGGTGGTGTCCTTGCTGTCGCGGACGGCGCGGCGTCCGCCGGACAGTCCGGCGACCTCGACGCACTCGCCGCCGTTGCTCCCCGAGCGGGTGGACTTGACCCACGTCGCCTCTGCCAGTTCCCGGTTCAGGTCCATCTCTTGGTCGTCTCCTTGATCAGCTTCAGTGACTCGCGCTGGGACAGCGCCTCGACGCGGATCGCCTCGTATCGCAATGCTAGAGCGGCGACCTCGTCGGGGCGATCGGTTACCTGGCCCGCACCGGCCGACTCGATGTAGGCCGCGTTGACCACGCCCCTGCGCGCGTGGGCGATGACGAAGCCACCGTTGATGCCGGTCGTCGTGCGGGCGTCGAGGGGAAGGATCTGGATCGCGACGTCGGGGCGCTCGCCCGCCTCGGCGAGGTGGCGGAGCTGCGCGGCCATCACGTCGTCCGCGCCGACGGGACGGAGCAGGACGCCCTCGTCGATGACCGCCCAGAGCATGGGACGGTTCGCCCGGTCGAGGATGGCCTGGCGCTCCATCCGGGCCGAGACGTACTCCTCCAGCTGCTCGGGGGTGATGCGGGGCTCGCCGCGCAGGATGGCCTCGGCGTAGTCGCGGGTCTGGAGCAGGCCCGTGACGACGAGGGGGTGCCAGGCCCGCAGGGTCTCGGCCTCGCGCTCGATCTCGATCCAGGGCCTGAACCAGTCGGGCAGCTGGCTGCCCACGTGGCTGACGAGATCCCACAGGTTCGTCAGGGCGCCGTCGAGCCTCAGGACCTTGTCGATCTTCTCGGTCATCTCCCGGGGAGCCTTCCGATGGGTGAGCTCCACCATGCTCACCAGGCTGACCGACCACCCGATGCGGTCGGCCAGTTCCTTTTGGCTGAGACCTGCCTCTTTGCGACGCCTGCGGAATTCCGCGGCGAAGTATTCCTTTGGGGAGACGGTGGAGCTGATGCCCGGGGGGATGGTCATTTCTGTCCTCTCGTGAACACACACCCGGCTCCTGTGCATACACGCCCGGCTCCACATAACCGTGTAGTGACCGTGCGTTCGGAGTCACTACCGACAGTAGTGGTTGTTTGGGATTCTTGGAATACCCGGTCGGTGGTTATCGGGACTCGGGTCAATGAGGCGAGAAAGCCCGGAGGGCGAAAGGGCGTTCACCATGCAAACGGCCAGAAGGCTGGGGGAGCTCTTCCTGCGGAGAGAACCTGAATCAGTTTCACGTGCACGCGCGATGGTGCGCGAACTCCTCGGTCCCGATCACCCCGCCTACGAGCGGGTGCGGCTGGCCGTCTCCGAGATCACCACGAACGCCGTCGAGCACTCCACCCCGGGCCCGGTGGGTGACCTGGTGATGGTCGTCCTGAAGATGGTCAACGACTTCATATACGTGGAGGTCACCGACCCCGGCTCCGCGTCGAGCAAGCCACACCTGCGGGTCGGCTCCTCCCCGGACGCGGAGGACGGGCGAGGGCTGTTCATCGTCGACGAACTGTCGGCGGGAAACTGGGGCGTCCGCGACTTCGGGGCGGTTGGCCGTACGGTGTGGTGCGCCATTCCGGCCGAGCCCACGGCTCCCGTGGAAGAGGCCGCCATTCTCGCCGTACGGCCGGAATAGCGGGCACTGTGGCCCGCGATATGTGGCAATTGGCAAAAAACCCGATCCCCACACTCCACAAGCGCGCTGTGTATGTCTTACGTGTCTTCGCCACTGTCCGTGTAAAGGCAGAACGGGTGCCCGGCGGGGTCGAGGAGGACCCGGACATCGTCCTGCGGCTGGTACGCGGCGAGCGTCGCGCCCGTCTCGATCGCGTGGTCGACCGCGCTGTAAAGGTTGCCGACCTCCAGGTCGAGGTGCATCATCATCTGCTGTGAGCCGTCAGCGTTCGGCCAGACCGGCCGTACGTAGTCCGGGGACGTCTGGAAGCCCAGGTAGGTGCGCCCGTCGGCCGGTGCGACCGTGGCCCAGCCCGGCTCGTCCTTGGTGATCTTCCAGTCGAGAAGGCGCGCGTAGAACCGCGCGAGTTCCTGTGCGTCGGGTGCGTCGAGTACCACACCCCAGTAGTGAGAGTCCGTTCGTCCGCGCATGGCTGCGCCCCTGCCCCGAAAGCCGCTCGGATCACGCGCGGCACGGGCACCCTTCGGGGCGTCGCTTCTCTTCCTCCATGCCCACGACATCGCGGGCCAGGTGAAGAAGGTGTGCCCTTCGCGGGGCGTGCGGGCAGGACGGTCGTCGCTCTCCTGGACACTGCAGGTATGCATGACGAGAACTCCCGGTCAGGGGATCACACCGCTCGGACGGGATCCGGCGGTGAGGGGGACCCACGGTCAGAGGGTCGCGCCACCCAGGCGGGACCCGGCCGCGAGGGTCATCCCCTGCCGGGGTCCGGCTGTGAGGACTACGCCTTCCCCGTCCCGGCACAGTCCCGCGAACGGCCGGTGGACGACGACCACGAGACGACGTCGTTGCGGCTGCCGTTCAAGGCTCCGCTGTGTCCCGGCAACCTGTTCGGGCATCTCGCCGCGACCGCCGTGCCCGGGGTGGAGGAGTGGCGCGACGGCGCGTACCGCCGCACGTTGCGCCTGCTGTACGGCCACGGCGTCGTCACCCTGTGGCCGATGCCCGACCACGTGGGCTGCCGCCTGACCCTCAGCGACAGCCGTGACCTCCCCACCGCGATCGGCCGGTGCCGGAACCTGCTCGACCTCGACGCCGACCCCGTCGCCATGGGAGACCGGCTCCGCGCCGACCCGGTGCTCGCGCCCTTCGTGGACGAGCACCCCGGCCGCCGGGTGCCCCGCACCGTCGACGCGTCCGAGCTGGCCGTACGCGCGGTGCTCGGGCAGCAGGTGTCCACCGCGGCCGCCCGCACCCATGCCGCCCGGCTGGTCGTCGCCCACGGCGAGCCGATCACGGACCCCGACGGAGGCCTCACCCATCTCTTCCCCACCCCTGAGGCGCTGGCCTCGCTGGACCCGGCGAAGCTCGCCCTTCCCCGGACGCGCCGCGCGACGCTCACCGGCCTGATCACCGCCCTGGCGGACGACGAGATCGACCTCGGGCCCGGAGGCGACCGGCAACGAGCCCGCGCCCAGCTCCTGGCGCTTCCCGGACTCGGACCCTGGACCGTCGAGACCATCGCGATGCGCGCCCTCGGCGACCCCGACGCCTTCCTGCCCACCGACCTCGGAGTCCGCGTCGCCGCCCGCGACCTCGGCCTTCCCGTCACCCCCGCGGCGCTCACCCGCCACGCCGACGCCTGGCGACCCTGGCGCGCCTACGCCGTCCAGTATCTCTGGGCCACCGGAGAGCACCCCGTCAACCGGCTACCTGAGGTCCCGTAGACGCCGACCCCCACCGGCGCCTACGGGACCGCGCATCACCAGGCGACGGGGAACGCCGACAGGCCGTACACGACGTTGAACGAGCGGAACTCCGGCTCGCCCGCCTCGCGCAGCCCCGGGAAGCGTTCGAACAGGGCGGAGAACGCGATGCGCATCTCCATCCGGGCCAGCGGCGCCCCGATGCAGTGGTGCGCGCCGTAACCGAACGCGACGTGGGCCAGGTCGGGCCGTTCGATGTCGAACCGGTCCGGGTTCTCGGTCAGCGCCGGGTCACGGTTGGCGGCCGGGAGCGAGACCACCACGATGTCGCCCTTCGCGATCGGCACCCCGGAGATCTCGGTGTCGGCCATGGCCATCTTGGTGGCGCCCTGATGGATGATCGTCAGCCAGCGCAGCAGTTCCTCGACCACGCCGCCGACCTTGGCCGGGTCCTCGCGGAACAGGTCGAGCTGCTCGGGGTGGCGCAGCAGCGCCAGCGTACCCAGGCTGATCATGTTGGCCGTCGTCTCGTGCCCGGCCAGCAGCAGCAACCCGCCGATGCCGACCAGCTCGTCGTTCGACAGGTCGTCACCGTGCTCGCGGACCAGCATGCCGATCAGGTCCTCACCCGGTTCGGCCCGTGCCTGCCCGACCAGCCCGGCCATGTAGGTGCTCAACCCCACCTGCGCCTTCCCGCGCTCCTCGGCCGCGCGGTTGAAGTCGAGGAGCGTGGCGCTGAGGGCCTGGAAGTCGTCCCGGTCCTCGTAGGGCACCCCGAGCAGTTCGCAGATGACCAGCGACGGGATCGGGGTGGCGAACTGCGAGACGAGATCGACCGGCGCGCCGGTACGTTCCATCGCGTCCAGATGGTCGGCGACGATCTCGCGGACCCGGGGCTCCAGGCGGCGGATGCGGCGCATCGTGAACTCGGGGGTGAGCATGCGGCGCAACCGGGTGTGGTCGGGCGGGTCCATCAGCAGCAGCGCGCCCGCGCGGAGACGCTTGTTCTGCTCCTCGCTCATGGGCGGAAGGTTGACGCCGCTGGCGTAGCTGAACAGCTCGGCGTTCCTGAGCACGTCGCGCACGTCGTCGTACCGGGTGACCAGCCAGGCCTGCGCGCCGTAGGGCGTGGAGACACGTTGCAGGCCGGGCTGTTCGCGGACGACGGCGAGCTCGGGATCGGGGTCGAACTCCTGGCGGCGCATATGAAGGGGCAACATGTCGTCTCCTGAGGGAATCGGGGCTACCCCACAAGATCTCGCCAATGGAACGATCATGCAATCCCGGCCGGCCGGGCCGCCGACGGCGTTCTTCCCGGCCACGATGTGACCTGTCCACGTCACCGAGCTCGCCGAAGCGATCTGACAGGTGGCAGGTAGTCGGCGGGCCCGCACCCTCCTCGCCGTACCGCGTGTCGTGCTCCGTCACCGGATCGGACATGCGGGCCGGCCCGAGTGATGAGTTGTCGCGCCCGGACCCGTCATACCTACGACGGGACACGACGAGGCGGAAGGATGACGTGATGAGTGCGGACACGCGGCTGGAGGAGCTGGGCGTGAGCGGGCTGGACAAGGGTCGGCCGGACGAGGGCGGGCTGGGCGAGGGCGGCCTGGGTGTGAGCGGGCTGGGCGAGGTCGACGAGCCGGCGTTCTCGGGGCTGGCGGAGCGGCACCGGCGGGAGCTGCACGTGCACTGCTACCGGATGCTCGGGTCGTTCGAGGACGCCGAGGACACCGTGCAGGAGACGTTCCTCCGTGCCTGGCGGCGGCGGGAGACCTTCGAGGGGCGGTCGACGTTCCGGGCCTGGCTGTACCGGATCGCCACCAACGCCTGCCTGGACCTGCTCGCCAAGTGCCGCCCGGAGCCCGCGACCGGCGGCGAGGTGCCGTGGCTGCAGCCCTACCCGGACCGGCTGCTCGACGAGCTGCCCGCGGGGGACGCGGACGAGCCGGAGACCGTCGCCGTCGCGCGGGAGACGATCGAGCTGGCGTACCTGGTCGCGGTCCAGCACCTCGCGCCGCGCCCGAGGGCCGTGCTGATCCTGCGGGACGTGCTCGGCTGGCCGGCGAGGGACGTCGCGGAACTCCTCGGGGACTCCGTCAACTCCGTGAACAGCGCGCTGCAGCGGGCCCGCGCCGGCATGCGGGAGCACCTGCCCGCCGAGCGGCAGGACTGGACCGGTGGCGAGGAGGACGCCGGGACGCGCGAGCTGGTGCGCCGCTACACCGACGCCAGCGTGGCCACGGACGTCGACGGGCTCGCCGCACTGCTGAGGGAAGACGTCCGCTGCTCGATGCCGCCCACGCCGGGCCTGCACGTCGGCCGCGACACGGTGGTGAACGACTGGGTCGAGAACGGCTTCGAGAGCATGGAACGGCTGCGCGCCGTCCCCACCTCCGTGAACCGGCAGCCCGCCGTCGCCTTCTACCTCTGGCGGAAGCCGGAGGGCGCGTACCTGCCGCTGAGCATCGACGTCCTGCGCGTCACCGGCGGGGCGATCACCGAGATCGTCGCGTTCCACGACGACCGGTTCCCGCGGCTCGGGCTGCCGGAGCGCCTTCCGGCGGACGGCACGGAGTAGTCCCGTGCGGACGCTCGCCCTGCGAGGTGGCGCGCGTGTCGCGGTGGTCGCGGCCGAGTGGCGCGACGCGTTCGGCGTCGTCACCCGCGGGCGGGTGCAGCTGGAGCTGCGCGACGGCGAGCCCGGCCCGGTCCTCGGACGCGACGCCGGGTTCTGGCTCCGCGGCACCGGCGTCCGCGCCCTGCGCAACCCCGGCCGCCGTACGGCGAGGGTGCGCATCGTCACCCCCGGGGCCAGGACCGTCACCCGCCGGTCAACACACCCTTACACCGGTCACCGAACGATGGAGGATGACATGAACGGCATGAACGACACCGAGGTCGTCGCGGGCCCGGCACCGGGCCGGAGCAGCCGCACCCCTCGACTCCTCGGGCTCGCCGGCATCGGCTTCGCCGCCGCGCTCGCGGCGATGGCGGCCACCACCCTCGCCGCCGCGCTCGCCCAGGCCGCCGGCGTCGACTTCGAGGTCCCCGACGGCGGCGAGACGATCCCGTTGCCCGGGTTCGCCGTGGTGACCGGCTTCTTCTCGGTCGTGGGCGTCGTCATCGCCGTCGCCCTTCTTCGCTGGAGCGCTCGCCCCGCCAGGCGATTCGTGTGGACGGCGGTGTCGCTGACCGCGATCTCGCTGGTCCCGCCTTTCCTCGTCGGGGCGAACACCGCCACCGTCGTCGCCCTCCTCGGGCTTCACCTCGTCCCCGCGGCGGTGATGATCCCCACCCTGGCGCGGAGCCTTCGCGCCAGGACCGATTGACGATCCCGCGACGGGACAACGCGCGGCGCGGGGGCGCGCGCACCAACCCGGCACCCGGCGCTGCCATCCTCCACGCCAGGTTCCCACTCCTGGTCGGCTCGAAAGCCGAGTCGCGTTTGCGAAGCGGCACAGGCCACCTCGCGGGATGAAGGCGGTGCCGTTCGTCGGCACGGGCACATATGGAAAAGACATCTTGTGCAAGAGTTCTTGTGTATCTAGGCTGGGTCAATGCCCGATCCTTCAAAGCGCGAGGTGCGCGACTCGAAGGTGCTCGCCGCGATGTCCCATCCGCTGCGCCGACGCCTGCTCGACATCCTGCGGGTGGACGGCCCGGCGACGGCGTCGATGCTCGCCGGTACGACCGGGCAGGCCGTCGGCAACATCAGCCACCACCTGAAGGTCCTCGCCACCAGTGACCTCGTCGAGGAGGTGCCCGAGCTCGCACGCGACCGCCGGGAACGCTGGTGGCGCAGGTCACCGGCCGTACTGGCCTGGTCCCCGTCGGACTTCCCCGACGATCCCGTCGCGATGGCCGCGGAGTCGCTGGTGCTCGACAGGCAGACGGCGCTGGCCAGGCAGTGGTTCGCCGAGCGCGACGGCTATCCCGAGCCGTGGCGGCGAGCGGCGTTCACCACCGATCACTGGGCGCGCCTGTCGGTCGCCGAGCTCGCGGACCTGGAGGAACGGATCCTCGCCCTGCTGACCTCGCTGAGCGACCGGGAGGTCCCCGACGACGGCCAGGAGCGCGAGCCCGTCTTCCTGACCGTACGCGCGGTTCCCGGACGGCCGTGACCACCGCGCGGGTCGCGCGAGCCGGACCGCTGCGGACGCGCGACTTCCGGCTGCTGTGGGCCGGTGAGACGACCAGCATGCTCGGCGGCTCCGTGGCCGCCGTGGCGATACCGCTGGTCGCCGTGGTGACCCTGCGGGCGAGCACGTTCACCGTCGGGCTGCTGACCGCGGCGGCCTGGCTGCCGTGGCTGCTGGTCGGACTGCCCGCCGGCGCGTGGGTGGACCGGCTGCCGAAACGGCCCGTCATGCTGGTGTGCGACACCGTCTCGATGGTGGTGTTCGCGAGCGTGCCGATCGCGGCCTGGCTCGGCGTGCTCACGATGACGCATCTGCTCGTGGTGGCTACGGCGGGCGGGGTGGCGAGGGTGTTCTTCAGCCTCGCCTACCGGGCGTACCTCCCGATCCTGGTCGAGGGCGAACGGCTGCTGGAGGCCAACACCAGGCTCCAGGGCAGCGAATCGGCCGCGCGGATCGCCGGCCCGGGACTCGCCGGGTTGCTCGCGCAGGCGTTCGGCGCGGTGAGCGGGGTGCTGGCGGACGCCGTCAGCTTCGGTGTCGCCGCGCTGTTCCTGCGCTCCGTGCGCGCCCGGGAGGTGCGTAGCGGCGGCATCGCCGAACGGCGGCTGCTCGCCGAGATCCGCGACGGCCTGCGGTTCGTGGCGGGCGACCCTTATCTGCGTACGCTCACCGTCTTCAGCGCGATCTCGAACATCGCGTTGATGGGTTACCAGTCGATCCAGGTGGTGTTTCTCACCCGGGATCTGGGCGCGGGCGCTGGGCAGGTGGGCGCCGTGCTGGCGCTGGCCGGGGCGGGCGGACTGGTCGGCGCGATGCTGGCCGGCCGTATCGCCACCCGGTTCGGGACCGCCCGGGGGTTCCTGCTGTGTGAGGCGTTCGCCGTTCCGATGCTGCTGCTCGGGCCGAGCGGCAGCGGCGGCACCGGCATGGCGGTCTTCGCCGTCGCGGGCTTCGGCATCGGAGCGGGCATCGTCGCCTCGAACATCCTGACCAGCACCTTCCGCCAGCGGTACTGCCCGAGGGACCTGTTCGGCCGGATCACCGCGAGCACCTCGGTGCTGAACTACGGCGCGATCCCCCTCGGAGGGCTGCTCGGCGGCACGCTGGGTGAGGTGCTCGGCGTCCGCGAGACACTCTCCCTGATGGCCGCCGTCCAGCTCTGCTCGATCACCGTCCTGCTGCTCGGCCCGATCCGCCGCCTGCGCGACCTGCCCACCCTCCCACGCGTACGGCCCTGAACATCTGTCCCGTACCGGCGGGGCCTCGGACGTCGGCTCACCTGCTCACCGCGGTGGCCAGGGCGCGCACCCGTTCGGCGTGCAGGTCGTGGCCGATGACGACCGGCGGCTCGTTGTACGGCATGGCGTCGGAGGAGCGGCGCAGCTTGACGTACTGCCCGCAGGCGTCGACGGCGTAGGGCTCCATGTCGTCCTGGAGCGCGCCGATCACCGTGATCCCGTACGTCTCGCCGATCCGGCGGAACAGCGCCACCGCCTCCCTGCGGTGCTCCTTGCCGAGGTTGCGGCCCAGCTCGTCGAGGACCAGGCACAGGTGGCTGCCGCCCGAGGACGCGATCGCCGCCGCGCAGACCAGTTTCACGGCCTTCTCGTCCATCAGCGCGGTGTTGGCCCGCCGGTTGTACGGCACGAACCCCTGCCCCTCGCCCCGGCGCCACTTGGGCGTCACCCGCCACGCCCAGCGCTGCTCGGGGTCGGCGGGCGCGGGCGGGACGGGGAACTCCAGCGTCGCGCCGTAACCGCCGTAGGAGGTGTCGAGCTTGTCGAACTCCTCGGCCACCCGGGTCAGCCGCGCCCTGATCGCGGCGGTCAGCGCGGCCCGGTGCACGGCGGTGGACTGGGCCGCCTCCTCGGCGCCCCTGGCGGCGGCCGTCAGGTCGCGCTGCCGGGTGACGATCTGCGTCTCGATCTGGCGGCGCCGGTGCCGCTCGTACTCCTCCTGACCGCGCAGGTAGGACGCGAGCGCCGAGCACACGCCGGGGAACGTCGCCTGCTCGCGGGCGGTGCGCCCGGCACCGGGCGCGGTGCGTTCCCTGACCAGGAAACGCAGCTCCTCGGGCATCTCCTCGTCCTCGCCGGGGAAGGTGTCGCGCAGCGCCTCGTCCAGGCGGCGCTCGGCAGCCCGCCACCACTCCTCGGAGGTCAGCGGGCGCTCCTGCTCGTCCAGGGCGCCCAGCCACTCCCGGGCCCCGTCGACGGTGCCGCCCCAGTCACCGGCCAGCGCGTCCAGCCCGAGCGCGTCGCGGTCGGCGGCGATCCTCGCCGCCTGCTCTGCGGCCTGGTCGCGATCGGACTCGTGCCGGGCCCTGCGGCCCTCCAGACGCTCGATCTCCATGCTTCTCGTACGGGCCCGGAAGTCCAGGCCGCTCGCCCGGCGCTCGGCCTCGTCCACCTTCGGCGCGATCCCGGCCAGCGCCTCGGACAGCTCGGTGAGCGCGCTCCGCCGCCCGGCCAGCCGGCGCTCGATGTCGGCCAGCTGCACGGACGCCTTCGCCCCCTCAAGCCTCCTGCCCGCCTCGGCCACGGTGTCCTCCGCGGCCCGTACGACGGCCGCCGCGCTCTCCTGGGTGTCACGTGCCCGGTGCAGACGCTGCTCGGCCGCCTTGATACGGGCCTCCCTGCCGGTGACCGCGACCTCGAACGATCCCACGACGGTGACCCCCGCCGCGCTGACCAGCACCGATCCGGGCAGCGTGCCCAGGGCCCGCGACGCGGCCTCCAGGTCGGCCGCGTCGACGATCACCGCGTGCTCGTGCGGCCACCCTCGGGCTCCCAGCGCGGCCTGGCCGCCTTGTCGTGGCGCGGCCTCGTCGTCGCGGGCCTGCTCGGCGACGTCGATCGCGTCGAGCAGGCCGGTCGCCCCGACACCCGCCTCGGCGAGCGCGTTGAGCTGGGCCGCCGCCGGGCCGCCCTCGGCGTCGTCCAGCGCGGCCTTCGCCCCCTCGGCCTCCCGGTCGGCCACGCCGAGCGCCTTCAGCGCCTCGTTCAGCCGCGTCCTCGCCTCGGCCAGCTCGGCACCCGCCGTCGCCACGTCGCGCCCGTCGGCCAGACGGCGCTGCTCCTCAAGGCCGGGAATCCAGCCGCGCAGCTCGTCGACCGAGTTCTCCGCCACCGCCCGGTCGGCGTCCAGCTTCGCCGCGCGTGCCTGCAGGGTCGTCAGCTCCCTGCGCGCCTCGGCCAGCCCGCGCTCCAGGGTGTCGTCCTTGAGCGTGGCGATCTCGGCCCTGACCTCGGCGATCGCCCCCGTGGCACGGTCGCCCGCCGCGCGGGCCCGCTCCAGCTCGGCCGCGAGCGCGTCGTCCCGCTGCCCGGCGTCGGCCAGCCTGCGCGCCAGCCGCCCCCGCCAGCAGCGCAGCGCGTCGGCCAGCCGGACGCGGGCCCGGTCACGCCTGTCGAAGGTCTCCAGGAGCGTACGCGACTCGCCCTCGAACTCTTTCAGCAGCTCCATGGCCCGCGTCGCCCGAACCCGTCTGGCGTGCTCGTCGCGACGGGCCTCCCGCTCCTGGTCGAGCTCGGAGTCCAGGCCGGTCAGCGCGGCGATCGCCTCGAAGACCCGTTCGGGGGAGATCTCGTTGAGGGGCTGGGAGAGCAGGTTGGTGGCGACCTTGCTCCGTACCGAGGTCGACAGGAACGACACGCACCTGACGCGGTCGCCGTACAGGAACCTGGTCAGGTCGCGCGCCACCACGTCGCGGCGTCCCGCCGAGCGGGGCAGCGCCGCCCACAGCTCGTCGGCCCGCGCCACCCGCTCCGCCTCCGAGGCCGCCACCGCCAGGTGCACCCCCTGGATCCACCTGATCTCCAGGTGCGGTGCCTCCTGGTTGACCCGCAACCACACGGTCACCGCGTCGTCCATGGAGGGGTGGTGCGGGGAGGCGGGGTCCGGAGAGGTCGTGTCCCCGGAAGTCGTGTCTGAGGAGGCAGGGTTCGAGGGGGCCGTGTCCGAGGGGCCGCCCGGAGAGTCGCCGTTCGCGGGGGCGGTGCTCGCGAGGCCGGTGTCCACAGGGGCGGTGCTCTCGGAGCCGGTGGTCGCGAAACCGCCGCTCGCGGGGCGGGTGTGTGCGGGGCCTGTGGAGACGGGACCCGTGTGCGTGGGGGCGGCCGGTGCGAAGACGCCGACGATGTAGCCGTGGTCGGCGCTGGCCCACGTCCGGCCGCCTCCGCCCGCCGCGAGCTCGGCGTTGAACAGCAGCTCCGCGACGGATTTCGCCCCCGAGGCGAAACGCCACTGCTCGTCCCCGAGCAGCGCGGTGATCATCGCGATGAACGACGACTTGCCCGCGCCGTTGGAATCCTTCGGCCCCGCGCCCGCGACCACGATCAGCGTGCCCGGCACGGTCGGCACCGGGTGGGTCGAGAGCCGGGAGATGTTGACCGGCTGCACGGCGATCAGCACCCGGTCGCCCACCACGTTCTCGCTCGGGGCGGTGACGCGGGTCGCCTCCACGGGGACCAGGGCCGCCTGCGTCCCCCCCGGGTTCTCGGTGGTCTCGGAGTCCCTGGTGTTTCCGCTCCTGGCGCTCTCCGCCCGGACGTTCCCGGTGCGAGCGGCTCCCCCGACCTCGGCGGGGGAGGCCTTCCCGGCCCCGGGTGTGCCGGTACGGGTCTTCCTGGCCTTGGCTCCGGTTGTGCCTGTGTGCTTCTCCCCAGCCCCAGCCCCAGCCCCGGTTGTGCTCGTGTGGTTCTCCCCGGCCCCGGCCACGCCGGTGCGGTTCTCCGTGGCCTTGGCCCGGCTCCCGCGCGAGCTCTTCGCGGCCTGGTTCCGCTGGTCGGTCAACCCCGTCGGTCCTTTCTTCCGTCCTGCTTCCGGTGCCCGGAGCACCGGGTCTCCGGCATCCCGTCCAGGGCCCGGCCCATCGTGAGGCGCCGGGTCTGATTCGTCGTGAGCGACGGCCTCCTCTTGGCCGCTCGCCGCCGGGGTCCCCGGCGTCCCGTCGTCGTGAGGGGCGGTCTTTCCCGGCCCGCTCACCGCCGACCGGCCCGTACGGCCGCCGCCAGCGGGGTGTGCGGTCCCGCCGCGAGGATCAGCTCCTCCTGCAGGCGGCGTCTGGCCTGCGGGGTCAGCCGGTGGAACTGCGGCCCCGGCACGTAACCCCCGGCCTCCTCGCCCGCCTTCACCTGGGTCACCAGACCCGCGTGGCGCAGGACGCGCAGCGCGGCGTCCAGCTCGCCGATCGGCAGCCTGGTGTGCCGCCGAAGCTCGTCGACCTGGGCCGGGAACGGCGAGAGCCAGCTGTCGGCGGGCAGCAGGCCGTCGGCCCGAGGGATCGCCACCGAGTGGATCAGCACGAGCACCAGAACCGCCCGCTCGGACTCCCCCAGAGCCGAACCCACTCCTGAGCCCATCCCCGAGGTCGCGCCCGTGCCCACTCCCGAGGCCGCATCAGTGCCCACTCCTGAGCCCATCCCCGAGGTCGCACTCGCCCCCATTCCCGAAGCCGTACCCGCGACCGCTTCCGGGCCCGCTTTCGAGCTCGACCCCGAGGTCGTACCCGTCCCCGGGACGACCGTTTCCGCTCCCGGTGTCGAGCCCGAGACCGGTCCGGGGAGCGTGTCTCCTCCCGCGAGGGTCTCGGCCGCGTAGCCCGAGGTCCACGTGTCGCGATCGTGGACGAGAACCCGGCCCCGGCGCTCCAGCATCTCGGTGAGCGCGCGGCGCAGCACCGGGTCGCGCAGCGCGGGAAAACGGGCCTCGTGCACCGGCTCGGCCGCGTGCTCCACCGCCATGAAGGCCGCCACGAGCTCGGCCCTGCGCCGCTCGTCGAACGGGCCGAGCAGATCCTCGTCCACCTCCTCGGGAACCGTGACACCGGCCCCCGCCTCCGCGTCGTCGAAGGCGCCCTCGGCGACCGGCAGCACCTCCAGGCCGCCGGGAACCTCCTCACCGGAGGGCAGGCGGCGCATCAGCTCCCGCAACTGGGCGTGCGACGCGGCGGGCCAGGAGGCGCACCGGGGGCCGAGCCGTACGAGACCGCCGGTGACCTCCAGCCAGGCCGAGTCGTGCAGGCGGCGCAGCGCGCCGACCGCCCAGTTGCGCATGAGGTCGTCGCCGCGCCCGATCAGCGCCCGGTACGTCGACAGCACGTCGTCCACCGTGGCCGTGCCGCCGGGCCAGGGGTCGGCGGACAGGTCGGTCCAGCAGCACCGCAGCGCCGCGGCCAGCACCCGCCTGGTCTCCCCGGATCGTTCCACCGCCATCGGCGCGACCTGGTATTCCTCCAGGAGCGACGGGGTCGCCCCGTCGGGCCAGACCGGCAACGCCACGCCCGTACCGTCGCCGCGTCCCAGCCGGGCCATCCCCGCGGGAGCCGCCTCCCCGGCCGCGAGCGGGAGAGGACCGCCCGCCCTGGCGCGGACGTGCGCCGTCGCCTGCTCGTACGTCACTCCCGCCGCGACCGCGCGCTCGTGCGCGGAGGCCGTCGCGGCCGGTGTGTGTCGCGGATCAGCCGGCACCGCCGGTCCTTTCGAGGTGGCCGTGGGAGAGCCAGGCGGGCTCGCCGCCGGGGTCGGCGGTGAGGCCGTCGGACCAGCGCAGCCGGTACGGGGAGTCGGGACGCAGGTCGGCGGAGACGAGGTCGGCCAGCAGGCGGCGGGCGGAGACCCACTCTCCGTCGGCGGTGAGCAGCTCCTCCAGCCGCGCGGTGGAACGCCCGGCGAGCGCGGCCTCGGCCACGGCGGTCAGGTGGTCGAGCCCGTCGGTGCCGGGGGTGTGGGTGTCGGCGGGACCGGGGTCGGGCAGGGCGGAGCGCGGGGGAGTGGGCTGGGCGGGTGCCGGGCGGGGGCTCTCGTCCACGGCCCTGACGATCGCCGCCGGGTCGTGCCAGGGGGCGGGGGCGTCGAAGACGAACCCGTCGAGCACCGAGGCGAGGCGCTCCCTGCTCGCGGTCTGCGCGAAGGTGCGCCAGGTCTCCGCGGGGAGCAGCGTCAGGTTCCTCGTCGTGCCCGCGGAGTCGGCCAGGCGCCCGGCGGCGCGGCGCGAGGCGTCGCTGTAGGAGTAGATCGCGGCGCGCAGCTCGGTGCAGGTGCGGTCGAGGTCGGGCCAGCGGGTGAGGATGGTGCCGTGCAGGCTCTGCGCCCGCCGGGCGATCTCCTCGGTGCCCCACAGCTTCGGTGCCTGCTCGCGCAGCTCCTCGATGGTGCCGCCGGTCAGCGTGATCAGCTCCAGCGCCCACAGGCGGAAGGCGCGCGACAGGTTCTGCGCGCTGGCGCGGGCCTCCTCCATCGTCGTGCGGGGGTCGGCCACGTTGAGGTCTTCGAGCGCGAGCAGGCGGTGCATCTCCGACTGGCCGCCGTCGTCCATCATCCGGCGGATGAACATCAGCCCCACCACGCTGGTGAACGACGCGCGGTAGCGGAGCTGGTTGGGCTTGGGGAACACCTCGCGGATCGCGCCGAGACCGCGCAGGACCCGGAGCCGGTTCTCGAACCGGTCGAGCGGGTAGGCCCGGCAGACGTGGCGCATCTGCTCGTGGGTCAGCCACTCCTCGCCCGCCTCGGCGAACGCCGCGAACAGCGTCTCGGCGATGTCGACCAGCGCCGGGTCGTCCACCACCGCGCCGCTGTCGCGGGCGAGCGCCGCGAACATGCGGCGGTAGGTCGAGAGCACGGCCTCCTCGGTGAGGGCCGAGTCGAGCGTGATCTCGTGGTTCGTCTCTGGCACGCGCCCTACCGTAAGGCTTGCGCCCGACAATCCTGACCCGGACCGCCGGGAAGCGCCCGTACGCCACGACAGGGCCGAGGCCGCGGGCCAGGGAGGACAAGGGTTCCACCGCGTACGGGGCCGCTCCGCGAGGTCGCCGGGAGGCGGGGCGCGGACGGATCGAAGGCGGACCGGGACAGGCCGAGATAGGCCAAGAGAGGCCGGGAAGCGCGGGGGTGCCGGGGCTTACCGGGGAACGCGATGGGGACCGGCCGGGAAGCGTTATGGGAGCGTGCCCACGATTCTCCGACAACTATTCGCAACATTTAAGACAGATCGCAACATCCGACGTACTGTCGGAGCACCAACCCCCCCGCGGTGACAAAGGTGATGGAGATGGCGACCTCCACAGCACGCATCGACGAGGCCAAAGGCATTCTCGCCGCCAGGCTCAGGGCGCTCCGCGCCGACGCCGGGCTGACAGGGCGAGCGCTGGCGGCGAAGACCGGCCTGGACCACACCAAGATCTCCAAGATCGAGAACGCGGTCCAGATGCCCAACCAGGCGGACATCCGTACGTGGTGCGAGGCCTGCGACGCGGACGAGCAGGTGGTCGACCTCATCGCGGCCGCCCAGAACATCGACGCGATGTACACCGACTGGCGCCGCCTGGAGGAGAGCGGCCTCGGCCACGTCCAGCGCTCCTTCCAGCCGCTGTACGACAAGACCCACCAGTTCCGCGTCTGGCAGCATTCGGCCGTCCCGGGCCTGCTCCAGACCGGTGACTACGCCCGGGGCCACCTGCGCGCCATCATCGACTTCCGCGGCATCCCCGACGACATCGAGGCCGCGGTCGCGGCGAGGCTGAAACAGCAGGAGATCCTGCGCAACGGGAGCAAGCGGTTCGCGTTCGTCGTCGGGGAGCAGGCGCTCCGCATGCCGCTGGTCGGCCCGGAGCAGATGGCCGCCCAGCTCGACCGGCTGGCGGAGCTGACCTCCGGCACCGCGAACGTGTCCTTCGGCATCGTCTCCGCGACGATCAGGCCGCCGCTCATGCCGCCGGAGAACTTCTGGATATACGACGCCAACCGGGTCCGCGTCGACACCGTGCCCGGCCAGATCCAGCACAAGGCCCCGAGTGACGTGGTCGTGTACGAGAAGGCGTTCCGGGCGCTGAGCGGTGCCGCGGCGTACGGGAAGGAGGCCCGCGACATGCTGCGGGCCGCGGCCGGAGAGTTCCGCGCGAAGTGACGCCCCGAGAGGTATGACGCCCTCAGAAGGCCCCGGTGGGCCCTGAGGGGCCCTGAGGGACGGGGCTCCCGAGAAACGTCGCGAGGGGCTTCGCGCGGAGGGAGGCTCCGGGAGGCGATGCTCCACGTGGTTTCCGGGAAGCGATGCTCCGCGCGGAGTAGAGTCCCGGAAGGCTCTGCGGGGAGAGGCTCCCGGCGAAGCGGCGGTTCGTGAAAGGGGCGCTTCGCGAGGAGTGAACGCGCAACATCACGCAACATCGTTGAGGCGGGCACCCGGCGATCCTTACCCTCGCCAGCGTGACCGTTGATCACAGAACCCCCGAAGACCTCGCGCCTCCTCCCGCCGAACTCCGGGCCCGTGAACTGGCGGCCCTGCTGGCCCGATCCCACAACATCCCGGCGGACGTCCATCGCCTGCCGTCCGGAAAGATCGTCATCTCCGTCTACTACGGCCTGGTCGCCCGCCTGGACGACGCGTGCCGCTTCTGGTGGATCGTCCCGGTCTCCGCGGACCGGGACAGACCGCTGTGGACGAGCGCCGCCACCCCGGTCGCGGCGGCGATCCGGATAGCCGGCCACTACCGGGAACTGCGCACCCGCCCGCTGATCCACCTGATACACGGCGGTTACCTGCTGACCGACGTCCTGATGGAACACCACGAGGCCGCTGCCCCGATTTGACCGCTCTCACCAATTCCGTCCCCAACTCAATGCACTCGCCGAGCCTGTCGTAGTTCGATGTCTCCCACCACGATCGCCCCGGTTACGCACCGCATCCGGAGCCACCTCCCCGGAGCCCGCCCCCGGCATCCGGCGAACACGAGGCCGGTCACTCCGGAGGGAGGGCCGCGCGACCCGTCGTGACCGGCATTCGCGGCCGATTCGGCCGCTTCGCACGGGTCGCGTGCACCTTTCGCGAAGGTGTCCGCCGATCATCAGCCCTCATCGGGTGCGCGGTGAAGTCTCCGACCTGCGCGAATCACGGCTCAATGCCCCGTGTTTCGTGTTTAACTCGGACTTGCGGTAGTCACCCGACTTCCTTGGGTAGTGTCCCCGGGCCAGATGAGAGTGCGCGGTGCAGCAAGGGGGAGACGATTCATGATCAGCGTCCTGATCGCCGAGGACATGCATCTCGTCCGAGGGGCCATGGTCGCCCTGCTCTCCACGGAGAGTGACATCAAGGTCGTCGCCGAGGTCGGTCACGGCGACGAGGTGGTCCGCTCCTGCCTGCTCCACCGGCCGGACGTCGCGCTCATCGACATCGGCCTGCCCGGCACCGACGGTCTCACCGCGACGGCGGAGTTGCACCGCAGGCTTCCCGAGTGCGGGACGGTGATCCTGACCGGCCTCGCGGCCCCGGCCGCGCTGTGCCGGGCGCTGGACGCCGGAGCGCGTGGCTTCGTCGTCAAGGACGCCCCCGCGGGCCAGCTCGCGGGCTGCGTACGCCGGGTGGCCGCCGGTGAGCGGGTCGTCGACCCCGAGCTGGCCGTCGCCGCCCTCAACGCGAAGAGAAACCCGCTCACCGCCCGCGAGCTGGAGGTCCTGGAGGCCGCGGCCGAGGGAGCACCGGTCGGAGAGATCGCCGACCGCCTCTGCCTGTCCGGTGGCACGGTACGCAACTACCTGGCGCGGATCCTCAGCAAGGTCGACGCCCGCACGCGCGTCGAGGCGGTCAGGATCGCGAGGGAGGCGGGCTGGCTGTGGTCCCACGACCTGCCCGAACCGATCCTGAGCCGCTACCGCTCGCTCAACTGACCGCCCGCCCCTCCCCGCGCACCCCGGTCCCGCCCTACGCTCGACGGGTACGACGACCTCGCCGAGCCCCGGCCTGGCCGAAACGGGCCGCGCCAGGTCGAGGCAGGTCGAGGCAGGTCGAGATGGAAAGGGGCGGAAAGGGGCGGAAAGGGGCGGAGAGAGGCGGAGAGAGGCGGCGACACGATCGTGCATGCCCCCGGCGTACCCCCGGTGCTCGCCGACCCGCCGCGAGGTGTCGCGGTGCTGCGCCTGCGCGGGCACGACGTCGCGCGGTACGTGTGGCGGCCCGACCTCCCCCTGTCCGTGTCGCCGAGGCCCTATCTGCATCCGGTACGCACACTGGCCGGGGTCACCGTCACTGACGCCGCCCCCGACTCGCACCCCTACCAGTCCGGGATCGGCGTCGTCTTCCCCGAGCTCGACGGACGCAACTTCTGGGAGGCCGTACCTTCGTCGCGGGCCACGGCCCGGCCTGGCTGGACGACCACGGCACCCAGCACCACCGGCGCTGGCTGCGCCGCACGAGCACCGAACCGGCCCACACCCCGCACTGGACCGGGGCGCCCGGCAGGCGACGCTGCTGCGGGAGCGACGCTCGATCACCTGCCGGACACTGAACGAGACCGCCTGGGCGCTCGGCGTCCGGACCCGGCTCACCAACGCCGCCGAACGGCCGCTGACGTTTCGCAGCCCGGCCGCGCTGGGCCGCACCGGCGCCGGGCACGTCACGGTGCACCCCGGCGGCGAGCCCTGCCCGTGCGGCTCGCGCGGCTGCCTGCAGGCGTACGCGAGCCTCCCGGCGATCCTCGGCGACGAACCCGCGCCCCCTGGCACCACCCCCGACGTCGCCGTCACCGGCCGGGCCGAGACCGGCGACCCCGCCACGCTCGCCGCGCTCGACGGCGCCGGCACCACGCTGGGCCTCGCCCTGGCCGGCACGCTCAACATCCTCGACATAGACACCGTCCTGCTGGGCGGCAGCTTCTCCCTCCTGTCGTCCTGGCTCACCACGAACATCAGGGCGGAGATCGACCGGCGCGTCCTCGGCGCCGCGTGGGCGCCCATCACGATCCGGCCCGCCCTGCTCGGCCCGGACGCCGCCGTCATCGGCGCCGCCCTGACCTCCATCGACCGGGTCAGGCAGCACCCGGCCACCTGGCTCGCCCGGCCGTCCAGGTCCCGGCACGCCTCGCCGGTCTCGCCGGTCTCGTCGGCCTTGGAGTTCTAGGAGTTCTAGGAGTTCTAGGAGCTCTGGAACCGAACACCCGTTCGGGGTCCCCGCTAGGCGGCGGCGTCGACGAGGGCCTGGAGCAGGCGCCGCGGGTCCTCGGCCAGCCGGTTGCACACGTACAGCCACCACTCGGTGCCGAAGACGACGTACTCACGGGTGGGGTGGCCGCGTTCGGCCATCGCGGTGAGGCGGTCGGGGCCGAGGCCCAGGAGGGTCTCGAACTCCCACGGGGCGTCGGCACGGCCCGCCCCGCCGAGATGGCGGTCGACGCGGTGGATCAGGTCCCAGTCGTGGGTCGCGAACGAGCACAGGTGTCCCGAGTCGGCAAGCGACTCGGCGTGACGCAGGTAGGCGGCGGGCAGCGCGGCGTCCTCGCGCGCGTACGCGACGCTCTCCGGCTCCAGGAAGGCGCCCTTGACCAGGCGGATCCGGCCCGGCAGGGCGAGAAGCCCCCGCAGGTCCTCACCGGTGCGGTGCAGCCTCGCCTGGACGGTGACTCCGACGTGGTCGAACCGTTCGCACAGCCTCCGGTGCACCGACAGGACCGCGTCGGTGCGGTCGGAGCCCTCCGCCGAGATGATCATTTCCCGGCCGGTGCCGGCGGTCGCCCGGGCGATACGAGTGGCGTTCTCAAGGGCGAGTTCCTCGTCGATCGCGAGGCCGATGTGCGAGAGGTCGAGGGAGACGGAGCAGCGCTGCGGGAGCAGGCGGGCGGCGTCGACGAACACGGCCGTCTCCGCCAGCGCCCGCTCCGGGTCACGGCAGCTCTCTCCCATGTACTCGACGTTCGCGCGGTGGCCGCCCGCGTGGATCTCCGCTACGCGTTCCAGCGCGTCCGCGAGGGTCTCGCCTGCCACGAAGCGCCGGGCCACCCGCCGGGCGAGGGGGCCCAGCACGGGGTCCGCGGGCACCCGCCACTTGAGCTCCTCGTCGAGCGCGAGCGTGCGCAGGACCTGGGCCGCCCGGGTGGGGACGTCGGTACCGGTGAGCTGAACGGTGGTCATCGCGCGCCTAGCTGTCGAGGGTGAGGGAATCGCCGAAGCGGGCCGTGTCGACCGGCCCGACGCCAGCTTTCCAGCGGCCTGCCAGCCCAGAAAGTGGCAGAAATGCCTAATATGATGAAATTCCTGCCACTCACCGTGCCGGGCCCGTACCGTCACCAGGAGGTCTCCCATGCTGCGCGACGTCGCCGTCCTCGCCCTCGACGGCGGGCACGCCTTCGAGCTCGGGGTGTTCTGCGAGGTCTTCGGCATCGATCGCAGCGACGACGGCCTGCCCGTCTACGACTTCGCGGTGGTCTCCGTCACGGGGAGGAGCGTGCGCACCAGGCACGGCTTCCACCTTGAGACCCCGCACGGGCTGGAGCGGCTGGAGTCGGCGGACCTCATCGGCGTCCCGGCCTCCGACCCTGACGTACGGCAGCCGGAGGAGCTGTTCGAGGCACTGCGGGCCGCCGTGCGGCGCGGGGCCCGGGTGCTCAGCATCTGCTCCGGCGCCTTCCTGCTCGGGGAGGCCGGACTGCTGGACGGCCGCCGCTGCACCACCCACTGGCGCCACGGCGAGGAGCTCGCCCGCCGCTACCCGCTCACCCGGGTGGAGCCGGACGTCCTCTACGTCGACGAGGATCCCGTCATCACCGGCGCCGGAACCGCCGCCGGGATCGACGCCTGCCTGCACCTGGTCCGCAAGGAACACGGCGGCGCCGTCGCAGGCGACATCGCCCGGCGCATGGTGGCGCCCCCGTACCGCGACGGCGGCCAGACCCAGTACGTCAGGCGCCCGGACCCCGAGCAGGGCACCGGGCACCTCGCGTCCCTGCTGGTCTGGCTGGAGGAGAACCTCCACGAGGAACTGACCGTGGAGAGGATGGCCCGGCGGGCCAACATGTCACCGCGTACCTTCGCCCGCCGCTTCAACCAGGAGATCGGCACCACGCCGCTCCAGTGGCTCACCGGCCGGCGCGTCCTGCTGGCCCAGCGTCATCTGGAGAACACCGACGAGCCGGTCACCCTCGTCGCCGAACGGGCCGGATTCGGGTCGGTAGCCACCTTGCGTCACCATTTCGCCCGCTGCCTGGGCACCACACCGCACGCCTACCGGCGCGCCTTCCGCGGCCCGCGCGCGGGCTCGGGCGGCGGTCACCTCACCTGACCGCCAGGCGGGCGGCACGTACGCGAGCCGCCCGACGCCGAACCCGGGTCCCGCGGAGGTGAGCCGCCGGTTCTCAGGGCGTGACACGGGAAGCGCTTTTCGAGGTGTGAGCCATGGGAAGCACGTCGGCGACGCGTTCAACGCCCGCACAGGAAAACATTCCCGGCACTCACCGTGGACGACTCCAGAAAACCATTCTCGATAATTAAAAGGGGTTTTCCCGCCGTGAACGCCCGTGTTCCGGACATCGGGACCCGGGCGTTCACGGCGGGAAACCGATCAGAGGTGTGTGCCGGATTTGCCGGCGAACATCCAGCGGTTGCTCGACAGGGCGTCGTTCGGCTCGGGGAGCGGGCCGCGACCGTGGTGGCGGGCGAAGTCGAAGGGGGTGTGGACCGTGACGGACCAGCCCCGCTCCCTCAGGTGGCCGACGGAGTCGGGACGCGGCTCCCTGTCGAACAGGGCGAGCAGGTCGACGCCGATCTGCTGCCTGGCCGCGGCGTAGATGGGGCTGGCGCGGACCTCCGGGGTCTCCGGCCCGAGCTTGACCTCGAAGGTCAGGGTGCTTCCGTCGGCGCTCAGCCGGTCGACGGTGTCGACGAGCCGCCGCTCGGCGGCCGGTGGGAGATAGAGCAGCAGGCCCTCGGCCAGCCACGCGGTCGGCACGTCCGGGTCGAAGCCCCTGCCCAGCAACGCCCGGGCCCAGTCGTCGCGCAGATCGATCGCGATCGGGCGGCGGGTGGCCGCGGGGACGGTGGCGAGACCGTCGAGCACGTGGTGCTTGAACTCCAGGACGCCGTCGCGGTCGATCTCGTAGACGACCAGGTCCGGCGGCCAGCCGAGCCGGAAGGCCCGCGTGTCGAGGCCCGCGCCGAGCAGCACGACCTGCCGGGCGCCCGCGCGGACCGCGCGGGTGAGGGAGTCGTCGAGGACGCGGGTACGCAGGCCGAAATAGCGTCCCAGCCTGCCCCACAGGGGGTTCGCGTCCCCGCCGGGCACCTCCGCCGGACGGACCGGCCAGGTCGCGGACACCCTGGCGGTGCGTACGAAGTGCTCGGCGTAGGCGTCGCCGGCCAGGGCGTCGGGCCGATGGGTCTCGATCGCCCGCGCGGCGGCGACCATGAGAGCGGTCAGGCCGACGCCGTCCTCGACACCCGGCACGGGCCCTCCCCTCCGGTCGAGGTGCCGCCGGCACCCGGTGAAGGTGGGCTCCCCGGCGGGGGTGACACCTCGACTGGTTCCACGTGCGCCCCTTACACCGAGGACGAGGAAGACGAAGAAGACGAAGAAGGCCGGATGTTTCGGGCCGCCGGGATTCCGGTCAGACCAGCCCGTCGACCAGGTGGTCACCCGCGATCCCGGTCTTCTCCGGGTGGTAGTAGTCCTTGATGCCGGCGATCCAGACCGAGACCGTGATCCGGTCGTCCTGCGACGGCCCGAACGCCTCGAAGAGCGCGTCGATGTTCGCGCGCTCGAAGCCGATGGCCGTCATGAGCGCCACGAAGACGCCCCGCTCGATGAGCCCGTCGCCGTCCGGGTCGCCCAGCGCGGCCAGCGCCTCGGCGAAGTCGGTGATCGCCGCGTCGAAGCGCTCCGGGGAGAGGACGCACGCGGCGTACTCCTCGAAGCTGACCCGGCCGTCGTGGTCGGCGTCCAGGTCGGCGACGAGAGCCGTCCAGTAGTGCCGGAAAGCGGCCAGCATGGCGGCCTTGGCGGCGTCGTCGGAATCGACGGCCACCGCGACGACGCGGGTCGCCATGAGCTCGAAGTCCTCGGCCTCAAGATAGCCGGTGCCGTCCACGTCGAACAGGGTGAAAATCAGCTTCACCCGATCGATGGCTGCTATCCGCATATTCCATTGCCTTTCTTTGGCCGCCGCTCGGAATGGTGGATGGAATCGTGGCGTCAACTGTACATGATCATGCCGAGTCACGACTCGTGCACCCGCGGTGCGGTCGGCGGAAAGGTGGCCGGTCATGGCCGATGGAATTAATGCGGCCGGACATTGAACGGCGTAATCGTTCGTGCCGTTGAGGGGGCGCCGTCCGGTGGCGAGCGCGGAGAGGTTGGACGGGCGCGCCGAAAGGGCTACGCTACTCATCGTCCATCGCAGAGAAAAACAAACGTCTACCGGTCAATTGTATCACGAGGAGTGAGATTGTCAAACGAGGCGCTGCGTGAGGAGCAGGAGTACGTGTCGGTGCTGTACGGACGGCTCGACGAACTCCGCGAACACGTCACCGGACGGCTGGCGCGGGTGCTCGCGACACCCGGCGGCACCGCCCAGGCGCGCGTCGAGAGGGACGCCGCCCACGCCGCCTACGCCGAACGCCTCGCCAGGCTCGACGCGGCTGAGCGGGGCCTGTGTTTCGGGCGGCTCGACATGCTCGACGGCGAGCGCCGCCACATCGGCAGGATGGGCATGCTCGACGATGCCGACGACACGAATCCGCTGCTCATCGACTGGCGGGCACCGGCCGCCCGCCCGTTCTACCTCGCCACCGCGGTCACGCCGGAGGGCGTCCGGCTGCGCCGGCACGTCAAGGACCGGGCTCGCACGGTGACCGAGATCCACGACGAGTTTCTCGACCTCGAATCCGCGGCGGGCGCCGGGCACGAGGGTCTGGCGGGCGAGGCCGCCCTGCTCGCCGCCCTGAACGCAGGCCGGACCGGCCGGATGACCGACATCGTCCAGACGATCCAGGCCGAGCAGGATCGCGTCATCCGGTCCGGGCACACCGGGGTGCTCGTCGTGCAGGGCGGGCCGGGGACGGGGAAGACCGCGGTGGCGCTGCACCGCGCGGCCTACCTGCTCTACACCCGCCGCCGGCAGCTGGCGCGGCGGGTCGTGCTGGTGATCGGGCCGAACGCCGCGTTCCTGCGCTACATCGGGAACGTGCTTCCCGCGCTGGGCGAGACGAGCGTGCTCCTGTCGACCGTCGGCGGACTGTACCCCGGGGTGACCGCGGAACGCGAGGAGCCGCCCGGGACCACCGAGGTGAAGGGGCGGGCGGCGATGGCCGAGGTGGTCGCCGCCGCCGTACGCGACCGCGAGTGGGTGCCGGAGGACCACCTCGACGTGGAGTACGAGGGACAGACGCTGCGTCTGGACCGGCGGACCTGCGAGCGGGCGCGCGACATGGCACGAGACTCCCCGTCCCCGCACAACCCGGCCAGGCCGATCGTGGTCGGTGAGATCAGCAGGGCCCTCGCCGAGCGGTACGCCGAACGCGTCGGCACCGATCCCTACGACGGCGAGCGCCTGCTGGACGACGACCAGGTGGAGGACATCCGCCGGGAGATGCTCACCGACGAGGTGGTCCTGGCCGCACTCGACGAGCTCTGGCCGGATCTGACGCCGCAGCGGCTGCTCACGGATCTGTTCGGCTCCCGGGATCGCGTCGCCTCCGCGACGCCGGGGTTCACCCCCGAGGACCGGGCGCTGCTGCTGCGGGAGCCCGGCGGCGGCTGGTCGCTCGCCGACGTGCCGCTGCTGGACGAGGCGGCCGAGCTGCTCGGCGAGGACACCCGGGCGGAGCGGTGGCGGAGGGAGCACGAACGGCGCGAGCGGGTCTCCTACGCGCAGGGGGTGCTGGACGTCGCGATGGGCTCGCGGGCCACCGACCTGGAGGACGACCAGGAGGCCGAGATCCTCACGGTCAACGACCTGGTCGACGCGGACACACTCGCCGAGCGGCACCGGGAGACGGATCACCGCACCTCGGCCGAGCGCGCGGCGGCCGACCGGACATGGACGTTCGGGCACGTGATCGTCGACGAGGCGCAGGAGCTGTCGGAGATGGCCTGGCGGCTGCTGATGCGCAGATGCCCGGCCAGGTCGATGACCGTCGTCGGCGACCCGGCGCAGAGCGGCGACCCGGCGGGCACCCTGTCGTGGGAACGGGTGCTCGACCCCTACGTCAAGGGACGCTGGCGGCTTGAGCACCTCACCCGGAACTACCGGGTGCCGGCCGAGATCATGGCCGTCGCCGCCGGCGTGCTGGCGGAGATCGACGCCGACCTCGAAGCACCCGTCTCGGTACGGGAGAGCGGCGTCGAGCCCTGGGGGCTTCGCGTGCCGCCCGGGGAGCTCACCGACCGGCTGGTCGAGATCGTCGCGACCGAGGCGGCCGGGCTGACCGGTCGGCGGCTGGCGGTCATCACGCCGGACTCGCTGCTGGAGCCGCTCGGCTCCGCGGTCGCGGCGGGCGTGCCGGAGGCGTCGGTCGGCGAGGACCCGGGCGCGCCACGCCCCGTCGTCGTGCTGAACGTCGGGCAGGCCAAGGGCCTGGAGTTCGACGAGGTGCTGGTGGTCGAGCCGGGCCTGATCGTCTCCGAGTCGCCGCGCGGGCTCAACAACCTGTACGTCGCCCTGACCCGCGCCACCCAGCGGCTGGGCGTGCTGCGCACCACGGGTCTCCCGCCGTCGACGGCCACGTCGCGTGCGCCGGCCGCGTGGCCGTTCGCGGAAGACTGAAGACCGAGGCGTCCCACGAGCGCGCCGGCGGTCCCGGTTTCACGTGCGGAGCTCCAGGCCGGTGTGGGCGGCGAGGAAGGCGAGCATGTCCGCCGCGAGGTCGACGGCGCGGCTCGCCGAGCGGGAGCCGTGGCCGACGTCGCCCTCGTGGCGCAGCAGGATCGGCCGCGGGCCCGACGTCGCCGCCTGCAGCGCCGCGCACATCTTGCGCGCGTGCATGGGGTCGACGCGGGAGTCGCCGCCGAACGTGGTCAGCAGCGTCGCCGGGTAGCCGACGCCGTCGGTGACCCGGTGGTAGGGGGAGTAGCCCAGCAGCCAGCCCAGCTGCTCGGGGTCGTCGGCCGAACCGTACTCCGAACGCCACGACGGGCCGAGCCCCGACCTCTCGTACCTGACCATGTCGAGCAGCGGCGCCGAGCAGACGGCGGCGGCGAACAGGTCGGGGCGCTGCGTCAGCGCGGCGCCCACCAGCAGCCCACCGTTCGACTCGCCGCACGCGCCCAGCCGGTCGGGGGTGGTCCAGCCGTCCGCGACGAGCTTCTCGGCCGCCGCCGCGAAGTCGTCGAAGACGTTCTGCTTGCGCTCCAGCATGCCGTCGCGGTGCCAGGCCGCGCCCTCCTCGCCGCCGCCGCGCAGCTGGGCGAGGGCGAAGACCCCGCCCGCCTCGACCCAGGGCAGGATGTAGCTGGAGTACGACGGCGTGAGCGAGAGCCCGAACCCGCCGTAGCCGTACAGGATCGTGGGCCTGGGGCCCGAGCCGGGCCGGGCCAGCACGACCATCCGCACCGGTGTGCCGTCCGCCGAGGCGAAGACCAGCTGCCTGGCCTCCAGCTCCGGCACCTCCACGGCGCCGGGCGCGGCGCTCCACGGCGACGTCAGCCCGGTGCGCGTGTCGTAGCGGTGCACCCCGGCGGGCGTGACGCTGTCGGTGTAGGTGAACCAGACCTCGTGGCCGCCCTCGGGGCGGGTGGTCAGCCCCCCGGCCGAACCGAGGCCGGGCAGCGGCACCGAACCGCGCCGCCGCCCGGTCGCGAGGTCGTGGACGCTGATCTCGCCGACCGCGTGCCGGGTCCAGCCGACGAGGAGCTCCTGCCCGGCGATCGCGAACTCGCCGATCACCGCCTCCGGGTCCTCGTCGACCAGGCCGATCCAGTGCTCGGGGCCCGGCCGCGCCGGGTCGGCCACGCACAGCCGTCCCCGCGGCGCGTCCAGGGTGGTGAGCAGGTACAGGCGACCGTCGCGGCCGACGGCGGGCGCCGTCACCGCGCCCGCCCCCCGCTGGATCACCCGCAGGCCGGGACGTTCGGGGGAGGAGGACGACAGGTCGGCGATCCAGAGGTCGTTGCCGTCGCCCGCCATCGCCGAGACCGTCAGCCAGCGCCCGTTGTAACTGATCCCCAGCCCGTACGAGCGCTCCTCACCCATGATCACGGCGTCGTTCTCGGCCGGGGCGCCGAGCCGGTGCAGGCGGACCTGGCGGGAGCGGACGTAGAAGAACGCCTTCCCGTCGGGCAGCCACGCCACGGGCGCGTACCGGCAGCGGTCGATCGGGCCGTCCACCACCCGGCGGGTGGCGACGTCCATGACCCGCAGCTCCGACCGCTCGTCGCCGCTCCTGGACAGCTGGTACGCCAGCAGCCTGCCGTCCAGGTCGGGCTGCCAGTGGTCGAGCGTGGTCAGCCCGCTCGGGTCGAGCTCCATCGGGTCGATCAGCGTCTCCTCCACCCCGTCGGGGCCGGTGCGGTAGAGGACCGCGTGCTCCTGCGAGGCCGTGCGGCGCAGGAAGAACCGGCCGCCGCCGCGCCACATCGGCGTGCCGACGGACCCGGCGCCGGTCAGCGCCGCCACCCGCGACCGCCACCGGTCACGTCCCGGCAGCGTGGCCGCGTGCCCGCGCCACAGCTCCTCCTGGGCCGCCGCCCAGCTCCGCGTCTCCGGGCTGTCCGGATCCTCCAGCCACCGGTACGGGTCGGGCACGGCGTGGCCGTGGAGGCGGTCGACGACCGGTCGCCGCTCGGCGGGAGGATAGATCATCGGTTTTCTCCGGGGTGAGGACCTTGGGCTCGGACTCTGGACGGGAAACGCGGTGCGGACGTCACGGCACCGATTTCCGGGCGCTCAGCGGGTTCCACCGTCACGGCACCAGCTCCTGCGCGCTCGACGGGTCCCACTGCCCGGCCAGGTCGGCGTAGAGCGGGGAGGCGGCGAGCATCTCCTCGTGCGTGCCCAGCCGGACGCTGGTCCCGTCCATGACGAGGACCCGCCGGGCCCGCAGGGCGGAGCTCAGCCGGTGGGCGATGATGAGGAGCGTGCCGCCCCGGCGGGCGAACGCCTCCTCGGCGCGGGCCTCGGCCGCCGGGTCCAGGTGACACGTCGCCTCGTCGAGGATCACCAGCCGGGCCGGGGCGAGGTAGGCGCGGGCCAGGGCGACCAGCTGCCGTTCGGCGGGCGACAGCATCCCGGAGTCGATCTCGGCGGAGTGGCCGCCCAGCCGCGCCACCAGGCTCGCCAGGCCGACCGCGTCCACCGCGTCGTCCACCGCCTCCCGCGAGGCGTCGGCCAGGTACGTCAGGTTCTCCAGCAGGGAGCCCCGGAAGACGTACGCCTCCTGCGGGATCAGCACCCGGTCGGCGGGGTCGAGCCGGTCGGCGGGCACCCCGCGCACCAGGACCCGGCCCGCCCCAGGCGCGAGCACCCCGGTCAGGAGCGCGGCGAGGGTGGACTTGCCGATGCCGCTGGGGCCCACGACCGCGATGTGGTCCCCTTCCGGGATCGACAGGTCCAGGCCGTCGATCACCGGTTCCGCGTGCGGGCCGTACGCGAACGTCACGCCGCGCAGCTCGGCCGCCTCGTTCGTGTCCCGTGCCGTGAGCCGCCCGAGCGCTCGTACGGGCGGGTCGCCGTCGCGCAGCAGCCGGCCGAGCGCCACCCGCAGCCGGACCCCGTTGATGCCCAGCCCCTCCACGAGGTTGCCGAGCGCGGGCGTCAGCGACTGCGTGACGTAGGCCAGGGCGCCCAGGATCACCCCGGCGCCCGCGCCCTCGCCCACCAGCCAGGGGGTCGCGGCCAGCACCAGCAGGACCGGCAGCCAGCCGCCCACCGCCAGCGACAGCGTGCGCAGCGCGGTCACCCGTGCCAGCGACCGGGCCGCGCGGGCCTGTTCCGCCACCCGCAGGCCGACGTCGTCCGCCATCCGCTCCTCGGCCCGGCAGGCGGTGATGTCGCGCAGCCCGCCCACCATGGTGGCGAGCGCCTCGGCGGTGCGCTCGTCGGCCAGGATGAAGTCCCGCTGCCGCCTGGCCAGGGCGCGCAGCGACAGCAGGAAGACGACGAGGCCCGCGACGAAGGGGGGCAGCACCAGCGCGAGCACCTCGGGCACGAGGGTCGCCAGCCCGAGCATGACGCTCACCACGGTGAACGCGAACGACCTGACCACCGTGATGACCGAGGCGAAGGCGTCGCGGGCCAGCTCGACCTGCAGGTTGGAGCGGGCCACCGCCGCAGTCCCCGGCCCCCGTCCCGACCTGACCGAGTGGCGCAGCGCGTCGTCGACGACGTGCGCGAGCAGTTCCTCGCGGAACGGCTCCACGATCGAGGCGACGGCCATCACCACCTGCCGCGCGCCGACCGCGGCGAGCAGCCACGCGCCGCCGAGCAGGGCGAGCCAGGCGAACCCGGTCGCGGGACGTCCCGCGCCGAAGCCGTCGTCGATCGCCCGCGCGATGGCCAGGCCGATGACCAGCGAGGGCGCCGTCTCCGCGACGGACCAGCCCGCGAGCCTGACCAGCTGGTACGGATCCCTCCTGAGCGCCCGCCGGAGGGGCCTGTCGACGACGTGCCTGTCCGGAGGGTTCACGACCCGCCCGCCCCGAAGGAGGTGTCCGCCCGGAACGCCGGGGAGGACGTGCCGGTCTGGAAGACGGCGCGGTAGGCCGGGTCGGCCCAGAGCGCGCGATGGCCGCCGCACGCGCGTACCCGGCCGTCGTCCAGCCAGATCACCCGGTCGGCCGCCGCCGCGGTCGCCACCCGGTGGGTCACGATCAGGCGCGTGCGGTCGCGCAGCTCCCTGGAGAGCGCGCGGGCGACCTGGCGCTCGGTGACGGTGTCCAGGCTGGAGGTGGCGTCGTCCAGGATGAGCAGGCGCCACCCCTGCGCGAAGGCGCGGGCCAGGCCGAGCCGCTGCCGCTCACCGCCGGACATCGGCGCCTCCTCAAGCGGTGTGTCGTACCCCAGGGGAAGCCGCCGGACGAAGGTGTCGGCGCGGGCCGCCCGCGCCGCCGCCCGCACGACCTCGCCCCTCCCGTCCGCCCGGCCGTCCCGGTCGTGGTCGCCGGGCCCGGTGCCGGTACGGGGGCCGCGACGGCCGTGGCGGCCGGTGCCGGCGGCGGGAGCGTCGAGTCCCAGGGCGACGGCGGCGCCGACGGTGTCGCCGAGCAGCGCCGGGCGCTCGAAGGCGTACCCGACGGCGTGGCGCAGCGACTCGCGGGAGAGGTCGGGCAGCGGCACGCCGTCGAGGAGGACCGTGCCGTGCAGGGGGTCCAGCAGCCGTCCGGCGACGGCGGCGAGCAGGGACTTGCCCGCGCCCGAGCGGCCGACCACGGCCACCGCCTGCCCGCCGGGGATGACGAGATCGACGTCGCGCAGGCCGCCCGCGTCGACGCCGCGAAGCTCAAGCGTGCCGGGACCCGCGGGCAGCGGGCGCGTACCGTAGGCCCGCGGGCTCTCGGAGGTCAGCTCCTCCACCCTCGCCGCGGCGGCCCGCGCCCTGGCCAGGCGGCTGACGTAGCCCAGCGCCGAGCCGAGACCGGCGCCGAGCACGACGTAGCGGGCGGCGGCGTACAGCTCCCCGGCCGTGAGGTCGCCGGCGGCCAGGCGCAGCCCGCCCACCCCGAGCACGGCCACCTCCAGCAGCGGGACCACCGCTCCCGCCTGCACACCGGCACGCGCGTTGGCCCGCCACATGTCCATGGCGTGCCCGCGCAGCCTGGGCAGGGCGGTGAGCACCCGCGCGCGCTCCCGGTCGGCGGTACCGGCAGCGGCGATCGTACGGGCCCCGGCGAGGGCGTCGACCAGGCGGGCGGCGATGTCGCTCTGCGCCGCCTGGTAGTCGCCCGCTATGGAGGTGCTCACGCTGAGGAAGGCCCGCAGGACGAGCGCGATGAGGACGAGCCCGGCGACCAGCGTCACGGTCAGCAGCGGGTCGATGAGGGTGAGGGCCACCACGCCTCCCGCGGTGGGGATGACCAGCGCGGCCCCGGTGACGATCGACTCGGGGGCGCGCCCGATCTCCTCGGTGTTCAGGCCCATCCGGGTGACCAGGTCTCCCTCGGGGAACCTTCGGGTGATCACCGGCCCGACACCGAGCACGTTCCGTACGACCCGGTTCCTGAGCCAGGCCGAGGACCGCGCGCCGCTCGACCCGGCGGCCCAGACGCCGAGGGTGTCGCAGACCACGGTCAGGATCACGGCGGCGGCGCAGGCGGCGAGCCAGGTCGCCGCGCCGGTGCCGCCGGGCGTACCTGGCGTACCGGGTGCGCCGGTCGTACCGGCCACGAGCTCGTCGACCGTCCTGCCCAGCACGAACGGGAGCGCGAGCTGCGCGAACGCGCCCAGGACGGAGGCGACCGCGAGGACGGTCAGCCAGGGTCCGCTACGCCGCACGGTGTCGGCCACCAGCCGGTCCGCTGCCCGCACGTTGGCTCCTCCTCGGACTTCCCGAACTTCCCCGACTTCGCGAACTTTCCGACTTTCCGTACTTTCTGGCTTTCCGTACTTCGCTGGCTCCGCGAAGCGCCCCGGCGTCCTGAGCGGCTTCGACGTCGCGGACCCCCGGAACGGGAGTGCCCGGGACGGCCGCCGTCGCTGGCCGTCCCGGGCACGGGGTCCCACTAGTGGCAGAGGA
>NZ_JBPJSR010000019.1:0-166884 GCF_051390675.1 Streptosporangium heterodermiicola
TGACCAGTCCACGTGCGGTGACGGCGAATCCACGTGCAGCGTCCGAGGCAGCGTCCCGTGCCGCATCGCCATCACCATCTTGATCACACCACCGACACCGGCGGCGGCCTGGGTGTGGCCGATGTTCGACTTCAAGGACCCCAGCCACAACGGCTGCCCCTCCGACCGGTCCTGGCCGTAGGTGGCGATCAGCGCCTGCGCCTCGATCGGGTCGCCCAGCCGGGTACCCGTGCCGTGCGCCTCGACCACGTCCACGTCCACAGCCGACAGACCCGCGTTGGACAGGGCCTGGCGGATCACCCGCTGCTGCGAGGGGCCGTTCGGGGCCGTCAGCCCGTTGCTGGCACCGTCCTGGTTGACCGCGCTGCCCCGCACCACGGCCAGCACCCGGTGACCGTTGCGCCGCGCGTCCGACAGCCGCTCGACGAGCAGCACGCCGACGCCCTCGGCCCAGCCGGTGCCGTCCGCCGACGCGGAGAACGCCTTGCAGCGCCCGTCCACCGACAGGCCACGCTGCCGCGAGAACTCCACGAACGTCGCCGGGGTCGCCATCACGGTCGCCCCGCCCGCGAGCGCCAGGTCGCACTCGCCCGACCGCAGCGCCTGCACGGCCAGGTGCAGCGCGACCAGCGACGACGAGCACGCCGTGTCAACCGTGACGGCCGGGCCCTCGAACCCGAACGTGTACGACACCCGCCCCGAGGCGATGCTGCCCGAGTTGCCGGTGCCCATCAGGCCTTCCAGCTCGCCCGGCACGTCGGAGAGCTGGGGCGCGTAGTCGTGGTACATCACACCCGCGAAGACACCCGTACGGCTGCCACGCAACCCCACCGGGTCAAGGCCCGCCCGCTCGACCGCCTCCCAGGACGCCTCCAGCAGCAGCCGCTGCTGCGGGTCCATCGCCAAAGCCTCGCGCGGCGAGATGCCGAAGAAGCCCGCGTCGAACTCGCCGGCGTCGTGCAGGAACCCGCCGGAGCGCGAGTACGAGGTGCCCCGGTTGTCGGGGTCGGTGTCGTAGAGCCGCTCCAGGTCCCAGCCACGGTTGGTCGGGAACTCGCCGATCGCGTCGGCACCGGCGGCCACCAGGTCCCACAGGCCCTCGGGCGAGGACACCCCACCGGGGAACCGGCAGGCCATCCCCACGATCGCGATCGGCTCGCGCGCCGCGTCGGTGAGAGAACGATTCTGCGCGCGCAGCCGTTCGGTCTCCTTCAGCGAGGAACGCAGGGCCTCGATGAGTTTGGTGTCGTTCGCAGTCATGCTCGCCTCGTACTCTTCGCGCTATCGAAAGTGGGACTACGCGCTCGGGATGCTTTCGGTGATCGTCCGCATCACCGCTGGGGCGTGGGAGTTCAGGTAGAAGTGGCCGCCACGGAAGACCCGCATGTCGAAGGCGCCGCTGGTGTGTTCCTTCCAGCGGATCGCCTCGTCCAGCGAGACATGGGGGTCGTCGTCACCGACGAGCGCGATGACGGGCGCGTCGATCTTGATTCCGGGCTGGCATCGATAGGTCATGATCGCCTTGTAGTCGCCGCGCAGCGAGGGCAGGATCATGCTCACGACCTCGGGGTCGTTCAGCATGCGCAGGTCGGTCCCGCCGAGTCGCCGCACCTCGGCCAGGAGCGCCTGGTCGCCCTCCTTGTGCACCGTCTCGTGGCGCGTGCAGGAGGGCGCGCGCCGGCCCGACGCGAACAGGATCAGCGGTGAGACGCCGTGCGTCAGCAGCCTCCTGGACACCTCGAACGCGACCACGGCGCCCATGCTGTGGCCGAAGAAGGCCATCGGCCGGTCGGCGAGCGGGACGATCTCCTCGGTCAGCCGGTCCGCGAGCGTCGCGATGTCGTCGACGCACGGCTCGTGGCGGCGTTCCTGCCTGCCCGGGTACTGGACGGCCAGCACGTCGAGCCGCGAGGAGAGCTGTCTGGCGACGGGGTGGAAGTACGAGGCCGAGCCGCCCGCGTGCGGGAAGCAGATCAGGCGGGTGGCGGACGGCGGCGCGGCCTGGAACGACCGCAGCCACGTTCCGGTTTCGGTGATCACTTGCACTCCTTCTGGTTCACCGGGAGGACCATGAATTCGGCGCCTCGAAGACCCCCGGCTCATGCCAGGAAGGGAGACGGGCGGAGGCGTCGTCGTCGTCCCGAGGCCGGATCGCGGCGGTGCGCGACAGGGCCGCCAGCACCGCGGCCACCTCTTCCTGGTCGGGCTCACCGCGTACGAACCGGAACATGACGTCGTCGCCGGCCATCACATCGGCAGGTTTCCGTGCTTGCGGTACGGGACCTTCGCGTTCTTCGCGCGGAGCATGGCGAGCGACCTGGCCAGGACCGCCCTGGTCTCGGCCGGGTCGATCACGTCGTCCACCAGGCCGCGTTCCGCGGCGTAGTAGGCGTGCATGAGCTCCTGCCGGTACTCCTTGATCATCTCGGCGCGCGTCAGCTCGGGGTCGTCGGCCGCGGCGATCTCCTTGCGGAACACGACGTTCGCCGCGCCCTCGGCGCCCATGACGGCGATCTCGTTCGTCGGCCAGGCGAAGGACAGGTCCGCGCCGATGGAGCGGGAGTCCATCACGATGTAGGCCCCGCCGTACGCCTTGCGCAGGATGACCTGGATGCGGGGAACGGTGGCGTTGCAGTACGCGTACAGCAGCTTCGCCCCGTGCCGGATGATGCCCGCGTGCTCCTGGTCCTTGCCCGGCAGGAAGCCGGGCACGTCGACCAGGGTGACCAGCGGGACGCTGAACGCGTCGCAGAACTGGACGAACCGCGCCGCCTTCTCCGAGGCGTCGATGTCCAGCGCGCCGGCCAGCGAGGAGGGCTGGTTGGCCACGATCCCCACCACGTGGCCGTCGATCCTGGCCAGGGCGCAGATGACGTTGGTCGCCCACAGGGTGTGCACCTCGAAGAAGTCACCGAGATCGACGATCTCCCTGATGACCTCGCGGATGTCGTACGACCTGCTGAGCTCGACGGGCACGATGTCGAGGAGGGCGTCGCAGCGCCGGTCGGCCGGATCGGCCGTCGGCAGGACGGGCGGCGCCTCGCGGTTGTTGGCCGGCAGGAGGGAGAGCAGGTAGCGGACCTCCTCAAGACAGTCCGCCTCGTTGTCGTAGACGAATCCGGCGGCTCCCGAGAGCGTTCCGTGCACCTGGGCGCCGCCGAGCCCGTCGTGGCTGATCTTCTCGCCGGTCACGGCCTCGACCACGCTGGGGCCGGTGATGTACATCTGCGAGATGCCGTCGACCATGAACGTGAAGTCGGTGAGCGCCGGCGAGTAGGTGGCGCCGCCCGCGCACGGGCCGAGCATCACGCTGATCTGCGGGATGACCCCGGAGGCCCGTACGTTGCGCTGGAAGATGCCGCCGTATCCGGCCAGGGCGGTCACGCCCTCCTGGATCCTGGCGCCGGCCCCGTCGCTGAGGCTGACGAGCGGCGCGCCCGTCGCCGTCGCGAGGTCCATCAGTTTGTGGATCTTCTGGGCGTGCGCCTCGCCGAGCGAGCCGCCGAAGATCCGGAAGTCGTGGGCGTAGGCGAAGACGGTGCGGCCGTGCACGGTGCCCCACCCGGTCACGACGCCGTCGGTGTACGGCCGCCGGTTCTCCATGCCGAAACCGCTCGCGCGGTGCCTGCGCAGCTGCTCGATCTCGGTGAAGCTGCCGGGGTCGAAGAGAAGTTCCAGCCGCTCGTCGACGGTGAGCTTGCCCTTGGCCCGCTGCTGCTCCGTGGCCGACTGGACGTCACCGCCGCGCGCCTGGTCCTTGAGCATTCCGAGTTCGGCGACCCTCTCCCGCAGCGAGAGAGGTGTTTCCAGGCCGCGTTCTGTGGTAAGAGTCACGTCGCGTATATCCTCTCGGCAATAAGCAGGGATATTCGACAATGCGCCATTCATTGCGTGAACGGATGCCCCGCCTCATTCACGCCTCATTCCAGCCCATGGGATGGCGGCGCAGCTACCGAGACTCGCCCCTAAAGATCCAACCGGTATTCCCCTACGAAATCCCCTAGGACGGCTCGCGAGGTAAGGGTCCGGCGCCGGGCGGCATGCGTCTCGTCGGCGGATGAACCCGGGCCGGCGGTCCGAGGGCCGGGACCTAGGCGGCCATGACACACGTTCACCTGGGCGTTTCGCGCGGCACCGGTCGCGAGGGCGCGTGCCCGGAAAAGGGTCTCCACCGGCCGTCCGCGCGAGGGGAGATCGGGAACCCCCGCGTACGCCACCACCCGTCTAGTGGATTCTAGGGGTTACTCGGCCTCTCCCCTCCTGCGAATACTGGTGACGCTTGGCCGTATATGAGCGTGTGCTCCATGCGAGCCCTCAGCACGTTAGGAGAAACCGTTGGACTTTGGCCTTTTCTATTTCGCTGACGAGGCAAGGGCAGGAACCGATCAGTACCGGCTGTTGCTGGAGGGGGCCCGATTCGCCGACACCCACGGTTTCTCCGCGGTGTGGACGCCGGAACGGCACTTCCACGAGTTCGGCGGCCGCTACCCCAACCCCGCCGTCGTCGGCGCGGCCATCGCGGCCGTGACGGAGCACGTCGCGATCCGCGCCGGGAGCGTCGTGGCGCCGCTGCACCACCCGGCGCGCATCGCCGAGGAATGGGCGGTCGTGGACAACCTGTCCGGCGGCCGCGCCGGCGTCGCGTTCGCGACCGGCTGGCATCTGAACGACTTCGCGCTCCGGCCGGAGACCTACGGCGACCGCAGGCGGGTGACGACCGAGACGGTCGACACCGTGCGGCGCCTGTGGCGGCAGGAGTCGGTGGAGCTGAGCGACGGCGCCGGTGAGCCGATCAAGGTCCGGACCCATCCGGCCCCGATCCAGCCGGAACTGCCGACCTGGCTCACCAGCTCGGGCAACCCCGGGACGTTCCGCCAGGCGGGCGAGCTCGGCGTCGGCATCCTCACGCACCTGCTCGGCCAGAGCCTGGACGAGCTGGCGCACAAGGTCGCCGACTACCGCGAGCACTTCGCCAGGAACCACGGCGGCACCGGCCATGTCGTGCTGATGCTGCACACCTTCCTCGGCGAGGACCGGGCCCGCGTGCGCGAGGTGGTCCACCAGCCGTTCACCGACTATCTCCGCAGCTCGATCGGGCTGGTCATGAAGGCGGCCGAGGAGCTGATCCCCGGCCTGGACCCGGAGTCGATGGACCCCGAGGACATCGAGTACCTCCTGGAGGTCTCCTTCGACCGCTACTTCGACACCGGCGGCCTCTTCGGCACGGTCGACGACGGCATGGCCCTGCTGCGCTCCCTGGAGGGGGTCGGCGTCGACGAGATCGGCTGTCTCATCGACTTCGTCCCCGACACGGACACCGTGCTCGGCGGCCTCGACCATCTCGACCGGCTCAAGCGGACGTGGGAAGCGAGGTGAGTGATGATCGATAGCCTGAGAATGCGACGCGTGCTCGGCCGGTACCCGACCGGGGTGGTGGTGATCGCCGCGATGTCGGACGGCGAGCCGTGCGGTTTCACCGTCAACTCCTTCACCTCCGTCTCCCTCGACCCGCCGATCGTGTCCTTCTGCGCCGCGCACACCTCGACCACGTGGCCGCGGATCAGGGCCGCGGGCGCCTTCACCATCAGCCTGCTGAGCGTCAGGCAGGAGGCGGTGTGCCGGTCGTTCGCGACCAGGGGCGCCGACCGGTTCTCCGGCGTCGGCTGGTCCGCGAAGGAGGGCGGCCACCTGGAGATCGACGGCGCGCTCGCGTGGATCGACTGCGTCCTGGAGACGAGCCACCTCGTGGGGGACCACGAGCTGATCCTCGCCAGGGTGATCTCGCTGGCCACGAACGACGACGACGGGGACCCCCTGGTCTTCCACCAGGGGCAGCTGCACCGGGTGTGCGCCGACGCCCTGGCGACGCCCTGCCGGACCCTCCAGACGATCTCGTGATCCCTGCCCCCTACCCCGTACAAAGCCCAGGCCCATATCCGGACCTGGGCTTTTACCGTGTGCCGCGTTCACGGCCGGCGGGCGGTCCCCCGGGGGTCGTTCCCGCCGGCGGGAGATCGGCCCAGGGGCCGACGCGGGAAGGCGGCGCGGGAAGCCAACACAGGAAGGCGGCGCGGGGAACCGACACGGGAAGCCAACGCGGGGAGGCGATGCGGGAAAGCGACGCGGGGAGGCGACGCGTTTCCGAGCCGACCGCGACGTACGATCGGTCAATGACCGAAATGACCGAAACCACGCCCGGCTGGCTCTCTCCCGAAGAACTGGAGTCGACCCGCGCGCGGATGCCGATCCTCTACATCGACGCCGTACCGGTACGGGTCGACGAGACGGGAGTGGTCACGCGTATCGGCCTGCTGCTGCGCATCGGAGCCGACGGGGCGGTCAGCCGCGCCCTCGTCTCCGGCCGCGTGCTCCACCACGAGCGCGTCCGTGACGCGCTCATGCGCCATCTGGAGAAGGACCTCGGCCCGACGGCGCTGCCCCGCGTCCCCGCCTCGCCGCAGCCGTTCACCATCGCCGAGTACTTCCCGACCCAGGGCGTCACCCCCTACCACGATCCCCGGCAGCACGCGGTGTCCCTCGCCTACGTCGTCCCGGTCGCGGGCGACTGCCGCCCCCGCCAGGACGCCCTCGACCTCGTCTGGTTCACCCCCGAGGAGGCCTCGTCACCGCTGGTGCAGCAGGAGATGCTCGGCGGGCAGGGTGTCCTGCTGAAGCAGGCCCTCGCGCACGTCGGCTGCCTTTCCTGACGTCCGGGCGGCACGGTACCGGCCACGGCGGCATCCCACGGCCGGTTTCCACGGCCACCCCCCCGCGCCCGGTTTCCGTGATCGGTTCCCACGGCCGGTTTCCACGGCCGGTTCCCGCAGCCGGAGAACCCCGTCGTGCTGACGCGTACCCCCTCTGACCTGCGGTGCGGCACCGGTGGCGGGAGCCGCGGCGCGTATACTTAGCGTGCGTCAACTAACTTTCCGCCAGATTCGCCAATCTGGAGGGCGTATGCGCACCCTTGTCACCGTCGTTCCGGCCCGGCCACCGTCCCGCCCACGCGGGCGCCTTCCCTACAAGTGGTCGGTGCTGTCCAACACGACGCTGGGCATGCTCATGGCCACGGTGAACGCCTCCATCCTGATCATCTCGCTGCCGGCCATCTTCACCAGCATCCGGCTCGACCCGCTGGCGCCGGAGAACGTGAGCTACCTGCTGTGGATGCTCATGGGATACATGCTGGTGACGGCGGTGCTGGTGGTCACGCTGGGGCGGCTGGGAGACATGTACGGCCGGGTGCGTGTCTACAGTGCCGGTTTCGCCGTGTTCACGGTCGCCTCGGTGGCGCTCGCGCTGATCCCGGCGGGCGGCCGGGCGGGCGCGCTGTGGCTGATCGGCTGGCGGCTGGTGCAGGGGGTCGGCGGCGCCATGCTGATGGCGAACTCCACGGCGATCATCACGGACGCGTTCCCGGCCCGCCAGCGCGGCACGGCGCTGGGCGTCAACCAGGTCGCCGGGCTCGCCGGCACCTTCGTCGGGCTGGTGGCCGGCGGGCTGCTGTCCGCGTGGCACTGGCAGTCGATCTTCTGGGTCAGCGCGGCCATCGGCCTGGTGGGCACCTGGTGGGCGTACCGCAACCTGCACGAGACGGCGGCGCGCCGTCACGACCTGCGGATCGACTGGTGGGGCAACCTGACCTTCGCCCTCGGCCTGACCGCGTTGCTCGCCGCGATCACGTACGGCATCCAGCCCTACGGCGGCCACACCGAGGGCTGGACCAACCCGCTGGTCGTCGCGGGGCTGATCGGCGGCCTCGCCCTGCTGGCCGTGTTCTGCGCGGTGGAGGCGCGGGTGGCGCAGCCGATGTTCCACCTCGGGCTCTTCCGGATCCAGGCGTTCTGGGCCGGGAACGCGGCCGCGCTGCTCAACGCGACAGCCCGCGGCGGGCTGCAGTTCATCCTGATCATCTGGCTTCAGGGCATCTGGCTGCCCCTGCACGGTTACGACTTCGCGGAGACCCCGCTGTGGGCGGGCGTCTACCTGGGCCCGCTCACCCTCGGGTTCCTCGTCGCGGGCCCGGTCTCCGGCTACCTGTCCGACCGGTACGGGGCGAGGCTCCTGGCCACCGGCGGTCTCCTCCTGATGGCCGTGACCTTCCTGGGCATGCTGGCGCTGCCGGTCGTCTTCGGCTATCCGGCCTTCGCGCTCCTGCTGCTGCTCAACGGCATCGGTTCCGGGCTGTTCTCGGCGCCGAACACCACGGCGGTGATGAACTCGGTGCCCGCCGACCAGCGCGGCGTGGCCTCCGGCATCAGGGCCACCTTCCAGAACGCCGGCATGGTGCTGTCCATCGGCGTGTTCTTCTCGCTCCTGGTCGCCGGGCTGTCCCGGTCGCTGCCCGGCGCGCTGCACGCGGGCCTGGCCGTCCAGGGCGTGCCGGCGCACGCGGTGACCGTGGTCTCCGCCATACCCCCGGTCGGGATGATGTTCGCCGCGTTCCTCGGCAGCAACCCGCTCTCCTCGCTGCTGAACGCGGCCGGGGTTCTGCACGAGCTGCCCGCCTCGACCGTGGCGACGCTGACCAGCAGGACCTTCCTGCCGACGCTGCTGTCCGGGCCGTTCCGCGAGGGCCTGGTCGTGGTCTTCGTCCTCGCCGCCGTCCTGGCGGTCGCGGGGGCCGTGGTCTCGCTGTTCCGCGGTGATCTCTACATCCACGAGGAACGGGAGGGGCGATGAGTGAGACGGCGCCCGGCGAGGCGCACCTCGCGAGCCGGCTGAGCCTCGCCGTCGGCCGGCTGCACCGGCGCGTCCGGATCGCCACCAACGACGTCCCCCCTCTGCAGCTGTCCACCCTGGTCTCGATCGAGAATCACGGCCCGCTGCGCCTGGGCGAGCTGGCCCAGCGCGAGGCCGTCACCGCGCCGACCATGAGCCGCGTCCTCGTGGCGCTCGGCCACCGGGGGCTGATCGTCCGGACGATCGACGCCGAGGACGCGCGCTCCGTCCGGGTGGCGCTGTCGCCCGAGGGGGTTCGGGTGCTCGCCGAGGTGCGTTCTCGGCGCGCGGCGCTGCTCGGCGCGCGGCTCGCCCGGCTCAGCCCGGAGCAGCGCGCGGCGCTCGCCGTCGCGCTGCCCGTCCTGGAGAGCATGGTCGCCGAGGAGTGCTGACCCGTCAGATCCCACGGGGGCTATCGGGCTATCGGGGGTTTCGGTGGTCACGCGTCCCCGAGGATCGCAAAAGAATATTTGCAAAGATACCTTTGCGAAGTTAGGCTCCGGACAGCGGCCCGGGGCGCGCTCGTGGGCTTCGGTCTCGTACGCGCGAGAGGAGCGACATGAGCGAGAGGTATCGCATCACCGATCCGCGCGTCCTGAAGGCCGTGGCCCATCCGCTGCGCGGCCACCTGCTCGGCCTGCTCCGCGTCGAGGGGCCCGCGACGGCGACCGAGCTGGCCAGGAAGGTCGGCGAGAGTTCGGGCTCGACCAGTTACCACCTGCGCGAGCTGGCCAGATACGGGTTCATCGAGGAGGACCCCGAGCGGCGCGACGCCCGGGAGCGCCGCTGGCGGGCCCGCCACCGCTACACGGCGTGGAGCAACGCCGAGCTGGTCGGCACGCCGGAGGGCCGGGAGGCGGCCGCCGCGATGCGCCGCCGCCAGCTCGACATCCTCGCCCGCGACCACGCGTCGTTCGAGCGGGAGATGGACGCCTGGGGTGCCGAGTGGATCGACGCCGCCGGGATGAGCGACGAGACCGTGCGGCTCACCCCGGCCTCCGTCGCGGAGTTCCACCGCCGCGCGATGGAGCTGGCCAGGGAACTGGCCGGACGAGACGCGGGCGACCCCTCGGCCGAGCCGGTCAACGTCCACCTCGGGGTCTTCCCCCACCGCCCCTCCGGCGGACCGCTGGGGCCGATGACACCGCCGCGCGAACCGGCGAGAACCGAACAGGCACCGCGCGAGCCGGCGAAGGCCGGACGACCACCCGGCGAACCAGCGGCCCCCGGACAAACACCCCACGACCCGGCGGGACCCGAACAAGCACCTCACGACCCGGCGGAAGCCGAACGGCCACCGCGCGAGCCGCCCTGAGCCGGGTGATGTCCGCGAGAACCGGCCGTCGCGTGTGACGCCGGCGGCTCCCGTCGACATCGATCGGCGGCTCCCGTCTCGGAACCCCACGAACAGGCGGATGCCGATGACCCTCCCCTCCCCCCGGTCCGCGCGGCGACGCTTCGCGCTGATCTCCTTCCTGACCTGGTTGCCTCCCGGTCTGGCCCTGGCCCCGATGGTTCTGCTCATGACCGGGCGGGGACTCGATCTCGCCATGGTCGGCCTGGTGGTCGCCGCCTACTCGGCCACCTGTATCGCGCTGGAGCTGCCCACCGGCGGGCTCGCCGACGTGCTGGGCCGCCGGGTCGTGCTCGCCGCCTCCGCCGCGTTCGGCCTGGCGGGCCTGACCGTGCTGGCCCTCGCCACCACGACCTGGCAGTTCCTGCTCGCCGCGCTCCTCAAGGGCATGGCGAGAGCCCTGTCCAGCGGCCCGGCCCAGGCCTGGTACGTCGACACGCTGCACGCGACGCGCGGACCGGACGCGGACCTCAAGCCCGGCCTGGCGCACGGTGAGGCCATGGGCTCGGTCGCGCTCTGCGCCGGGGTGCTGGCCGGGGGGTTCGCCCCGCTCGCCGTACCCGAGCACGTCATCACCCCCCTGGCGGCTCCCGTGCTGGCGGGTGCGGCGGCGTACGCCGTCCTGCTGGTGGCGGCGCTCGTCGCGATGCCGGAGGCGCCGCGCCCGCGCCCCACGTTCACCGGGGTGCTGCGGGACGTGCCCGCCACGATCGGCACCGGCCTGCGGCTCGCGCTTCGCGACCGCGGCCTGAGCAGGCTCCTGCTCGTCGCCTTCGCGATCGGCGTCGCGATCAACGCGATCGAGTTGCTGACCCCCGGGCGGCTGGCCGCCCTGACCGGTGGCGCGGAGAGCGGCGGCACGGTGTACGCGGTCGTCGCGGCCCTCGGCTTCGCCGCCAACGCGATGGGCCACGCGCTCGGTCCCGCCACCGCCCGGCTGTTCGGCACCTCGGCCCGTGCCGCGACGGCCGCGACCGTGGTCACCTCCGGGGCGCTGGGCGGGCTCGCCGCCTCCGTGGCGCTGTCCGGCGTGCCCGGCGTCGTGGCCGCGGCGGCGGCCTACGTCGTGCTGTTCGCCGGGCTCTCCGTGACCGGCCTGCTCCGGGCGGAGATGATGCACCGGCGCGTCACCTCCACCCGGCGGGCGACGCTCATGTCCGTCGACTCCCTGCAGCTCCAGTTCGGCGCGCTGGTCTCCTCACTGGCCGTCGGATGGCTGGCCGACCGGGCCGGTACGGCCGTCGCCTGGGCGATCGCGGCCCTCGTCCTGCTCGTCTCGGCGTCGCTGTATCCCCGTGCTCCTGGGCGGGCCGTCACCGAGACGCCGGGGAGGGCGCGGTGACGGGTGTCACGGAGCCTCACGACCGCTCGCCCAGCCGGGTGGTTCCGTCCACGAACGGAAGGCGGGCCGCCCCCGCCGGGTGGGAACGCCCGGCCGGGTGGAGAGGAGCCCCCACTGATCGTGTGGTGGCGGTGGGCAGTGCCTCCTCGGAGAGCCGGGGCCTTCCTCGTGTTCGGCTATCGTGCCTGCCCGTTCAACAACCGTTGCCACATTTCCCGCGCTTCGCGGAGCGTCCAGCGTCCGGTGAAGGCGTGCTCCGGTGGCCCGCTCTGGATCACCCGGTGAATCATGTAGGTGCCACCGCAGGAGATCAGCTCGTAGAAGACCGTCCGGCAGGAGCATGTGTGTTCCACGACGCGGTAGCGGCCTTGCGGTACCGAATCCCAGCCGAGCGCCTGACGCTTCGGAACGACGCGTACCGGGTGCGCGCTGACCCCGGGGCAGGGCCATTCGCCACGGGCGGCCGGCTCGCCGCTCGGAGTGCCGGGGGTGGTCGCCATCGCGCGCTCCCTCGCGCCGCTCATGGGGTCGTGGTCGGCTCGGTGTAGTGCTCGCCGAACCGTTCGGCGAGTCGGCGTGCGACCTGCGGCACGTCGTCGGCCCGAGCGGACTCGGCGGACTCCTCCAGGTAGACGGCGCCCCATGTGAAGAACTCGCCCTGGCGGTCGGCCCACACGGTCAGCCTGGGGCTGACGATGAGGCGGGGTTCGCCCTTGTCGTAGGCGATCTCCGGGTAGATCCGGTGGGTGTGCGGCTCGGTCCGCAGGTGCTTGAGCGCGGTGACGGCGCCGGGCCGCCAGGTGGCCGCGCCGAACCGGTCACCTCCCGGCGTGCCGAAGGGCAGGTTCACGGTCGCTCCTTTCGTTCGATGGGGGGCTTCGATGGGGGGCGCGGCCCCGGGACCCGCCCCTGTCGGGCGGCGTGTGCCACGTCGGCGTCAGCGCGGGACGACATCGCCGGCGTCGTCGGGCAGGAGCGCGTCGGCCGGCAGCGGCAGCTCGCCCATCGGCACACCGGTAGCCGGGCGGGCGCGCAGGATCGCGTAGTGCCCGGCGAGCTGTTCGGCGGCGGCGGGCAGCGTCAGCGCGGAGCTGAGCACGGGTGCACCGGAGCCGCTGAGCTCGGGGCCGGTCCACCAGTACTTCTCGCCGTCGGTGTAGGCCAGGAGTCCGAGGAAGACGGACACGATGGCGTTGCCGGAGGCGAGTTCGTGGACGTCGGCCCGGATGCCGTAGACCCCACCCAGAACGGTGGCCAGGTCCCCGGCCCGCCGCACGGCGGACGACGGTTCGGTGGTCGACGGCGCGGCGGCGTACGTCTGGGAAGGTGGTCCACCGCCGCGCCTGCTCATGGGGGTGTCGCCCTGCGGCGGGGTCGCGTTCACGCCGCGACCTCCCACCGATGGGGCTGGTGCCGCCGGGACGCGGGGACGTCCAGGGGGTAGCCCTGGCCGGAGGCGACGGCGGGCCCCGGCCGGAGGGTCCGGTGGTCGAGGAGGGTGAGCGGCGGCCAGGTGGCCGACCTCGGGCCCGTGCTCGGAGGTGGGGCGTCGTGCGCGTGCGCGCGGGCCGCGACGCGGGCCCGGCGCCGGGAGCGCGGGTCACGGGCGAGCGCCAGGCGGGCCGCGCGGTCTTCGCGGGGTTCGACCCGCCGGGACACGGGGCGCCGGACCTCGTCGCGTCGGGGCGGTGCGGTGGCGGCGGGCCGTGTCGCCGGACGGACGGGGCGGGGCGTGCGCCTGGGCGGCGTCGGCGCTTCGGGCACGACCGGGACGGGCGGCTCGGGGCGGCCCCGCGCGGGCATCGGGGAGATGACCTCGGCGGGCGCCTGATCGACGGACGACACGAAGGCGGGCAGCGGGACGCCGAGGCGGCGGGCCTGAAGGCGCACGTCCATCAGCTCGGCCGACGGCTGCGCGTACTCGTGGTCGGCGGCCCGGCCGGGGCAGCCGTGCGCGTAGGGGGCGTGCCCGCAGTCGGCGCAGCCCATCGGCAGGGGCGGGGCGTCGGCGAAGCAGCCACAGCCACTCGCCGTAGTCCGGTCGAGAACCGGAGCATTAAGGTTGTTCACGGGTCAGGAGAGCCTTCCTGATCAAGGGGCCCGTCCCGGCGCGCGATGCCGTGGCGGGCTCCGCCTTTTGTGGATGCCATGTCACCGACACGACGGGTCCATGAGAACGCGGCGCATTCGCTATCCGATAGAGGAGGATGGAGGAGGAAAGCGGAGTCCTCCCACGTCCGCGAGGTGATCATGGGTTTGCCGACCTGGGCCGCGCGCTTGAAGGCCGCACGCCATGGCGAATGCTGGACGCAGAAAGAAGTGGCCCGGCGCCTCACCGAGGCGGCTCGTGAGCATGCCGGTATCCGCCTGCCGGCCAGGGAATCCCTGACCCGGATGCTCAGGGACTGGGAGGCGGGCAGGGCTCGACCTCGTTCTCCATACCCGCAGTTGCTCGCCCTGGTCTTCGGCTTCGACGAGGCAAGCCTGTTCAGCGACTCTCCTGCGGCTCCCCGTTACGAGGGAGTGGAATACAGCGAGCAGTTTGATCCGGAAGACGAGGACAGGCTGGTTCACGCCGCCCGTCAACCTCGACGCCTCGATACCGCCGTCATCGGCTCGTTGGGCGTCATCCTCGCCGAGCAGCGCCGAGTAGAGGATGCACTCGGCTCCGAATGCCTCATTGTCCCCGTCCGGGCGGAACTGGCGACCGTTGAGGACCTGCTCGCTGAAGCTCGCGGGAAGCTACGCACCCCCATGCTGGACATGGCTGCGCAGTACGCGCAGTTTTCCGGCTGGCTGCACGCCAACACGGGCCGCGCGAGGGAGGCAAACGTCTTCTACGATCGGGTGCTCGAATACGGAACTGAAGTGGGAGCCCCTGACATGGTCGCCACGGCCCTGTCGATGAAGGGGCATCTCGCGTGGCTCAGCCGCAAGGTTGGTCCGCTGATCGGCCTGTCGCAGGCCGCTCAGCGAGACTCCGCCGCGAGTTCCGGACTACGCGCCCTGGCGGCTCAGCAGGAAGCTCGGGGACACGCTCTGGCGGGCGAGGCGGATGAAACCGATCGACTGTTGGATCGGGCCGTGGAACTGGCACTGAAGTCCGCAGAGCGACCCGACCGCGAGCCGCCGTGGATCTACTTCTACTCGCCCACCTACCTGACGCTGCAGCGCGGTCTCGCCTACCGCTACCTCGGTCGGAACGGGCAGGCCGCTGACCTGCTCAAGCAAGGGCTCGGCGCGCTCGCGGTTGACCTGCAGGGATCTGAATGGGCGGCCAACTACATCTACCAGCTCGCGCTCACCCATGCCGCAGAAAGTGAGCCCGAGGAGGCGTCCGCGGTCGCGATGCGGGCTGTCACCATCGCGCACGCGACCTCTTCGGCCCGGCTCGCGGCAGACCTGAGTCGGCTCCATGGCCACCTGGTCACTACCTGGCCCGACGTGCAGGCCGTGATGGACCTAGGCGAGGCGCTGCCGAAAGTGGCGTGATGCCGGGAGCTTACTGGGACTCCAGGTCACCGGCCAGTCCGCCCATGGTCACGGGCGGGCGGGTATGGCGGCGTACGCCCGAGAAGGAAGGTCGTCGCCAAGTGCGACGACGCCTCGCCGGCCGAGTGAGTGTCGAGGCGTCGAGGGCGCCGGGCGCGAGCGCGTCGACGCGGATGTCCCCGCCCGCCTACCGCGAGGTGGTGGACCCATCACTTCCCGCACGACGTCGGGTTGTGCGGTAAGCACCCGGAAGCACGCGCGTAACACCCTTGACATGATGTGCAGTTCACATATATTCGTTACTTTACTACCAAATATTGGCGTACGTGGCCCACCGATGATCGGTATCGAGCATGACGGGTGGACGGTACGCCTCAACCGGCGAAGGATTCACCGTGCCCCTCCGATCGCTGTCCCTCCAGCTCTACAGCGTCCGGCATGCCATCGACGAGGACCTGCCGGGCACGCTCGCCAGGGTCGCCGCGATCGGCTACCGGCAGATCGAGTCCTCGTACAGGCTGTACTCCCGCGGTCCGGAGTTCCTCGACGCGGTCACCGCCAACGGCCTGGTCTCCCCCACGATGACCTCGTCCCTGGTCGACGTCGACCTGGACGCGATCTTCTCGGCGGCGAACAGGCTGGGCGCGAACACGGTGGTGGACACGTTCATCCCGGAGGAGTTCTGGACCACCGACGACGACGTCACCCGCATCGCCGGTCATCTGAACGCCGCGGCGGTGAAGGCCGCCGACTACGGCCTGCGGGTCGGGTACCACAACCACTGGTGGGAGCTCGAACGGCGGTTCGGCGGCCGCACCGCCCTGGAGGCCCTGGCCGACCGGCTCCGTCCCGAGGTGGTGCTGGAGGTCGACGCCTACTGGGTCGCGGTGGGGGGCGAGGACGTGCTGGCCCTGCTGGGCCGCGTGAGCGACCGCGTGCGCTTCCTGCACCTGAAGGACGGCCCCGTCAGCCGGGACAACACCCAGCAGCTCCCGGCGGGCCAGGGCACGCTGCCCTGGCCGGAGATCCTCGCCGCGGTGCCGCACCTGGAGGCCGGGGCGGTCGAGTTCGACGACTACGACGGGGACGTCTTCGAGGCGATCGCCGCGAGCTTCGCCTATCTGAACCCGAAGGTCGAGGCGTGAGCGGCTCCGGCCCGATGGGGGTCGGCGTCATCGGCGCCGGGAAGATCAGCGAGCAGTATCTGGAGAACCTCACCCGCTTCCCCGACCTGGACGTCCGCATCGTCACGGACCTCTACCCGGACCGCGCCGCCGAGCAGGCCGCGGCGTACGGGGTGCCGGAGTCGGGTCTCCCGGAGCGGGCGCTGGAGCACCCCGACGTGGAGATCATCGTCAACCTGACGATCCCGGCCGCGCACACCGAGGTGTCCCTGGCGGCACTCGGCGCGGGCAAGCACGTGTGGACCGAGAAGCCGTTCTCCCTGGACCGTGCCGCCGGGCTGCGGCTGCTGGAGACGGCGGAGGGCGCCGGGCTCCGCGTCGGCGGGGCGCCCGACACCTTCCTCGGCGCCGGGCTGCAGACGGCCAGGCGGATGATCGAGCGGGGCGACATCGGCGTGCCGCTGACCGGGCTCACCCTGTTCGAGGTGCCGGGGCCGGTGGACGACCACCGCAACCTGGAGGTGCTGCTCTCGCGCGGCGCGGGCCCGCTGTGGGACATGGGGCCCTACTACCTGACCGCGCTGGCCCAGTTCCTCGGCTCGTTCCGCTCGGTGGTGGCGACCGGGCGGATCGCGCGGCCCCGGCGCGTCCTGCGGGTCGGGCCCAAGGCCGGGCAGGAGATCACCGTGCGGGTCCCGACGCACGTCGCCGTCCTCGCCGAGTTCGAGGCCGGGCAGGCCGCGACGACCGTGCTGAGCTGGGACTCCCCGCATCGCCGGGTGGGTCATGTGGAGATCGTGGGTTCCGAGGCGACACTGTCCGTCCCGGACCCGAACCACTTCGACGGGGATCTCCACATCCGGCGCGCCGGTGACGACGACTGGACGACCGTACCGGCCCTGGGCCCGGTGGGAGGCCGCGGCCTCGGCACGCTGGACATCGCCCGCGCCGTACGGGCCGGGGTGCCGCACCGGGCCTCCGGCCACCTGGCCTACCACGTGCTGGACACGATGGCCGCGGTCTCGGAGTCGATCGAGCGCGGGGAGGCCGTGCCCGTGCGGAGTTCGGCCCCGGCGACGGAGCCGGTCGCCGAGGACTGGGACCCCTACGCCCGGACGCTCTGACAGGGTCGAGGGAAACACGGACGGCGCCCGCCAGATGGCGGGCGCCGTCCGTGTTCTCCGTCCCGTACCGGAGTCAGTCTCGCTGGGCGTGCAGCGTCTCGATGACGCGGATGGCCGTGAGCGCGTCCCTCGGGTCCACCGGGAGCGGGCCGCGACCGGCCAGCGCCTCGGCCAGCGTCGCGTAGAACCGCCGGTAGCCGCCGCGCTCGGTCGGCACCGGCGCGTCGTCCTCGTCGCGCCCCAGCCGCCCGTAGGACGCGACCGGCTCGACGCCGAAGCCCTCGTCCAGGGGAGACATCCCCGCCGCGAGCTGCGACTCCTGCGGGTCGAGCCCCCACTTGGTGTACGCGGACGCCGAGCCGAGCACCCGGAAGCGGAACCCGCGCCGCGCGACCAGGCTGCTCATCGACAGGTGTGACCGGACGCCCGAGGTGTGGGTGAGGGCGATGAAGCTGTCGTCGTCGTTGACGGCGCCCTCCCTGCGGCGGTCCAGCTCGCCGTACACCTCGTCAACCGGCCCGAACAGCCGCACGGCCTGGTCGATGAGGTGCGAGCCCAGGTCGTAGGCGATGCCGCCGCCGTCGCGGCCGGTGGTGCCGCTCTTCCAGGCGGGCCGGGGCCGGGGGTTGAGCCATTCGAACCGGGACTCGAAGCGCCGTACCTCCCCGAGCGCGCCCTCCTCGACGAGCCGCCGGACGGTCAGGAAGTCGCCGTCCCACCGCCGGTTCTGGAACACGGTCAGGGGTGCCCCACGGCTGTCCGCGAGCGCGATGAGCCGTTCCGCGTCGGCGGCCCTGACGGCGAGCGGCTTGTCGACCACGGTCGCCAGGCCCAGCTCCAGCGTCCGCTCCGCGAGCTCCACGTGGCTCGGCGTCGGCGAGGCGATCACCACGAGGTCGTACTCGTCCTCCGCGAGCAGCCGCTCGACGCTGGGCAGGACGCGGACGCCGGGGTGGCGTCCGGCCGCCGCGCTCGCCCTCCCCGGATCGCCGGTGACGATGCCACGCAGGGCGTACGCGGGGTCGGCGCCGATCAGCGGCGCGTGGAAGACGCTGCCCGCCAGGCCGTACCCGACGATCGCGGTACGGATCGGTGCGGACGCCCCCGGACGGGATGTCGCCGCCGTCTCGGATGTAGCCGTCTCGGATGCCGTCACCGGCTCGGCACCCCCGCCCGCTCGCCGGCGAGCCGGCCCACCTCGCCGCCCACCGGGGTCCCGGTCCGGGCGGCGTAGTTCGCCACGATCCGCTGGCAGTCGAGGATGTCGGCCCTGCCCGCGTCCAGCCCCGACCGGGGCTCGACCCCCTCGCGGACCATGGCGTGGAACGCCTCCAGCTGGGTCTCGAACGCCTCGGTCACGCTGCGGCGCAGCACCCTTCGCTCCGCGTCGCCGTCGAGGGAGGTGACGACGAGCTCCGTGGGCGCGTGCAGGAGGTACGGGGAGGGGAAGGTCAGCTCCACCGTGCCCCGGCCGTGCACCACCCGTACCGTCTCCCGGTAGGCCGGGAAGTCGGGCAGGTAGTGCCAGGACAGGCCGAACCGGCCGCCACCGGCGAGGGTGCCCGTGGCGGAGATCGACGGGGGGTGCTCGCCGAAGGACTTCCTGTCGCGCCCCACGTCCCGCAGGGCGTATTTGGAGCTCTGCCGCCAGATGTCGGCGAAGTCGACGGTGGCGGGTGGCGAGCCGAAGCTCCTCATGATCGACAGATCGTGCGCCAGGCTGCTGACCAGCGCGCCCCGGTAGGTGCGCCACAGCGCCTCGTCGGCGTCGCCCAACGCGGTACGCCACAGCGCGAGGTCCTCGGCGTCGGCCTCGGCCTGTACGCGCGGCGGCGGTGGCCCGCTCGGCCCGACCAGCCGGGCGAGGGCCAGCTGGGAGGCCCCGGTGGGGTGCAGCACGCTCGCCTCGACGACGCGGATGTCGTCGACGTCCTCCAGCAGGCGCGCCGCCTCGACGACCGCGGGGTCGTACTGCTTCATGTAGCCGAGCAGGATCGCCGGATGCCCGAGGTCGGGTTCGGCGGCGATCAGCTCGTCGACCTCGGCCGTGGTGTAGGCGAGCGGCTTCTCGCAGAACACCGGCAGCCGCCGGGCGAAGGCCGCGCGCACCGCCGAGGTGTGGGAGCCCCGGGAGAGGATCATCAGGGCGTCGAGGCCACCGGCGTCGAGCAGGTCGTCGAGGTGGGAGAACCGCCGGGACCGGGGGATGCCGTACCGCCGCCCCATGGCGTCGGTGACCTCGGGGGAGAGGTCACAGATTCCGGCGACGGTGTACAGCTCCGGCCGCTTCGCCAGGAGCGGCAGGTGCACCGCCTGGGCGACCGCGCCGAGCCCGAGGACTCCCAGACGGATGGGTGAGGGGGACACGCCGTTGGCCTTTCAGCTCGTCGTTTCGCTGGTCCGGAACCCGCTGGTCCGGAAGTCATCGGCCCGGAAGTCATCGGCCCGGGAGTCGTCGGCCCGGAAGTCGTCGGCCCGGGAGTCGTCGCTCTCGAACCCGAAGGGCATCCGCAGCGCGGACTTGACGTTGTCCCCCCGCTGCATCGCGGAGAACGCCTCCTCCCACTCCTCGATGGCGTACACCCCGCCGAGGATCCGCTCCGGGCGGACCTTGCCCTGGCTGAACAGGCGAAGCACGTTCTCCCAGGTGCTCCAGGTGTGCGAGTAGCACCCGTAGAGCGTCACGGCCTTCTTGACCAGCGGGTCCAGGGTGAAACCGAGCGGCTGCGGCCCCCAGCCGACCTTCGCGATCGCCCCCGCGGGGCGGACGAGCTCCATGCTCTGCCGCAACGCGGCGCTCACCCCGGTCGCGTCGACCACCAGGTCCGCGCCGAGGCCGTCGTGCAGCCGCGCGATCACCTCGGCCGGGTCCTGCCGGGAGATGTCGACGGTGTGGTCGGCGCCGAGCTGCCTGGCCTTGTCCAGCCGGTGGGTGTCGATGTCGGTGCCGAGCACGACCGTGGTGGCGGCGCCGCGGAGGACGGCCATCTGGAGGGCGAGGATCCCGATCGTCCCGGCCCCCTGGACGACCACCAGGTCACCGGGACTCACCTGCGCGCGCTCCACCACCGCGTTGTACGCGACCGCGTAGGGCTCGGTCATCGACGCGGTCTCGAAGCCGACGTTGTCCGGGATCCTGTGCAGCACGCGGGGCTCGGCCACCAGATACTCGGCCATCGCCCCGTCGCGCTTGAGCCCGTAGCCCTCGCGCCACGGGCACAGGTTGTAGCGTCCGGCGCGGCACAGGCCGCACACGCCGCAGATCGACGCCGCGGTCTCGCAGACCACGCGGTCCCCGGCGGACCAGCCGGTCACGCCGTCACCGACGGCGGCGATGACGCCGGCCGACTCGTGCCCGAGGGTGATGGGCAGCACGCCCTTGGAACTCTTGCTCTGCGTGTTGTGCCACATGTGGATGTCGGATCCGCACACGCCGACCGTGTGCACCCGGACGAGGACCGTTCCCGGCACGGCCACCGGTTCGGGGACGTCGCGCACCTCCAGCGCGCCGCCGGCGTCCGCGTACTTGACCAACGCTTTCAACAGCGTTCCTCCAGCTCGTAGTTTTCTCGACCGAGCGGGGGCCTCCGGAGCACCCGGGACGACCTCCCGGCGTGCTGGCGGGCGCAAGAAATGCTCGCTCTACCCCAACAGTAGTTCAGAATCCGCTCAAAGTCTGTATGCTATCTCCCACACTTTGGTGCTAACGTATCGATTCACGGGCTGAGTCGGGTGAGGAGCGGACGTGAGGATCGCAGCGTTCCCGAAGGGCTACCTGGAAGAGATGGTGATCCGGCGCACCAAGTCCGTCTTCGAGTGGATCGACGAGGCCCGCACGCTCGGCGTCGACGGGCTCGAACTCCACACCGGCTTCCTCTGGTCCACCGCCGAGGACGAGCTCCGGCGGGTCGGCGACGCTCTCGCGGACGCCGGATTCCAGATGCCGATGATGTGCGCCTCCCCCGACTTCACCCATCCCGACCCCGGCGTCCGCGCGCGGGAGATCGACCGCCAGGCCGAGTTCATCCGCGTCACCGCCGTGCTCGGCGGCCCCGGGGCCACCTGCCGGGTGCTCAGCGGGCAGGCCTACCCGCAGGTTCCCGTCGAGCAGGGCGTCAGGTGGGCGGCCGAGGCGATCGAGACCCTCCTCCCGCTCGCCGCCGAGCTGGGCGTCACCCTGGCCATCGAGAACCACTACAAGGCCACCACCTGGACCTACCCGGAGCTGGCACAGTCGCCCGAGGTCTTCCTCGCGCTGGTCGAGAGCATCTCCGACCGCGTCAACTTCGGGGTGCAGTACGACCCCTCCAACGCGATCGTCGCGGGCGTCGACTCGGCCGAGTTCCTGCGGCGCGTGGTCGGCCGGGTGGTCACCATGCAGGCGTCCGACCGCTATCTCCAGACCGGGACGACCCTGGACGACCTGCGCCAGGCGGACGGCACCATCGGATACTCACCGGCCCTGAGGCACGGCGTCATCGGGCAGGGGCTCAACGACTACGACCGCATCTTCCCGATCCTGGTGGAGGCCGGTTACGACGGCTGGATCAGCATCGAGGACGGGGTCAACGGCCTCGACGAGCTGCGCGCCTCGGCCGACTTCCTCCGCGCGGCCCGCGACCGCTGGTTCGGCGGCTCGACGGCGGTGCGGGTGCGCAGCCACGACGCGGCCAGGAGCGCGGCCAGAAGCGCCGCCGGAAGCGCGGCCGGGCACACCGGCTGACCCAGCGGCCGTACGCGGGACGGACCACCCCGCGCGCACGGCCGGACCACCCGGCGTACGCCGAGCGGACCGCCGGGCGCGGGTTCACCCAACGACGAACACCCGGAACCAGAGACGGGGCACACCCCCGAAGCAGGAGGAACACGACATGAGCCCGTCGATCCGAGGTCTGCGGCGATCCGATCTGACTCACGGCATCGTTCAGGTCTCACTCGATCTGAAGACCCTCGACGACGCGCTGCGCATGGCCGCCATCGCGGTCGAGGCCGGGGCCGACTGGCTGGAGGTCGGCACCCCCCTGGTGATGGCCGAGGGTCTCCGTGCCGTGCGCACCCTGCGCGCGGAGTATCCGGACCACCCGCTGGTGGCCGACCTGAAGGTCATGGACGGCGGGTACGGCGAGGCCCGCATGTACGCCGAGGCCGGCGCCGACGCCGTGGTCGTGATGGGCCGCGCCCACGACGCGACGGTGCGGCGCGTCTGCGAGGCGGGCGAGGAGTTCGGCGTCCTGGTGATGGGCGACGACATGGGGGCCGGCGACCGGGTGGCCGAGGCGAGGCGGCTGGAGGACCTCGGGGTCGGCATGGTCATCCACCACATCGGCCACGACCACCGCAGCGCGCACCGGGAGCTGAACCTGTCCCCGCTCACTGACCTGCCCGGCATCGTCGCCGCGACCACCGTCCCGGTGCAGGCGGTCGGGGGGCTGTCCATCGAGCAGGCGGTCGGCTGCCCGGCCATCGGCGCGGGCGTCGTGGTGTTCGGCGCCCCGCTGGCCATCGACGACGAGACGTCGTTCACCATCCCGGAGCGGGACCTGCCCCGGATCCTCGGGGACGCGATCGCCCGCGTGCACGCCGCCCCGGTCACGGCATGACCGGCCGGGCCGGGCGCCACACCGACGAAGGCGCGACCAGCCCGGACACGCGACGGCCCGACGAAGGCGCGACCGGCCGGGACGTCGGGCACCCCGTCGTCTTCCGGCGCCTGCACCACGCCACCTTCACCATGCCGGTCGGCGAGGAGGACCGTGCCCGCGCCTTCTACGGCGGCGTGCTCGGCATGGCGGAGGTGCCGAAACCGGCGACCATGCGGCCGGTCGGCTGCTGGTTCGGCACCGGCGGCGTGGAGATCCACGGCCTGCCCGACGAGGACTTCCGGCCGAACCGGCTCGGCCATCCGGCGATCCTGGTCGACGACCTGGACGCGCTCGCCGCCCGGCTGGCCGGGCACGGGGCCGCCGTCGAGACCGACGACCGCTTCCCCGGGCATCGCCGTTTCCACACCTACGACTGCTTCGGCAACCAGCTCGAATTCCTGCAGGCCGATCCCTGACCGGATCCGGCCCCCGGGTGAAGGAGACCCCATGTCAACCCGTCCCGTAACGCTGTTCACCGCGCAGTGGGCAGACCTGCCCTTCGAGGAGGTGGCCCGGCTGGCCTCCGAGTGGGGGTTCGACGGCCTGGAGATCGCCTGCAAGTCACAGCACCTGGACGTGGACCGGGCGCTTGAGGACGAGGGCTACCTCGACTCCCGGCGGGAGATCCTGGACCGCCATGGGCTCGGCGTCTGGGCGCTGTCGAACCACGCCCAGGGCCAGGTGGTCTGCGACGACCCGCTCGACTTCCGCCACCGGTCGATCGCCGGATCGCGCACCTGGGGAGACGGCGACCCGGACGGGGTCCGCGCCCGCGCGTCCGAGCAGGTCAAGAAGACCGCGATCCTGGCACGCAAACTCGGCGCCTCGGTGGTCACCGGGTTCACCGGCTCGAAGATCTGGCGGTACGTCGCGATGTACCCGCCGGTGCCCCAGGAGGTGATCGACGACGGCTACGCCGACTTCGCCGCCCGATGGAACCCGATCATGGACGTCTTCGACGCGGAAGGGGTGCGGTTCGCCCTGGAGGTCCACCCGAGCGAGATCGCCTACGACTACTGGACGACGGCCCGGACCCTGGAGGCCATCGACCGCAGGGACGCGTTCGGGATCAACTGGGATCCGAGTCACATGATGTGGCAGGACATCAACCCGGCCAACTTCATCGTCGACTTCGCCGACCGGATCTACCACGTCGACTGCAAGGACACCAGGATCCGCGCGAAGGACGGCCGGGCGGGCCGTCTCGGTTCGCACCTTCCCTGGGGGGACCCCCGGCGCGGCTGGGACTTCGTCTCCGCGGGCCACGGCGACGTGCCCTTCGAGGACGCCTTCCGCGCCCTGGAGTCGATCGGGTACGACGGGCCGATATCCATCGAGTGGGAGGACGCGGGGATGAGCCGGACGCACGGCGCGCCCCGGGCGCTCGAACTCGTGCGGTCACTGCTCTGGGAGCGGCCCCACGCCCGTTTCGACACGGCCTTCACTCAGACCTGACGTGCCGGAAAGACCCGACGTGCTGGGAAAGACCCGATGTGCCGGAAAAGGCACGGTCCCGGCCGGGGACCGTGCCTCCCCCGCCGGAACCGTGATCCGAGCGCCCCTTCCCGCTAGGGCTTGAGGACCACCAGCTTGTGATGCAGCAGCTCGTGGACCGCGTACCTGACGCCCTCGGTGCCCTGCCCGGAGTCCTTGACGCCCCCGTAGGGCATGTGGTCGGCGCGGTAGGACGGGGGCATGTTCACCAGCACACTGCCCGCCTGCGCGCGGGCCGCGTACTCCATGGCCTCGCCGAGGTCGCCGGTGTAGATCGACGAGTTCAGCGCGTACCGCGAGGAGTTCACGCCGCGGATCGCCTCGTCCAGGTCGTCGACGACGAGCACGCTCGCCACCGGGCCGAACGCCTCCTCGCAGACCAGCGCGCTGTCCGGGTCGACCTCGGCCAGCAGCGTGGGCTCCAGCACCCCGCCGACCACGTCGCCGCCCGCGAGCAGCCGCGCGCCGCCGGCCACCGCGGCGTCGATCGAGCGCTTCAGGCCCGTCGTCGCCTCGGTGGTGACGAGCGGCCCGACCACGGTGGCGTCGTCCCGCGGATCGCCGTACCCGACCGTCCTGAACGCCTCGGCCAGCAGGGCGGTGAACCGGTCGGCCACCTCGCGGGTCACGTACACCCGCTGCAGCGAGACGCAGGCCTGTCCCGAGTTGGCCAGGGCGGAGGTCACCGCGTCGTCGGCGGCGCGCTCCAGGTCGGCGTTGCCGGTGACGACCATGGCGGTGTTCGAACCCAGCTCCAGCACGTGCAGCTTGCGGGGCGACCTCGCCTTGAGGTCCCAGCCCACCCGGCTCGACCCGGTGAAGCTGATCACCGCCACCCGGGGGTCGTCGATCCACGGTTCGACGACGTCGGCGGGGGTGCCGGTCACCAGGTTGAGCCATCCGGCGGGAAGGCCCGCCTCCGCGAACACCTCCACCAGCAGGCCCGCGACCAGCACCGCCTTGTCGGACGGCTTGAGCACCACGGCGCATCCCGCCGCGAGCGCCGGCGCGACCTTGTGCAGCACCAGGTTGAGCGGGAAGTTGAACGGGGTGACGGCCGCGACGACGCCGCGCGCCTCGGGCACCGTGAGCGCGATGGTGCCCGCGCCCGACTCGACGGCGTCCAGCCGGACCGTCTCACCGGTCAGCCGCCTGGTCTCCTCGGCCGCCCAGCCGAGGGTCTGCACGGCGCGGCCCACCTCGCCGCGCGCCGCGGTGATCGGCTTCCCGGTCTCCGCGGTGACGGACCAGGCGAACTCCTCGCCGCGCTCCCCGAGGAGCCGCGCGGCGGTCGCCAGCACGCGGGCGCGTTCCGGCACCGGCAGTCCCCGTGCCATGGCCGCCTCGGCCGCGTCGACGGCGCGGACGGCGTGCTCGCCCAGGCCCACCGCGACCGTGCCGATCCGCTCGCCCGTCCAGCGGTCCCGGACCGGGCGCGAGCCCGCGCCGCCGACCCAGGCCCCGTCGATGTACAGCGACTGGTCGCGGCTCACCACGTTCCGGCTCCCGTCCGTGTCTCCGATGCCGACGTGTCCCTCATGCTCCGGCTCCCGTCCGGTCGTCCGACGCCGACGCGTCCCTCATGCTCCGGCTCCCGTCCGGTCGTCCGGTGCCGGCGTGTTCCCCGGTCCGCCCGATGTCCTCGATGTGTCCGCGCACCGCCTCGGTGAACGCGGTCGTCGACGCCCGCCCGCCCAGGTCGCGGGTACGGATCCCCTCCGCCAGGGCGGCCTCGAAGGCGGCCACCAGGTGCGCGGCCGCGGCGGGGTGGCCCAGGGCGTCCAGCATCATCGCCCCGCTCCAGATCTGGCCGACGGGGTTGGCCACGCCCTGCCCCGCGATGTCCGGCGCCGACCCGTGGACGGGCTCGAACATCGACGGGTGGCGGCCCTCGGGATTCAGGTTGGCGCTGGGCGCGACCCCGATGGACCCGGTGATCGCACCGGCCAGGTCGGAGAGGATGTCGCCGAACAGGTTGGACGCCACGATCACGTCGTAGCGACCCGGGTGCAGCACCAGGCTCGCGGCGAGCGCGTCGATCAGCTCGCTCCGCAGCCCGACGTCGGGGAACCCGGCGAGCACCTCCCGGACGACCTCGTCCCAGAACGGCATCGTGTGCACGATCCCGTTGCTCTTGGTGGCCGAGGTGAGTCGCCCGCCCCGGCTCGCGGCGAGCCGCGCGGCGTACCGTGCCACCCGTTCCACGCCGCGCCGGGTGAACACCGACTCCTGTACCGCGAACTCCTCGGGCAGGCCTCGGTACACGCGCCCGCCGACCTCCGAGTACTCGCCCTCGTTGTTCTCGCGGACGACGACCAGGTCGATCGGGCCGGAGTCGGCGAGGGGTGAGGGCACACCCGGCAGGGTCCTCACCGGGCGGAGGTTGACGTACTGCTCGAAGCGGCGGCGGATCGGGATCAGCAGGCCCCACAGGGTCTCCACGTCCGGGATATCCGGAACTCCGACCGCGCCGAGGAAGATGGCGTCGTGCTCGGCCAGGATGTCCAGCCCGTCCACCGGGAGCATCCGGCCGTGGGCGCGGTAGTGGTCGGAGCCCCAGCCCAGGTAGTGCCAGTCGAGGTCGAGCCCGTGCAGGCCGGCCACCAGGTCGAGGCAGTCGATGGCGGCCGGCACCACCTCCTGGCCGATGCCGTCGCCCGCGATGACCGCGACGCGGTGGCGGCTCGCACCGCTCGTACCGCTCACGAGGCGGCGTCCGCGGTGGAGCCGACGGTGCCGACGTCCCGCGGCGTCACCGTCACCACGTCCACGTCCTGCTGTTCGAGCATGTGCCGCTGACTCTCGGAGATGCCGTCGTCGACGATGATCCGGTCGATGACCTCCCAGTCACAGATCTTCACCATCGCCGAGGCGTAGAACTTGGAGGAGTCCGCGAGCAGCACCACACGCTCCGCGACCTCGATCAGCGCGCGCTTGGTGATGGCGTCGAAGCCGTTGCCGCAGAAGGCGCCCCGCTCCCCGATGCCGCTCGCGGCGAGGAAGAACGTCTCCACCCGGAGGTTGGAGATGGCCGCGAGGGCGGCCGGGCCGTCGAAGGACAGCGACTCCGGGTGCAGCAGGCCGCCCAGGCACATCACCTCCGTGCCGGTACGGCCGATCAGGCTGGACACCACGGGGAAGGAGTGGGTGACGACCGTGACGTTGCGGTCGGGGGGCAGCAGTTCGGCCACCTGGTGGCCCGTCGTCCCGGCGTCGATGGCCACCACCGAGCCGATGCCCACCATGTCGATCGCCTTGAGGGCGATGGCCCGCTTGGCGTCGGCCATCTTCATGTCCCGCAGGCGGTAGTCGCTGCCCTCCATATCCTGCTTGGACAGCGAGCCGACACCGCCTCGGAACGCCCGCACCTTGCCCTGCTCGGCCAGCCGCAGCACGTCGCGCCGGATCGTCATCTCGGAGACGGCGAAGGCGTTCGACAGCTCCGTGATCGTGCAGTAGCCCTGTTCGGAGATGAACTGCACCAGCCGCTCGCGGCGTTCCGGCGCCGAGGTGTACCTGAAGTTCTCCTCGGTCATCTCCGTACCCCCTCCGCTTCCACGTCCGGCCCCGGAAGCGGGAGGACCCCGGCTCGCGAATGCCTCGGCCGCGAGGTCTCGGCGACGATGGCGGTGAGCGCGCGCAGCCTCTCCACCGACCTCCGGCTCAGCGCGCCGAGCGTGTCGGGGTCGGCGACCGTGTCTCCCCAGATGGCGCGTCCGGCGAGGAACCCCTCGGCGCCGCCGAGACACGCCTCCCGGACGCCCGGCGCGAAGTCGGGCTGGTCGACGCCGTTGGACAGCACGACCCAGGGGACGGGAACGATGCCGGACATGCGCTCGGCGTGGTCCCTGACGCGCGAGACGTCCCCCGGCAGGTAGCCGGGCATCTCCGCCTTGTAGATCGTCCCGCCGAGGGTCGAGACCTCGCGCGCCGCCTGGAGGATGGCCTCGTGGCGGGCGTCGGGGCCGTCCCACTCCCCGCCGGTCGCGGGCCGCACGACGGCCTCCACCAGGCTGGGCACCCCCGCGGCGCGGGCGACGTCCAGGAACGACAGGACCAGCCGTGTCCTTTCCTCCTCGCTCTCGTCGGGGCGCCAGATGACCAGGAACTTCACCGCGGCGGCTCCGACCCGCCCGATGAACTCGGGGGTGACGGCGGGGTCGAGGGTCGTGGTGATCACCCCCTGCCCCTTCGGCTGGTCCAGGACGTCCGCGGCGAGGATCAGGCTCGTCGAGGGGGCGAGGCCGCCGGGCCGGGCGTCAGTGACCGCGTAGGGGCGGTCGAGCAGGACCGCGGAGGCCAGCGGCGACAGCACCCGTGTCGCCATGTCTTTGAAGTGGCGCAGCGCGTCGTCGCCGACCTCGTCGCCGTCCACGAGCGGGAACATCTGGCGCAGTGACTCCCGTTGGTCCAGCGCGAGCATGGCGAAACCGCCCTCGGCCGATCTCAGCGGCGCCACCAGCTCGTCCATCGCTTGACCATCCGGGGCCACACGGTTCCCAGACATCTCTCTCCGTTCACCTGTATTCATCAATCCGCGGTGCGGGTCGCACCGCGGATAGGTATTTTCCGGTCTCGGCGGCATCGGGGATGCCGCTTCTGCCGTCGAGGGAACGACATGAAAGCGCCGCCACCACGTTGGCCCGCCAGGCGGCCTCCACCGGGGACATGCCCTCGACCAGCCCCGCCAGCAGGGCGCCGTGGAAGACGTCGCCCGCTCCCATGGTGGACACCGGGTCGACGGTCACCGGGGGAACGTGCACGACCTGGCCGTCCACGAGCACCTGGCAGCCCTCGTCACCCGCGGTCGCCACCACCCGGCGGGCACCCGCCGCGGCGGCGGCCCGCAGACTCCCGGGCACGTCCTCGGCCGGGAAGGCGTCACGCAGCGAGCCGACGGTCGGCGCGTACAGTGCGACGTCTTCGAGGTCGAGCCCGGGGATCGGATTTCCGCCGTCGACGCTCAGCGAGGCCGCGTCCGGCTCGCCCCGCAGCGCGGCGCGCGCGCTGCCGTATCCGGTCTGGTCGACGTGCAGCCATCGGGAGGCGCGTATCGGTACGGAACCGGGGTCGGGTGGCGTCGACGGCGACGTGACGATGGAACGGGAGCCGGACGCGCGGGACACCACGATCACGCTCTGCGGCGTCCGTACGCCGGGGCGCGTCCGCAGCCAGCGGGTGTCGACCCCCTCCTCGTCCAGGAGCCGCCTGCTGAGCTCGCCGGCGTCGTCGTCGCCGACCACGCCGCAGAAACCGACCGAGGCGCCCAGCCGGGCGAGGGTGACCGCCGCGGTCGCGGCGGGACCGCCCCCGGCGACCACGAAGGGCTCGCCGAGCACACGGTCGTCTTCGGCGGGCATGCGCTCGACCATGGCGATCGTGTCGATGGTGACAACTCCGACGCAGATGACATCCAATGTCATTTCCCGCGCCCTTACTTTACCGCTCCGGCCGTGAGGCCGGTGACCAGATATCGCTGAAGGATCAGGAATCCGGCGACGATCGGCACGCTCACCACAAGGGCCGCGGCCATGACCTGATTCCAGTAGACATTCGTTTCGGTGGCGTAACTCTGCATGCCCACGGAGAGGGTACGGGTGGCGCTGTTGGTCAGCTGCGAGGCGAAAAGGATCTCCCCCCATCCGGTCATGAAGGAATAGACGGCGACCGCGATGATGCCGGGTCGCGCGGCGGGCAGGATCACCCGGAAGAGCGCGCCGAGCGCCGTGGTGCCGTCCACCTTCGCGGCCTCGTCCAGGGCGCGCGGTATGCCGTCCATGTAACTGGCCAGCATCCAGATCGAGAATGGCAGGGTGAACGTCAGGTAGGTGACGATCAGCCCGATTCTGGTCTGATAGAGGAACGCGAACCCGAGGCTCCTGTCGATGTTGACGAAAATGATGAACAGCGGCAGCAGGAACAGCACGCCGGGAAACATCTGCGTCGACAGGACCACCCCGGAGAAGGCGCCCCTGCCCCGGAACCGGTAACGCGAGATGGCGTACGACGCGAAGATCGCGATGACGACGCTGAACAGTGTCGCGACGCTGGTGACCAGCAGGCTGTTCACGAAGTACTCGGCCAGCGGGACGGTCGTCCACATGTCGACGAAGGGCTCGAACGTCAGGTTCGTCGGCCACCACTGGAACTCGCCCTGCACGTCCCGCAGCGGCTTGAGCGACGAGGTGATCATCACGTAGAGCGGGACGGCCGTGAACACGGCGAGGGGGACCAGCACCACCCAGCGGAAGACGCGGAACGACAGTTGCTCACGCATCGCGGTTCACTCTCCTGTTCCACAGTGCCCACAGACTGGCGACGACGACGAGGAAGAGCATCAGCAACACCGACATCGCCGAGCCCAGGCCGAAGTTCCAGGTGATGAACGAACTTGAGTAGATGTGCACGGTCAGCAGGTCCGCGGACTCCGGCGGTGTCGGCCCGAACAGCACGTACGGGGTGTTGAACTCGCGGAACGTCCACAGGAACAGCAGCAGTAACAGGACGGCGTTGATGGGGCGCATCATGCGCAGCGTGATGTGGCGGACCTGCTGCCAGGTGCTCGCGCCGTCGATCGCGGCGGCCTGGTAGAGCTCCTCGGGAATCACCTGCATGCCGGCCATCGACATCAGGAACGCGAAGGGCCACTGCTGCCAGATCGACACCACGACGACCGAGACGAACGCGTTGCCGCCGATGAGCCAGAACGGCCGTTCACTGGCGAGGTGCAGGCCGTCGACCAGCAGCTGGTTGAGCAGCCCGTTGTCCCGCTGGAGGATGAACTTCCAGATGATGATGCCGGCGTAGGCGGGCAGCGCGTACGGGATGAGGAACAGGGTGCGCAGGAAACCGCGTCCGCGTCCCAGGCGGTGCAGCACGAGCGCCGCCGACATCCCGAAGACGAACGAGACGCCGACGACGAGCACCGTGAAGCCGAGGGTGATCCCGAAGGACCGCAGCAGTTGCCACCCGAGCGGGCCGGAGAAGTCCAGCGCGACGCCGTAGTTGCCCGCGCCGGCGAACGGCGCCGCCGACCAGTTGGTGATGTAGAGCTGGGTGAGCCGGATGAAGCTCATGAAGATCCCGACGATCATCGGGATGACGTGGACGAGCAGTTCGAACGCGACCGCCGGGAGGATCAGCAGGTAGGGCGCGGCCTGCGCCCAGGTGAACCTTCTTGTACGCTTCGGCTGGTCGGCGTCCGGCTCCTGCTCGCCCGGTGGCCCCTGCGCGGGCCTCCTGGGGAACGTCACTGCCATCTCGTTCTCCTCGGGTTGGACATCGTCCCGGATGCTGGGCTGACGTGGGACGATGTCAACCCGTGGTTCGGTCGGTCAACGGGGGTCCCGCCGGTCGGCGGGGATCGGCGGGGACGGGGCCCGACCGGTTAGCTGGTGCCCATCTTCTGCTGGGCCTGCTCCAGGGCGGTCTTGATCTCGGCGTCACCGACGGTGGCCCCGGTCGCCGCCTTCGCGATGAGCGAGACGACCTCTCCGCCCACGTTGGCCTGGAACGCCTGGATCCCCGGCACGAGCGGCAGCGGCTTCGCCTGCTCCGCCAGGATCTTCGTGAAGGCGTCCAGCTTCTCCTTGTCGTCGGTGAACGCGGCGGACGCGCCCTTGACGGCGGGCTGGGTGGTGTACGCCTTGTTGAGGATCTGCTGCTCCTCGTCGCTGGTCATGAACTTCACGAACTGCAGCGCCGCGTCGAGGTGCTTGGTGTTCTTGAAGACCGAGAGGTTGGTTCCGGCGACGAAGCTGGAGATCTTGGTGCCGCTCGCGGGTGCCGGGATCGGCACGATGCCGTACTGGTCGGGCTCCATGCCGTTCTGCTTCAGGACGTTGATCCCGGAGGTCTGCGCCATGTACATGGCCGCGTCACCCCGGGCGAAATCCCCGGCGGCCTGCGCGGAGTCGGTGTACTGCGCGGCGCTCGGGTTCACGACGCGGTGCTTGCTGATCAGGTCGACGTACTGTTTGACGCCGTTGACCATCCCCGGGGAGGTGAAGGTCGGCTTGCCCGCCTGGTCGAACGCCGAGCCGCCGTACTGCTCGCTGAAGATGTAGGAGAAGTGCATGCTCACGTTGACGGTGCCGCCGGGGATGACGATGCCGTACTTCTTCTTCGCGGGGTCGGTCAGCTTCTGGGCGGTCGAGACCAGCTCCTCCCAGGTGGCGGGGGGCTGCAACCCTGCGTCGGCGAAGATCTTCTTGTTGTAGTACAGCGCGTACACCTGGCTGTACAGCGGGATCGAGGTCGGGGCCGCGCCGGGCGGCCCGGCCGTGGCGAAGGCGCTGTCGACGAAGCGGTCCTTGCCGCCGATCTTCTGCAGCGCGGCGTCGTCGAAGGGGTGGAAGGCACCGGTCGACTGGAACGTCGTCGCGTTGGTGTTACCGATGTTGAGGACATCGGGCCCCTGCCCGCTCACCGCCGCGGCGAGGGTGTTGTTGGTGAGGTCGCTCCACGGCACGACCTCCAGGTTGACCTTGATCCCGGTCTGCTGGGTGAACTTGGCCAGCTCCGGCGTCAGGATCTCCTTGTCGTTCTCCAGGCTCGCGCCCTGGTTGCTCGCCCAGTACGTAAGTGTGACGGGGGCACCACCCGCACCGGCCGCGCTGTCCGTTTCGGAACTCCCGCCGGAGCAGGCGGTCAGGGCGACGGCAAGAAGTAGTGCGGAGACGCCAGCTGCGAGGGGTTGGGACTTCATCGCGCCGCTCCTGATGAGAATGGCAAGCGGGGGGCTTACCTTGCCTTTGAGTGGTGCCATTTGAACATCAGGTTACAGTTGGTGTCAATGGAACATATTTTGAGATCTACCGACCACTATCGAGACGTCTGACCCCTGCCCTGTTCCCAGACGACCACCTGTTGCGCGAAGTCGTGGCGACCGGGAACATCGGACACACGCCGGCACCAGAACCGGGACCCGAGGCCAAAGGCAGGATCCGGGAGCCGCGGAGAGGCCGGCGGAAGGGGCGCCGAGGGGTCCCGAGGGGCGCGGACGAAACCGGAAACCACGGTCGAGGCCGGGAGCGCGGGCGGGATCGACCACCCCGGGCGCGGCGGGCGAGTGTTTCGTCTATCTCACGCGTACCCGGCTCGCGGAAGTGAGAAGGGCCGTGGCCGTGACGGGACCATCGAGGTTCACGCACCTCCGCCGGACCACGACGCCGTCGAGCGCGGGCAGCGGCAAGGCCGGAGCGGAGCCGACGGGTCCGGGGACGGCGCGGCCGGGTGCGGGCGAGGCCGGGACCGGGGTGGTGGCGGGGCCGGGGTGGCGGGGGTGGCGGGGGCGGTCAGAGTCGTCCGACGACTCCGAGGATGCCGGGCCTGGTGAAGTCGACGGTGACGTCCTCGTCGTACTCGGGCCGCCACGCCTCCACCGGCACGACCCCCGGCTCCAGCAGATCCATCCCCATTCCGCTCATCAGCTCGGTCAGCTGTTCCGGGCCGCGCGAGGTGAGGGCCCCCGCGCTGGTCGACCGGTAGACCTTCTGCCCGGCCTCGTGCACCTCCGCGCTGACCTCGCCCGCGAAGGCGTGCGTAACGACCAGGTGGCCGCCCGGAACGAGCCGTTCGCGGATCGCGGACATGATGCGGGTGACCAGGGCGTCGTCGGGGATGAAGTGCAGCATCGAGATCATCAACACGGCGACGGGCCGGGTGAAGTCGATGACGCCCTCGATCTGCGGATGCGCCAGGAGCTCCTCGGGTTCCCGCATGTCGGCCTGGACGACCGAGGTGAAGGGGTTGTCCTCCAGGAGCGCGCGGCCGTGCGTCAGGACGATGGGGTCGTTGTCGACGTAGACCACCCGGCTCTCCGGCGCGACGCGATGGGCGACCTGGTGCACGTTGTCGCGCGTCGGCAGCCCGGACCCGATGTCGAGGAACTGCCGTACGCCCTGGCGCGCGAGAAGCTCGACGACCCGCGACAGGAACGCCCGGTTGTCCCGGGCCATCTCCCGGATGCCGGGCATCACCCGGATGAACTGTTCGGCGGCCTCGCGGTCGGAGGCGAAGTTGTCCTTGCCTCCGAGATAGTAGTCGTACATCCGAGCGACGCTCGGGACGCTCGGATCGATGCCCACCGGGACATCCTCGTGCCTGGTCATGCCCTCACCATCCGTTCCCCGTTTTCCGAGAACGATATGGGAAATTCAGAAGGTCGTGGATCTTTATCGGCGAATACCGTTCCGTATCTGGCCTGTGGCAGAATGTTATGGATGCGTTTCCATGCTGACCTGCACATCCACTCGAAGTACGCCCGTGCCTGCAGCAGAGACAGCGATCTGGAACATCTGACATGGTGGGCCCGGCGCAAGGGCATCGCGCTGATGGGCACCGGCGATTTCACGCATCCGGCGTGGTTCGAGCACCTGCGCGAGAACCTCGTACCCGCGGAGCCGGGGCTGTTCCGGCTGCGTGAGGAGATCGGCCTGGACGCCCTCGGGCCGCCGCCCGCCGGGGTGCTCCCCGGCCAGGTGCGGTTCATGCTGTCCACGGAGGTCTCCACGATCTACCGGCGCGGCGAGCGCACCCGCAAGATCCACCACCTGGTCTACATGCCGGGCTTCGACGAGGCCGCGGCGTTCAACGCCAGGCTCGACCGGATCGGCAACCTGAGCGCGGACGGGCGGCCCGTCCTCGGCATGGACTCCCGCGCCCTGCTGGAGATCACCCTGAGCAGCGGCGACGGCGCCTACCTCGTGCCCGCCCACGTCTGGACGCCGTGGTTCGGCGTCTTCGGCTCGAAGTCCGGGTTCGACACGATCGAGGAGTGCTACGGCGAGCTCTCCGGGCACATCTTCGCGCTGGAGACCGGCCTGTCCAGCGACCCGGCCATGAACTGGCGGGTCTCCGCCCTCGACCGCTACCGGCTGGTCAGCCACTCCGACGCCCACTCACCGCCCATGGTCGGCCGCGAGACCACGGTGTTCGAGACCGACCTCGACTACTTCGCCGTCCTGCGGGCGCTCCAGACCGGGAGCGGGTACGCCGGGACGACCGAGTTCTTCCCCGAGGAGGGCAAGTACCACGTCGACGGGCACCGCAAGTGCGACGTCCGGATGGACCCCGAGGAGACGCGCGGGCGCGACGGGATCTGCCCCGTGTGCGGGAAACCGCTCACGGTGGGCGTGCTGAGCCGGGTCCAGGAACTGGCCGACCGGCCCGACGGTTTCCGGCCGGAGGGCGTCGCGGGCTTCCGCAACCTCGTACCGCTGCCGGAGATCGTGGGCGAGATCCTCGACGTGGGGCCGAAGAGCAAGAAGGTCCTCAAGGAGGTCGACGACCTCACCTCCGCCCTGGGCCCCGAGCTGAGGATCCTGGAGGACGCGCCGGTCGACGACATCGCGGCCCACTCACCGCCGCTCGCGGAGGCCGTCGGACGGCTGCGCCGCGGCGAGGTGATCCGGGAACCGGGGTACGACGGCACGTACGGCGTGATCCGGCTCTTCGAACCAGGCGAACTGGAACGGGCCCGCGAGGACATCGCTCCGACACTTTTCTAGATCTCGTACGGCTTCCCGGTTTTCCCGGCTCCCGTAGGGCTTCACAGGCTTCGTACGGCTCTCCGGCTTCGCGGGTTTCCGTACGGCTTTCCGGCTTCGCGAGCTCCCGTACGGATTTCCGGCGGCCCGTTCACCGGAGCGCGCTCATCCTGGCGAGGGCGGCGGCGAAGAAGGACCGTGGAGCCTGCGCGGCCACCACGAACGCGTCCGCCGCGGTGTCCACGTCGGTGAGGCGGGGCATCAGCGCGACGCTCAACCCGGCCTCCCCCAGCCTCCGCAGCTGGACCTCACCGGCGGTCGGCTCCGACATCGGTACGCCGAGCAGGAGGGCGGGGTCGGGAACGCGCAGCCCGAGCAGCCAGAACCCGCCGTCCGCCGCCGGGCCGAACACCGCGTCGTAGGCGCCGAGCAGGGACAGGGCGTAGACCAGCATGTCCGGAGTGACCTGCGGGGTGTCCATGCCGATGAGCACGACCGGTCCCGGCAGGAGCCGGTGGGCGTCGTCGAAGGCCGCGGCGAGCCGCTCGTCCGGCCCGTTCCCGCGCTGGGGCAGCACCGTGAACCCGTGCGGGAGCCAGGGTCCCGGGGCTCCGTCGAGCGCGAGCACGCGCCGGGCGATCGGGACTCGGGCGACCGCGCGCAGCGTGTCCTCAAGGGCGGCGGCGGCCAGCGCGGCGGCCTCGCCCTCGGTGAAGGGCGGGGTCAACCGGGACCTGACCTTCCCGGAGACCGGCTCCCTGGCGATCACCACGACCTGCCCCCTGAGCAGCCCGCCCTGGGACGGCACACGCCGCGACGACTCACCCCAGACTCCCCGAGCCTGGCTCTGGCTCTGGCTCTGGCTTTGGTCCTGGGCCTGTTCCCGGGCCCGGCTCTGGGCCTGGCTCTGGGACGCCTCGCCGTGGAGTGTTTCGTTCCGGGAGAGCGGGGAGGGTTCGTCCCGGGTGTGCGGGAACGGGCCGGTGCCGTACCGCCCGTTCCCCGGGCCGCTCATGCGCCCGCTCGATCGGCCGTCACCCGGCGCGTCAGGGCGGCCTTCTCGTCCGGGCGGGACGACGCCACGTCGATCTCCATCGTTCGACGCTACGGCCGGCGGACGGGCTCACCCCCGAGGGACGGTGACGCGCTGCCAAGAAATGACCATTTCAGGCCCATGGTCAGAGATTGACCGGGAATCCAGGTGGCTGGGTGGCTGGGTGCTCAAGGCTCCCACCTCACCGGCCGGAACCGCGAGCCCCCGGCCAGAGGCGAGCGCCCAGCCGGAGCCGTCAGCACCCGACCTGAGCCGGAGGGCCGCGTCGGCGAGAAGGCGTCCATCGGTCGCGCCCCACGTACGACCGATGGACGCGTCCTCGCGTACGGCACATCCCGGCCGGCCCCTCATGGAGCCTGCGTGAACGTCACATGCTCTCCGTGAACGTCCGGGAGTTGCTCTCACTGCTGAGATAGCTCTGGTAGCCCGGCCCCCACGTCCAGGTCTCCGTACGATCCCCCTTCTTGACGGTCACCTTCCCGAAGAGGGAGCAGTCGGCCGCCACGGCGGGCCGGGGCGGGATGAGAGCGGCGGACGCGACCGGCGCGGCGAGCGCCACCACGAGGGCGGCGAGGGCGGCGGTGGCGATACAGCGGGCAACGGACATGGGTTCTCCCATGACGTGCGGATGATTCGACGGAGATATCGCCTTTTTTCCGGAAAGACGAACCACCTCGACCATCAAAACTCGCACCGAGCCACATTCGGCACGGCCGACCGTTTTGTCCACTTATGTTCCCACTGCCACCCGAAAGCAAGGGCCCTCTGGCTCACCCGGCGTCCCTCCTGATCCCGGCGAACAGCAGCTCGGCGGCGGACCGGTCCCACATGAGACGGTTCGGATCATCGGGATGCGGGCGGGTGGGCACCGTGGAGAACGTCACCGAGCCCGGCTTGAGCTTCGCCATGCTCCGGGCGATGGCGTACATCGTCCCCAGGTCGAGCCCGGCGTCGGTCCTGACGGACTTCCTCACCTCGGCGAGGAGGGCGGAGAGCCTCGCCGGCTCGCCCAGCAGACCTCTCACCCTCATGACCAGCGTGTGCATCAACCGGTGCTGGCGCTTGATTCGCGCCAGGTCGGTCCCGTCGCCGAAGTTTCGGAGCCGCACATAGCCCAGCGCCTGCTCGCCGTCGAGAAGCTGCTTTCCCGCGGGCAGCCGCAGCCTCGCCTTGCGGTCGTCCACCGGCCGCGGCAGATCGACCTCCACCCCGCCGAGCGCGTCCACCATGCCCTTGAACCCGGTGGTCCCGGCGGGCGAAGGCGACCAGGAACGTCTCGCCGACCAGGTCCTCGGCGATCTCCGGGCCCAGCCGCCGGCAAAGCCGAGGGATAAATCCCCTCAAATACGAAATTCCCGGCACTAAAAGCGGACGAATTTTATCGCTTCCGGCAAAGCGCCTGCATTACCCGGCACCGGCCTATAACCTCGCGAGGTCTCATCGCGCGAAAAGGGAAGTGGCGTGGCAGGATCATGGGCGGAGCTGCCGATAGGACGCGTCGTGCGCGTTCACGGCGCGGACGCCGACGCCGTCGCCCTTTCCATCGACCCGCTTCCCGATGACGCTCCGGCGATTGTCACCTACTTCGCGGGCGACACCCGATCCGCGACGGAAATGGTCTCCTCGGTATTGCGCGAGCTTGAAAAGGCCGCCGTCGGCCTGTTTCCGGCATGGCTGCCGGGCGCGGAGAACATCGGCGGCCCCGGGGGCGCGGGCGGGCGCGCCGTACGCGTGCTGGCGCTGCGGGCCGCGTCCTCGACCGAGCACTTCGGCCCCTTCCTGGCCGACCTCGCCGAGCGCGCGCTTCGCGGTGCCGAGCCTCTCGCGCGACGAGGGCGACCGGCCGGAGCGCGACGCTCCCCCTGGTTCGCGGCCGAGGTACGGGCCGCCGGTCTCGGGCGGGTGATCGCCGCCAGCTTCGGCCGATCCCGCGCGGCGGTCCTCGTACACGTGCCGGCGGATCTTTCCCCAGCCGCAGAGGAGGCCCTCGTCACGGGATGCGAATGGCTGGCCCACCACGGCGACCTGGGCGTCTGGCTCACCGGCGCCCCGTTGACCACCGTGGACCGGATCGCCGTGACGCCTCTGCGACTGCCGGCCGAGGTGACGGACCTCGTACGCGGCCTACCGGCACCGCCGATACCACCGGCACCACGGCCCGACGCCCGTACGGCGCCCATGGCCACGTACCCGCCCGTGGCGGGGAGGCCGCATCCGGCGAGCGTCGCCGAGCGGACGCTGGAGACCGCGCTGGCCGCGTGCGACTGGGCGGCCGGGCGGGCGTGGAACCAGACACACCGGCCGCACCCGCTCGTCAACCCGATCCGGGTGGACCTGCTCTGGCGGGACGAGCGGTGCGTCATCGAGATCGACGGGCCCGAGCACCGCTCCGCGCTCGCGTACGCGGCGGACCGGCAACGGGACGTACGGCTCCAGCTCGACGGCTACGCGGTGCTGCGCTTCACCAACGCGCAGGTGACGACCGATACGGAAACCGTGCTTCACCAGATAAGGCGATTTCTCCGGGGCCGTCGCCCCGGTGTGTTGGAAGGACTGAAACATGCCCGATAAAGCACTTTCGCTGCCGGAGATCACCGCGCTCCTGGTGTTGATGGTTGAGGGGCGAGAGATCTCCAATGTGGAGCTCCAGGAACGTCACGGCCTGACGCTCACCGGAGAACCACGTCAGAACCTGAACGACCTGAAGCTGGTGGAGAGCCGGAAAGGGAAGCGTGGCGCTTTCTTCCACGTGCTGACCGACGACGGGTGGGCCTGCCTGACCGACGAGCTCCGCGCCGGGGTCGTCATCCCGCAGCGCTCGGGCTCCGCGGGGAGCGCGCTCCGCGCCGTCCTGTCCGGGCTGCAGGGATTCATGGAGCGAACCGACCGCAGCCTCGCCGACGTCTTCGCGGAGAACACCGACCCGGCACCCGCGGCCTCCTCGGAGGACCCCGCCACCCCCGCGCCGTCGTCCGCGACTCCCGCGCCGGACGTCGAGGAGCGGATTCGTGCCGCCTACCGCGAGCTGGCCGCCAAGCCGGGCGCCTGGGTGAGCCTCACGAAGCTCCGCCCGCTCCTGGGCGAGGTGGCGAGGGCGACGGTCGATGAGGCTCTCGTCCGGATGAACCGCATGCCGGACGTGAACATCGTCCCCGAGGACAACCAGAAGATGCTCTCCAGGGAAGACAGGGACGCGGCGGTGACCATCGGCGAGCAGGAGAAGCACCTCCTCTGGATCGAGGCGCGATGAAGGACGACGAGCGCAGAGCACTGGCGGAGCTCAAGCTCAGGCTGAACTCGGCGATGGTCCCCGACGACGTGTGGAACACCTCGCCGTTCCACGTGAGGGGCCTGCACCGCCACACCGGCCAGCTCCTGCTCGACGGGCTGGGCGAGGCCGGGGAGAGCCGTGCCGCGAGCCCGATCGGCGTGGTCGTCCAGGGCCAGCGGGGCACCGGCAAGACGCACCTGCTGGGCTGGGCGCGCGACCGGGTGCTGCGGGAGGGCGGATACTTCTTCCTGGTGAGCCTGCTGGACGCCAGGAGCTTCTGGGAGAGCGTCGTGGTGTCGATGCTCGACAGCCTCTCCCGTAAAGCCCAGGAGGATGGGGCGAGCCAGCTCAAGGTCTTCCTGGACCGCCTGTCGTCGCTGGTCGAGGTCCCCCGGATGGTGCGGCGCGCGGTGACCGGGAACACGGCGCTGACGAGGGAGGCCCTCGACGCCTTCGTCGAGGCGCTGCGCCGCTTCGACGGGCCGTTGGGCCGGGAGAGCCAGAACACCGCGCGGGCGCTCGTGCTGGTCGCCTCCGACGACCTGACGGCACAGGACATCGGATTCGCCTACCTGTCCTCCATCCCCGAGGAGGAGCCGGGCGAGCGCGCCTCGTGGGGCCTCCGGCGGGGCGAGAAGTCGCCGCAGGAGATCGTGAGGGACATCTCGCGGCTCATGGCGCTCACCGGCCCCTCCGTGATCGCGATCGACCAGATCGACATGCTCATCGCGCAGTCCTCGCTCGCCGGTGTCAGTGATTCGGAGCAGGACTGGCGCGAGGCCCTCGTCGTCGAGCAGATCGCGGGCGGGCTGATGTCACTGCGGGAGGTCACCCGCAGGACGCTGACGGTCGTCTCCTGCCTTCCGGCGACCTGGATCCTCGTCGAGAAGCTTGCCACCGGCACCGTCCGAGACCGGTTCCGGCAGACGGTCCAGCTCATGACCATCCCCGACGCCAAGGTCGGCCGCGCCCTGGTCGAGCGGCGGTTCGCGGCGCCGTTCCGGGAGCTCGACTTCACGTTGCCCTACCCGACGTGGCCGGTGCGGCCGTCCGCGTTCGAGGACGCCCCCGACTTCACCCCCCGGGAGTTGCTGAAGATCGTCGACCGGCACCTCCACTCCTGCCTGGCCGACGGCGAGGTCAGGGAACTGGAGAGCCTCCGTTCCTCCCCCACGCCGGGCCCGGTCGTCGTTCACAGGCCCCCGGTATCCCCGCAGGACCTCGCGGCGCTGGACGTCCGCTTCGCCGAGCTGAGGGACAGCGCGGACGTGACCTCGGCGACCGGTTCCACCACCGAGGACACGACGATGCCAGCCCTGCTGGCAGCGGGGCTGGACGCCTGGATCGTCGAGCGGGGCGACGCGGGACGGGTGTTCGGCCAGGACCCCCCACCGAGCGCGAAGCCTCCCCTGCACGCGCGCCTGCGGCGCAGCCTGGACGAGACCACCGAGGACGAGGCGCACTGGTGCTTCCGCGCGATCGCCACCACGCACGGCAACGCCGCGCTGGTCCGCCTGCGCGGTGCCTCGGTGGCGGCGGGCCTGGACGCCGAGGTCCCGAAGCGGAAGCTGTTCGTGCTGCGGAACGCGGAGTGGGCGAAGGGGCCGCGCACCCGCGAGGTCCTCGCGGAGTTCGAGCGGACGGGCGGCAGGGTGCTCCGTGTGGACGACGAGGATCTCAGGATCCTCGCGGCGCTCCGAGACCTGTTCGCCGAGGATCCGGCGAACCTGCGGGCGTGGCTCGTCTCGCGGAAGCCCACCGGTGACGTCAAGATGTTCGGCGAGGCACTGGGTGACGAGTGGACCGTTCCCGGTCAGGGCCCCGGCCTCGACGGGCCGCCTCCCCCCGCCACCTTTGATCAGCCGTCCGGCCGCGCCGCCTCCCAAGGAACCGAGGCGCCGGGGCACGCCACCGTGCCCGTCGAGGCCGGGCACGGACACACCGACGCCGAGGAACACCCCGTGGGACCGGGCGCGGGGCCACGTACGAGGCCCGACGCGAGCCGCGCGCCGTCCGTCGCGCTCGGCAGGGCGGTGGCCGACGGCACATCCCTTGACATCGACCTGGAGTCGTTCAGGAAACACACCGCGATCTTCGCCGGATCCGGGTCGGGGAAGACCGTGCTCATCCGCCGCCTGGTCGAGAAGTGCGCGCTCCAGGGCGTGTCGGCCATCGTGCTCGATCCCAACAACGACCTCGCACGCCTGGGAGACCCGTGGCCGCACGCGCCGGCGCACTGGGACGCCGGTGACGCCGCGAGGGCCGAGGAGTACCTGGCCGGGACCGATGTCGTGGTCTGGACGCCGCGCCGCAGCATGGGCCGTCCCCTCAGCTTCCAGCCCCTCCCCGACTTCGCGAGCGTCGTCGACAATCCCGACGAGTTCAACGAGGCCGTCGAGGTGGCCGTCGCGTCCATCGTGCCGCGGGTCAAGCTGGAGGCGAGGACGGCCAAGGCCCAGCTCGGACAGGCGGTGCTCAGGGAGACGCTCAGGCACTACGGGCGGCGGGGGGCGGGCGGCCTCAGGGGTTACATCGCGATGTTGTCGGCGCTGCCCGACGGGGTGAGCGAGCTCGACAACGCGGAGAGGATCGCGGCCGACCTGGCCCAGAGCCTGACCGCGGCCATGGTCAACGACCCGATGTTCGGCGGCGAGGGCGTGCCGATGGACCCCGGGCTCCTGCTGACCCCGCCCCCGGGAAAGAAGGCCCGCGTCTCGGTGATCAGCCTCGTCGGGTTGCAGTCGGACTACCAGCGGCAGAGTTTCGTGAACCAGCTGCAGATGGCCCTGTTCGCCTGGATCAAGAAGAACCCGGCCGGTGACCGGCCGCTGGGCGGACTGTTCGTGATGGACGAGGCCCAGACGTTCGCACCGTCCGGCACGATGACGGCCTGCACGCAGAGCACGCTGGCCCTGGCCTCCCAGGCCCGCAAGTACGGGCTCGGTCTCGTGTTCGCGACCCAGGCGCCCAAGGGACTGCACAACCGGATCCCGGGGAACGCCGCGACCCAGTTCTTCGGCCTGCTGAACAGCCCGATCCAGATCTCCGCCGCGAGGGAGATGGCCCAGGCCAAGGGGAGCGACGTCACCGACATCTCACGACTGCGGACGGGTGAGTTCTACGCGGCGACCGCGGGGGCGGCGTTCGCGAAGGTGCGGATCCCCATGTGCCTGAGCCATCATCCCAAGGACCCGCTCAGCACCGAGGAGGTCATCGAGAGGGCCGGGAGGCCGATGAGGGACTCCGGATAGCCTTCCCGCGCGTCGGCACCCGCTTCACCGGGCCCGGCCTCGCCGTGTCAGCCGAACCCCGTCAGCCCGGTCCCGTCTCGCGGTCGTCGATCGAGCGCAGGACGGCGTCGGGGACGACGAGGTCGGCGCGGGAGCGGGTGGTGGCGATGAGGTCGGCGTTGCGCTGGTCGGTTCCCAGCGCCCAGGCCACGGCGGCGTCGGGGGTCTTGCCGAAGCGCTCGTGCCGGGAGACGAGGCGGCGCACGCGCTCGTCCGGGTCGAGGTCGCAGTACCAGACCTCGTGCAGCCCGGCCCGCACGCGGGCCCAGTCGCCCTGGTCGAGCAGCAGGTAGTTTCCCTCGGTGACGACGAGCCTGGCGGCCCGGCGGACCGGGATGCTGCCCGCGATCGGCTGCTCCAGGTCGCGCTCGAACGCGGGCGCGTAGACCACGTCGTCCTCGTCCTCGCGCAGGCGGCGCAGGAGGGCCGCGTACCCGGCGGCGTCGAAGGTGTCGGGGGCGCCCTTGCGGTCGCGGCGCCCGAGCCGGTCGAGCTCGACGTCGGCGAGGTGGAAGCCGTCCATCGGCACGTACGCCACCCACTCCCGCTCCGGCAGCCCCTCGGGAGGCGACGGCCGCAGCAGGCGGACCAGGTGTTCTGCAAGGGTGGTCTTGCCCGCCCCCGGGCCTCCGGTGACGCCGAGCAGCGCGCGGTGTCCCTCTCGTACGAGGGAGCGCGCCCGGACCACCAGTTCGTCGAGGGATGTCATCGAGGCCGGCCCGCGAGAGGCGGGCGGCCCCGGACCGGGACAGCCGGGCTGATCGTCACCTGAACGAACGTAGCCGAGCCGCCCGCCGACATCCAGCGGGGTTCGTGCGCATAGGTGGCGCGCTGCAACACTTCCGGGCCCTTCGGCGTCTATGCGGTGACGATGGAGAAGGGACGGCATGTGGACGACGAACCCGGTTTCGACGACTTCGTGGCCGAACGGGGTGAGGCGCTGCTCCGCTACGCGTACGTCCTGACCGGCAACCCGCACGACGCCGCCGATCTCACGCAGGAGGTGCTGGCCCGGTTGCGCGACGCCTGGCCGAGGGTGCGATGCAAGACCGACGCGCACGGTTACGCCCGGACGACGATGGCGCGGCTGCACATCAGCATCTGGCGGCGGCGCAGGCGCGAGCATCTCACCGGGGAGCCTCCCGAGCGGACCTGGGAGGCGGTCTTCCCCTCCGAGGAGGACCGGGGACTCTGGCACGAGCTGGCCGCGCTGCCCCGCAGACAGCGCGCCGTGCTGGTGCTCCGCTACTACGAGCAGCTGACCGACGCCGAGATCGCCGAGGTGCTCCGCATCTCCCCGGGGACCGTGCGCAGCCAGGCCTCCCGCGGCCTGGACAAGTTGCGGTCCTCCCTCTCCACCTCACCGGCGGCCCACGGGAGCACGCGATGACCGACATCGAAGACAAGCTGATCCGCGTCCTGGCCGGAGCGGCGGAGCAGGTGCCCGAGCGGGCGCGGGTCAGGCTGTCCGCGGCGGTCGGGGCACGCCGCCGCCCCCGGCGGGCGCCCGCCGCGCTGCTCGCGGCGATGGCCGTGGTCGTGGTGGCCGGTGGGGCGGGTACGGCGGTGCGGACCCTGGGCTCGTCGGCCGTGCGACAGCCCGCGGCGAACGCCACGGGTACGCAGGGACCGACGCCGCAGCCGCCCCCGGTACCGGAGGAGAAGCTGCCGCCGCCCATCGAGAAGGTGTGGCCGCGGGCCCTGCACAAGATCCCCGCCAAGCTGCCCGACGGCCGCGCCTACTACCCGCGGTCGCTTCTCGACGACCGCACGCTGCTCGTCATGACGGGGGCGAGCGACGGGAGGAGACAGTTCCTGTGGAGCTACGACCTGAAGAGCGGCAAGCCCCGGCGGATCACCGAGATCCCGACCCGGAACTCGACGCTCTACGCCAACGACGTCACCACAGGCGGCGGAGAAATCGTCTGGTGGGCGTCGTACAAGGAACCGGGCAGGCAGCGGGTCGCCCGGATCTGGGCGGTGCCCGTCGGCGGCGGCGCCCCTCGGAAGGTGGCCGACGTCCCGCTGGAGAACGTCATGAAGAAGGGCCACATCAGGGCGCTGGAGGTGGTGGGCCGGGACGTGGCCTTCTCCCGCGAGAGCGGCGGCGTGTACCGGGTGCCGCTGCGTGGCGGCACGGCGCGGGCGGTGCCGGGGACCGCGGGACAGCACCTCCTGAAGTGGCCCTGGGCGGGCCGTCACACCAAGCGGGCCGCCTTCGCCGAGCTGGTCGACGTCGAGACGAGGAAGCGGCGTGACGCCGTGATCAAACCGGGCGAGAACGGCGTCAGGTGTGGCGTCGACAGGTGCTACGGCCACGGCCCGGCCGACGGGTCCGGCCCGCGCGTCTTCGTCCGCGAGCGCGACGGTTCCCGGGAGCGGGCGCTGCCTCCCGAGGTCCAGACGGGCGACGATCCCGGCCTGGAGCGGTTCTACAAGAGGGTTCTCATGGAGGGCGTCGCCCTCTACGACCGGGTCACCGGCACGTCCGCCGATCTGGGCGTGCGTCAGGGCAGTGGCATCCCCAACGGCGGCTTGGGCCGGCTGATGGCCTATCAGGTCGGGACGAGGATGTACGTCGTGGACCTGGCCGCGATCAAGTGAGGGAGGGGCCGGGGATCGGTCCGGGCTGGCCCGGCCCGGCGGGGATCGGCCGGGGACCGGCCGGAGTCGGCGCGGTCGCCGCGGTGGATCCGGGGACCCGCCGGAGGTCAGCCGGAGTCGGCGTTGAAGGACAGTTCCGACGTCACCCGGTAGCGGTCGCCGCGGTAGATGGAGCGGGTGAACTCGACGATCCGGCCGCCGACGTCGCGGGTGGTGCGCTCGAAGAGCAGGGCCGGGGCGTGCTGGGGGACGTGGAGGAGCTCGGCCTCGGTCTCGTCGGTGACGGTGGGCTCTATCGTCTGCACGGCGCCGCGGACGTCGACGTTGAAACGTTCCCGCAGCAGCCGGTAGAACGAGCCCGACTCCATGTCGGCCGGGACGAGGCCGTCGACCAGGGCGTACGGCAGGTGGATGCGCTCGATCGCCATGGGCTCGTCGTCGACGACGCGCAGCCGTACGACCCGCAGGACGGGGTCGGCGGGGGAGAGCTGGAGCCGGGTGGCGAGCCGGGCGCCCGCGGGGGTGGAGCCGAACTCCAGGATCCGGCTGAGCCAGTTGCCCTCGGCGGGCGGCGCGTAGAACGAGTTGCCGGTGGTCGAGGCGAGCGCCTGGGTGACCCGGTGCGGCCCGGTGAACGTGCCGCGCCCGTGCTCGCGGACGAGCAGCCCCGACATGACCAGATCGTCGATCGCCGCGCGCACCGTGGGCCGGGAGACCCCGAGCTCCTTGCAGAGATCCCGCTCGGAGGGGATCGCCTCACCCGGCTTCATGTCGGCGATGAAGTCGAGCAGGACATCGCGCACCCGGTCGCGCTTGAGCCCGGACCTCATGTTTAGAGTCACTACCTCAGCTTACCAAGAACTTACCTATTTGTTACCTCTCGTCCTGGAAAAAACAGGTCTTGACGTCAGAAGTGGTAAGAGCCACCCTATGCGGAGCAGGCCAATTACTTACCAATATCTGACCTCTGGGAGTACCGATGGGGTACCGCCTCCGCGCCACCGCGGCAGTGTTGACACTCGCCGCAGGCCTCACCGCATGCGGCTCCTCCGAGCCGTCCCCCTCCGCGGACTCGCCCGGCTCGGCCGGTACCGGGCAGGGCTCCACGAACCTGACCGTGTGGGTCATGCGCGACAGCTTCTCCGACGCCCTGCTCGACCGCTTCCGCACCGACTACCTGGCGGCCCACCCCGGCGTCGCCCTCGACATCCAGATCCAGGAGTGGGACGGCATCGGCCAGCGGGTCACCAGCGCCCTGGCCAGCAACGACGCCCCGGACGTCATCGAGGTCGGAAACACCCAGGTCGCCGAGTACGCCGCCAGCGGCGGGGTGAAGGACCTCACCGACAAGGTCACCGACCTGGCCGGCGGCGACTGGCTGCCCGGCCTGGCGGAGCCGGGCAAGATCGACGGACGCCAGTACGGCATCCCCTGGTACGCCGCGAACCGGGTGGTCATCTACAACAAGGACCTGTTCGCCAAGGCCTCGATCACCTCGCCGCCCAAGACCAGGGACGAGTGGCTGGAGGTCACGGCCAAGCTCAACAAGGGCGGTGACCAGGGCATCTACCTGCCCGGCCAGAACTGGTACACCCTCTCGGGGTTCGTCTGGGACGAGGGCGGCGACCTCGCCGTCAACGAGGGCGGCACCTGGAAGGGCGGCCTCGGCACCCCCCAGGCGCTGGCCGGGGTCGAGTTCTACCGGAAGCTCCAGGCGCTGGGCAAGGGTCCCAAGGACTCCGACGAGGCCAAACCGCCGCAGGCCGACGTCTTCGCCAAGGGTGACGTCGCCCAGCTCATCTCCGCGCCGGGCGGCGCGGTGGCGATCGAGAAGGCGAACCCGGACCTCAAGGGCAAGCTCGGGTTCTTCCCCATCCCCGGCAAGACCGCCGACAGGCCGGGCGCGGTGTTCACCGGCGGCTCCGACCTGGTCATCCCCGAGGCCTCGAAGAACCCCGAGGCGGCGTACGAGGTGGTCAAGGCGCTCGCGGGCGAGAAGTTCCAGACCGACATGGCCAAGGAGATGAGCTACGTGCCCAACCGCGTCTCCCTCGCCGGCGTGCTGAGCGACAACGAGGCGACGGCCGCGATGGCCGCGGGCGCCGCCAACGGGCACGCCACCCCCAACTCCCCCAACTGGGCGGCGGTCGAGGCCAAGAACCTGATCAAGGAGTATCTGACCAGGGTGCTCACCGGGGGCGACCCCGCCACCGAGGCCGCCACGGTGGACCAGGGCATCGCCGAGATCCTCAACACCAAGTCCTGACCCCCGCCCGGTACGCCGGGCCCACGGCGCGGGCCCCCGCACCGGCCGCGGGAGCCGGTGCCGCCCCGCGAACAGCCGAACCGGCACGCACGAAGCCAGGCCCCGTACCGGCCCGCGAGAAATCCTGACCGGATCCCCACCCACCCACCCACCCACCCGTACCCGCTCGCCCGCTCCGAGGAGTGCCATGCCCGCTGCCCCCCAGGCCCCGACCGGGCGCCCGACACGGCGGCGCGCCCGCGACCGGGACGCCCCCGCCCCCGAGCACCCAGAGCATCCCGGACAACCTGAACCCCCCGGACAGCCAGGACCACCGGGAGCCCGATCCGGGGCGCGGCCGTCCCGGCTGGCCGGTCTCTGGCCCTACCTGCTGATCGCGCCCACCCTGGCGGGCACCGCCTACCTGCTGCTCTACCCGCTGATCCGCAGCGTCGTCATCTCCTTCCAGCACTTCAGGACCGGTGAGCTCATCCGGGGCGGCGCGGAGTTCGTCGGCCTGGGCAACTACGCGGAGGTGCTCGGCGGGGCGGAGTTCTGGGCCGTGGTGCGCAGGACCCTGGTCTGGACGGCCGTCAACGTCGTCCTGATCATGGTCATCTCCACCGCGGTGGCCCTGATGATCGCCCGTCTGGGCCGGGGGATGCGCCTGGCCGTGATGGGCGGCCTGGTGCTCACCTGGGCCACCCCCGTCCTCGCCGCCACCACGATCTTCCAGTGGCTGTTCCAGTCGCGGCTGGGGGTGGTCAACTGGCTGCTGGTCACGCTGGGGTTCGAGTCCTTCAGGGACTACACCTGGTTCGCCGACGGCACGTCCACCTTCGCCATCCTGGTCGCCCTGGTCGTCTGGCAGTCCGTGCCGTTCGCCGCCCTCACCCTCTACGCGGGCCTGACCACCATCCCCTCCGAGCTGTACGAGGCCGCGCGGATCGACGGCGCGAGCGGCCGGCAGGTCTTCACCGCCGTCACCTTCCCCATCCTGCGACCGCTCTTCGGCCTGATCACCTCGCTGGAGGTGATCTGGGTGTTCAAGTGCTTCGCCCAGATCTGGGCGATCAGCAAGGGCGGCCCGGGGGAGGCCACCACCACCCTTCCCGTCTACGCGTTCCAGGTCGCGCAGTCGCTCCACAAGTACGACCTCGGCTCGGCGATCTCCACCCTCACCGTGCTGATCCTGATCGTCCTGCTGATCACCCACCTCCGGCGGATGCTCAAGCACGAAGGGGAGGAACTGTGACAACCCTGACGCCCGGCCGCTTACTGCCCGGCCGCCTGCTGCGTCGCGCGCCGCTGAACCTGGCGGCCCTGGCCGTGCTGGCCGTCTCGGTCTTCCCCGTCTACTGGATGGTGCTGACCGCGTTCAAGCCCACCCGGGACATCCAGTCGCAGACCCCGACCTTCTGGCCCGCCGACCCCACCCTGGACCACTTCGCGACCGCGGTGAGCGCGGACGGTTTCTGGACGTTCTGGCGCAACAGTCTCACCGTCACCGCGAGCGCGGTGCTGCTCGCCCTGGTGGTCGCGCTGCTCGCCGCGTTCGCGGTGGCCCGGATGCGCTGGCGCGGGCGCAAGGCGTTCATCCTGATGGTCTTCGTCGCCCAGATGGCCCCCTGGGAGGCACTGCTGGTGTCGATGTTCATCATCGCCCGCGACACCAACATGCTCGACAAGCTGTCGATGCTCACCCTGATCTACTTCATGACGACGCTGCCGTTCACCATCGTGACCCTGCGCGGGTTCCTCGCCGCGATCCCCCCGGAACTGGAGGAGGCCGCGCTGATGGACGGGTGCGACCGGGCGGCCGCCTTCCGCCGGGTGGTCCTGCCGCTGCTCGCCCCGGGCCTGATGTCCACCTCCCTGTTCGGCTTCATCACCGCGTGGAACGAGTTCGCCTTCGCCAACGCGCTGATCATCAAGAACCAGGACGACCGGACCCTGCCCGTCTGGCTCTCCTCCTTCAGCAACGTCTTCGGCACCGACTGGGGGGCCACCATGGCCGCCTCGACCCTCTTCATGCTGCCGGTGCTGCTGATCTTCCTCGTCCTGCAGCGCAGGGTCACCTCGGGAATGATCGCCGGCGCCGTCAAGGGCTGAGCGGACCCCCCTCCCGACACCACCATGCCCTCCGCCCGTCCACAGGCGTGCCCTCCCGAGAGGGTTCACGTCCACACACGCCCCCCGAGAAGACCCACCGTCCACACGCGTGCCCTCCCGAGAGGGCTCACCGTCCACAGGCGTGCCTCCCGCGACGCCGCGAAGGGAAGAGCAACGTGATCATTCCGAGGCCACGGGAAGTGGCCGTCGACGGGGGCTCCGTCGCGTTCCGGCGGGACCTCCTGCGGCTGATGCCCGACGACCCGTCCCTCGGCGAGGAGGGCTACCGCCTCGACGCCTCCCCCTCCGGCGTCGAGCTCACCGCCGGAGGCCCGGCCGGGCGCTTCTACGGCTCGCGGACCCTCTCCCAGCTGGGGCCGCTGATCCCGTACGGGACCATCGAGGACCGGCCGAGGTTCGCCTGGCGCGGGGTGATGCTGGACGTCGCGCGGCACTTCATGCCCAAGGCGTTCGTCCTGCGCCTCGTCGACCTGCTCGCCGAGCACAAGCTCAACGTGCTGCACCTGCACCTCACCGACGACCAGGGATGGCGCCTGGAGATCGAGCGCTACCCCCTGCTCACCGAGGTCGGCGCGCGGCGCGGCGGCTTCTATACGCGGGAGGACGTGCGGGAGATCGTCGCGTACGCGGCGGAGCGCTTCGTCACCGTGGTGCCCGAGATCGAGATGCCCGGCCACGCCCAGGCCGCCGTCGCCGCCTACCCGCACCTGGGCAACGACCCGTCCCGCGAGGTGGAGGTCTGGTCGGAGTGGGGGATCAGCGAGCACGTCCTCAACCTTGAGGAGTCCACCGTCCGCTTCTTCCAGGACGTGCTCGACGAGGTCATGGAACTCTTCCCGAGCCCGTACCTGCACGTCGGAGGGGACGAGTGCCCCACCGTCGAGTGGGAGCGTGACCCCCGGGCGCGGCGGCGGCTGGCGGAGCTGGGGCTGGCGGGCCCCCAGGACGCCTGCGCCTGGTTCATCGGCCGGATGGCCGCGCACCTGGAGAAGCACTCGCGCAAGCTGGTCTGCTGGGACGAGCCCGACCGCGAGCCCACTCCCGGCACGACCGTGATGGTCTGGCGCGACGAGCAGGCCGAGCGCGGCGGCAACGACATCATCCTGGCGCCGCACACGCGGACCTACTTCGACTACCGCCCCTCGGCCGCGCCCTTCGACGACCAGCCGGCCGACCCCGACCGGCCGACCGTCCAGGAGAGCGTCCTCACCCTGGCCGACACCTACGCGTTCGCACCCGACCCGGCCGCGCGGGGCGTGCAGTGCCAGCTGTGGACCGAGTACATGCCCACGCCGGAGCGGGTCGAGTTCATGGCCCTGCCCAGGATGTGCGCCTTCGCCGAGGTCGCCTGGGGCTCGCCCGGCGACTACCCCGACTTCCTCCGGCGGCTCGGCCCGCACCTCGCCCGGCTCAGCGCCCAGGGCGTCCGCGGCGGCCCGCTCATTCCCTGAACCTCCCCCGAACCTTTCCGAAAGCGGCTCGCCGAAGCGCCCCGGAAGCGGCCCGCTCATCCCGTGAATCCCCCCAGAACCCGTAAGCCCCGGGAAAGCACCACGAAAGGAAAGAAAGTGCGCAGAAAGCTGTTACTCGGCGGGCTCGTGTCCGCCATGCTGCTCGCGCTGGTGGGCGTCGCGGCCAACCCGGCCAGCGCCCAGCAGTCCCTCAGGCTCCAGTACAAGACGAGCGCCACCGGAGCGACCGCCGACCAGGTCGAGCCGTGGTTCAACCTGGTCAACGGCGGCACCTCGGCCGTGCCGCTGAGCGGTGTGAGGATCCGCTACTACTTCAAGGCGGACGCCGGATCGCCGCAGTACCGTTTCGCCTGCTCGTGGGCGGTGGTCTCCTGCTCCACGGTCACCGGCACCTTCGGGACGCTCTCCCCCGGTACGGCCACCGCCGACCGCTACCTGGAGGTGGGCTTCACCTCCGGGAACCTCGCGGTCGGGGCGCAGACCGGTGACCTGCAGCTGCGCTTCTACCGCGCCGACTGGCAGCGGCTGACCCAGAGCGACGACTACTCCTTCGGCTCGGCCCGCACGACGTACGCCGACTGGACCAAGGTGACCGTCTACCAGAACGGCGCCCTGGTCTGGGGCACCTCGCCCTCGGGCGGTGGCGGCGACCCGACCCCGACGCCCACCCCGACGATCTCGAACCCTCCCGGGGGCAGCGGGGTGGTGTTCGACGACTTCACGTACAACAACGCCGACGACCCGAACATCTCCGCGCACAACTGGACCGTGCGCACCAACAGCGGCGGCCCCGGCGTGCCCGGCGCCAGCTGGCCCAAGCAGAACGTGACCTTCCCCACGGTCTCCGGCACCAACAAGGCCCTGCAGCTCAAGGCCGTGACCGACGGCACCTCCTCGGGCACCCAGCAGTCGGAGGTGCTGCACCAGCGCAAGTTCCTGGAGGGAACCTACGCCGCCCGGGTGAAGTTCTCCGACGCCCCGGTGAGCGGTCCCGACGGGGACCACATCGTGCAGACCTTCTTCACGATCACCCCGCTCGCCGCCGACCTGGACCCCAACTACAGCGAGCAGGACTTCGAGTACCTGCCCAACGGCGGCTGGGGCGAGCCCGCCAACATCATGTACGCCACCTCGTGGGAGACCTACCGCAACGAGCCCTGGCAGGCGGTGAACGTGCACACCGAGGTCAGGCAGAGCTACGCGGGCTGGCACGACCTGGTCCTGCAGGTCTCCGGCGGCCAGATCAGGTACTACATCGACGGCGCCCTCTTCGCCGAGCACGGCGGCGAGTACTACCCGGAGACGGTGCAGTCGGTGAACTTCAACCTCTGGTTCATCAGCGGCGGCCTGGTCGGCAGCTCGACCTCGCGTAACTACGTCCAGCAGGTCGACTGGTTCTACCACTCCAAGAACGAGGTCGTGGCCCCGGCCACCGTCCTGAGCCGCGTCAACAACTACCGCTCCGCGTCGACCGCCTGGGTCGACACCGTCCCCAACCCCTGACCACCCTCCTGTGAGTGAGTACGGCCCGCGGTCTCCCCAGACGCGGGCCGTACGACTTCCTCCGGGGCCGGTGCCCGGAGAGTGCGAACCTGAGGGGAGAGCAGCGCCGCGAGCGTGGCGGCCACGACGAGACCGGAGCAGCCGAGAAGCGCGGTACCGGGACCGATCGCGGCGGCGACGGGACCGGCCGCGAGGATGCCGAGGGGCGCCAGCGCGAGGGACCCGAACCAGTCGTAGGAGCTGACGCGGGAGAGCGCGTCGGGAGGCACCTCGCGCTGCATGGTGGTGGTCCACAGCACGCCGAACACGTCCCCGGCCACACCGGCGGCGAACATCGCGGCCACGATCGTCCACAGCGGCGCCCCGGCCCCGAGGAGCGCCATCGGCAGCGCCGTGGGAAAGGTGACCAGGACGGCGAGGAGCATGGGCCGCCGGGGCCGCAGGCGCGCGGCGAGACCCGCGCCCGCGACGGTCCCCAGCGCCTGGGCCGCGACGATCAGCGCCCAGGAACTCGCCCCGTCCAGGTCCCGTACGGCGATCAGGGGGCCGAGCACGCCGACGTTGGCCCCGACGGCGGCGACGACGAACGCGTACTGCACCACCACGACCCACAGCCACTGCCGTGAGACGAACTCCCGCCAGCCGTGCCGCAGATCGGACCAGCCGGATCCCATGGACACCCGGAGGCGGCGGGGCAGGCGCATGGCGCGGATCAGCGCGGCGCTGGCGAGGAACGAGACGGCGTTGAGCGCGAGGGCCCACCCGGCGCCGACCAGTGCGACGGCGACACCGGACAGCGCCAGCCCCAGCACCATGGCGCCGTTCCTCGCGACCCCGAGCAGCGCGTTGGCCTCCTGCAGCCGCTCCCGGGGGACGACCTCCGGCACCACCCCGGTCATCGCCGGCATGAACAGTGCGGTGGCCACCCCCGCCAGGGTCGCCAGCAGCGCCACCGCGGGGATCGGCGTGTCACCGGTCAGGAACATCACCGCCAGCCCGCCGTACGCGACGGTGCCCAGAACGTCGGCGATCACCATCAGCCCGGACCGGGAGAACCGGTCGGCCAGCACGCCGCCGACGAGGATGAGCAGCAACTGCGGCACGGCCTGACAGGCCAGCACCAGCGACAGCTGCGCGGGGGTGCTCCCGGGGATCGCGATCACGCCGAACGCCAGGGCCACCCGGGCGAAACCGTCTCCCAGCACGGAGATCGTCCGAGCCGAGGCGAGCAGGACGAAGCGCCGCTCTCCCAGCAGGACCCGGGTGGGAGAGGACGTCGCCATGTCACGTCAGCGTAGACGCGAAAACGCCGCCCGTGGCATACCAGGATGACCGCCCGACCGGAGGTATGGACCGGCACGGCCGCACGCGACGGAGCACGAACGGAGGAGAGGTGGAGAGGAGGGCCCGTTCAGGAGGGCTGTGAGGCGGCGGCGCGAAGGGCCGAGAGGGCGAACTCGGTGGCCTGGCGACCGGCGGCCAGCATCTCCTCCTGTGAGGCGCCGTTACTCATGCTGACGAAGGCGGCGAGCTTGGCCCCGCCGACCACCGCGCCGACGAGCGCGGACGCCTCGACGAGGGTCAGCTCCTCCGGGCATGCCCGGTGCAGGGCCTCGGCGAGCTCCCGCTGGCTCTCGAAGAGGAGCAGCAGGCCGCGCGCCCGCAGCGAGGGGACCGTCATGACGAGGTAGTTGGCCGGGCCTATCTCGCTCTGGAGTTGCTCGTCGAGGGCGAGCATGGCGAAGCCGGAGGCGACGGCGCGGGTCAGCAGGTCGATCGCCCGGTCTCCCGGACGGGCCTCCGCGATCACCCGCAGCACGCGCTCGATGCCGTCGCGCGAGTTGTGGAAGATCACGTCCTCCTTGCTCGCGAAGTAGCTGAAGAAGGTGCGCGTCGAGACGTCGGCGGCCGTGGCGATCTCCGAGACGGTGGTCTCCTCGTAGCCCTTCTCCATGAAGAGCTCCAGCGCGGCGGCGATGAGCGCGTGCCGGGTGCGGATCTTCTTGCGTTCGCGCAGCCCCAGGACCTCACTCATGCGGGCAGCTTAATCCATCCGGTCATACTTTGCACGTGTTGTAATTTTGCATCTGATGTAGTTTTCTGGATGGGACGGAGCGCATCACCGCAGAGGAGCGCGAGATGACACAGCCCCACCAGGCCCATCCGGAAGCGGTCACCTTCCCCTTCGGGCGCCCCAGCCCGTTCGAACCACCCGAGCGCCTGGCCTCGTTGCGCGAGGAGCGGCCCGTGACCCCGATGGCCTACCCGGACGGCACCACGGGCTGGCTGGTGACCGGCTACTCCGCCGTACGGGCGATCCTGGCCGACCCCCGGTTCAGCTCCCGGCGCGAGCTGCTGAACGTCCCGGTGCCCTTCCCGCTGATGCAGGAGATGCGCCGCCCGGCCGACCCCGGCCTGTTCATCCGGATGGACCCGCCCGACCACACCCGCTACCGCAAGCCGCTCACCGCGCAGTTCACGGTGCGGCGGATGAAGCAGCTGGAGCCCAGGATCCAGGAGATCACCAAGGAGCGGCTCGCCGCGATGGAGAAGGCCGGGCCTCCCCAGGACCTGGTACGGGAGTTCGCGCTGCCCATCCCCTCGCTGGTGATCTGCGAGCTGCTCGGCGTCCCGTACACCGACCGCGACGAGTTCCAGCGGTCCACCGCGGTGCTGCTGAACCTGGAGTCCTCCGTCGAGGAGATCCACGCGACGATCACCAGTTTCAGGGCTTTCTTCCTCCGGCTCATCGGGGCCAAGCGGGCCGATCCGGCCGACGACCTGCTCAGCGGCCTGATCACGAGCGGCGACCTGACCGACGAGGAGCTGAGCAACGTCGGGTTCCTGCTGCTCGCCGCCGGGCACGAGACGACGGCGAACATGCTCGGCCTCGGCACGTTCGCCCTGCTCCAGCACCCCGAGCAGCTCGCCGCGCTGCGCGCCGACCCCTCGCTGATCGACAACACGGTCGAGGAGCTGCTGCGCTACCTCGGGATCATCCACGTCGGCCCGCTCCGCGCGGCCCTGGAGGACGTCGAGGTGGAGGGAGAGCTCATCAGGGCCGGAGACCCGGTGACCCTCTCGGTCATGGCCGCCAACCGCGACCCGGCGCGCTTCGCCGACCCCGACCGCCTGGACGTCACCAGCCCCGCGAGCGGGCACCTGGCGTTCGGGCACGGGCTGCACCAGTGCCTCGGCCAGCAGCTCGCCCGCGTGGAGATGCGTACCGCGTTCCCGATGCTGTTCGACCGCTTCCCCGGCCTGCGCCTCGCCGTGCCTGCTGAGGAGGTCCCGATGCGGGACACGATGTCCATCTACGGTGTACGGGAGCTGCCGGTCAGATGGTAGGAGGGGATATGAAGATCACCACAGACCTGGGGCGGTGCATCGGGGCGGGCATGTGCGCGCTCACCGCGCCGGAGGTTTTCGACCAGAGCGAGGACGAGGGCACCGTCGTGCTCCTCGACGAGACGCCCCCGCCCGAGCTGCACGCCGCCGCCCGCCGGGCTCGGCAGCTCTGCCCCTCGGGCGCCATCTCGGTGGGCGACTGATCAGCCGGCCGACGGGACGTAGGGGAAGGTCCGGGTCGGCCCGGCGGCGACGGAGTCGCTGTCGAGGCCGATCGTGAACGCGGTGTTGGTGGCGAAGGAGAACATCACGTCCGGCGCGTTGTCGGTGAGCGAGCGGCCGTTCCACTGGGCGAAGCCGTAGACCGCCGGGGTGCCGACGGTGTACGGCAGCACGTTGGGGAAGAGCCTGTCGGCGACCAGCCTGCCGTACGCCCGCGGATCCTCGGCGGTCCCGTAGGCGCCGACGACCCCGGCGACCATGCCGGCGACGACCTCGCCGAAGTTCTTCGGGTCGTCGGCGGGCGGGGTGACGTTGAGCCGGTCGCCGAGATCCCCGTCGTGCTGGGTGAAGAGCGGGTGGACCATGGGGTGGCCGGCGCGGTTGACGACCCGCCGGCCACCGGCGTCGGTGGCCAGGCTGGTGAGGGCCCACACGTCGACGCGCCGGTCGTCACCGGCGACGGGAAGCAGGTCGCCGTCGGGGACTTCGAGCACGATGGCGTACACCCTGTTCCCGGCGAACAGGTTCTTCGCGCCCGCCGGGTCCCGCAGGGACAGGTCGGCCCTGGTGCCGTTCGCGAAGGCCTTCCCGATCGCGGCGAGGACGTCGGGTTCGATCCAGAAGGGATCGCTCGTCTCGCCGGCCCACAGCCGCAGGCCGCTCTCGGCGTCGATCGGCCGTCCGGTCGTTCCACGGCCGACCACCGCACCGGCCGCGTCGACCTCGCGAGCCTCCACACCGGCGAGACGGCGTAGCTCCACCTCCTGGTCCCCCGCAGCGTCGCGTTCGCCGAAGGTGAGGCGATAGGTGAGGTCCTCGACGTGGTCGCCGTCGCCGTCGATCTTGAATTCGTACGTGGCCTCGGGGTGGAAGCCCTTGGGGGCGTCCTCACCGGCGATGGAGGGACAGACGTCCATCACGAACACGGTGCCCGTCTCGCCCCGGAAGACGTACAGGTCGGTGATGTCCAGGCGGACATCCTGCCGGGCACCCGGTGAGTCAAGGTGATGGGACATGTCGCTCTCCCGTTCTTTTGACGGCCGCTTCTTTTGACGGCCGCGCATCGCGATCTCTCAACGGCCTCGCACAGCGGCCTCTTGACGGCCTCGCACGGCGGTCTCTTGACGGCCTCGCACAGTGGCCCGCCCGCCTGCTCACTCACTGGCCTCGTTCGCTCACTGGCTCACTCGCGGCGGGGACACCGGTCCTGACGGGAAGAGCTCGCTCAGGACAAGCAGGACTTTTCCCTCAACGTCAGTCAATGCCCACCGACTGGCGTCGATGGTCTATGACCGAATAAACATCACTCCCCGGTTCGGTCAACTTCGCGCCCGTGGAAAATCCTGGTGACGTCCGAGGCCGGCCGCACCGCGCTGGGCGTCTCCCGCGCCCTGGTGGGAACGGTGCCCTCGCCACCCCTGACGAGGGCACCGCCGTGGCGGCCGGGCTCATGGTCCCCGCTCGCCCCCATCCCCGCGAGCGGTCCCGGAAGGTTCGCACCGCCGCTCGCGGGAGTCATCTCGCGGGAGTCACCGCCGCACTCGCCGGGAAACCGCGCCGGATGGCCATGGCCATGACCACCTCGTACATCTGGGCTTCGAGGTCGTCGGCGGTGGAGGCCCGCAGGATCTCCGAACCGGGCACCGGCCAGGCCGCGATCGCGTAGAACAGGCGCGAGTGGGTGCCGTAGAGAACGGCCCAGTCCTTCCACTCGCGACCCAGCCGCTCCGCGTCCGCGCGTGCCCGCCGATCCCACGAGCGGCGGGGAACGAAGGTGGGGATTAGGCCGTCTCGGTGCCGCCCTCCGGCGGGCGCGGGCCCGCGCCGGATCACGAGGCCGCCTGCCCGGTCACCTGCCGTGCCATGCTCTCCTGCCGCTCGACCTCGTCCCGCAACTCGTCGAGGGTGTCGGCGTCGACCGTACGCGCCGCTCCGGCGTCGAACTCGGCATCACTGAACGGGACGACCCGGGAGGCCCACAACCGCCCCCTGTCACTCAGAATGACCCGCCAGCCCGAAATCACCGGCCCGGGTGTCGTTGACTTACCACCGTCCATGGATCGGACCTCCATCCGATCAAGGATCCGCCCGGACATCGCGAGCGCCGGGCGGGTCCGGCTTATGAGGTGAGCAGGAGGGGTCTGGGGTACGCCGCCGTACGACGGCCTGGGCGGAACGGTCCTGGATCGGCGAGAACGCGGGGCGACCGGATGCCCGCCACCAACGGCTGGGCACCGGGTGTCCGTACGCTGAGGCGGCCCGGCGGGTCCTACTCCCGGGGAACGGAGCGCTCCCCGAGGCCGGAGCGCTCGCCGGGGAAGCGGCGCGGGCACGGCGGGCACGGCGGGCACGGCCGGGACGGTCTCGGACGGGTCGGGGCGACGTTGCGCGGGCACCAGCGGGATCACCTCGACCGGAACCGCCTCGTCGGCGGACGACTCGAAGCCGGGCACGGGCAACGGAAGACCGAGGCGGCGAGCCTCCAGACGCACCGCCATCAGCTCCCCGGACGGCTGCGCGTACTCGTGATCGGCGGGCAGACCGGGACAACCATGCGCGTACGGCGCATGCCCACAGACGGCACACCCCATCGGCATCGGCGCGACCTCAGCGAAACAGCCGCAGCCGTTTTTCCCCGCGATCGGCCGGTCAGGAACCGGAGCACTAGGGTTGTTCACGGGTCAGGAGGACCTTCCTGATCAAGGACTCGCCCAAGCGTTGCAGCGCTAGGCGGGTCCATTTTGGTAGGAGAAATTCACCATGGTTGTCCATGGTGAACCAGAGGTAACTGTAGGTATCTCCAGGTGAGCCTGGACACCTACGGTGATCTAGTGATGATCGACTGGAGGGCGAATCAGCCGAAGTGGCAACAGGTCGCGATACTGATTAAGGACCGCATCCGCAAGGGTGTGTACGCCGTCGATGAACCCGTGGCATCCGAACACGAGATTGTCCAAGAGTTCGGCGTGGCTCGGGGCACTGCTCGCAAGGCGCTTCAACGGCTTCGAGAAGAGGGTGTGGTGTACGCCGTCCGGGGACTGGGGACCTTCGCCCGTCCTCCCGACGAATGGGAATCCTCCCCTCAGGAGGAAAGCCCGGCGCCCCGCGCCTGAGCCAACCAAAGGGCTCGACCCCATTCGACCTTGTCACGATGACCTCACTCACAGTAGCGTCGCTAGAGACATCATGAGCGTGCGTGAGGCACGTACGCAAGCCTTACGCACATAGAATTTTCACGAGCAGTAGCGGCACAATGTCTCTATGCCAATGAAGTCCCCTACCGTTCGTCATCGCCGCTTAGGCCGTGAGCTGCGCCGACTTCGGGAGCGCGCGGGTCTGTCCGTGCCCGAAGTAGCCCGGCGGCTCGGCTGGTCCGCCAGCAAGGCGCACCGTATCGAAGCTGGTCGGATCATGGTGTCCGAGGCGGATCTAGCCGATGCCTGCGATCTGTTCGGGGCGGACAGCGCGACGACAGCAAGCTTGATCCAGCTCGGCAAAGACGCCGGGCGACGTGGTTGGTGGACCGCATATAGCGATGTGTTCACCGGCAGTTACATCAGCATGGAGGCAGAGGCGTCCACGATCCTCAAGTGGGAACAACGCGCTATTCCGGGCCTGCTCCAAAGCGAGGATTACGCCCATGGAGTCATCAAGGCGACATTGCCCAATCTGAGCGAAGCTGAGTTGAGGCGCCGCGTGGACGCTCGAATGGTCCGCAAGGTCAGTCTCGTTGGCCCCAATGCCCCCAAGCTCCATGTCCTGATGGACGAGGCGGTCCTGCGCCGCCCCATCGGGTCGCCAGGCGTCATGGCTCACCAGTTCGACGACCTTCTCCGAGTCATGGAGTGGTCCCACATCACAGTGCAGGTCCTACCGTTCAGCACAGGAGCACATGTCGGGATGGAAGGCGGCTTTTCCGTTCTGTCGTTCGATGCAGAAGACCCGGCCGTGGGATACACGGAAGGTCCTGCCGGGGAGGTGTACATCGAGGCAGCCGGCCAGGTGCGAAACCTTATGCTGACCTTCGAGCGTCTCGTTGACGTGTGCCTGTCCCCCGAGAAGTCTGCGGTGCTCATCGCCGCAGCGAGGAGTCACCATGACCTCCCCTAATCTGTCCGGCGCCGAATTCCGCAAGAGCAGCTACAGCGTTGGCGGCAACGACTGCGTGGAGGTGGCCACCAACCTGCCGGGCCTCGTCGCCGTCCGCGATAGCAAGGACCCGTCCGGCCCATTGTTGACCTTCACCTCAAGGGACTGGACCAACTTCCTCACAAGCATCCGCGCCAACGACTTCTGACCCAGCAGGAGCCTCAGCCATGGCTCGACTCGGGCGAGAGCCACATGCGTTCTGCAGCAAACCTCCCGGGTTTTCCGCACTACCGGAGGTTCACTGCAAAACAACGGCCTCAGCACCCGCTACCGCACCCTCCGGCCTGGGCCTTTACCCTGGGGTGTCCTCATCGCCCCTACGAGGGATCGCAACCAGGTAAGTGCGTCGTGGCCTGTGGTAGACGGGCGAATCCTCATCGCCTCCGCACCCGTACGGACACGGGAGCGCCACCCACCCCGTACAGGGATGTGTGGCGCTCCCGCGTCCGTGAATCAGGATGCGGGGCGTCACCGTGACGGGGACGCCCCGCGGGATCGGGTGGGATCAGCCGATCTTGAAGTAGGGGTTGCGGGCCTTGAAAGTGCACTCGCCCACGAACTTGACCGTCTTGCCGGCCGGGACGCTCTTCGTGGTGCTGTACTGCTTCGAGCCCCCGCCGATGGCGTTGACGCACCAGTACACCAGGCTTGCCTTGCCGGCCGTGGTGCCGGTGTTCTTGCAGTTGCCCCAAACGGTGGTGTTGCCGGTCCCGGGGGCGTTGCAGCTCACCTTCGCGGCCATGATCGTGGACGTCCCCGCCGAGGCCTGGGCAGCGGCGCCGAAGGACATCAGCGCGGCGACGGCACCCGCCGTGACGGTCAGCGAACGAATTACCTTGTTCATCTTTGATTTCCCCCGTGGGATCACAGAAAGGTTGCGACGCTTCACGAGCCGAATTATTCGCCCGTTTGCCGCCTGACTGGGTGAAGACTATGGATGGGCCGCATATTTTCTATATAGCCTTCGTTCAGCGCCGGGCCGACATTCCTTTGTTCTGGGATCGGGAAACAAGGAAAGCGCCGTCGGCGGTGAGGAGAAGCCTGCTTCCGCAGGCGGCGGCGAGTCGGGCGCACGCGAGATGTCAGGAAGCCGGGGCCGTCTGACACGGGAGTGCCGACCGGGGGAGACCTCACCTCGACACCCCGTACGGCTCTCCCCGATCCGCGACGAGACGGCTCGCCGTCGCCGAAGGCACCAGCGTCTAGGTATGCCCGGAGACCGGCGTGAACCACGGCCAGGAATGCCGCAGGTCCGGACTACGGGGGAACCTCGCCGCTTCGACGGCGGTGAGCAGGCCGTCACCCCGGCCGGTGGACTCCCGGCAGTGCGGGTAGCTGATCGGTCAGGCCGGTGCGGGCGGCGACCAGGTCACCGCGCTGAGTGCCGGCGGCATGACAAAGGTTTCCCGTCGTCATCGAGACCTCGGCTCAAGCGGCGGGAGCCCGTGGCGTCAGGCGAACCTCGACATCCGCGTCCAGGGCGCGCGCCAGACGCTCCAGAACCGGCAACGTGGGGACGGTCCCGCCCGCCTCGAACCGCGCCACGGCCGACTGTGTCATGGCCGCCGCACGAGCCAGGTCATTCTGGCTCCAGCCTCGCCCCTCGCGCATCCCCCGGACCGTCTTGCCGAGTTCGTAGGCGAGACGCGTGGCCTCATGGGCCTCAGCCGCGCCCGGCTCGCTCATCCGGCGACCTCTGAGCTCTCGCCAGCTCCCCTGCTCGCTCATGCTGTTTCTTCTTCCTCGTCGACAGTGTGCGCCAGTTCGGCACAGCGGCGCATGGCTCGCCGGGCCCGCTCGATCTCACGGTCATCACGCATCCGCGTCTTGTGAAACACGGTCAAGAGCACAATCCGGCGATGAGGTGCGATCCAGTAGGTGATGCGCACGGCGAAATCGTCAAGGTGAAACCGGAGCTCACGTAGCTTGCCGTCAAGCTGCTTCGTGTAAGGCTCCCCCAGCGGAACTCCTTCCGCCGCAAGCAGATCGACGTAGAAGGCCGCCCTCGCGAACAATGCCACAGGCAGGCTTTCAAGCCACTTCCGAACTTCCGGCTCCAGTTCTACGGTACCCCGGCTTATAGCGTTGATGCTATGGACCACTTCCTCGTCGCGCTCTGCTTTCAACCGAACACAGTCGCCCACCGAACTCGTCGACTCATCCCTCGACAGACAAGCCCGGAAAATCCGGCAAACCTTCCACAGAGGGCTTCAGCACTTGACCCGCGAACTCGGCGACCGGCTCATCGCCGGATACGTCCTCTACGCGGGACAGGAAACACTTCCATCCGGAGACCGGATGCGCGCTCTTCCGCTGTCCGCGCTGTGGGAGGCGGCGTCTCCAGCCACCTGACACGCCGAATCCACCCCGGAACCGGCTCAGGATCGTGGGCCCGGGACGCGGCGGAAGGTGAAGGGTTCGCTCTCGCGGCCCGGGATGACGAACCAGCACTCGCCGGTGCCGTCGCTGTCGAGCAGCCGGAAGAACGTGTCGACGACGGACGAGACGTCCAGGATCGGGAAGCCGAGCCGCTCCAGCACGGCCTTGCCCTCGCCGAGGATCGCGGTGTCGGCGAACGACGGGCAGAGTGCATGCACCCTGATCCCCCTCGGCCGGAGGTCCTCGCCGAGCGAGCGGACGAGGCCGACGACGGCGTGCTTGTTGGCGGCGTAGACGGGGTCGGACGGGATGCCGACGATGCCCGCCATGCTCGCGGTCGCCACGATCGTGCCGCCACCGGCCGCGCGCAGGGCCGGGAGGGCGGCGTGCGTCCCGAAGACGACGCCGTCGAGATTGACGCCCATCGCCAGGCGGTAGCGGCGGACGTCGAAGTCCTCGCCCAGCCCGAAGCCCGAGGCGATGCCCGCGTTGAGGAAGGCGAGGTCGAGCCTGCCGTACCGCTCGACCGCGGTCGCCACCGCCGCCTCGTTGTCCTCCAGCCGCGACACGTCGCAGTGGACGTACGTCGCGCCCAGCTCGTCGGCGAGCCTCCCGCCCGCGACGTCGTCGATGTCGGCGAGGACGAGGCGGGCCCCGCCCTCGGCCAGCCGCCGGGCCACGCCCGCGCCGATGCCGTTGCCGCCGCCGGTGACGAGGGCGACCTTCCCCTCCAGATCGTCACCGCGGACCACGTTGAACGCCTCCGCCGGGATCTCCCCTCCCAGGCCGCTGAGCAGCCCGCCCCCGCCGCCCGCTCCGGTGAACCCGCCTGTTTTGTCGGTACTCACAGTGGCAACCCTCCGGTGGCGGCGTTGGTCGAGCCCGTGCTCCGGTACGCCGCGATCGTACGCTCGGCGATGCGCATCTGGTGGATCTCGTCGGCCCCGTCCGCGAAGCGGGCCCAGCGGGCGTGCTGGAGCATCTTGGCCAGCGGGGTGTCGGTCGAGTAGCCGAGCGCGCCGTGCACCTGGATCGCCCGGTCGACGATCCGGTTGAGGCTGTTGGCCACGAAGTGCTTCGACATCGAGACCTCGGTCCTGAAGTCCTCACCCCTGTCGATCTTCGAGGCGGCGTGCAGGACCATCAGCTTGCACTGGTACAGCTCCATGGCCGAGTCGGCGATCAGCCACTGGACGCCCTGCTTCTCGGCGAGCAGCGACCCGTGGCTGTAGCGGTTGAGCGCGCGGTCGACCATCATGTCGAGCGCCGTCTCGGCCTGGGAGATCCAGCGCATGCAGTGCGCCAGCCGCGCCGGGCCCAGGCGGTACTGGCCGAGCCGGTGGCCGTTGCCGCGCCCGCCCAGGATCTGGCTGTCGTGCACGCGCAGGTTGGTGATGACGATCTCGCTGTGACCGGTGGAGCCGTGCATCGTCTCGACCTCGCGGACGTCGTTCCACCCCTCCTGCGGGAGGTCGACGAGGAAGGCCGTGTTGCCGCCGCGCGAACCCTCGGGCACGTCGAGCTCGGTCTTGGCGATGAGGATGGCGAAGCTCGAACGACGGGCGTTGGAGATGAACCACTTGTGGCCGTTGATGACCCACTCCTCGCCGTCCTGGACGGCGTGGGTACGGATGAGCGTGGGGTCGGAACCGGCCACCTCCGGCTCGGTCATCGCGAAGCACGACATCTTGTGACCCTTGAGCAGTGGCTTGAGGTATTTCTCCTTCTGCTCGTCGGTCCCCCAGTGCAGCAGCGTGTGCATGTTGCCCTCGTCGGGTGCCGAGCAGTTGAGGACCCACGGCCCGAGCCGGGTCTTGGCCGCCTCCGACTGCACCATGGCGAGCTCGACGTGGCCGAGGCCCATGCCGCCCCACTCCTTCGGCATGTGCGGCAGCCACAGCCCCTCTGCCCGCGCCTTGCCGCGCAACTCGAAGATGACCCGGATGTACTCGTCGCGCGAGGTCACCTTCTCCGTGTCGTCGAGGTCGTCGAAACCACTGACGGCCGGGATGATGGTCTCCCGCACGAAGACCCGCACGCGGCGGCGGATCTCCTCGTGCTCGGGGGCGAGGGTGAAGTCGATGGCCATGGGGTCCTCCCCTTAGCGGCGGCTGACAGGTCCTACAGGTCCGATGGGCCGCCGGGCGGGTGTGCCGCGACCTTGATGCGACTGCTTCATGATTTGATACACATGCATTATTACCCTAGCGATCGTCACATCCACCGGCAAGGCAGGAACACGCATGCCCCCTAACCCGGAAGCGACCGGCAGGCGCCTGGTCGCGGCGGCCGAGCGGCTGTTCGCCGAGCGCGGGATCGACGGCGTGTCGCTCCGCGAGATCAACGGCGCCGCCGGGCAGCGCAACTCGACGGCGCTGCAGTACCACTTCGGTGACCGCGCGGGCCTGCTGGGCGCGGTGCTCGCCAAGCACCATCCCGAGATCGAGGCGCGCCGCCACCAGCTGCTCGACGAGTACGAGTCCCGGGGCGCCCTCCCGGAGGCCGAGGCCCGCCGCACCCTCGCCGCCGCGCTGGTACGGCCGATGGCCGCCAAGCTGGCCGACCCCGACGGCGGCCGGCACTATCTGCGGATCATGGAGCAGCTCGTCCAGCGCACGCCCCTCCCCGCCACGCGGAGCACGGACCCGGGGCAGAGCGTCGACCGGTGGCGCGAGCTCGTGGCCCCGCTGCTGTCCGAGGTCGCCCTGCGCCGCCTGCACCAGCGCTTCATGGCGATCCGGGTCACGTACGTGGAGCTGGCCCGCCGCGCCGCCGGGCCCGAGGGCAAGGACGACCGGCTCTTCACCAGCCACCTGGTCGACGTCGTGTCGGCCGTGCTGGCCACCGAGGTCTCCGAGGAGACCGCGCGGCTCCTGGGAGAGCGCGACAGGAGGCGCGACGAGCGTGACAGGGAACGCGACGAGCGGACCGAGGAACGCGGCGAGCGGACCGAGGAACGCGGCGAGCGGACCGAGGAACGCGGCGAAAGAACCGGGGAACCCGGCGAGAGGGCCGGGGACTCGGCCGGCGGACCGGAGAGGCCCTGAAGGGCGACCAGGCCCCCGGCCCCGGCGGACTCGACGGAGGGGAGGGAAGGAGGCCCGGGCGTCAGGCGCCCGCGTGAGCCGTCTGGAAGGCGCCTCCCGCCGAGTAGGTGACCAGCGTGGTCAGCACCTCCTTGACCGAGTCGCGCCTGCGCACGTCACAAAGGATGATCGGGGCCACCCCGTCCAGGCCCAGCGCCCGCCGTACCTTGATCGGGTCGTGCCGCCGCGCGCCGTCGAAGCAGTTGACCGCGACGACGAATGGGAGCCCGCGCTGCTCGAAGTAGTCCACGGCGGGGAAGCAGTCCTGCAGGCGGCGGGTGTCGGCGAGCACGACCGCGCCGAGGGCGCCGACGGACAGCTCGTCCCACATGAACCAGAACCTGTCCTGGCCCGGGGTGCCGAACAGGTAGAGCCAGAGCCCGTCGCGGATGGTGATCCGGCCGAAGTCCAGCGCGACGGTCGTGGTGATCTTGGACTCCACCCCCGCGGTGTCGTCCACGTAGATGCCGCGCTCGCTCAGCAGTTCCTCGGTGTGCAGGGGCCTGATCTCGCTGATCGTGCCGACCATGGTCGTCTTGCCGACCCCGAAACCACCGGCGACGAGGATCTTGATGGCCATGGCCGGGCTGTCGGCCGGGGTCATCCCCGGCTCAGAGGCCGCGTATTCCATGCAGCACTTCCCTGTATATGCGTTCGTCGATCGTCTTCCCCATCGGCCGGGGCCTGTCGATGGTGAGCAGGCCCTCGCGTCGGAGCTCGCTGAGGAGGACGCGGGTGATGTTGAGCGGCAGCTTGAGGTGCGCTGCGACGTCCGCCACGGGGGTGGGCCGGCGGCAGGTGGACAGCAGGTCGAGATGCTCGGGCATCAGCCCGACCGGTTCGAAGGGCATCTCGACGGTCGTGACGATGGCCACCAGGTCGAAGCTCTCCCCGACCGGACGAGCCCGGCCGCCGGTCACCCCGAAGAGCCTGACGAGGGGCCCGGGATCCTCTCCCGTCACGTCCTCGCACCATTCCAGGCCGGTGCCGGGGCAGCTCCCCTCGGCTGCGAGGACAGGTGCTCGCCGACACGCTTGACCAGCAGCGCCATCTCGTAGGTCACCATGCCCAGTTCGGCGTCGCCCGCGGCCAGCACGGCCAGCCTGGCTCCCTGTCCCGCCGCGGTGACGAACAGGAAGCCGCCCTCCATCTCGATGATGGTCTGCCGCACGCCGCCGAGGCCGAAGTGCCGCCCCGCGCCCAGCGCGAGGCTGTGGCTTCCCGCCGAGATGGCGGACAGATGCTCGGCGTCCTCCCGGGTCAGCTCCCGGGAACCGCCCATCGCCAGGCCGTCGGCGGACAGCACGATGGCGTGCCGGATACCGGTGACCCGCTGGGTCAGGTCGTCGAGCAACCAGCTCAGTTCAGATCTGGGGTCGGGCATCGGAGTGGCCATCCTTTCGCTTCCACACGTCCAGTTCCTGCTCGGCCTGGCTGCGGCCCTGCTGCCAGCCTCGTTGCATGGACGACATGAGGTTTGAGAGCTCCTCGGGAGTTCGCGCGGTGATGTCGCGCCTCTCGGGGGAACGCGTCTGGCGGAGCTGAGGGGCCAGATTAGCCTGCCGTACCCGCATCGGCAGCCCGTCCAGGTCGTCGTCGGTGTCGGGTACGAACACGGCCCGCCGCACCGGCGTCGGAGAACCGTTCGGGGAGCCGTTCAGGGACCCGTTGGAAGCGGTCGAGGACCCGTTCGGGGACGCCGGAGCCTCGCGACGGTCCTGGGTGGGGAACCAGCTCTGCGTGGTCTCGGGAGCGGTCGCCGTCACCTCCTCCCGCGTACCGGGCAGGACCTTGGGCCACTCCTCCGGGGACGCGCTCAGTGCCCGGACGGGCCCGCCCGCGTGCGCGCCGCCCTGGCGTGGGTACACGCCCTCGGCGGCCAGCGACGCGCAGGTGGCGAGCAGGTTCTGCGGCAGCAGCACGATCGCGGTGGTGCCGTCGTACGGCGAGGGGCGCAGCACGACCTTGATCCCGTGCCGGGCGGCGAGCCTGGCCACGACGAACAGGCCGAGCCGGTCGCTGTCGGCCAGGTCGAACTCCGGCGGATCGGCGAGCTTGGCGTTGAGCTCGTCGAGGCTGGCCTGGCTCAGTCCCAGGCCCCGGTCCTCGACCTCCAGCGCGAAGCCGTTGGCCGCGACCATGCTCCGCACGTGCACCATGGTGTTCGGCGGCGAGAAGATGGTGGCGTTCTCCACCAGCTCGGCGATGAGGTGGATCACGTCGGTGACCGCGGCGCCGACCAGCAGCGGCGCCTGCGGCATGGGAAGCACGGTGACGCGGGTGTAGTCCTCGACCTCAAGCACGGCGCTGCGCACCACGTCGAAGATCGGCACCGGGTCGCGCCACCTGCGGGCCGGGGCCGCGTCGGACAGGATGATCAGGTTCTCCGCGTGCCGCCGCATGCGGGTGGTCAGGTGGTCGAGCTTGAAGAGACCCTCCAGGGTCTCCGGCTCCTCGACGCGGCGCTCCATCGTGTCGAGGAGCGTGAGCTGGCGGTGCAGCAGCGCCTGGTTGCGCCAGGCGAGGTTCAGGAAGACCATGCCGACGCCCTTGCGGAGCGTGGCCTGGCCGACCGCGGCCTCCACCGCGGTACGCCGCACGCTGGAGAAGGCGTTCACGACGCGGTCGACCTCGGCGGTGTTCGCCGGGGCCAGCTCGGGGGCCTCGGTCGCCGGGTCCACGTCCTCGCCCTTGCGCAGCCGCTCGACCAGCCGGGGCAGCCGCTCCTCGGCGAGTTCCACGGCCGACGCCTGGAGCCGCTTCAGCTCGGCGATCAGGGACCGGCCGAACCGGTAGGAGACCACGATCGAGATGATGATCGCGAGCAGGCCCAGCCCCAGGGTCAGCCCGATCCGCAGGGCGGCCGCGTTCCTGAGGTCGTCGCCCCTGGCCGTGGAGCGGGCCAGCGCCTGCACGCTCTGCTTGTTGACGGCGGCGAGAACGGTCTCGGCGTCACGCTTCCACTCGGCGGCGTCCAGCGGAGGCTTACCGATGAGGTTCCACGAGAAGATCCTGTCCTCGTGGGCCTTGAACCGCAGGTAGGCGGGGTTCTGCGCGAACGTCTCGTAGTCCGCCCGCAGGTCGGGACTCATGTCCCGCTCCGCGTAGACGAGGTAGTTCCTCCGGCTGGTCATCGCCGAGACGAAGGCGGCGTGCTCGGCGGGCGTCATCTCGCCGCGCTTCATCGCGGCGGTGAGCACGGCGTGTTCCCGGCCCGCGTACTCGCCGGTGGTGCTGTAGGCGCCCATGCCGCGGACGTTGCGGAAGGACGTCAGGTCGGCGATCGCGGCGATGTCACCGAACTGCCGGTTGGCGACGCTGATGAACTCGTTGTAGCCGTCGGTGACCTGGATGGCGGTGATCGAACCGCTGTCGGCGAAGGTGCGGACCTGGACGAGGCCGTCCATGGCCGCCTCCAGCGACCGCACGTCCTTCGGGGCGTTGCCGGGCTCGTAGGCCGCGGCGGAGGCGATCGCCTGGCGCACCAGGTCCAGCTTGCCGTTCGTGACCCGCCGCTGGTCGGCGAGCGGCCCGCTCTTGGCGGTGGCACCGGCCGCGTCGGCGGAGAGCTGGCGTTCCCGCTGGATCTCGACGATCAGCTGCCGCATCGGCACCCCGAGCACCTGCCAGCGGGTCTGGGTCTGGGCGATGCCGGCGACCTGCGCGACGGTCGAGTAGGCGACGAACGCCCACAGGACGATCAACGACAGCACGGGGAGGATGAGGATCCGGAGGATCTTCGAGCGAATCGGAGGGGGGGAACTCATTCGACTTGTCCAATCCGCGGTTCCTGCGCGTGGCCGACAGCCGCGGGCGTTAAGGTGCCCCGCGGTCGCACGCCGCGACTGGTGCGTGTGTGATTCGACACACTATGCCCATGGGACATATCGCGCTTCAAGCCACCGGAGCGAATATTGGGTATCAATGTTCACGGTGCGCCGCGCGACCGCAACCCCGTAAAAACCGGGATTTTCGGCAACGACCCAGCTCACACCGGGTGCCGTCGGCGAGCGGGTGCCCCTTCACCGCCACCACGGATTGAGATTATTCCGTCACCATCCGGCGCCGTCCGGAGGCCGCCCGTCCGGTGACGGACGGCCGAACCGAGGTGGGCGGCCGGTGCCGGGGCCGGAGTCGGCGGCGGAGCGGGGGCGGGGGGAGCGGCGGGCCGGGGTCAGCGACGGGCCGCTTCGAGGACCCGCCGCGCGTCGCTCTCGAAGAAGCCGCGCGCGGCCAGGGTGAGCAGGCCGCCGATCACCATGGGCACGATGAGGACGTACATGGCGGAGATGAGCGAGCCGGTGCCGTCGGAGGCGATGCCGACGACCAGCGGCCCGAACGCCGCCCCCGCGGTGATGAGGACCTGGAGGACGGCGAAACCGAGGCCGCGGGAAGCCGCGCCGATCACGTCGGCGAGCGAGGCTGTCAGGTTGGGGATGGCCATCGACATCAGCACGCTGGAGGCCGTGACCACCACGCAGAAGGTGGCCAGGGAGTCCATCGAGAGCGCGGCGGCCAGGACGGCCGACCCGGCCGTGATGCCCCCGCCGCCCGCCAGGAGCCTGCCGCCCTTGCGGGTGCCGTGCCAGCGGCGGCCGAGCCACGAGCCGATCAGGGTTCCCGAGACCACGCCGACGATGGTCATGAGACCGCTCAGCGAACCCGCGGCGGCGGGGCCGATGCCGAAGTTGCGCACCAGCAGCGACGGCAGCCAGTAGAAGACCCCGGCGAGGCCCAGGCTGAGCAGCATCAGGCCGACGGAGACCGCGAGCAGGGTGCGGATGGTGAGGACCTCGCGGAGCTGGCGGGCGAACGGCGGCTTGGGAGCGGGCGCCTCGGCGGTGGCGAGACCGGAGTCGGCGCCGATAACGGGTTCGGCGCCGTTGCCGCTGCCGGTGGGGGCCGCGTTGGCGACCAGCCGGTCGAGGTGGCCCCTGACGGGCTCGTTCAGCCGCCACACGAGGAGCGCGGTGAGCACGCCCGGCACGATCATGATCAGGAACGCGCTGCGCCAGCCGAACGCCTCCGCGAGCACGCCGCCGAGCAGCGTGCCGACGCCTCCCAGATAGGCGGTCACGCGGGTCCAGCCGTAGGCCTGGGCGCGGGTGGCCGGGGGGTAGTAGTCGGCCAGGAGGCTGCCCGCGGCCGGGTTGTCGATGCTCTCGGCGGCGGCGAGGAAGACGCGCATCGCGTAGAACATCGCGAACCCGGTGGCCAGTCCCGAGCCGAGCGTGGCCAGGGCCCAGCAGAAGACGACGACGGCGATGATCCGGGTACGGCTGCGCCGGTCGGCGAGGTACCCGGCGGGCAGCGCGACGAGCGCGGCCGCCAGGGCGGAGGCGGTCGGTATGGACCCGGCGACGGTGTCGCCGAAGCCCCACTCGGCCTGGATGAGCGGCAGCACCCCGGACAGCAGGTTGAACTCGATGCGGTCGACCAGCCCGACGATGAAGAGCACTGCCAGGGGCGCCCAGCCGTAGGGGGCACGGGACCCGGCGTCGACCTCCCCGTTGCGGGGCGCTCCGAGTTTCAGGCGTGGGGTGGTGGGCGTGTCGACCATGCGCCGGCCTTCCTGTAGCCAAAATCTAGAATCCGCTTCTAGAGCTTTGTTATGGAGGGTGACACAGATCACAGCGCCGGTAAATGGCCGAAACATGAGACGCGAGATTCGGCGTGTCGCGGAGCCGGCTCTCTTACGGACCGTCGCGAGGGGCGGACAGGGAGGGTGCGGAAGAACCGCCCACCGGCCTCCGCGAGATCTTCGGAGCATCGCCCACGGGCCCCCGTGAGACGTCCGGATCAGCCCCACGGGCGGTCCCGGCGTCACCTACGACCTCGGCCTCACGAGCGACCTCGGCCTCACGGGCGGTCCCGGCCTCGCGGGCGGCCTCGGAGCGGGCGCGGCGGGCGGCCAGGTCGATCATGGTGCCCTCGCCGGTGGCGGTGAGCGCCGCCGCGAAGAGGATCAGCTGGTTGAGGATCTTGAGGAAGACGAGCATCCCGACGGCACCGGCGACGACGTGGTAGGCGGGGTTGCCCACGGTCATCTCCAGATAGACCTGGCCCAGGGACTTGAGGACCTCCAGCCCCGCGGTGATGAGCAGAGCGGGCGGGATGACCCGGCGCGGCGACAGCCGCAGGCGCGGCGGGCCGCAGAGCAGGGCGATCGCCAGCAGGGTGTTGACGGCCAGTCCGATCACGAACGCGGCCGCCGACAGCAGCCACCGCGACAGCGTGTCGTCGACGCCCACCGTGTGCAGGAACAACCAGTTCAGTACCGTCTCCGCGACGAAGGCCACCGCGAGCGAGGCCGACAGCAGCAGTCCCAGACCGGCCATCACCCCCAGGTCGATGACCTGGCGCATCACGAAGCGGCCCGGGTACTCCTCGATCCGCCAGATGGCCCTGATCGCCGAGCGCAGGGCGTCCATCCAGAACAGGCCGGTGAGCGGCAGGCCGACGAAGGCGATCGCCCCGGCCGTGGCCCTGGCGCTCTGCAGCGCCTGTACGTCCAGGCGGGGGAGGTTCTCCGAGAGGTAACCCTCGACGGCACGCACCACCTGCGGATCGTCGAGGACCTGCCCGATGACGGCGAAACCGAGCAGCCCCAGCGCGAACACGGCGAAGAAGGAGTAGTAGGTGAGCGCCGCGGAGAGCCGTCCGGCGTCCACCTCGTCGTAGCGCACCCCGGCCCGCACCAGATGGTCCAGCCGGCCGTGGCGACGGCGGGCACGCGTCCACTCCCTGGAGATGCGCGCGGTGAGGCCCGTGACCGTCATGCCAGGACCTTTACCCCCAACCTTCCCACCTACCACAACCGGTGCGCCTCACCCGCGTGCCCGGTCCCCGGCCGTCACGAATTCCGCGTGACCCTCGCTCGCCACACCGGCCACCAACCCGCCGGCGGTCGTCGCCGCTCTCGCGCCACAGGCAGCCACAGGCAGCCACGGGCAGGCGGTCATGGTCGCGCTCCCCGCGTGGCACTCAGTCGTCGCGGGCCCTGCGGCCGAGGATCGAGTGGATCTCGAAGGAGGGGGCGCTGAAACCCGGTGCCGACATGACCTCCCGGACCTTCCGGAGCTGCCCGAGGGTCATCCCCGCCTCCAGCAGGTGGTCCTCCAGGTGGTGGCTGTTGCTGATCAGCAGGCCGAGCCCGGCGGAGCCTCGCTCCCACACCTCGGTCCAGCGCGCCTGGTCGACGTCGGCCAGACCCGCCGCCGCCATGTCCCGCGCGGCTGAGCCGCCCCAGGTCGGATCGCCGCCGCCCGCGCTCAGCACCCGGGCCATCGCCGTGACGTAGGCCGCGTACACCTCTCCCTCGCGCCCTCCGGAGAGGGGCGGCGCCACCCAGCGGGTGATGTCGATCTCGTCGAGCTGCAGCCAGCCACCGGGCCGCAGCGCGGCCCGCAGGCGTCGCAGGACCTCGTGGCGCCTCGGCAGGTGGCTGAGCACGAGCCTGGCGTGGACGAGGTCGAACGCGCCCTCCGGCAGCGGGTCGGTGACGACGTCGTGGCGGGCCACGGTCAGCCCCGGCCTGGACGGGATCAGGCCCGGCTTGATGTCGGTCGCCAGCACCCGCCCGCCCGGTGCCACCCGTTCGGCCAGCCAGAGGGCCACGCTGCCCCCGCCGGCCCCGACCTCCAGGCAGTCCCAGCCGGGGCCGACACCGGTGAGGGCGAGGCGTTCGAAGGTGAGCGGATCGAGCAGCCGCGCGAGATAGTGGTGCTGGTCGGACGAGTGGTCCCCGTCGTTGTCGAACACGTAGTCGGAGGCGGTCGCTGGGTTCTGCCCGGTCATTTGGACCCTTCCAAGAGCGGTTACCTCGCCGCATGGTAGGTAGGGCGCCACGGAAAGTGACAGGCCTCCGGCCGGACCTGGCCATCTTCTCTGGAGAACGTATCCTCCGAGCTACAATATGTCCGGATAAAGAACTTATGTGCGACAGGTGAACAATGCTGTATCACGAGATCGAAGGACCCGCCGACGGCCGGCCGCTCGTGCTGGCCGGTTCCCTGGGCACCACGCTGGAGATGTGGGATCCGCAGATGGAGGCGCTGACCGGGCACTTCAGGGTCGTCCGCTTCGATCACCGCGGCCACGGGCGCTCCCCGCTCTCGGCGCCCACGCTCGTGCTCGCCGGGGCCGACGACCCCGCCACGCCGCCCGGGCACGCGCGGCGGATCGCCGAGGGGATCCCCGGCTCCCGGCTGGTCGTCCTGCCCGGAGCCGCCCACCTGGCGAACGTCGAGCGACCGGAGGCGGTCTCCGAGCACCTGGTCGGGCACCTCCTCCAGGGGTGACCGTGGGTGACCGGGAGTGATTCCTGAGTGATCCGGCGAAATACGGTGAGGTACCCCGGTGACGCCAGACACGAGGGGGCACCATGGCGACCGTCGCCGAGCAGTTCATCGAGGTTCTCCGCCAGGCCGGGGTGGAACGGATCTACGGGGTGGTGGGCGACAGCCTGAACCCGGTGGTCGACGCCGTCAGGAAGGCCGGCGGCATCGAGTGGATCCACGTGCGCAACGAGGAGGCCGGGGCGTTCGCCGCCGCGGCCGAGGCGCAGGTCACCGGGCGCCTGGCGGTCTGCGCGGGCAGCTGCGGGCCCGGCAACACCCACCTGGCCCAGGGGCTCTACGACGCCCACCGCAGCGGCGCCCCGGTGCTCGCGCTGGCCTCGCACATCCCCTCCGCGCAGATCGGCACGGGCTTCTTCCAGGAGACCCACCCCGAGCGCCTGTTCGTGGAGTGCAGCCACTTCTGCGACATGATCAGCACTCCCGAGCAGATGCCCCGGGTGCTCCGTATCGCCGTCCAGCAGGCGATCGGCCTCGGCGGCGTCTCGGTCGTCGTGCTTCCCGGCGACGTGGCGCACCTGCCCGCCGCCCGGCCCACCGGCGAGCACGACTTCCTGACCAGGACCGGCACGGTCGTCCCGCACCCCGACCAGGTGGCCGAGCTGGCGGCGGCGCTGAACCGCGCCGAGAAGGTGATGCTGTTCTGCGGCGCCGGGACGCGCCACGCCCGCGACGAGGTCATGGCGCTGGCCGGACGCGTCCTGGCACCGGTCGGGCACGCGCTGCGCGGCAAGGAGTGGATCCAGTACGACAACCCGTACGACGTGGGGATGAGCGGGCTGCTCGGGTACGGATCCTGCTACGAGGCGACGCACGAGGCCGACCTGGTGGTGCTGGCCGGGACCGACTTCCCCTACGACGACTTCCTGCCGGGCTCGCGTACGGTCCAGATCGACCACGACGCGACGCGGCTGGGCCGCAGGACCCCGCTGGAGCTGGCCGTGCACGGCGACGTCGGCGCGACGATCCGCGCGGTGCTGCCCCACGTCGCCCAGAAGACGGACCGCCGCCACCTCGACAGGATGCTGGGCAGGCACCTGAAGGCGCTGGAGCACGTCGTGGAGGCGTACACCCACGACATCGAGCACCACCTGCCGATCCACCCCGAGTACGTCGCGAACCTGATCGACGAGCTCGCCGCCGACGACGCGGTGTTCACCGTGGACACCGGGATGTGCACCGTCTGGGCGGCCCGCTACCTCAGCCCCAACGGGCGCCGCCGGGTGATCGGCTCGTTCTGGCACGGGAGCATGGCCAACGCCCTCCCGCACGCCATCGGCGCCCAGTTCACCGACCGGCGCCGGCAGGTCGTCTCGCTCTCCGGGGACGGCGGGCTCGCCATGCTCCTCGGGGAGCTTCTCACCGTCCGGCTGCACGACCTGCCGGTGAAGACCGTGGTGTTCAACAACTCCTCGCTCGGCATGGTGAAGCTGGAGATGATGGTGGACGGGATGCCCGACTTCGGCACCGATCACGCTCCCGTCGACTACGCGGCGATCGCCGCCGCGGCCGGGATCGGGTCGTTGCGGGTCGAGGACCCCTCGGACGTACGGGAGGCCCTGGCCACGGCCTTCGCGACCCCCGGGCCCTTCCTCCTGGACGTGGTCACCGACCCGGACGTGCTGGCCATGCCGCCGAACATCAGCCGGGCGCAGGTGAAGGGGTTCGCCCTGGCCGCGGGCAAGATCGTGCTCAACGGCGGGGTCGGGCGCATGATCGACATGGCGAAGGCGAACCTGCGGAGCCTCCCGCGCCCCTGAACCGCCGAACCGTCCGGTCCCGTCCGAGCCCGGACGGCCGAACCGGACCGGGAGGCCGAACCGACCCTGACACCGGGTTCCACGCGCCCTCACGGAAGAGCGGGGCCGGCTCCGACGCCAGGTTCCACGCGCCCTCGCGGAACGGCGACGACCCGGCACGCGGGGGCAATCGCTCCGGACCCCTTTTCACTCGCCCTTTCCCTATTCGGTGGACTGGGTCTCGGCGTGGCATCACATGACCGTCAATCACGACTGTAAGCATCATCACTGTCACGCTGAGTGGCTCGGCGCATCGGCAAAAGCCGTATTTCGGTCAGCGGATTGGTCGCGGCCACGGACCACGTCTCGAAGGGAATGGTGTCCCCATGCTCACCCCCGACCTTCAAACGAGCGCCGCGATCGTGCGTGACCGGCGAAAGGGACGCCGGCCGGGGAAAGGAACGGCGATGCTGGCCCTGGCCGGATCGCTCTCCGTGACCCTCGTCGTCGCCGCCTCCTCGCCCGCCGCCGCGTCCGCGCTCGGCGACCCGCCCCCTGACTCGACGTCGTCCGTCACGTCGACCAGCACCACCACCAGCAACGCCGGCCCCGACGACACCGACACCGAGACCGCCACCGGTCCCAACAGCGAGACCGACACCGGCACCGGCACCGACTTCGGCACCGACGGTGACGACGATGACGACGATGACGATGACGACGACGGCCCTCGCCACTCGCTTCTGGAGCAGGCGCGCAAGAAATGCAAGCCGAGGTCCTTCTTCAGGTTCCATTCCTTCAGGCCGAGGAATTTCTTCGTCCCCCGTACGCGCTTCATCGACGGCCCCGGCGGCACGATGACGGTTTCGGTCACCCGGCAGCATCGCGTGTACGCCGAGATGGAAATCGAAAGGGAGAGAATCGGCGAGATCGACAGGGACGAATTGATCCGCCAGTTGCGCAACATGGTGAACCCGCTGCTCGCCGAGGAATACATCGTCGAGACCGGACACGAATACGAGCGGGCGGTCACCGACGGCAAGTACGGAAACATGTGGTACCGCGTTTTCGGCTACCGGGTGGGCTTCTCGGCATGGCGCGAGATCTACGACTGCCGGGTACGCAAGATCGCCGCCGGGGTGGCCAGCGTCCCCGCGCGGGTGGAGGGCTGGAGATACTGGGAGACCGACCACCCGATGTTCAGGGGACGCCGGCTGAGCAGGCGCTGAGCCCCCGGTTCCCCGGCTCCGCGGCTGAGCCCCCCGGCTCCCCGCACGACGGGCCGCCCGGCGGGTCAGGAGGCGCCTCGCCCGGTGACAGGCCCCACCGGGCGACGAGTCCCCCTCAGGTGACGGTGAGACGGCCGGCGTAGCGGTCGTCGCGCCAGTGTTCCTTCTCCAGCACCTCGGCCAGGACCACGGCCGCGTCGTAGGCGTCCGCGAAGCGGATGTAGAGCGGCGCGAACCCGAACCTGAGGACGTCGGGAGCCCGGAAGTCGCCGTGGACGCCACGGTCGATCAGGGCGCGCATGACCGGATAGCCGTCGGGATGACCGAAACTGACCTGGCTGCCCCTGCGCTCCGGGTCGCGGGGCGAGACCAGCTCCAGCCCGTACGGCGCGCAGAGCTCCTCGACGAGCTCGATGAAGATCGAGCTCAGCGCCACGCTCTTGGCCCGTACGGCGGCCAGGTCGACGCGCTCCCAGATGTCGAGCGAGGCGTTGAGCGAGGCGAAGGACAGCACGTGCGGGGTGCTCACGGTGAAGCGCCGGATGCCGTCGGCGGGACGGAAGCCGGGCTCGAACGCGAACGGCGCCGCGTGGCCGTGCCAGCCGGTCAGCATGGGCCGCGCCTCGGCCTGGTGGCGCGGGTGGACGTAGACGAAGGCCGGGGATCCGGGGCCGCCGTTCAGATACTTGTAGGTGCAGCCGACCGCGAAGTCGGCCGCCGAGACGTCCACCTGGTAGGCGCCGGCGCTGTGGCACAGGTCCCAGATCATCAGCGCGCCCGCCTCCTGGACCAGCGCGGTGACCGTCGCCGTGTCGTGGCGGGCCCCGGTCCGGTAGTCCACCTCCGACAGCAGCACGCACGCGACCTCGTCGGAGAGGGCGGCGGCGAGGTCGTCGACGCCGGTGACGTCGCGGATCTCGTAGCCGCCCAGCGCCTCGGCCAGCCCCTCGACCACGTAACGGTCGGTGGGGAAGTTGGCCAGGTCCGAGACGACGACCCGGCGCCCGGGACGCAGCCTCAGGGCGGCGGACACGGCCTTGACGACGGCGATCGAGGTGGTGTCGCCCACCGCCACCTGGCCGGGGCCCGCGCCGATCAGCGGGGCGAGCCGGTCGCCCGTGGTGAGCGGGAGGTCGAACCAGCCGGAGGTGTTCCAGGCGCCGACCAGGCGGCCTCCCCACTCCTGCTCCACGGTCCGCGTCACCGCCGCCGTGGCGGTCCTCGGCGGGGCGCCGAGGGAGTTGCCGACCAGGTAGATCGTCCCGTCGGGCAGGACGAACTCGTCCCTGACGTCCTTGAGGGGGTCGGCGGCGTCGAGCGCGACACACTCCGCACGGCTGATGGCCACGAATCGTCTCCCGGTTTAGGCTCCTGGCAACCCTCCCATAATGCCGTCAATGCCGGATTTCATGGCATTCCTCCCCGATCGGCGTCCTACTCGATCAGCTTCCTCGCCGATCGGCGTCCTTCCCGATCAGCGGCCGAGAAACCGGGTGGCGTTGCCGCCGAGCAGCTTGGCGCGGGCGGTGTCGGAGAGGAACCCGGCCCGGCGGACCAGCGAGCCCACCGGCGACTCGCCCAGCGGGTAGGGGAAGTCGGAGCCGAGCATCACCCCGTCCTCCCCCATCGTGTCGACCAGCAGCCGCAGCGCCCGCTCGTCGAACACGACCGAGTCCACGCTGAACCGGCCGAGATAGTGCGACGGGGGGAACTCCGAGACCCCGACCAGGTCGTCGCGGCGGTGCCAGGCGTTCTCGAACCGGCCGAGCCAGAAGGCGAACGAGCCACCGCCGTGCGCGAAGCACAGGCGCAGCGTCTCCGGAACCCGGTCGAGGACACCGCCCAGGATCAGGGCGAGCACCGACAGGTGCGTCTCGGCGGGCATGCCGACCAGCCACTGCGCCATCCAGCGCTCCAGCCGGGGGCCGCCCGCCATGTCCCAGGGGTGGACGAAGACAGGCGCGCCCACCGAGGCGCAGTGCTGGAGGAACTGGACGACCCCCTCGTCGTCGAGGTCGCGGTCGCCGACGTGGTTGCCGATCTCGACGCCCGCGTGCCCGGCGGCCAGGCACCGGTCGAGTTCGGCGCAGGCCAGGTCGGGGTCCTGGAGCGGCACCTGGCAGAACGGCACCAGCCGCTCGGAGGCGCAGACCTCCAGCGCCAGGTCGTTGAACACCCTCGCGACCCGTACGGCCTCGGCCGCCGGGCGCTCGTAGGAGAAGAAGACCGGCGTCGGCGAGACGACCTGGACGTCCACCCCGTCGGCGTCCATCCGTTCCAGGCGGACCGAGGGGTTCCAGCAGTCGTCGGCGATCCGGCGGAACTCCCGGTCCCCGAGCAGGATCACGGCCTCCCGTTCGGAGTCGACCCTGAGCCGGGGCGCCCCCGGCCAGCCCAGATCGGGCCAGCCTTTGGGGACGTGGTGCGTGTGGACGTCGATGATCAACTACTGTCCCTTGCCGGGGTGCGGGGCGCCGCAGTTCTCGCAGGTGCGCGCCTTCTCGTCGTCGTAGAACGCCTGGAAGATCGGCGGCAGGTCGGTCACGATGTCCCGGACCTGGAGCTCCACCTCGTGGACCACGCCGCTGCACTCCGGGCAGTACCAGAGGAACCGCTCCAGCACGCCCTCCGGCCTGACCCGCTCCACCACCAGGCCGACCGACCCCTCCTCCGGGCGCTGCGGCGAGTGCGGCGTGTTCGGCGGGAGCAGCCACATCTGGCCCTCGCGCACGTGCACGGTCTCCGGCCCCCCGGGGGTCATCACGTTGACGTGCATGTTGCCGCGTATCTGGTAGAAGAGCTCCTCGTACGGGTCGATGTGGAAGTCGGTCCGCGCGTTCGGGCCGCCGACGACCATGACGATGAAGTCACTGGCGCCCTCGAAGACCATCTTGTTGCCCACCGGCGGTTTGAGCAGGTGGGCGTGCTCGTCGATCCACTTGGTGAGGTCGATGGGCGGGATCACGGGCGCTCCTCCGGTCGGTGGGCCACGGCCTGAATCTCGATGAGCAGGTGCGGGTGGGGCAGTTGGTGGACGGCCACGGTGGTGCGCGCCGGGCCGGTCTCGTCGAAGTACTCCGCGTAGACCGCGTTGTATCCGCCGAAGTCGTTGATGTTCACCAGGTAGGTGGTGATCTGCACGAGATCGCTCAGGTCGGCTCCCGCCGCCTTGAGGATGTCGCCGATGTTCTCTATAACGGCCCTGGTCTGCTCGGCGATGTCGAGCGCGACCGTGCCGAACTCGTCGGCCTCCGCTCCCGCGATCGTGTTGTCGGGCCTGCGCGAGCTGGTCCCGGACACGTACAGGAAGTCTCCCGCCCGTTTGACGTGCGGGAACCTGCCTCGCGGCGTGGCCTTCCCCGCGACGACGAGCCCGTCGCTCATGATCCCTCCCCTTCCGGGACCCCGGGTTCCGGAGCACCCGGTACGGTTCCCGGGGCCTTCGGAGCGGGTTCCGGCGCGGAGGCGGCGAACGAGACCGAGCCCAGGTGCTGGATCTCGGCCCGAACCCGCGCGCCGGGCGCGAGCGGCTCGGCGGGCGTGGCGGCCCCCGCGAGGAGGACCCAGCCCGGCTCCAGGACCGTCCCCGCCTGGAGGGCGAGGCGCGCGGCCTCCGCGAGGGCCCGGCGCGGGTCGCCCAGGATCGCGCCGGTCGACCCGGCGTGGACCACGCGCCCGTCGATCTCCAGGACGACGCCCAGGTTCCAGCGCGACGGGTCGTACGGCTGCCAGGGGCCGACGGCGTACCCGGCGGCCGAGGTGTTGTCGGCGATCACGTCGGGCAGCGAGAACCTGAAGTCCTCGTAGCGCGAGTCGATCACCTCGATGCCGGTCGCGACGGCCGCGATGGCGCCCGGCGCGAGCGCGTCGCCCGGCGACGCGATGCGCCGCCCGACGAGGTAGACGATCTCCGGCTCCACTCTCGGATGGATATATCTCGACATGTCCGCGTACGAACCGTCGAGGATGGCCGACGACTCCGGCACCCGGCCGAAGATGATGTCGCGCACGCCCATCTGGCGGCGCTTGCCCTCGCTGGTGAAGCCCAGCTTCACCCCGGCGAGCCGGTCCCCCCGCTCCAGGCGGAGCCGGATCAGCTCCTCCTGGACCCGGTAGGCGTCGGCGACCCCGTAGTCCTGCTCGGGCCTCGGCACCGCGCGGGCGGTACGGGCGGCCTCGTCCAGGACGGCGGCGAGCTTGTGCACGTCGGTCACGACCGCTCTCCCGTCCGCGCCAGGTCCGGCTGCTTCTCCGACCGTGCCGGGTCCGTTCGCTCCGCCGACCGTGCCAGGTCCAGTGCGATGTCCACGATCATGTCCTCCTGGCCGCCCACCATCCGGCGGCGGCCCGCCTCGGTCAGGATGGTCCGGGTGTCGACGCCGTACCGCGCGGAGGCCGCCTCGGCGTGCCGCAGGAAGCTGGAGTAGACCCCCGCGTAGCCGAGCGTCAGCGTCTCCCTGTCCACCCGGACCGGCCGGTCCTGCAACGGCCTGACCAGGTCGTCGGCCGCGTCCATCAGGGCGTGCAGGTCGCAGCCGTGCTCCCAGCCCATCAGGTCGGCCACCGCGGCGAACACCTCGATCGGGCAGTTGCCCGCGCCCGCGCCCATCCCGGCGAGGGAGGCGTCCACCCGGTAGGTGCCGTTCTCCACCGCGACGACCGAGTTGGCCACGCCCAGGCCCAGGTTGTGGTGGGCGTGGATGCCGATCTCCGTACCCTCGCCGAGCACCGAGCGGTAGGCCAGGACCCGCTCCCGCACCCCGTCCATGGTCAACCGGCCGCCGGAGTCGGTCACGTAGACGCAGTGGGCCCCGTACGACTCCATGAGCGCGGCCTGCCGGGCCAGCTCCTCGGCGGGGGCCATGTGGGACATCATCAGGAACCCGGCCACGTCCATCCCGAGCTCGCGCGCGGTGGAGATGTGCTGGGCGGAGATGTCGGCCTCGGTGCAGTGGGTGGCGATCCTGACCGAGGTGACGCCGAGGGCGTGGGCGCGCCTGAGGTCCTGGATGGTGCCGATGCCGGGCAGCAGCAGGGTGGTCAGCCTCGCCCGCCGCACGACCCCGGCGACCGCCTCGATCCACTCGTCGTCGGTGTGCGCGCCCGCCCCGTAGTTGAAGCTCCCCCCGGAGAGGCCGTCGCCGTGCGCGATCTCGATGGCCGCCACCCCGGCGGCGTCGAGGGCCGCGGCGATCTCGGCGGCCTGGGCGACGGTGTAGCGGTGCCGGATGGCGTGCATGCCGTCCCGCAGTGTCACGTCCTGCATGTACAGCTTCACGCGCCCACCTCCGCGTCCGTACGGGCGGCCGGGTCCGGCAGCTCGGCCAGGCGCTCGGCCGTGCGCAGCGCGGCGGCGGTCATGATGTCGAGGTTGCCCGCGTAGGCGGGCAGGTAGTGGGCGGCGCCCTCCACCTCCAGGAAGACGGTCACCTTGACGCCGCCGTCGCGGGTGCCGTCGGGCAGCGGCTCCCCGGCCGGGATCGTCTCGAACTGCACGTCCTGCTTGAGCCGGTAGCCGGGCACGTAGCCGTTGACCCGCGCCACCATCTCCAGCACGGCGCCCGCCACCTCCGCCACGGTCGTCTCGTCGCACTCGTCCACCAGGCAGTAGACCGTGTCGCGCATGATCAGCGGCGGCTCGGCCGGGTTGAGGACGATGATCGCCTTGCCCCTCGCCGCTCCGCCGACCCGCTCGATCGCCCGGGAGGTCGTCTCGGTGAACTCGTCGATGTTGGCCCGGGTGCCGGGCCCCGCCGACCGGGAGGAGATCGAGGCGACGATCTCCGCGTACCGGACGGGCACCCGCGAGGCGACCGCCGCGACGATCGGGATGGTGGCCTGCCCGCCGCAGGTGACCATGTTGAGGTTCCGCTCGGCGAGGTGGGTGTCCAGATTGACCGAGGGCACCACGTAGGGGCCGACGGCGGCGGGGGTGAGGTCGATGACGCGCTTGCCGTGAGCCTGGAGCACCCGGTCGTTGTGCCGGTGCGCGCCCGCGGAGGTCGCGTCGAGGACGACGTCCACCTCGGCGAACCCGGGCAGCGCGACCAGCCCCTCGACGCCCTCGTGGGTGGTGGCGACCCCGCGGCGGCGGGCGCGGGCCAGGCCGTCGGAGCCGGGGTCGATGCCCGCCATCGCGACGACCTCCACCTTCTCCGACAGCAGGGCCTTGGACATCAGGTCGGTGCCGATGTTCCCCGAGCCGATGATGGCGATCTTCACGAGTGGACCGCCTTCCCGGATCCTCCCGTGGCGCGGGCCGTCACGAGAACACCGTCCTGACCGAGCCGAGGCCCTCGATGTGGGCCTCGAACGCGTCGCCCGGCTCGGCGTCGACCACCGGGCCGAGCGCGCCGGTGAGCACGACGTCCCCGGCGCGCAGCGGGAAGTCCGTGCGGCCCAGCGCGTCGGCCAGCCAGACCGCGGCGTTGAGCGGGTGGCCGAGGCAGGCCGCGCCCGCGCCGGTGGACACCTCCTGGCCGCGCCGGTTCATGGTCATCCCGGCCAGGCGCAGGTCCAGGCCGCGCAGGCTCGCCGGGGTGTTGCCTAGGACGAACGCCCCGCTGGAGGCGTTGTCGGCGATCGTGTCGACGAGCGTGATGTCCCAGCCCGCGATGCGGCTGTCGACGATCTCGATCGCCGGAAGCGCGAAGTCGACCGCCCGGATGACGTCGGCGACCGTGAACGGGCCGCCCTCCAGGTCGCCCCCGAGGACCAGCGCGATCTCCGCCTCGACCCTGGGCTGCAGGAAGCGGCCGGTCGGCACGGGCAGGCCGTCGAGGTAGGCCATGTCGGCGAAGAGCATCCCGAAGTCGGGCCGGTCCACGCCGAGCTGGCGCCGGACCGCCTCGGAGGTCAGCCCGATCTTCCTGCCGACCAGCCTGCGGCCCTCGTCCAGCGCCCGCCTGGTGTTGATCTCCTGTACGGCGTAGCCGGTCTCGGCGCTCCCGTTCGGCAGCGTCTCGCGTACCGGGGCGCACGGCCTGCCGCTCCTGGCCGCCTCCAGCAGCCGGTCGGCCGCCTCCGCGTGCACGTCGGTGGCCTCGCTCCACTCAGTCATGTCCAGGCTCCAGCTTGATGGTGATCGTGGTGGGCTCGGAGTAGAAGTCCAGTGAGCGCGTACCGCCCTCGCGGCCGATGCCGGAGAGCTTCACCCCGCCGAAGGGGGTGCGCAGGTCGCGCAGGTACCAGGTGTTGACCCAGACCAGCCCGGCCTCCAGCGACCTGGCGACCCGGTGGGCCCTGCTCAGGTTCGAGGTCCAGACGGTCGCCGCCAGGCCGTACTCGCTGTCGTTGGCCAGCCCGACCGCCTCGGCCTCGGTGTCGAACGGGGCGATGTGGCAGACCGGGCCGAAGATCTCCTCCCGGTTCACCCGCGAGCCGGGCGGCAGGCCGGTCAGCACGGTCGGCTCGACGTAGTAGCCGCCGTCGCGGTCGTCGCCGAAGCGCGGCACCCCGCCCCCGGCGCGGATCTCGGCGCCCTCGTGCTTTGCGAGCTCGTAGTAGGAGAGCACCTTGTCCCGGTGCTCGGCGGAGATCATCGGCATCATCGTGGCGTCCTCGTCGGAGGGGCGGCCGAACCGCAGCTCCCCGGCGCGCGCGGCCAGCCGCCCGGTGAACTCCTCGAAGACCGGCCGCTGCACGTAGAGCCGCTCGGTGCACAGGCAGACCTGGCCGCCGTTGGTGAAGACCGACCGCACGCTCCCCTCGACGGCCGCGTCCAGGTCGGCGTCGGCGAAGACGAGCCCGGCGTTCTTGCCGCCCAGCTCGAACGAGACGGGCTTGACCCGGTCCGCGACCGCCTTCATGATCGTCGACCCGGTACGGCTCTCGCCGGTGAAGGTGACCGCGTCCACGCCGGGGTGCTCCACCAGGAACTGGCCGGTGGAGCCGCCGCCGAAGCCGTTCACGACGTTGAGGACGCCCGGGGGCAGGCCGATCGACGCGGCGATCTCCGCGAGCACCGCGACCGAGCCCGGCGTGTGCTCCGAGGGCTTGACGACCACGGTGTTGCCCGCGACGAGCGCGGGACCGAGCTTCCAGGTCGCGAGCAGGAACGGCAGGTTCCACGGCACGATCACCGCGACCACGCCGAGTGGCTTGCGGACGGTGTAGCTCAGCACGTCCGTCAGGTGGAACGCGTCCTCCGGGTGCTGGGCCGCGATCTCGGCGAACGACCGGAGGTTCGCGGCGCCGCGCGGGATGTCCAGGGTGCGGGTCTGGGTGACCGACTTCCCGGTGTCGGCGATCTCCGCCGCGACCAGGTCCTCGAACCGCTCCTCGATCGCGTCGGCGAGGCGGCGCGACCAGGCGGCCCGCTCCGCCACCGGCAGCGCCGCCCACCCGGGCAGGGCCGCGCGGGCGGCGGCCACCGCCCTGCCGACGACCTCCCGGTCCGCCTCACGGACCTCGCGCACCGGCAGGCCGGTCACCGGATCGTGGGTGGTGAACGTCGCGCCCTCGGCGACCGGCACCCCACCGATGAAGTGGTTCACCTGGTCAGACAAGACTGCTCCTCGGGGATGTACTCCTTAAGGTCACTATGTACGGGTATAGAGCCGTGAGTGGCCCATAGGCAAGAATGCGTTCCGTGAAACGGAACCCCGACCGGCTGTCCGTGCTGGAGAAATCCTGGCTCGTGCTGGACGCGTTCCGTCCCACGGGAGGGCCGCTGCGCCTGACCGACGTCGCCGAGCGCTGCCACCTGCCCAAGACCACCGCCTTCCGGCTGCTCACCGAACTGACCTCGATCGGCGCGGTCACCCGCCGCCCCGACGGCTACTATCTCGGCCGCCGCCTCTTCGAACTCGGGAGCATCGTGCCCCTGGAGCGCGACCTGAGACACGCGGCGCTGCCCTACATGCACGACCTTTACGAGGCGACCCACGAGACCGTCCACCTGGGCGTACGCGACGGGCTCGACGTCGTCTACGTCGAGAAGATCCGCGGCCAGGAGACCTTCGCGCTGCCCTCGCGCGTCGGCGGGCGCCTCCCGCTGACCTGCACCGGGATCGGCAAGGCCCTGCTGGCCTACTCGGGGCCCGACCTGATCGACGAGGTCCTCGGCCGCCCGCTGCGCCGGTTGACCCCGCACTCGATCGTCGACCCCCGTCGCCTGGAGGAGGCCATCGGCCAGATCCAGGCGGCGGGACTGGCCTACGAACGGGAGGAGGCCCAGCTGGGCGGCGCGTGCATCGCGGCCCCGGTGTTCGGCGACGGCGTGGCCGTGGCCGCGCTGTCCGTCTCGGTGCCGCTCGCCCGCTTCCAGCCCACCCGGCTCGCCCCGGCCGTCAAGGCCGCCGCGCTGGGCATCTCCCGCGCCCTGGCCAGGACCATCTGACGGCAGGACGTGTGCCGGTCCGCACATCTGTCCGCGTTCGACGGGTATGCGATTCACTGCCCGCCCGTCCGTCGCCGTACGCCGACCGCCGTAAGCCATACGCCAGCAGGAGGAACACGTGGAAGCTCGCACCGAGACGGTTACCGTCGCCGACGGCTCGTTCGACCTGCATCTGTGGCTGCCCCCGGCAGGCCGGGGCCCGGTCGTCCTGCTGGTCCAGGAGATCTACGGGGTGGGGCCGTACATCAGGAAGGTGGCCGAGGACCTGGCGGCGCTCGGGTACGTCGTCGGCGCCCCCGACCTGTTCTGGCGGATCCGGCCCAACTGGGTGTCCGACCACGACGACGCGGGGACGAGCCTGTCGGTCGAGATGGTCTCCACGTTCGACGTCCCCCACGGGGTGGCCGACTCGGCCGTGGCCCTGACGCACCTGCGGGGGCTGCCCGAGGCCGAGGGCGGGGCCGGGGTGGTCGGATTCTGCCTGGGCGGCTCGATCGGCTACCTGCTCGCGGCCACGGTCGAGGTGGACGCGGTCCTGTCGTTCTACGGATCCGCCGTACCCGACGCGGCGGGCATGCTGGAGAAGATCACCTGCCCGCTGCTGCTCGTGTTCGGCGGTTCCGATCCCTACATCCCGCGCGAGCGGGTCTCCGTGGTGGAGAAGGCCGCGGCCGGGCGGCCGAACGTCGAGGTGTACGTCGCCGAGGAGGCCGGGCACGCCTTCCACAACCACGAGGCCCCGCAGTTCCACGACCCGGAGGCCGCGCGGGCCGCCTGGGACCGGGCCGTGCACTTCCTCGGCCGCAACCTCGCCCCGGCCTCCCTCCCCTGAGACGCCCCCGCCCCGAAACCCTGAAGAACCCGAAGGACCCGAAGGACCCGAAGGACCCGAAGGACCCGAAGGACCCGAAAGCCCAGGAGGGTCCGAAGAACCTGAAAGCCCCGAAAGGCACCTCCCTGCCCTGGAGGCGGCTTCCCGCTCCAAGTACCCCCGGCCTCGTCTCCCGGGAGGACTGCGCCGGCCGGTCTCTCCCTCACCCCGATTCCCCCGCGCCCGGACGCCTTCGCGGCGCCGCCGAGGGTGGGAACGACCCTTGCTCGAAGGTCACCTTCTCGTAACCCTGGTGGCCGCCCTGCGGGCCTCCGCGCCCCGAATCGTTGATCATTGCCTCATGCACCAGGCGTGGCAGCAGTGGGGGAACATCGTCCTGGCGGCCCTCCTCGCGGTCCCCGCGGTCGTCGTGGCCGCCCGTCTGCTGACCCTCCGCCGCACCCGCGCCGGGCACCCCTTCCCCGCGCGCACCGCCCTGGCCGACGCGGTCACGGTGGCCGGTACCGCGCCCTGGATCTGGATGATCCTCACCCCCGGGGCAGGGGTCTCCGGCGTCAGCCTCGTCCCGTTCGCGGACCTGTGGGCGACACTCAACGGGCCGGGACAGGCGGCGTTCGTGCAGGTGGGAGGCAATCTCCTGGTCTTCGCCGCGCTCGGGGCCATGCTCCCCGTCCGTTCGGCGCGGTTCGCGTCACTCGCCAGGATCGCGACCGTGGCGGCCGGGGCTTCGCTCACCGTGGAGGTCCTCCAGTACGTCCTGCGCCTGGGGCGGGTGAGCTCCGTCGACGACGTGATCGTCAACGCGACGGGGGCCGTGTCGGCCGCGCTCGTCACGCGCCGGTGGTGGGCCGTCCGAATACCGGCTGGGACCGTTCCACGGTAACGGGCCGGAGAAACTCTTTAAGATCGCCACACGGGCACGATCCTCCCAAAAGAAGCACGATACCAACCTCCGTATCTGTGCGATCGTGGACAAGGCGGGGCAAGTTCTCTGGAGACGCCAAACCCGGTTGGTGACAGAGGGTGATCGAACGTGCAGCAGTCCCCGGTACCTCCCGAGCCCCCGATCTATCGGCGCATCGCCGACGGGCTTCGCGAAGCGATCCTGTCCGGCGATCTCCGAGACGGGGATCGGCTTCCGGGCGAGAACGCCCTGATGGCGAGGCACGGCATAGCCCGTGCCACCGCCAGGCAGGCCCTGTCCGTACTAATCAACGAAGGACTGGCCGTCCCCAAACGCGGCTCGGGGGTGTACGTCAGGCAGTTCCGCCCCATCAGGCGGCACGGCTCCCGGCGGCTCTCCCGCGACCAGTGGGGGCGCGGCGAGGCCATCTGGGACTCCGACACCAGGGGGCGCCCCTACACCGTGGACGAGGTGTACATCGACCGGGAGACCGCCGAGGACGCCGTCGCCCGGGTGCTGGGCGGCCCCGAGGTGTGGGTCCGCAGGCGGCGCTACTCGGTGGACGAGCGGCCGGTGCAACTGTCGGTCTCCCACTTCCCCGCCACCCTGGTGGAGGGAACCGCGATCACGAGAGAGGACACGGGCCCGGGAGGCGTATACGCGCGCCTCGGCGAGCTCGGCCACGCCCCGGTGCACTTCACCGAGGAGATCAGGGCCCGTATGCCCCATCCCCATGAGACCGTCCAGCTCGACCTGCCCGCGGGCACCCCGGTCATCGTGATCGCCCGGGTCGCCCGCACCGCCGACGGCGTCGCCGTCGAGGTCAACGAGATGATCCTCGATGCCGCCTCTTACGTACTTCAGTACGACTTCGACTCATAGATCAAGGCCATCCGTCAACCGATAGGTTGACCTGTCCCCCGCGATCATTGATTTCTCTAGAGAAGTGCCTCACCGTCAGAGGTGGAACGTCGCAAAGGCGGGCCTGGGCGCGGGGAAGGTGCACGGATGTCTCTCGACCGACATCTCGCTGAAATCGCCCGGGAGTTCCCCGACTGGACGATCTGGCGGAGCGACGCGGGCAGGTGGTGGGCCACCCGCCACCACCCGCTGACCTCCGCCCAGCGTGACGTCGGCTGCGCGATGACCATCGACGCGGACGATCCGGAAGGGCTGCGCGAGCAGCTACTCGACCAACGGGAACGTTCCGGCGACACGGAGCCGCGAACGGACACCTGAAGACCGCCCGGTGCCGGGATGAGCGGATCCGATGCGGTCCCGGCGCCGGGCCCCCAATCGCGGAAGCCCCCGACCCTATCGGGGGCGGGGGCTTCCGCTTGATCCTCGGGCCACTCCCGTCGATCGCCGGGCCACTCCCGCCACCCGTGACGCGCGACGTCTCCACGGCCGCACGAACCCGCTTCACGGTCTCCGGGGGCGGGGTCCCCTACTTCCTTCTGGGGGCGGCGTACTTCTCCTCGCCCTTGCCGGCCTTCCCCGCGGCCGGACCGAGGTCGGTGTCGGTGTCGTCGGCGCCGAGCCCGGCGGTGTCGTCGTACACCTCGACACGCGCCTCGTCGGAACGGTCGCCGCGCCGTTCGCCCGCGCCCCTGGCCGGGACTTCGTCGTCCACGATCACGCGTACGGACTCCAGGTCGGACGAGCTGTCGAAGTCGGCGTCCCGCGTGTCCTCGGGTCCGGCCTGCGGGGCGTGCCCGGCCTGTCCCGACGGCGCCTCCGCGCCGTCAGGTGTGACGGTGTCCGCCGCACCGGTTGCGCCCTGGACGTCGTCGGGAGCCTCGGCCGGGGCGGAGGTGGAAGCGGAATCGGGGACGTGATCGGGGTCAGGCCCGGCGACCGGGGCGGGCAGCGCGGGCTGGACGCGGGCCGGGGGCAGCACGGAGGCCTCGTCGACCAGGGGGCCGGACGTGCCCTCGCGGTGGAGCAGGTCCCCCAGGACGGCGCCCATCTCGTGCAGGCGGCGCATGACCTCGTGGTGGGTGTCGGTGAGATAGACGACCCGGCGGCCGGTGGTCTCGTCCAGGGCGGCGGCGCGCTGCTGGGCCGTCGACAGGGTGGAGTGCGCGTCGGTGTTGGCGGCGAGGACGGTCGCCTCCGCCTCGGCACTGGCGGCGCTCAGCGTGGAGTCGGCCTCGGCGCGAGCCTCCTGGACCGTCCGCTCGGCCTCGCTCCGCGCCGAGGTGACCATCCGGTCGGCCTCGGTGCGGGCACCGCGCAGGGTCTCCTCGGACTCGGCACGGGCCGCGTTGAGCGTCTCCTCGGCGTCGTTGCCAGCCTGGGCGAGCATCTGCTCGGCCGCGGCGGTGGCCTCGGCGACCCGGCGCTCGGCCTCCTGCTGCGCGGCGTTCAGGATGCCCTCGGCCCGATCCCGGGCGGAGGTGATCAGCCGCTCGGCCTCCGCGACCGTGTCGTCGCGGAGCTTGATCGACTCGGCCTCGGCGACCTGCTTCTTGGAGGCGGCCTCCTCCTCTCCGAGTTTCAGGATCTGGCTGAGCCTCTGGCCGAGCTCGTCGTAGTCCTGCGGGGCGTCCGAGATCCTCTTGCGGGCCTCGACCAACTCGATCCGGCCCTGCTCGGCCTGGTCGATCGCGCGCCCGAGCCGCTCCTCCAGGTCGCGGATCTGGTGGCGGTGGCGGTCCATGTAGTCGTGAACCTGACGACGGCTGTAGCCGCGCATGACGACCTCGAACGAGTCCTCATGCATCAGGTCGGGAAAGCTCTCGTGCTGGTTTGTCATGGCACTGCCCGTGGAGGTTGTGTGGCGGGAAAGGAGACGTCAGGAGACGACTTTCCTGCTTACTGCCCAAGTCCGCAACCGGAACGCCCGACCTGCTTGCGGAAATACCGGGCAGATCGCCCCCTCGTACCATCGTCTGCATGAACGCCACGCCCTACATCGCCGCCCTCGACGGCGACGCGGTCCCCCAGATCCATCCGGACGCCTACATAGCCCCCGGAGCGGTGGTCGTCGGGAGGGTACGGCTGGGCCGTGCCGCGAACGTCTGGTACGGCTCGGTCCTGCGCGGAGACGACGAGGACGTCGAGGTCGGGGAGGAGTGCAACATCCAGGACCTGTGCTGCCTGCACGCCGACCCGGGCGAGCCGGCCGTGCTGGAGCCCCGGGTGAGCCTCGGGCACAAGGCCGTGGTGCACGGGGCCCACGTGGAGACCGGCGCGCTCGTGGGCATCGGCGCGATCGTGCTCGGCGGCGCCAGGATCGGCGCGGGGTCGCTGATCGCGGCGGGCGCCCTGGTGGGACCGGGCAAGCGGATCCCGGCGAGAGTGCTCGTCGCGGGCGTCCCCGGGAAGATCATCCGTGAGCTCACCGACGACGACCGCGACTCCTTCGCCCGCACACCGGCCGGTTACATCGCCAAGGCGGCTCGCCACCGGGCCGCGACCGCCCTCCCGTCACCCCTCCAGCCGACCTGAACGACCAAACGCCGAAGATCCGAAAGCTCCGGACGCCCAGGTGTACCGGCGTTTCGGGATTTCCCGGCCCCGAGCCGCACCGGACGCGCCCCGACGCGGTGGCGGGGAGGGCCTTACGATCGTGCCAGGCCCCATCGGGGGATCGCGGGGCCTGGCACGACCTTGACCGAAGGGAGGCAGGGGCATCCCGCCCGTGGCGCAGGCCAGGGGCCATCGCCCCGGAATGCCGATGACCGGCGTGTGGCAGTGGGACGGGTTCGACGCCATCGAGAACGACGTGCGGACCATGGTCGCCGACCACCGGTGGGTGGCGCTGCCGCCGCTCGCGCGCGCCCAGGCCATCGCGCAGCGCACGCTGGCCACCCCGGACGGCGGGCGCTGGCTGTTCGGCGCCCACGCCCGGTGGTACCGCCAGGATCCCGCCGACGGCCGCTGGTACCTGACCGCTCCCCCGGCGGACCGCGAGTTCCGCGCCGCGGCGCACGTGATCCACGTCACCTCGATGCTCACGCCGCACCTGGTGCCTTCCGGCGCCGACCTCGTCGCCGACCGGGGGTCGGTCCAGGGGTTCGTCGGCCCCGACGTGCCGTACAAGATCACTGAGCGGGTCCGCGAGCTGGTGGTCGCCCAGCGCGGCAGGCGCAGGGAGGACTTCCCGATCACCGGGGCGTTCGCCAAGCTCTTCGCCAGGGAGGTGGCCAGTCCCGTCGCCGCGATCTGGGGCACGCTCATGTGGTGCGCCTACGCCCCGGCCTTCGACGGCAACGAGGTGCTGCTGTCGATGTTCGGGGAGTTCCTGGCCCGCCCCCTGCCCGGTGACGAGTGGGTCCGCTGGCTGCCGCCCACCTCGCTGGACGACCTGGTCGCGCTGTACGGCGAGCGGGTCAGGGCTGGGCACCCCGAGGCGGGCCTGCGGCTGGTCGCGCTGATGGCCGACACCGCCGCCGCGGTGCGCGAGGACCCGAGGTTCGGGCCGAGGGCCGACGCCCTGCTGTCCATGGTCGAGCCGTTGCTCCGCCGGGCCTGCCAGGACCCCGTCGTGGCCCGTCAGGGGGACGAGCCCGTACGGCACGCGTGGCTCTCGCGATGCCCGCCCCACCTGACGCTGCCCGACACCTCGCCCGGCGAGCACTTCCAGCACGCGGTCTACGACCTGGTCCAGGCGCTGGGCTTCCTCGCCCCGATGGGCGCCGACCCCAGGGCGGTGGCCGCCTCGCTGCTCGCCGCCGACCTGTCGGGCGTCGCGCCCAGGGCGGCCGACGGTCTCTACCCGTGGCTGGATCCCGAGCTGCGGCACATCCTCCACGTGGTGCTCACCGACGCCTCGCACCCGCTGCGGGGGTGCTGGCCGCGCTCGGGGAAGCTGCCATCGGCGCTCCACCCGCCGGACCGGGCCGCGGCGGCCGCCCTGCTCGGCGCCGCCTACGCCACCGGGCTCGCGTGGTGCCGCCTCACGGGGACCGACATACCGGAGCGCGGATTCGCGACGGCCTCCGCGGTCGTGCACCGGCTGACGCACGAGCGCGACGATCCCGTCCCCGGAGTGTCGGGAACGTACCCCCGTCACTTCTGACACACACCGGTATAGCTAAACCACAAATACAGTTATTTCATCCTTACTCTCCCTATATCCTTCTAGCCCCCTACGCATCAGACAATTAGCTGAATTGTGATCTCCTAAACGGGAAATGATCCTCCTTGAGGATGTGACGGGCGGGGCGAGGAATGGTCCCGATGGGCCATGGGCACCGATGACCGCCCGCCGTAACCTCGAAGTGGGTGTGGGCTGCGGAAGGAAGGACGACGCGGTGGGGCACGACGACCTGGACTCTAGGGTCCACGACCGTGTCGCGTTGGACGAGATCGCGCTCTATGCCGAGGTGCTGTCCGCCGTCGCGATCAGCGAACGGCCCCTCACCTTGGTGGAGCTCGACAACGCGCTCGGATTGAGTGCTTCGGCTGTTTGCTGAGGCCTCGGGAAGAACCGTTTCCAAGACCTGGTCCCGGACCCTCCAGCGGGGTCCGGGACGTGGTCGGAAAAGATAGTCATGTGACTAGTCACGAACGGACGAGACGGGCGATCGCGGCCGAGGCCTCCTTGACCTTCTCCTCCGCCTCCGGCCCCCCGGTGCTGATGGCGTCGGCGACGCAGTGCCCGATGTGGTCCTCCAGCAGGCCGAGCGCCACCGCCTGGAGCGCCCGCGTGGCGGCCGAGACCTGGGTCAGCACGTCGATGCAGTAGGCATCCTCTTCGACCATCCGCTGCAGGCCCCTGATCTGCCCCTCGATGCGCCGCAACCGGGTCAGATAAGCCTGCTTGTCACCGCTGTACCCATGCATGTCCCAACGGTACCGGTGTCAGGCGCGATGGGACGCGGCCGCGATCAGTTTCTCCCAGCGGTCGGCCACCGAGGCCGCGCCGTGGCCCGCCGCGACCTCCAGCGCGCCCGCGGCCAGTTCCCTGCGCCGCCGCTCGTCGTCGATGAGCGCGAGCAGCGCGGACGCGTACGCCTCGATCTCGTCCTCCCCCTCGGCGACCAGCACCCCGTTCCGGCCGTCGGCCACGAACTCGCCAGGCCCCCGGGGGGCGTCGAACGCGATCACCGGCACCCCGCTGGCCATCGCCTCGATCACGGTCATCCCGAGCACCTCCGTCCTGGAGGTCGTCGCCACGATCGACGCCTTGGCGAACTCGCCGGTCAGGTCGGAGGTCGTCCCCATGAAGTAGACGTGGTTGTGCAGGTCGAGGTCGCCGACCAGGGCGCGCAGGCGCTTCTCCTCGGGGCCCCCGCCGTACAGCCGCAGCCGCCAGTCGGGGCGCTTGCCCGCGACGACGGCGAACGCGCGGATCAGCCGGTCGTGGGCCTTCACCGGCACCAGGCGCCCGCCCGCGGCGACGATGCGGTTGTCCATCCGCGAGCGCGGCCACGGCCCGGCGGGCAGCGCGTCCGGGATCGTGCTGACCGGGACGTTCCCGTCCAGCAGCCGGTCCCACTCCTCCCGGCTCGCCTCGGTGGCGGCGGCGACCGCGTCCAGGCGCGGGTAGAACTTCCTGATCGGCCCCGGCACCGGCGGCCGGCCCCACTCGCGGGCGATCCGGGTGACGTCGCGGGGGGCGTGCCTGGCCACCTGGACGCTCAGCCCCGGCCGGGTGCTGATCAGCACGTCGGCCCGCAGCCCGCGCAGCCGCCGCCAGAGGGCGACCTCGGTGCGCATCTGGCCTCGCGGGAGCAGGTACCTGACCCCCGGCTGGGCGTCGACCACCCAGGAGAGCCTCACGCCGGACGCCACCGGGAAGAACGGTTTCTCCCGGTGGCGGCGGACGCTGATGATCTCGACCTCGTGACGTTCTGCCAGCTCCCCCGCGAGGTTGACGATCGAGCGGACGTCACCGCGCATGCCGTAGACGGAGGGGGTGAGCAGGCAGATCCTCACCCGCCGACCTCGATCCTGAGCTCGTCGTCCGCCGTGTAGCAGGGCCGGATCGGCACGCCGTCGATCTGCGCGGCGGGGTAGTGCAGGCGGCGGCGTTTGCCGTCGACGTCGTCCAGCCGGGAGGCCAGGCGGAGCGGCGTGGCCACGCCGCGTACCTCCAGCGAGGGTTCCCAGGTGCCGGTCTGGTCGGGGGCGGCGGCGAGCACGTCGCACAGCGAGAGCGCGGCGTGGAAGCGCACACCCTGGACCGTTGCAACGGAGGTCAGCTCCGCGTCGGGCCGGCTGCGGCGCAGCGCGAGCTTCGCCTCGTGCCGCGCCTCGTCGTCGTCGAGACCGGTGAAGGCGAGCAGCCCGGTGACCTCGAAGCGCCCCTCCCTGAACCAGACGGAACGGACGTCCGCCGCCGGCCGGGCGTCGTCGACCTTCAGGGCGAGGAAGCCGTTGCGGGTCCGGTAGGCGCGATAGGCCAGCGTGCGGCGGCTCAGCGCGTACGCGTCGAGGTGGTCGAGGGAGAATCCGGGGTCGACGCTGCGCAGCCGCGTGCGCGCCGTGCCCTGTTGCAGGTAGGTGTCCCAGCGGCCGGGACCGAGTTCGAGCGGCGCGAGCGAGACCGCCAGCTCCGCCTCGCGCATCCGTACGTCCGGGGTGCCCAGCGGCACCCGGCTCTCGACCGAGGTGGCCCGGTTACGCAGGACCAGTTCGGTGCCGTCGGCCAGAGGTTCGTCGACGGCCAGCCGAAGTGAGAGAACATCGGCCAGGGTAACCTCGGCATCGCTGACGACGACGGGCATCGTCAAGCCCCCTCCCCGTTGAATGAGCTACGCGACGTTGAGGTTACCGTGATTTTCCCGTTATGTGGAGAAAGGTTTTCGGACCTGACATCCTTTTCCCAATGACTTGACCATATGTCAGAGGGAACATCGGGAAAATGTTCCCTCTGACCGATTGCCGGCCGGATGTCAGGACGCCTCGACGGGCTGGCCCTTGATCGACTTGATCAGCAGCTGGGAGACGTCGACGACCTCCAGCGTCTCCTTGGCCTCACCCGTGTTCTTCTTCTCGTTGATCGAGTCACCGAGCATGACCAGGCAGAACGGGCACGCGGTGGAGATGGTGTCCGGCTCGGTGGTCAGCGCCTCGTCCACCCGCTCGGTGTTGATGCGCTTGCCGAGCCGCTCCTCCATCCACATCCGCGCGCCGCCCGCGCCGCAGCAGAAGCCGCGGTCCTTGTGCCGGTGCATCTCCTGGGTCCTCACCCCGGGCACCTTGGCCATGATGTCGCGGGGCTGGGAGTAAACCTTGTTGTGGCGTCCGAGGAAGCACGGGTCGTGGTAAGTGATCTTCTCCTCGATCGGCGTGACCGGGACCAGTTTGCCCTCGTCCACGAGCTTGGCGAGCAACTGGGTGTGGTGCACCACCTCGTAGGTGCCGCCGAGCTGGGGATACTCGTTGGCGAGGGTGTTGAAGCAGTGCGGGCAGGTCGCGACGATCTTCTTGACCCCGGCCTCGTTCAGGGTCTCGATGTTCTGCTTGGCCAGCATGTCGAAGAGATACTCCATGCCCAGGCGGCGGGCCGGGTCGCCGGTGCACGCCTCCATCGGGCCGAGCACCGCGAACTTGACGCCCGCGACGTGCAGCAGCTCCGCGACCGCCTTGGTGGTCTTCTTCGCCCGGTCCTCCAGGGCCCCGGCGCAACCGACCCAGAAGAGGTACTCGGTGTCGTCGGGCATCTTCTCGTCGATCAGCGTGACCTCGATGGGGTCGACCTCGCGCCCGGCCAGCTCCTCGATCCAGTCGGCCCGCTTCGTCTCGGACATCCCCCACGGGTTGCCCTTGTTCTCCAGGTTCTTGACCATGACGCCGGCCTCGGACGGGAAGTTGGACTCCACCATCGCCTGGTAGCGGCGCATGTCGAGGATGTGGTCGATGTGCTCGATGTCGACCGGGCACTGCTCGACGCAGGCGCCGCAGTTGGTGCAGGACCACAGCACGTCGGGGTGGATGACGCCGTCCTCGCCGACCAGCGGCTTCTCCAGCAGGGCCAGCACGTCCTCGTGGAAGCCCGCGCGCTCCTCCTGGGTGGCCGTCAGGTACGGCGCGATCTTGAAGGCGTGGTCGCGCTGCTCCAGGATCAGCATCTTCGGCGAGAGCGGCTTGTCGGTGTTCCAGGCCGGGCACTGGTCCTGGCAGCGCCCGCACTCGGTGCAGGTGTAGAAGTCGAGGAAGCCCTTCCAGGTGGTGTCCTCGATCTTGCCCCGGCCGAGCCGGTCTCCGTCGAGCTCCTCGTCCTCGAAGTCGACGAGCTTGCCGTCGATCCGCATCGGCTGGGCCGGGCCGTTGCCGTCGGGGCGCCGGGAGAACGCCACGTTCAGCGGCGCGGTGAAGATGTGCAGGTGTTTGGAGTTCACCACGATCACGAGGAACACCAGCATGACGCCGATGTGCAGGAGCAGCCCGACGTGTTCGAGCACCTCGTTGGCCGAGGCCCCCAGCGGGCGCAGCAGGGCGGCGACCGCGTCGGAGGCGAACGCCCCCGAGGCGTACGGCAGGTTGCCGGTGTTGGCCGCCGCGCCGCGGAAGAGCAGCATCGTCCAGATCACGTTGAAGATCATGAAGAGGACGAGCCAGGCGCCGCCGAGGTGCGACCCGGAGAAGCGGGACCTGCGGCCCAGCCTCTTCGGCGAGTTCTTGATCCTGATGATCGCGAAGGCGAGGAGGCCGAGCAGGGCCGCGACCGCGATGAAGTCCTGCAGGAAGCCCAGGACCGCCCACGTCCCGACGAGCGGGATGTGGAAGTCGGGGGTGCCGGTGACGGCCCCCTGGATCAGCGCGCCGTACGCCTCCAGATAGACGGTCGCCAGGATGAAGAACGCCCACATGACGAAGAAGTGCGCGATGCCCGACGCCGTCCACTTCAGCAGCTTCCGCTGCCCGAAGACCTCGACCAGCTGGGCCTTGATCTCCTCACCCAGGTGACTCCTGGCGTACGCGACACGCTCGGGCGCGGCGGGCCCGACGGTGGCGAGCTTGTACAGGAACAACACGCGGCGCGCGGCAAGCGCGACCGCGACGGCTGTCATGACCAGCCCGATGATCGCTACCCAGAGCACGGGTCCTCCCACAGACGGCGTTGGCTGCCAGCGTACGACCGCCGGTCATCCACGATGACAAGAGGTCTCCACGAATCCTACCGATGAGTAACTTCGCTTCGCACCGGGACCCGCGGCGACCGTGGTCACCCTATGGTCAACACCGTTCCCAGAACAATGCTCTGTACGCCTCCGGACGACATCGGAGTGACCGGGGAGACCCGCGGGACGTGACGTGAAACGGGCGAGCAGGAGGCCTGGAGGGCTATTCCGGCCGGTCGAGATAGCCCTGGATCGTGGGCGTGAGCAGTTTCACCAGATCCTCGATGTCCACCGAGGCCAGCGGCTCCAGCTTGAGGACGTAACGCACCAGGACCACCCCGAACATCTGCGAGAACGCCGCCTCCATCCGGATCGGCGGGACGTCCAGGGCCTCCGCGACCCGGTTGAGGAGCGCCCCGGTCATGAACTCGCGGATCGTGACCACCATCTGCTCGTTGGTCATCGCGGTGCGGATCAGTGCCAGTAACGGCTGGCGCGCCCCCTCCTCCGCGACGATCGTCAGGATGAGCCGGACCAGCCGCTCCCCGACCTCCTCGCGGGGCACCGCCGTGACCGCCGAGAGGACGATGTCGGGGGTGATCGGCAGGTTCATCGCCTCGACGAACATCCCCTCCTTGCCGGAGAAGTAGTGATGGACCAGCGCCGGGTCCACCCCCGCCTGCCGGGCGATGCCCCGGATGGTCGCCTTGTCGAACCCCTTCTCCGCGAAGGTCTCGCGCGCCGCCGCGAGGATCTGCCCACGCGTGTCGGCCGACCCCGGCCTGCGCCCCGGGCGCTTCCTCTCCTCCACGGCGGGCCCGCCCTCGGACGCGGGCCCGTTCCCGTTCCCGTTTCCGGACGAGAGCCCGTTCCTGGACACGGACCCGTTCCCGGACGGGGACCCGTCCCCGGACGAGGCGCTCGCGAAGGGCTCGCTCATGCGGGGGTGGAGGCCGCGAGGTGCAGCCGGGCGAAGGCCAGCGCCTCCGCGAGGTCGTCGATCCGCTCGGAGCGGCTGGCCGCCTTGCGCGTGTTGATCTCCAGCACGACCAGCCCGGAGTATCCGTTGCCCGCCATCCGCTCCAGGATCGGCGCGCACGGCTGGCCGCCCCGCCCGGGAACCAGGTGCTCGTCCTTGTTCGGCACCCCCAGGCCGTCGGCCAGGTGCAGGTGGGCGAGCCGGTCGCCGAGCTTGGTGAACATCTCCAGGGCGTCGGACCCGGACACCGCCGTGTGCGACAGGTCCAGCGTCACCTGCGGGAAGTCGTAGTCGACCGGGTTCCAGTCGGGCGAGTAGGGGACGACCTCGTTGCCCCTGGCCTTCAGCGGGAACATGTTCTCCACCGCGAAGACCACGTCGGTCTCGTCGCGCATCCTGGCCAGGCCGATCTCGAAGTCGCGCGCGTAGTCGCGCTGCCAGCGGAACGGGGGATGCACCACGACCGTCCTGGCGCCGACCCGCTCGGCGGCGCGCTGCGCGCGCTGGAGCTTGGCCCACGGGTCCTTGCCCCACACACGCTGCGTCACCAGCAGGCACGGCGCGTGGATGGCCAGGATCGGCAGCTGGTAGTGGTCCGACAGCCGCTCCAGGACGTCGACGTCCTGGCTCACGGGGTCGGCGCCCACCATGATCTCCACGCCGTCGTACCCCAGGCGCGCGGCCAGCTCGAAGGCGTCGGGAGTGCGCTCGGGATACACCGACGCTGTGGACAGCGCGATCTTCGCGCTGGATACACGGACGCTCATACCGCTTCCTCGTCTCCGGCTCGGAGCGCACACTCGCGAACACCGCCGGGCCGACCGGCCCACTCGCTCAAGTCGCTCACCTTTGCCAGCCTAAGCGGGTCCGGAGAGCAGTGCTGTCCGCCACCACCGACGCGTCCCAGATCACACCATTACGGTGAGGGCATGCCGAGGTTCTTGAGGGGCGCCATCCCCAGCCCCAACATCTGGAACACCCCACAGACCTACGAACTGGAGAACCGGGCGGTGGACCCCGAGGGGCGCGCCGAGGCCGCGATGTCGGCCATCCGGTCCTGGACCGGCGCGACGGTCCTCGACATCGGCTGCGGCACCGGCTACCACCTGCCCGCCCTCGCCGCCACCGCCACCCGCGTGATCGGCGCGGAGCCGCACGAGGACCTCGTACGGCTGGCCAGGCGCCGCTGCCACGCCCTGCGGAACGTCGAGATCCACGCCGCCACCGCCCAGGCCCTCCCGCTGCCCGACGCCTCCGTGGACGTGGCCGTCGCCCGCTGGGCGTACTTCTTCGGCCCCGGGTGCGAGCCCGGCCTGGCCGAGCTGTCCCGGGTGACGCGGCGCGGCGGCGCGGCCTTCGTGATCGACATCGACACCACCCGCGGCGCCTTCGGCCGCTGGTTCGGCCAGTCCATCCCCGCGTACTCGGCCAGGGCCGTCGAGAGCTTCTGGAACCGCCAGGGCTGGCAGACGAACAGGCTCGACCTGCGCATGTCCTTCGAGCGCCGCGCCGACCTGGAGGCGGTGCTGCGCATCGAGTTCACCCCCGCGGTCGCCGAACAGGCCATCGCCGAGACCCCCGGCCTGGAGATCGCCTACCCCAACCTGCTGCGCTGGAAGCTGTTCTGACCTTCTCGCGGACCCAACCGGCCGGTCGGCCCGCCGGGAACAACGCGACGCGGCTTGACCTTGACGTTGATGTCAAGGTTTATCGTCGTGTCATGGGGAGGGCCGGATGCGGATCGGTGAGCTGGCTCGGCGGGCGGGTGTCAGCGCCCGCGCGCTGCGCTACTACGAGCAGCAGGGCCTGATCACGGCCACGCGCTCGGCCAACGGCTACCGGGAGTACGGCGAGGCGGATCTCAGGCTCGTCTCCGAGATCCGTTCGCTGCTCGCCGTCGGGTTCACCCTGGACGACGCCCGCCCGTTCGTGGACTGCCTGCGGGCCGGGCACGACTCGGGAGGGTCGTGCCCGGAGTCCGTGGCCGTCTACCAGCGCAAGCTGGCGGAGATCGACGACGAGATCCGCGCGCTTCTCACCCGGAGGGCGGAGGTGGCGGCCCAGCTGACCACGGCCTGCCCAGGATGCGTACTGAGGAAAGTGGGAGAGTCATGATCACATTGACCGCGGAGAACTTCGACGAGCAGGTGCTGCGGAGCGACAAGCCCGTCCTGGTCGACTTCTGGGCCGAGTGGTGCGGGCCGTGCAAGATGATCGCGCCCGTCCTGGCGGAGATCGAGTCCGAGTACGGCGACCGCGTCACGATCGCCAAGCTCAACGCCGACGACTACCCCGAGATCACGGCGAGGTACGGCGTCCTCGGCCTGCCGACGCTCAACCTCTACAAGGGCGGCGAGGTGGTGCGGCAGATCAAGGGCGCCAAGCCCAAGCGCCTGCTCCTGGCCGACCTCGAAGGCCACATCTGACACATCTGACGAAGCGCGCGCCTCCCTCCACCCGGTACGACATGCCGTACCGGGTGAAAGTTGTCGGGCCCTGCCGGTAACGTGCGGCCATGGCGAAGAAGGCTGGTGGCTACCGCTGTGCCGAGTGCGGGTGGCAGACGGCCAAGTGGGTGGGGCGCTGCGGCGAGTGCCAGGCCTGGGGCACGGTCGAGGAGGAGACGGCGGCCGCGGGGGCGCGCGTGGCCTCCGCCGGAGCGGTGTCGGCGCCCGCGGTGCCGATCGGCCAGGTCAAGGCCGAGGTGGCGCACGCGCGCGGCACCGGGGTGCCCGAGCTCGACCGGGTCCTCGGCGGCGGCCTGGTCCCCGGAGCCGTCGTGCTGCTGGCCGGCGAGCCCGGCATCGGCAAGTCGACCCTCCTGCTGGAGGCGGCGGCCAAGATCGCCAGGCAGCAGACGGTCCTCTACATCACGGGCGAGGAGTCGGCCGCCCAGGTGCGGATCAGGGCCGACCGCATCGGCGCGATCCAGGACCGCCTCTACCTGGCGGCCGAGACCGACCTGGGCGCGCTGGTCTCGCACGTCGAGAAGGTCCGGCCCGACCTGCTCATCGTCGACTCGGTGCAGACGATCGGCTCCACCCAGGCGACCGGCGTCCCCGGCGGGGTGACCCAGGTCAGGGAGGTCGCGGGAAACCTGGTGCGGCTGGCCAAGGAGCGCGGCATGGCCACCGTGCTGGTCGGCCACGTCACCAAGGAGGGCTCCATCGCCGGCCCCCGGACCCTGGAGCACCTGGTCGACGTCGTGCTCCACTTCGAGGGCGACCGGCACTCCCGGCTCCGCCTGGTCCGCGCGATCAAGAACCGGTACGGCCCGGTCGACGAGGTCGGCTGCTTCGATCTCCACGAGAGCGGCATCGAGGGCATCGCCGACGCCAGCGGCCTGTTCGTCTCCCACCGCACCGACCCGGTGCCCGGCACGTGCGTCACGGTCACCCTGGAGGGCACCCGGCCGCTGCCGGCCGAGGTCCAGGCGCTGGTCGCCAGGACCGAGGCGCAGCAGCCGCGCCGCTCCTCCTCCGGGCTCGACACCTACCGGGTGACGATGGTCCTCGCCGTCCTGGAGCGGCGGCTCAACGCCAAGCTGGGCGGGTGCGACGTCTTCACCGCCACCGTCGGGGGGATCAAGCTCAGCGATCCCGCGGTCGACCTGTCGGTGATGCTCGCGGTCGCCAGCGCGGCCGGCGACAAGGCGCTCCCCTCCGGCCTGGTGGTGCTCGGCGAGGTGGGCCTGGCCGGGGAGCTGCGCCCGGTGCGCGACGTGCGGCGCCGCCTGTCGGAGGCCGCCCGGCTGGGCTTCACCCGGGCGCTGGTCCCCGCCGGCTCCCTCGACACGGGCAAGAAGCGCAACGGCGACCACTCCCTCGTCCCCGTGGCCGGGCGCGGCGCGCCCTTCGCGCCCGGATTCGACGTCGTCGAGGCGGAGAACGTCTGGGACGCCCTCACCCACGTCACCTGAGCCGCGCCCCGCTCCCGTGGTCCGTCCACAGGCGCCGTACGCTCGCACCGGTGCGGCGCGTCATGGGAGCCGCACGGCGCGTGGCATCCACCGATTCCGGGCCGCGCGAGGCCTTCGCCGGTAAGCTGAGCGTTATACGCAGACCACGGGGGTCATGTGGCAGCAACCTACAAAGGGCTCGACGAACGCCGCAGGGCCATCCTGGCCGCGGTCGCACCGGGCACCGCTCTGCGCGACGGGCTGGAGCGCATTCTCCGCGGGCACACCGGTGGCCTGATCGTGCTGGGATACGACGGCACGGTCGAGGAGATCTGCAGCGGCGGCTTCGAGCTGGACGTCGAGTTCTCCGCGACGCGGCTGCGGGAGCTGGCCAAGATGGACGGCGCCATCGTCCTCAACGCCGGCGACCTGCGGATCGTGCGGGCGGCCGTGCACCTGATGCCCGATCCGTCCATTCCCACCGACGAGTCCGGCACCCGGCACCGCACCGCCCAGCGCGTCGCCCTGCAGACGTCGCTGCCGGTCATTTCCCTCAGCAAGTCCATGCGGATCATCGCCCTCTACCTCGACGGCATCCGTTACGTGGTGGAGGAGTCGGCGGTCATCCTGTCCAAGTCCAACCAGGCCCTGGCCACGCTGGAGCGCTACAAGCTCCGCCTGGACGAGGTCTCCGGCACACTCTCGGCGCTGGAGATCGAGGACCTGGTGACGGTCCGCGACATCGCGGTGGTCGCCCAGCGGCTGGAGATGGTCAGGCGCATCTCGGAGGAGATCGCGGGTTACGTGGTCGAGCTCGGCACCGACGGCCGGCTGCTCTCCCTCCAGCTGGACGAGCTCGTGGCCGGCACGGAGAGCGACCGCGAGCTGATCGTGCGCGACTACCTGCCCGTGGCGGGCCGCCGGCCGCGCAAGTTCGCCGAGGCGCTGCACGAGCTCGACCAGCTCTCCTCCGCCGAGCTGCTCGACCTCTCGGTCGTCGCCCAGATCCTCGGCCACTCGGGCAACGACGCCCTGGAGACCCCGGTGAGTCCCCGGGGCTACCGCCTGCTGGCCAAGGTCCCGCGCCTGCCCAACACGGTGGTCGACCGCCTCGTCGACCAGTTCGCCAGCCTGCAGAAGCTCCTGGCGGCCAGCATCGGCGAGCTCCAGGAGGTGGGCGGGGTGGGCGAGGCCAGGGCCCGCCACATCCGCGAGGGCCTGTCCCGGCTGGCGGAGTCGTCCATCCTGGAACGCTACGTCTGAGGCTCCCCCGGACGAGGGCCCCCGGTCACCGAAGGCGGGCCGGGGTCCCGGGCGACCACCGGATGAGACCCCCCGGGCCGGCTACCTGAGGTGGAAGACGGCCTTGCGGCTCCTCAGGCCCGGGGCGTGGACCACCGCGACGTAGGTGCCGGGCAGGGCGGCCGCGCGGTCGGCGGCGCAGTCGTCACCGGACCGGCGACGGTCCCACACCAGCTCCTTGACGTACGGGATGCCGCGGTCGAGCTCGCGGACGTTGGTGGCCTCGCCGCTGACGCAGTCGGAGGACGACCACACGCGGTCGTCGCCGGAGGTGATACGCACCTCCATGGCGCGCGGCCCCACGTCGGCGGTGCACATCACCTTGCCGACGTTGACGAGGGTGAGGGTGAACCGGGGCCGGATGCCCGCCGGGTAGACCGTCCCCTGGCCCTCCATGCTCAGCACGAGCTGCGGGGAGACACAGGCCTCGCCGGGCCGCCTGGGCCTGGCGGACGCCTTGGCCACCCCCGGCGAGGGCGTCGGGCTCGCGGTCGGCGAGGGGATGAGCGTCACGGTCGGCAGGACGGCCACCAGCGGGTCCGGGGTCTCCTGCCGGGCGGCCGAGTTTCTCTCCCTGACGTCGTCGGGACCGCTCGTCGACGAGCAGGCCCACGCCACGAAGGCGACCACCACGAGCACACCGACGAGCGCGGCCATCCGGCGCCGCCAGTAGACGTCGACTCCGATATCGCTACGGAACGTGTCGGGATCCATACGCTCAGTATGGTTAGTCCTCGCGGGCCACAGCAGGCGACCCGCCGCTTCCGGCCTGTTTCGGCCTCCCGACACGGGACGCCGACGGACGAAGGCGGGGGAAGGCCGGTCAAGGGGGCCCGGGGCCGCACTATCGTCGAAAGGTGCCCGAGCCGAACCGCTTACTCGAACCCGTCCTCGACTGGTACGCCGCCAACGCCCGCGACCTTCCCTGGCGGGCGCCCGGCGCCTCCCCCTGGTCGATCCTGGTCAGCGAGATCATGCTGCAGCAGACTCCGGTGGTCAGGGTGCTGCCCGTCTGGACCGAGTGGATGGAACGCTGGCCCACGCCCGCCTCGCTCGCCCGCGAGGCCCCCGGCGAGGCCGTACGCCACTGGGGCCGCCTCGGCTACCCCCGCCGGGCACTGAACCTGCACGCGTGCGCCCGCGCGATCACCGACCGGCACGGCGGCGAGGTCCCCACCGATCACGACGCCCTGCTGGCGCTTCCCGGTGTCGGCGAGTACACCGCCGCCGCGGTCGCCAGCTTCGCCTTCCAGGGCCGCCACGCGGTTCTCGACACCAACGTCCGGCGGGTCCTGGCGCGGGCCGTCAGCGGCCAGGAGTACCCGCCGAAGGCCACCACTCCCGCCGAGCGCAGGCTCGCCGCCTCGCTCCTCCCGGACGCCGAGCGCGCCCCCGTCTGGGCGGTCGCGATCATGGAGCTGGGCGCCCTGGTGTGCACCGCCCGCGCCGCCCGCTGCGCCGACTGCCCGATCAGCGACCTGTGCGCCTGGCGCCTGGCGGGCAAGCCGGCCTACGACGGCCCGGCGCGCAAGGGCCAGACGTACGCGGGAACGGACCGCCAGTGCCGTGGCCGCCTCCTCGCGGTGCTGCGCCAGGCCCACGGCGCCGTGCCCAAGGAGGCTCTCGACGTGGTCTGGGACGACGCCCCGCAGCGCGAGCGGGCCCTCGACGGCCTGGTGGCGGACGGCCTGGCCGAGGTCCTCGACGACGGCGCCTACCGCCTCCCCGGCTGAGACTTCCTGGTTGAGACTTTTGGCCGAAACGACGCGGACCGCCTCCGGGCCGGGGTCACGTGCCGGATCGAGCCCCTGCCCGCCGAGGGGCGGCCGGTCGGCACGGACGGCCTCTCGTCCGGGAACGAGGCCGCCGGGGCCCTTCCCGTCGAGGCCTCCGTACACGACGGGAAAGACTCCCGCCGCGCCGTGGAACCGGCGGACCGGCGGGCGCGGGGGTCAGGCGGCGAGACGCAGGCCGAGGGCGGTGAGGCTGGTGCGCGCCCAGTCGAGCTCCTCGGCGATCATGTTGACCAGGGCGCCGGGGCCCCTGGTCCGCAGCGGCACGGCCAGATCGTGGGTCTCCACCTCGATGTGCGCGGTGCCGCTCACCGCGCCGGAGAGCATCGCGGTGAGGGTGTCCTCCAGCACCGGACGAGTGCTGGGCAGCTCCTGGCAGGCGGCGGCCATGTGGTTGTGCACGTGGCCGAGCTTCACCACCGGGGCTCCGGTGTCGGCCAGGCCGCGCAGGGCGGCTCCGGGCTCCTCAGAGCCGCCCGCGAGGTAACAGGCGTCGAGGCAGATCCCGAGATGCTCGGAGTCGATGCCGCCCACCCGGTCGAGGGCCTGCTTGGTGGTCTCCAGCACGCATCCGGGCCACGGCTCGAAGCCGACCCTGATCGTCTTGCCGGTGACGCTGTACAGGCCGCGCAGCTCGCGGGCGAGGCGCTCCAGCCTTCGCGAGGCGATCGAGTGCAGGTCGGCGGGCCAGTCGCGGCGCCAGCCGATGGGGATGGTGGAGATGCTTCCGAAACGGACGTCCTGCGGGAGCAGGAAGGCCAGGATCTTGGCGAGGGCCATCGTGTAGCGGTAGCGCTCGGGCTTGGCCCAGTCGGGGCCGGGGACCTCCTGGTTCCTGCCGCCGGTGCCGTTGAGGCTGACGACCTCCAGGCCGCGTTCCTCCAGGGAGCGGCGCAGGCGCACCAGCTCGATCCTGTCGGCGGTGAGATGGTCGGCGACGCTCGGGGAGAGCCAGAGGCCGACCCCCATGCGCTCCACCCCGAGGCGCTTGCGCACCGGCACCGCGTACCGCGTCAGGTGCGCGATGAGGTTCTCCAGATCCTCGGCGGGGTGCACACCCGCGTTGTAGGCCAGGTGAACGAGCGTCCCGTCCTCGTGCCGCAAACGCATGTGTGCCTCCAAGGCGTACTTTTCCGTGTGAGCGTCCCCGATGGCTCCGTGCCGGGCGCCGAGGGCGGCGTGAGCCGGAGCTCTCCCTTCCGGGAGCTCGACCCGGTCGTCCGAAGCATCCCGCGCGGGCACCGACCTCCGCGTCACTCCCGGAGCTGATTCCTCGGTACGTCGCTGGGCTGACCTCGACACCGCTCCCACCGCAGTCCGTACGACATTGAGATCATCTGGGTGGGATCGACCGAACTCGCTCTACAGAGTGTAGTACTACCTGTCGTGGCGAGATACCGTCTTTGGTAACAAATAAGCAGACCCCGCCGTGAGTCTCCTCACGGCGGGGTCTGCTCCCTGCCTGATCAGGCCGTGCCCGGTCGCTCCTAGTTCTGGATCGGCTCCGCGATGGCGGCGGCCGAGTCGGGAACCTGGTCGACCGGCGCGTTCTCACCGATGAAGGTGAACTTCGCGTTCTCGCCCTCGCCCTCGATGCCGATCTTCACGATCTGGCCGGGACGGAGCTCGCCGTACAGGATCTTCTCGGAGAGAGTGTCCTCCAGCTCGCGCTGGATCGTACGGCGGAGCGGGCGGGCGCCCATCACCGGGTCGTAGCCACGGTCGGCCAGCAGCTGCTTGGCCTCCTGCGTGAGCTCCATCCCCATGTCGCGGTCCTTCAGACGCAGGCCCACCTGGGCGAGCATCAGGTCGACGATGCGGATGATCTCCTTCGGCGTGAGCTGGTGGAAGACCACGATGTCGTCGACACGGTTGAGGAACTCCGGCCGGAAGTGCTGCTTGAGCTCCTCCTGGACCTTGGACTTCATCCGGTCGTAGTTGGACTCGGCGTCGTTGTTCTTCGCGAAGCCGACGCCCTGACCCTTGGAGATGTCGCGGGTGCCGAGGTTCGTCGTCATGATGATGACGGTGTTCTTGAAGTCGACCACCCGGCCCTGGGCGTCGGTCAGGCGACCGTCCTCCAGGATCTGCAGCAGCGAGTTGAAGATGTCGGGGTGGGCCTTCTCGATCTCGTCGAACAGGACGACCGAGAACGGCTTGCGCCGCACCTTCTCCGTCAGCTGCCCGCCCTCCTCGTACCCGACGTAGCCGGGAGGCGAGCCGAACAGGCGGGAGACGGTGTGCTTCTCCATGAACTCCGACATGTCCAGCATGATCAGCGCGTCCTCGTCCCCGAACAGGAACTCGGCCAGCGCCTTGGACAGCTCGGTCTTACCGACACCGGACGGGCCGGCGAAGATGAACGAGCCACCCGGACGGCGCGGGTCCTTCAGACCGGCGCGCGTACGGCGGATCGAGCGGGACAGACCCTTGATGGCGTCGTCCTGACCGATGATCCGCTTGTGCAGCTCGTCCTCCATGCGGAGCAGTCGCTGGGACTCCTCCTCGGTGAGCTTGAAGACCGGGATGCCGGTGGCGGTCGCCAGGACCTCGGCGATGAGCTCCTCGGTGACCTCGGCGACGACGTCCATGTCGCCGGCCTTCCACTCCTTCTCGCGGCGCTCGCGCTTGAGCTGGAGCTGCTTCTCCTGGTCACGCAGCGCGGCGGCCTTCTCGAAGTCCTGCGCGTCTATCGCGGACTCCTTGTCGCGCCGCACGTTGGCGATCTTCTCGTCGTACTCGCGGAGGTCCGGCGGCGCGGTCATGCGGCGGATGCGCATGCGCGAGCCGGCCTCGTCGATGAGGTCGATCGCCTTGTCGGGCAGGAACCGGTCGCTGATGTAGCGGTCGGCCAGCTGGGCGGCGGCGACCAGGGCGCCGTCGGTGATGGAGACGCGGTGGTGTGCCTCGTAGCGGTCGCGCAGGCCCTTGAGGATCTCGATCGTGTGGCTGAGGCTGGGCTCGGCCACCTGGATCGGCTGGAAGCGGCGCTCCAGCGCCGCGTCCTTCTCCAGGTGCTTGCGGTACTCGTCGAGGGTGGTGGCTCCGATGGTCTGCAGCTCGCCCCTGGCCAGCATCGGCTTCAGGATGCTCGCGGCGTCGATCGCGCCCTCGGCGGCGCCCGCGCCGACGAGCGTGTGGAGCTCGTCGATGAACAGGATGATGTCGCCTCGGGTGCGGATCTCCTTGAGGACCTTCTTCAGCCGCTCCTCGAAGTCACCGCGGTAGCGGGAACCCGCCACCAGGGCGCCCAGGTCGAGGGTGTAGAGCTGCTTGTCCTTGAGCGTCTCGGGCACCTCGCCCTTGACGATCTTCTGGGACAGGCCCTCCACGACGGCGGTCTTGCCGACGCCGGGCTCGCCCACCAGGACCGGGTTGTTCTTGGTCCTGCGGGACAGGACCTGCATGACCCGCTCGATCTCCTTCTCCCGGCCGATGACCGGGTCGAGCTTGCCCTCGCGGGCGGCCTGGGTCAGGTTGCGGCCGAACTGGTCCAGCACAAGGGAGGTCGACGGCGCGGCCTCGGTCGGGCCGCCCGCGGCGGCCGGCTCCTTGCCCTGGTAGCCGTGGAGCAACTGGATGACCTGCTGCCGGACCCGGTTGAGATCGGCGCCCAGCTTCACCAGCACCTGGGCGGCGACGCCCTCGCCCTCACGGATGAGGCCGAGCAGGATGTGCTCGGTGCCGATGTAGTTGTGGCCTAGCTGCAGGGCTTCGCGGAGCGAAAGCTCAAGGACCTTCTTGGCACGCGGGGTGAACGGAATGTGCCCCGACGGCGCAGACTGACCCTGGCCGATGATCTCCTCGACCTGCTGACGCACACCTTCAAGACTGATGCCGAGGCTCTCCAGAGCCTTGGCGGCAACGCCTTCACCTTCATGGATCAAGCCAAGAAGAATGTGCTCCGTACCGATGTAGTTGTGGTTGAGCATCCGGGCCTCTTCTTGGGCCAGGACGACAACCCGCCGTGCGCGGTCGGTGAACCTCTCGAACATCTCGTCGCTCCTCACAGAGCGGTCAGGCAGGTCCGGGATATCCGAGCCCTGTCATCCCGCATGGTAGCCCCGACCCGGCGACCGCTCTATGCAGAAGACGTTCCCCGAGAGCAGGGCGTTCACCCTCCATCCAACTACTTACGAGGGGCGGGATGTTCCCGCTACGCCGCAAGCGAACGACGTTTGTCTGTCGGCGAAACGCATCATGCGGTCATGGCCGCCACCGGACCCCACCGTGACCGCCATAACCGCATGATTCACTCGATCCGCTGAGCCGATCTAGTGAGCCGCTTCGTACTGCTCGACGATCTTGGAGGCGATTCGACCGCGCTCGCTGACATTAAGGCCGTGAGACTTCGCCCACGCCCGGATGTCGGCGCTCTTCTCTCGCGTGAGCGCCCGCGCTCCGCCTGCGCGGCGGCGACGGGGAGCCAGGGCGCCGGACCGGCGGGCGCTCTGCACGAAAGGCGACAGGGAGTCACGGAGCTTCTTCGCGTTAACGTCACTCAGGTCAATCTCATAGCTGGTGCCGTCAATCGCGAAGGCGACAGTCTCATTGGCCTCGCCCCCATCGAGGTCGTCGATGAGAATCTCCTGGATCTGCTTGGCCATCTACACAATCCTTTCGCGGGTATTGTTTCATTCGCAAGCTAAACATATACCCGCGATCGAAGAGCGGCAATTCCAGGAGCCCGGCGATTCTCACAGGCAACCGAGACTCGCAGTCGAGGCACCTGTGGATCAGCTCTTCTGCGACTCCGGGTCGGGTCGTTTTGCCGGACGCCGGCCGACGGCTTCACTCCGAAGTAGCTTGACGACTCCGAAGATGAAGGCCCCGCCGACGACCGCCGGGGGTATCAACGCGGACAATACGTCGTACATTCGTCCTCGCTCCGCACCGTGGGTGGCTTTCTGGGGACCATGGAAATGTGGCGGCGACTCCCGGGTCGCGCAGGCACGCCCGATCGGTCTGGAACCGCCCACAGATGACCATAGCGCCACCGGCCGGCGACGTGCGTCAGCAGGGGCGACCATGTCCGTCTCTCTCCAGCCTAATGCTTCTCTCCAGCCGCCTTACCGGTTGCGGCCGTAAAGCCGTGAGGAAAAACCGACAGGGCGATCAGGTGATCATCGCCGTCTCCGTAATACCAATGCCCGCGGGGTTCCCGGCCGCCGCGCCGTCGGCCTCCTCGCGCCGAAACCGCTGATGAAGGGGCCTGCCCGCCGGGACGAACGGCACCTCGCCATGGAACCGGAGATCGCCGCGAGCGGGTTCATCACGGGAATGCCCGCCGTTGACGGAACACCCGGACGGAGAGCCGCTCGCTTCATCACCCCGGTGTGGGCCGATGTGACGCAAGCGTATGGAACAAGACGGATCTTCAACACTTTCTTGCCAAGAGTACGACCCGCTCTGGCACGGAGTACATAGTCGTAGACCGTATAACCACCAAACACGATGAGTCCCCCGGACAACCCCGCCAACACCACGCGCCCCCGATCCGGGTCCGTAAGAAGGCCTTCACCGGCTGTCCTGAACGCGCGACGGAAGGCGAAGAAGAGAATCCGGCACGGGATCGCCGAGGATGCCGGAGGCACGCCGGGCAGACCATTCGGTGAGTAGTGCGCGAACCCCCGACGGCGGCGGATCCGGCATTGACGCCTCATAGGGGACCCACAGGCGCCGGTGAGCCCGTTGTGGGCACCGTACGCGAATATTCCGGCGAGCGGGGCGAGACTCGGTCATAAGTTCCCCCGCGTTGCTCAGGGCGCGGCAAATGGTTTTGCGCTTCCGTGGCCGTGGACCCCTGGACCCATACGGAGCCCCTAAGGCCCCTCGTTTTCTCGCCCGCACGCGAAAACGGGGCCGGCGGTTCAACCGCCGGCCCCGTTATTCAGGGAACTACTTGATCTTGACGACGACCGTTCCGGCCACCTTGTCGTGCAGGGCCTGCTGCAGCGGCTTGTCCCACAGCAGCCACAGAACGTTCACCAGGGAGAAGATGTTGGCCACGTAGTTCAAGAACGGGACCCAGCTCAGGAGCTGCGGACCGAAGATCACTCCGGCGCGCTTGAGCGCCACGTCGGAGCTGAGCCCGCCGGGCGGCAGGGCGCCGCCGACCGGCACGACCTTGATGCCCATGACCATCTTGCCGACCGTCTGCCCGCCCCGGGTGAGCATGAAGAACTCGTAGGCGATGTAGATCGCCCCGGTGATCAGGGCGGTGAGCAGGCTGGCGAGGAACACGCCGCCCGGCTCCGTGAAGGCGCCCGTCTCGGTGTTGAAGTTCGCCTGCGTCACGAGAACGGCGGTCAGCACCGCGGTGATGATGAACAACGGGATCGCCAGGATGATCCCGTCGACGATCCTCGCCAGCAGGCGCTGCCACCACTCGGCGAGCGGGGCGGGGGCCCCGGGAGGACCGCCGTACGGCTGGCCGTAGCCCTGCTGCCCGTACGCGGGCTGCTGCTGGCCGTAGCCCTGCTGCCCGTAGTCGGGCTGCTGGCCGTAGCCCTGCTGCTGGCCGTACTGCTGCTGACCGTAGTCGGGCTGCTGACCGTAACCGGGCTGGGATTGCTTCTGCCCGTAGTCGGGCTGCTGACCGTAGCCCTGCTGCTGGCCGTACGCGCCGGTCCCGCCCTGCTGCCCGTACCCCTGCTGCTGGCCGTAGCCCTGCTGCTCGTGGGAGGACTGCTGGCCGTAACCCTGCTGGCCGTAGCCGGGCTGCTGGCCGTACGCGCCGGTCCCGCCCTGCTGCCCGTACCCCTGCTGCTGGCCGTAGCCCTGCTGCTCGTGGGAGGACTGCTGGCCGTAGCCGGGCTGCTGCCCGTACGCGCCGGTCCCGCCCTGCTGCTGGCCGTAACCCTGCTGCTGGCCGTACCCACCCTGCTGGCCGTAGTCGGGCTGCTGGCCGTAGCCCTGCTGCCCGTAGCCCTGCTGGCCGTATCCGGGCTGGCTCTGTCCGGGGCCGGTGTTCGGCTGTGAGGCCTCCGACCTGTACCCCACGACTGTCACGTCGGGGTCGAGTCCGCCAGGGCCTCGACCCGCGTTGTGCTGTCCGTAATCCGGCTGCCCCGACGGTGTGCGATCGCGGTCGGGATCATCCTGTGGATACGGCGGCTGTCCGGTGCTCACCGCGTCACCTCACTTAGACTGCGCATGTGGCAAATGTCAGACGCACATGCATGCTGCTGCACAAGGTATCGACATAGGTATCAACAGTCACCTTTCCGATCAGTCAGCTCTAAAGTCATCAGAGTCTGGCTCCCGTGTCAGATGCAGCAGCATCCGGGTGTTTCCCAAGGTGTTGGGCTTGACGTGTTCCAGGTCGAGGAACTCCGCCACACCCTCGTCGTAGGAGGCGAGAAGTTCGGCGTAGACCTCCGGGGCGACGGGCGTGCCCTGGATCTCCCGGAATCCGTGCCGGGCGAAGAAGTCGACCTCGAAGGTCAGGCAGAAGACCCGGCGCAGGCCCAGCTCGGCGGCCGTGCGAATGAGCGCGGAGACGATCCGGTGGCCGATCCCCATTCCTCTGCGGGTCGGATCGACGGCGACGGTGCGGATCTCGGCCAGATCCTCCCAGAGGACGTGAAGGGCCCCGCAGCCGATCACCTCCCCCTCCGCGTCGGTGGCGACCCAGAACTCCTGGACGTGCTCGTACAGGGTGACGGTGGCCTTCTCCAGCAGGCGCCGGCCGACGCCGCCGTAGGTGTCGACGAGCCGCCTGACGGCCCGGACGTCCTGGGTGCGGGCGCGGCGGACCGTGATCTCGGAACCCGTCCCCGGCCCGGGCGAACCTCGCTCCGCCCCCGCGGATTCGGCGCGCCGCTCCCCGTCGCCGGGGGCGTGAATGACCGGCACGGGAGAATGCTCAGCAAGCTGCTCCATGACCGTTCAGCGTACGTCCTCACGGGTCTTCAATTACGGCTCCTCCTTAACTCCCAGCTCGCAGGCCGCACGTGACCCTTGGCAGTCGCTTTACCACGCTCGGTGCACGGCGCCTCCCGTGTGCCGCAACTCACCTTTGGCACGGTCCCGGACCTGGGAAGACCTCCATCACACCCGTCACACGGGAGGCAAAGGCAGCGTAATGGCCATGTTGATCATATTGAGGTGTGATCTTTTCGTGACACCTCAGTTGCGAAACCTCTACTGAATTCGCAGTTCTGGTTGAGCAGGAACCACAGGTGCACTAATCTCCGTGCTCGATGTCAGAGACGTAAAAAGCCTGACCCGCCGAATCCCCCCACGCAGGGAACCGGGGACCCACCACGTCCTCCGGGGTGAATCCGAGTGCCACCGGCGCACCCGGTAGGGCTGCCTCCGGCCCGAACCCGTCAGCTAACCCGGTAGGCGGCCGAGGAGAAGGAGCCTGTTGGTGAAGCGCACGCGCGACCACGGAGGAGAGCACGCGGGTCACGACACCCGCTGCCGAGAGCGCGCGCCACGAGGGCTGCGCCGTCGCATGGCGGTCGTCGGCCTGGTATTCGCCACCCTGACCCTCGGCACCCCGCTGGTGGCGGCCACCGCGGACCCCGAGCCCAGCCTCCAGCAGCTGGCCAAACAGGCGGAGAAGCTGCACCAGGAGATCGGCACCCTCGCGGAGCGCTACAACGGCGAGCGGGTCAAGCTCAGGCAGGCCCAGAGGGCCGCAGAGAGCGCCAAGAAGACCCTCGCGTCGAGCGAGTCCGAGCTGGCGGCCCGCCGCACCAAGGCGACCCTCCTCGCGCAGAGCACCTACATGTCGGGCGGCCTGAACTCGGGGCTCGTCTTCACGCAGGCCACCGATCCCGACACCTTCCTCGACCAGGCGACCACCAACTACGCGCTCCAGCAGCAGCAGAGCGAGGAGGTCGCCCAGGTGAGCCGGGCGATCGAGGCCGCCGAGCGGGCCCAGGCCGGAGCCAAGGCCAGGACCGCGGAGGTCAAGAAGATCCTGGCGGAGATCGACGGCAACCGGACCAAGATCGAGCGGCTGGTCGACCGGGTCGAGAGCGACCTGTTCAGCGAGGTGCGCGCCAGGGCCGTCGGCAACAGGGGCGCCCGGGTGAGGACGAACGTGCCCATCGTGGGCAGCGGCAAGGCCGCGGAGGCCACCCGCTGGGCGCTCACCCAGCAGCTGAAGCCGTACGTCTGGGGCGCCGAGGGTCCCAACGGCTTCGACTGCTCCGGCCTGGTCATGTGGGCCTACCAGAAGGTCGGCATCAGCCTGCCGCACTACACCGGCGACCAGTGGACCGCGGGCACCCACGTCACCAGGAACGAACTGCGCCCCGGTGACCTCGTCTTCTTCTACAGCGACCTGCACCACGTCGGGATCTACATCGGCGCGGGCCTGATGGTCCACGCGCCCCAGACGGGTGACGTCGTCCACATCGCCACGATCGACAACCGGCCCTTCGCCGGAGGCGTCCGCATCGCCGCCTGAACCGGCAACCGGCGCCGACGATCGGATCCGCGTCGGATTCGCGTACGGCCGGGCCGGGGCCGCGGGGCCCGGAGCGCGTGCTCGCGGGAGGAACCGCGATCGGACCCACGTACGGCCGGGCCGGGTCGCACGCGTGTCAGCCCGCACGCGTGTCCGGCCCGACCTGCCGGACACGCGTGCGGTGTGTCAGATCAGGCGGCGACGAGCTGCCCAGGCCACGGCCTCGATCGCCGTGGCGACGCCGATGCGGTCGCAGATGCCTCTGAGCCTGCGTCTGACCGTCCGGCCGCTGATGTCGAGGCGACGCCCCACCCGATCGACGGTGACACCCTTGGCGAGCTCAGCCAGCAGCACGAGGTCGTCGTCGCTGAGACCGATATCGCTCATGCCCAGGGGGCTGTCGCCATGGCGTGAATCCACTTCTGGATATGCCATCAAGAGTCACTCCCCCCACTCTGGAAACCGGGCGCGAGACGCCGGAAATGAATACCGTCCGCCAGGAACGGTAAACGCCTTGTTCAAAGGTCGTCAAGTTCCACTCTTCATAGCGTGCGTCCAGTATTGACATAGCAGGCGCTACGTGAAGTACTCATGATATGTCAGTGCCTTTGCGGCTATGTCATGATCGAGCGCAGGCACGAGCCGGCAAGCACCCCCTGGCTGCGGCGAACGAAGTCCTGGCAGAACAAGGTTTCGCCGGAACCGCCGTCCCGCCGGGCACTCCGAAGCCGCCCCCTCGGGATCCGGCCCGCCCGCATTTCTCGGAAAAAATTGATCTCTTCCCGACGCTCTCCGACAACCATGCCCCTGCCACCTTGACGACACACCATGAAAAACGCGGAAATGTGAGGGTCAAGCGTGCAGCTTTGCGGCATTCGCGAAGTACCACGTGACGGCGACAGGATGCCCGGGCGATATTGGACATACTGGAAAGGGATTTCTGCACCGTACGGAAATGCGTCAAACATTGCGCGGAACCATGAGCCCGGCCGGCATTTCCCACCCGCCGGGTCGGCCTCGGCGCCTTGGGACGCTTCCACGAGGCCCCACCCCGATCCTCGGGGATCCCCGAGGGCGCCTCGCCCCGGAGCCCCGGGGTGTTTCCGCGAGGAAGGGCCCGGGGGCGACGGGGGCGATGGAGACGGCCCGGAGACTATCGGGGAACCGGACTTCGCCGCGACCCGGTCGCGCGCGGCTCACGGCTCCGGTTCGCCCCCTGGTACGCGCCCCCGGTGCGGGACCGCGTCGTGACGGCGGCGGGCCGGGCCCGGTGCCGAAGCGACGAGGCGACGCGGCGACGCGGCCTCTCATGGCGGTGGCGCCGGGCCCGGCTGCGGGGCCCGGCGCCACCGTACCGGGAGAACGTCCTTCCGCACCGCCCCGACGGGCTCAGGCGGTCGGCTTGACCAGCGGGAACAGGATGGTCTCGCGGATGTTCCTGCCGGTGAAGGCCATGATGAGGCGGTCGATGCCGAGCCCCATGCCGCCGGTGGGCGGCATCGCATATTCCAGGGCCGTGAGGAAGTCCTCGTCAAGCTGCATGGCCTCGACGTCGCCGCCCGCGGCGAGCATGGACTGCTCGGTGAGACGGCGGCGCTGCTCGATCGGGTCGTTCAGCTCCGAGTAGCCGGTGCCCAGCTCGGTGCCGAAGCCGATCAGGTCCCACTTCTCGGTGAGGAGCGGGTTGTCCCGGTGGACGCGGGCCAGCGGGGAGGTCTCCAGCGGATAGTCCATGACGAACGTGGGCTGGACGAGCGTGTGCTCGACGAGGGCCTCGAAGATCTCCTGGACCAGCTTGCCCTGGCCCCACTTGGCGTCCCAGTGGATCTCCCGCGCGTCCGCGAGCTTGCGGACGTGCTCCAGGGGCGTCTCGGTGGTGACCTCCTCGCCCAGAGCCTCGGAGACCGATCCGTACAGGGTGATCCGCGGCCACTTCGCCAGGCCGAGGTCGATCTCCTGGCCCTCGTGGACGACCACGGAGTGGCCGAGAGCGGCCAGCACGGCCTTCTGGATCATCCGCTGGGTCAGGTCGGCGATGTCGTTGTAGTCGAGATACGTGCCGTACGCTTCCAGCATCGTGAACTCGGGGTTGTGGGTGGAGTCCGCGCCCTCGTTGCGGAAGTTGCGGTTGATCTCGAAGACCTTCTCCAGCCCGCCGACCACCAGCCGCTTGAGGTAGAGCTCGATCGCGATGCGGAGGTAGAGCTCCATGTCGTACGCGTTGATGTGGGTCTTGAAGGGCCTGGCCGTGGCTCCGCCGTGGATCGGCTGGAGCATCGGCGTCTCGACCTCCAGGTAGCCCTCCTCGTGCCAGAAGTCGCGGACGGCCCTGACCACGGCGCTGCGGGTGAGGGCCATCTTCCTGGCCTCGTCGTTGACGATGAGGTCGACGTAGCGCTGGCGGACCCGCGCCTCGGGGTCGGTGAGCCCGAGGTGCTTCTCCGGCAGCGGGCGCAGGCACTTCGACGTGATCGCCCAGCGGTCGGCGAGGATGGACAGCTCGCCCCTGCGGGAGGTGATGACCTCGCCCTCGATGCCCACGTGGTCGCCGAGGTCGACGTCGCGCTTCCACGCGGCCAGGGACTCCTCGCCCACCCGGTCCAGGGAGATCATGACCTGGAGGTCGCCGGAGCCGTCGCGGAGGGTGGCGAAGCAGAGCTTGCCGCCGGTCCTGGACAGCATCACCCGGCCGGTGACGCCCACTTTGTCGCCCGTCGCGGTGTCAGCGGAGAGATCAGCGTATTTCTGGCGGATCTCGGCGTTGGTCGCGGTGCGCGGGAAGTTCACCAGGTAGGGTTCGACGCCCTCGGAACGGAGGCGGTCGAGCTTCTCCCGGCGCACGCGCATCTGCTCGGGCAGATCCTCGGCGGGATTCGTCACGTCATCGGTCACAGTTCCAAAGGGTACCGATGCGGCGAACCTCGTGAGTTCGCCGGTCGTACGGCACGGGAGACGGTCCCGCGGCACGGAAACCGACCGTGCGACACGCGAAGCCGGTCGCGCGGCGCCGGGGAGCCGGTCGCGCCGCGCGGGGAACCGGTCCCGCGACATGAGCAACCGGTCGTGCGGCAGGGAGGGGGGTACCTCCGTGACGCGGTGCCCTCAGGGGGCGTTGCGGTGGTAGATCAGCCGCAGGCCGATCAGCGTGAGCCAGGGCTCGTGCATGTCGATCGAGCGCGCCTCGCTCACCACGAGCGGCGCCGCGCTGCCGGTGGCGACCACGGTGACGTCGTCGGGGTCGACGGCGAGCTCGGCCGCCATCCGCTCGACGATCCCGTCCACCTGACCGGCGAAGCCGTAGATGATGCCGGCCTGGAGCGCCTCGACGGTGTTCTTGGCGATCACCGAGCGGGGGCGGATCAGCTCCACCTTGTGCAGCTGCGCCCCGGCCGCGGCGAGCGCGTCCACCGAGATCTCGATGCCGGGGGCGGTCACCGCGCCGACGTACTCCCCCTTGGCGGAGACGGCGTCGAAGGAGGTCGCGGTCCCGAAGTCGACGATGACGCACGGGCCGCCGTACAGCTGGATGGCCGCCAGCGCGTTGACGATGCGGTCGCTGCCGACCTCCTTCGGGTTGTCCATCCGGACCGGGACCCCGGTGCGGACGCCGGGCTCGACGATCACCGCGTTCACGTCGCCGTAGTAGCGGCGGCACATCTCGCGCATCTCGTTGAGCACCGAGGGGACGGTCGAGCAGATCACTATGCCGTTGACGTCGGCGCCCTTGAGCAGTGGTGACTGGCCGAGCAACCCCTGGAGCACGACGGCGATCTCGTCCGCCGTGCGCCGGGCGTCCGTGGCGATCCGCCAGTGCTCGATGACGTCCTCGCCCTCGAAGAGCCCGAGAACGGTGTGGGTGTTGCCGACGTCGATGGCAAGCAGCATCAATTCCCCCGAAGGTCCAAGGCGATGTCCAGCGCCGGCGCCGAATGCGTGAGCGCGCCCACGGCAAGGTAGTCAACACCTGTTTCGGCCACGTCACGAGCGACCTGGAGGGTCAGCCCCCCGCTGGACTCCAGCCGTGCCCGGCCGTCCACCAGCCGTACGGCCAGTGCCAGCTCCTCGACGGTGAAATTGTCCAACAGGATCTCCTCCGCTCCCTCGGCCAGCACCGGTTCGATCTGGTCGATCCGGTCGACCTCGACCTCGATCGGCAGGCCGGGATAGGCGTCGCGGACCGCACGGAACGCCTCGGCGACCCCGCCCGAGGCCACCACGTGATTGTCCTTGATCAGCGCCGCGTCCGAAAGCGACATCCGGTGATTGGTTCCGCCGCCGCACCGGACCGCGTACTTCTCCAGGGCCCGCAGTCCGGGCAGCGTCTTGCGGCTGTCCCTGATCCGGGCCCCGGTGCCCTCGACCGCCGAGACCCAGCGGCCGGTCAGGGTCGCGATGCCGGACAGGTGGGTGAGCAGGTTGAGCGCGGTGCGCTCGGCGGTCAGCAGGTCCCGGGTGAGGCCGGTGACGGTCATCAGCACGTCCCCCCTGGCGACGTGCTCGCCGTCCTTGACCCTGCGCTCGGCCACCAGACGGCCCTGGCTGAGGTGGGAGAACGCGCCCTCGGCCACGGCGAGCCCCGCGACCACGCCGTCCTCGCGGGCCACCACGTCGGCGGTGGCGGTCTGGTCCGCGGGGATGGTGGCGGCGCTGGTGACGTCACCCGCGTCCTGGAGGTCCTCGGCCTCGGCGGCCTCCAGGATCGCGGTCACCACCGCCGGGTCCAGGCCCGCCTCGACCAGGTCGTTCTCCACCTGGGGCGGCAGCGCGGTCACGCGCCGCCCGTGCGGTACGTACGTCATGGCGGGTCCCTCCGCGGTCAGGGTGGTGTCGAGGTGGCCCAGCCACCAGGCGTCGTCGCGCTCGGGGAAGTCCTCCCGCCAGTGCGAGCCCCGGGTCTCCCGGCGTTCGCGGGCGGCCGCCACGAGCGCGGAGGCGACCGTCAGGAGGTTGGTGGTCTCCCAGGACTCGGTGCACGGCTCGACGGTCACCGGGGTCCACCTGAGGTTCAGCAGGGCCCTGGCGACCTCTCCCAGGGACTCCTGGCCGCGCAGCACGCTCGCGCCCCGGCTCATGTGCGCCTGGATCCTGGTCCGGGCCCTGGGGTCGATCAGGCCGGTGGGCCGGTCGTCGGGAACCGGCTCGCCCGCCACGGGCCCACCCGCGACCGGTGTCGCGTTCCCGGCGCGCGCGGCCCGTACCGCGTGGATGTCGGCGGCGATGCGCCCGGCGAAGACCAGGCCTTCGAGCAGGGAGTTGGAGGCGAGCCGGTTGGCGCCGTGCACGCCGGTGCACGCGACCTCGCCGCACGCGTACAGGCCGGGCACGCTGGTACGGCCGCGCAGGTCGGCGCGGACGCCGCCGCTGGCGTAGTGGGCGGCGGGCGCGACGGGGACGAGCTGGGTGACCGGGTCGATGCCGTGCTCCAGGCAGACCGCGTGGATCGTCGGGAAGCGGGTGCGCCACCTCTCCTCGCCGAAGTGGCGGGCGTCGAGGTAGACGTGGTCGGCGCCGGTGGCGCGCATCCGCCGCATGATCGCCTTGGCCACGACGTCGCGGGGGGCCAGGTCGGCGAGCTCGTGGACGTCTTGCATGAACCGGGTGCCGTCCGCGTCGACGAGCACGGCCCCCTCGCCCCTGACCGCCTCGGAGACGAGCGGCTGCTGGCCGGTGGAGTGCTCGCCGAGCCACAGGACGGTCGGGTGGAACTGGACGAACTCCAGGTCCCTGACGACGGCCCCCGCGCGCAGCGCGAGCGCCACCCCGTCGCCGGTGGAGACGACGGGGTTGGTGGTGGCGGCGTAGACCTGTCCCATGCCGCCGGTGGCCAGCACCACGGCCCCCGCCGTGACCGCGCCCACCCCGTCGCGCTCGCCCTCGCCCATGACGTGCAGGGTCACACCCGCGGTACGGCCCTCGGCGTCCTTGAGGAGGTCGAGGACGAGCGCGTGCTCGATCACCTCGATCCCCGACTCCGCGACGGCCTGGACGAGCGCCCGCTGCACCTCGGCACCGGTGGCGTCGCCGCCCGCGTGCACGATGCGGTCGCGCCGGTGGCCGCCCTCCCTGGTGAGCTGGAGCGCCCCCGAGGCGTCGGTGTCGAACCTGGCGCCCACCGCGATCAGGCCGCGCAGCGCGTCGGGCCCCTCGGTCACCAGGATCCGGACGGCCTCCTCGTCGCAGAGTCCGACTCCGGCGACGAGCGTGTCCGAAAGGTGCTCCTCGGGGGTGTCTCGCGGGTCGAGCACGGCGGCGATGCCGCCCTGGGCCCAGCGGGTCGAGCCGGACGACAGGACGTCCTTGGTGACGACCAGGACCTTCGCCCCGGGGTCGAGGGCGACGTACCGCAGCGCCAGGGTGAGGCCGGCGACGCCGGAGCCCACCACGACCACGTCCGCCCGTACCGTCCAGCCCGGAGCGGGAGCGGTCAACCTCTGGGGAATGGCCGGGATGCTCATAGCCGCCTCCTCGCGGGGTTCATTAGAGGCCGTTCATTTCGTCAGTGTGACGATAACGCGGCCCTCGAAGCGGCTGTTCCCCGGGGTGGGACATTTCACCCAAACCACGAAATCGCCGCAGCTCGGGGACGCACCTGGCGGCTCAAACGCCGAGCGTGACGTTGTCGGTCAACCTGGTGGGTACATCGCCACGTCGGAGCGTCGCAGGAGCATCTCGCTCAAACGTCGAGCGTGACGTTGTCGATCAGCCTGGTGGACCCCACCCTGGCGGCCACCGCGAGGATCGCCCCACCCTTGTGGTCGTCGCCGACCTCCGTGAAGGTCGCGGGGTCGACCAGGACCAGGTAGTCGAGCGCCAGCGACGGCTCGGCGGCCAGGACGGCGAGCGCGGCCCGGCGGATCTCCGCGGGGGCGTGTCGCCCGGCCCCCGCCGTCAAAGCGCGGGACAGGGCCAGGGCCGCCACCCGGTCCTCCGGTGACAGGTAGCGGTTGCGGCTGGACAGCGCCAGGCCGTCCGGCTCGCGGACCGTGGGCCCGCCGACGATCGAGACCGGCAGGTTCAGGTCGGCGACCATCCTGCGGATCGCCGCGAGCTGCTGGGCGTCCTTCTGCCCGAACACCGCCACGTCCGGCTGGACCAGGTTGAACAGCTTCAGCACCACGGTCAGCACGCCGTCGAGGTGGCCGGGCCTGAACTCCCCCTCGACGACCGAGCCCATCCCGCCCGCGGAGACGCCGACCTGCCTGTCCGGCAGGTACATGTCCTCCGCCGAGGGGGCGAACACCACGCTCACCCCCTCGGCCTCGCAGACCGCGAGGTCGGCGTCGAACGTACGGGGATAGCGGGAGAAGTCCTCGGTGGGCCCGAACTGGAGCGGGTTCACGAAGATGCTCACCGCCACGTGCGCGGCCCGCTCGCGGGCCAGCCGGATGAGCGAGCGGTGCCCCTCGTGCAGCGCGCCCATGGTCGGCACGAGTGCCAGCGCGCCTCCCCCGAGGGAGGCGCCCGCGCCGATCCCCAGCGCCTCGCGGGCCTTGAGCAGCCCTGCGCGGTCGTCCGCCACGATCACTGGAACCTCCCGGGGGTGCTCCGGCTCCCGGGCCGGAGAGGAATGACGGTCATCGGAATCCGCCGGTTCCCTTCGCCGGGCGGATTCGGCTCACCGGATCAGCTAACCCGATCGGGTCGCGGGGGCGGGCACCGGGTCGGCACGGGAGCCCCAAGGCTGCGGCGGGAGCTTCTCGGGGCCGTACTCGCCTCCCGGGCCGATCTCGCACGCCTCCCGGTCCCTCAAGGCCGTACGTCGCGCCCCCGGGGCCTCGCGGGGCCGTTCAGGTCCAGATGTTGCCGCCCAGGGCGTCCAGGAGGCGCTCGGCGGCCTCCGGCTTGAGCAGCCCGGCCGCCAGCGCCCGGTCGGCGGTGAGCCTGGCGAGCGCCACGTAGGCGTCCGCGGCCTCGGGGGCGGCGAGGATCAGCGCGTCCACGTGCCTGCGGACGGTCCCGGCGTCACCGCGTACCACCGGACCGGTCAGCCCGGCGATGCCGAGCCTCAGCACGTTCTCCAGGGCCGCGCCGAGCAGCGGGCCGAGCATCCGGCCAGGCTGCTCCACACCGATCCTCTCCAGCAGCTCGGAGGACTCCGCGACGAGCGTCACCATGTGGTTGGCCGCCTGCGCCAGGGCCGCGTGGTAGAGCGGCCGGTCCTCGTCGGCGATCCAGACCGGCTCGCCCTCCATCTCGATGACGAGGGCCTCGGCCACCGGGCGGAGCCGGTCGGGAGAGGTCACCCCGTACGAGATCCCGGTGAGGCGGCGCAGGTCGTCGTCGCGGCCGGTGAAGGTCATCACGGGATGCAGCGCCAGCGGCAGCGCCCCGGCCTTGATCGCCGGGTTCAGCACGGCCAGGCCGTACGCGCCGCTGGTGTGGGCCACCAGCTTGCCGCGCAGGTCGGTGCCGGTCTCGACCAGGCCGGAGACCAGGCCGGGCAGCACGTCGTCGGGGACCGTCAGCAGGACGAGGTCCGCACCGGCCACCACGTCCTCAGGCCGGGTGGGGACGAGCCCGAGCCGCTCGACCGCCCGCTCCCTGGAGGCGTCGGAGACGCCGCTCGCCGCGACCACCCGGTGCCCCGCCCTGACGAGCGCGGCGCCGAGCGCCGAACCGACCCTGCCCGCTCCAACCACTCCGACGGCCAGCCGTGCCGGGCGATCGACTGCGTCCATGACGTCCCGTCCTTCGACCATGTGGGGCTCCGTGCCCGATTGACCAGCGTAACGGGCCATGTCGTCGTACCCGTGGCAAGACGCGTGTTCCGTAGCGGTCGGTAGCGGGCCTCCGGAGGCCCGGCTCGGGAGAACCGGGAGCGTACGGGCCCCGCCGGAGAGGCCACAGGCCCGGCTCACGAGGCGATCCGGACGGCGACGCGCCGACGCGGCGTCGACAACGATCGGGCAAACCGGTGACAGAATGTAGTCATGCATTCACTCGAAACGTCAGCGCGAGTCGATCTCGTTCCCCCGCCCCGGCGGGTAGCGTCTGAGAGCGTGTGGCTCACCTGGCGTGCCGCGATGGAGCATGCGCTCTACGGCGAAAGCGGCTTCTATCTCCGGGAGCGCCCCTCCAGCCATTTCCGGACATCGGTCGGCGCCTCCCCCGTCTTCGCCGAGGCCGTGCTGCGCGAGCTGGCCGCGATCGACGAGGCGCTCGGCGGTCCCGGCCCGCTCGACCTGGTCGACATCGGCGCGGGCGAGGGCGAGCTGGCGGCCGGTGTGCTCGCCGCGGCGCCGCCCGCGCTCCGGTCGAGGCTGCGGGTGACCGCGGTCGACCTGGCGCCCCGGCCGTCGGCGCTGCCCGGGGAGATCGTCTGGGCGAGGGCCGCGCCGGACGGGATCCACGGGCTGGTGATCGCCAACGAGTGGCTCGACAACATCCCGGTCGACATCGCCGAGCAGACGGCCGACGGGCCCCGGCTCGTCATGGTCAACGTCACCGACGGCGAGGAGCGCCTCGGCGGCAGGCCCTCCGAGGCGGACCTCGCCTGGCTGGACCGATGGTGGCCGATGCGGGCCGTCGGGGAGCGGGCCGAGATCGGCAGGCCGCGCGACAGGGCCTGGGCGTCGGTGATCGTACGGCTGGCGCGCGGCCGGGCGGTCGCGATCGACTACTCCCACGCCCTGGACGACCGGCCGCCGTACGGCACGCTGGCCGGCTACCGCGACGGGTCGATGGTCGCGCCCGTGCCCGACGGCTCGTGCGACATCACCGCCCACGTGGCGCTCGACGCCTGCGCGGCCGCCGGTGAGAGCGCCGGGGCCGTCACGACGGCGCTGACCACCCAGCGGGAGGCGTTGCGCGCCCTCGGGGTCACCGGGGGCCGCCCCGCGGTCGAGCAGGCCGGGAACGACCCGCGCGGCTACCTGCAGGCCCTCGCGAGGGCCTCGGAGGAGGCGGAGCTCATCGCCGCGGGCGGCCTCGGCGGGTTCGGCTGGCTGTCGCAGAGCCGTCCCTGACCTGTCCCGCACCCGCTCTCGGAACCGGTCCCCGCGCTCAGAGCAGTCCCCGCTCTCAGGCCAGTCCCCGCTCTCAGACCCGCACCCGCTCTCAGGCCAGTCCTCGTTCTCAGGCCAGTCCCGGCTCTCAGACCCGTACCTGCCCTCAGACCCGTACCTGCCCTCAGACCCGTACCCGCTCTCAGGTCCGTACCTGGAGGGATTCCAGGCCCCGGATGACGTAGCCGGGTCCCCAGGACGGCTCGGCGGCGAGTTCCATCTTCGGCGCCCTGCGGAGCAGGGCGCCGAAGGACTCGATCAGCTCGACCCTGGCCAGCGGGGCCCCCAGGCAGAAGTGGATCCCGGCGCCGAAGGAGATGTGCGGGTTGTCGGCCCGGCCCACGTCCAGGCGGGCGGGGTCGGCGAAGACCTCGGGGTCGCGGTTGGCAGAGCCGAACAGCAGCGCCACCTCGGTACCGCGCGGGATGTCGACCCCGCCCACCGAGATGTCCTCCAGCACCCAGCGTTCGAACATCTGCAGCGGGGTGTCCCAGCGCATCAGCTCCTCGACCGCGGTGGGCAGCAGGGCGTGGTCGGCGCGGAGCCGGTCCAGCTCGGCCGGGTTGCGGAACAGCGACCACCAGCCGTTGCCGGTGACGTTGACGGTGGCCTCGTGCCCGGCGTTGAGCAGCAGCACGCAGGTGCCGACCAGCTCCTCCTCGGTGAGCCTGTCGCCCTCGTCGGCCACCAGGGCGAGCGCGCTGATCAGGTCGTCACCGGGGTCGGCCCTGCGGGCACGGGCCAGCTCGACGAGGTAGGCGGAGAACTCCTCGGCCGCCCGTACGGCCGTGCGCTGGGCCTCGACCGACGGCTGGAGCTCGTACATGCCGCAGATGTCGGCCGACCAGGGGCGCAGCAGGTGCCGGTCGGCCTCGGGGACGCCGAGCATCTCGGCGATCACGGTGACCGGGAGCGGCTCGGCGACCTCGGCGATCAGGTCCCCGCCGCCGCGCTCGACGAAGGCGTCCACCAGCTCCCCGGCCATGCGGGCGACCTTGGGGCGGAGCGCCTCGACCATGCGGGGGGTGAACGCCTTCGACACCAGCCGCCGGAGCCTGGTGTGCACCGGCGGCTCGACGTCGAGCATCCCGGCCCTGATCACCCGCCAGAACGGGTCCTGGAAGTCCGGGTCGTCCGGCCTGCCGAACTCCCGGTGCGAGGCCACGTGCAGGTAGGAGCGGCCGAGCCTGCGGTCCCGCAGCAGCGCGTTGACGTCGGCGTGCCTGGCCACCAGCCACTGGCCGGTCGGCTCGAAGAAGCTGACCGGCCGCTCCCGTCTCAGTTCGTCGTAGACGTCGTAGGGGTGGGCGACGAATTCCGGATTCCAGGGATCAAAGCGCACGTAGGCATCGTAATCCCCGGTCTCGGCGATCCCCGGTCTCGATGGCCTCCGGCCTTGGTGACCACCGGCCTCGGTGATCTCCGGCCTCGGTGATCTCCGGCTAGGATCCGGCTCGCTCGTCGGGCTTCCCCCTCTCGGCCGGCTCGTCCGCCCGGCCCGCCGGGGCCGCCTGGGCCGCCTGGGCCGCCTGGGCCGCCTGACCCACCGAGGTCTCCGGGGTCTCCGGAGATCCCTGGGTCTCCGGGCCCGCCTCGCTCTCGGCCTCGTAGCGGGAACGCAGCTCGACCGGCTTCCGCCGCTTCGCCTTGCCGCGCATCCGGATGTTCAGCAGCTCCACCAGCAGCGAGAACGCCATCGCGAAGTAGATGTAGCCCTTGGAGATGTGCTGCTCGAAGCCCTCGGCGATGAGCACGACGCCGATCAGCACCAGGAAGGACAGGGCGAGCATCTTGATGCTCGGGTGCCGCTCCACGAAACGGCTGATCGGCCCGGAGGCGACCAGCATCACGATGACCGAGACGATGACAGCCGCGATCATGACACCCAGTTCGTCGACCATGCCGACCGCGGTGATCACCGAGTCGAGCGAGAAGACGACGTCGAGGATCATGATCTGGATGATCACCGAGGTGAAGGACGCGGCCACCCTGCCCTCGGAGTGGCCGGAGTCGCCCTCCAGGCTGCCGTGCATCTCGTGGACGCTCTTGCCCAGCAGGAACAGGCCGCCGAGTATCAGGATCAGGTCGCGCCCCGATATCCCCTGCCCGAAGAGCTCGAACATCGGTTCGGTGAGTCTCACCACCCACGACAGCGCCAGCAGCAGCAGGAGACGGCTGATCAGGGCGACGGCGAGGCCGAGCCTGCGCGCCTTGTCGCGCTGTTCGGGCGGGAGCTTGCTCACCAGGATCGAGATGAAGATGATGTTGTCGATTCCCAGGACGATCTCCAGGGCGACAAGGGTGAAGAACCCTATCCATATCTCCGGGTTGGTCACCCAGTCCATTGTTTTCTCCTTCGTCGGTCGGCGCATGAGCACACCGTCGGCCAACTGCCCGAACGCTTGTCCGGCTGACTGCCAGGACGACCGGGAGACGCCCGGAGTTCCTTCCCTCTCATCACACTTCGCTGTCAAATTCGCCAAGTGCCTCCGAGGGCGCTCGTTCCGGCTCCGATATCGGGTTGATCACGTTTCGGACTTGCGGGGCACCGCGGGGTGTCGGTTATAGTTCCCCCGTAGGTCATGAGTGCCAGTGACAAGCCCCGGCTCGCTGGCCGGCAACCCTCGCGTCCGCGGCGGGGTGCCCCGGGTGAGGACCTGGTCCGGCACGAGGTGTGCCGGGCAAGCGCGGGCTCCAGGCACCTGTGTCATGGGTTGGGGTCCGATGACCTCGAAGGAGCCCTGGCATGTCCACCCTGACGATCTTCAGCACCCCCGAGAGCACCGTCGTCCCGGTGAGCGTCCCCGAGACCCGCGCGTCCTCCGGTGACCGCCCGATCCCGGCCGTGCTCGGCTCGGACCTGGAGGTCCCGGTCAGGGGCGGCAGGCTCGTCCGCTACGCCAACCTCGACTACGCCGCGAGCGCCCCCTGTCTGGAGCCGGTGAGCGCCGCCGTCGCCGCCGCGCTCCCGGCCTACTCCAGCGTCCACCGCGGCGCCGGGTACGCGTCCCAGTTGACCACGGCCCGCTACGAGCAGGCCAGGCACACGGTGCGCGCCTTCGTGGGTGCCCGTCCCGACGACTCGGTGATCTTCACCCGCAACACCACGGACGCGACCAACCTGCTGGCCCGCAGCCTGCCCGAGGGCACCACCGCCGTGGTCTTCGAGACCGAGCACCACGCCTCGCTGCTGCCCTGGGACCGGGTCGTGCGGCTCGCCGCCCCCGCCTTCCCCGGCGAGGCCGTCCGCGCCGCCGACGACGCCCTCGCCGCGATCGACGGCCCCAAGCTGCTGGTCGTGACCGCCGCCTCCAACGTCACCGGGGAGCTCTGGCCGATCGCCGCGCTGGCCCACATCGCCCACCGCCACGGGGCCCGCGTCCTCGTCGACGCCGCGCAGCTCGTCCCGCACCGCCGCCTCAACCTGACGGCGCTCGACCTGGACTACGTGGTCTTCTCCGGCCACAAGCTCTACGCGCCGTTCGGCACGGGCGCGCTGATCGGCCGTTCCGACTGGCTCGCCGAGGCAGACCCGTACCTGCGGGGCGGCGGCGCGGTGAAGGCCGTGGAGGACGACGGCACCGAGTGGCACGACGACCCCGAGGCCCGGCACGAGGCCGGGACCCCGAACGTGCTGGGCGCCGTCGCGCTCGCCGCGGCCTGCGACGCCCTCACCGCCACCGGCTGGACCCCGCTGGTCCGCGAGGAGGAGCGCCTCCTCGGGCGCCTGCGCGCGGGCCTCGCCTCCGTCCCCGGCGTGCACGAGCTGTCCCTGTGGGGCCCGGACCACCCGCGCGTCGGCATCGTCTCCTTCGTGGTGGACGGCTTCACCGCCCGCGAGGTCGCCGAGGCCCTGTCCGGCGACTACGGCATCGGCGTCCGCGACGGCAAGTTCTGCGCCCACCCCTTCGTACGGCACCTGCTGGGCGCCAAGGACGGCGGCTGCGACGACGTCACCGCCTCAGCCGTCCGCGCCTCCATCGGCATCGGCACGACCTCCGAGCACGTCGACCGGTTGGTCGACGCCCTGCGGGATCTTGCCTCGCGCGGCTGACGTGACAGCATGGCCCTATGACTGAAGGCGCGCCCCGCGAGCTGAGCGTGGGAATGGGGGCGGGAGCCGAGGCCGTGCGGGGGGCGCACGGCAAGGAGCTCGCGACCGAGGACATGATCCTCAACATCGGCCCGCAGCACCCGTCCACGCACGGCGTGCTGCGGCTGCGCCTCACCCTGGACGGCGAGCGGATCAGCTCGGCCGAGCCGATCGTGGGCTACATGCACCGGGGCGCGGAGAAGCTCTTCGAGGTGCGCGACTACCGGCAGATCATCGTGCTGGCCAACCGGCACGACTGGCTGTCGGCGTTCGCCAACGAGCTGGGCGTCGTGCTCGCGGTGGAGCGGATGCTCGGCATGGAGGTGCCGGTCAGGGCGGTCTGGACGCGCACGCTGATGGCCGAGCTCAACCGGGTGCTCAGCCACCTGATGTTCCTCGGCTCCTACCCCCTGGAACTCGGCGCGATCACCCCGGTCTTCTACGCGTTCCGGGAGCGCGAGACCCTGCAGGCCGTGATGGAGGAGATCTCCGGCGGGCGCATGCACTACATGTTCAACCGGGTCGGCGGCCTCAAGGAGGAGATCCCCGAGGGGTGGACGGGCCGGGCCGCCCAGGCCGTGGCCGACGTGCGGCGACGGCTGCCCGACATCGAGAACCTGGTCACCGGGAACGAGATCTTCCTCGCCCGCACGCGCGGGGTGGGCGTCCTCGACCGCGACACGATCATGCAGTACGGCGTGAGCGGCCCCATCGCCCGCGCCTCCGGCGTCGACGTCGACCTGCGCAGGGACGAGCCGTACCTCGCCTACGGCGAGCTGCCGGTGAAGGTCGTCACCCGGTCGGCGGGAGACTGCCACGCCCGCTTCGAGGTGCTGCTTGAGCAGGTGAAGGTCTCCCTCGACCTCGCCGACGCCTGCGTGGAACGGCTCCTCGACCTGCCCCCGGGGCCGGTCAACCAGCGCCTGCCCAAGGTGCTGAAGGTTCCCGAGGGCCACACCTACGCCTGGACGGAGAGCCCGCTCGGCCTGAACGGCTACTACCTGGTCTCGCGCGGGGAGAAGACGCCGTGGCGGTTGAAGCTCCGCTCGGCCTCCTTCAACAACGTCCAGGTGCTGCGCGAGATGCTTCCCGGTCACCTGGTCGCGGACATGGTGGCCATCCTGGGCTCGATGTTCTTCGTCGTCGGCGACATCGACAAGTGACGAGTAAGGCACGGTTGGAACCGCATGATCGAACCCGGTGAGGACCAGGAGAGGGCGGCCCCCGCGGCCTCTCCGGCGCTCCCCACACGCCCCGCCGCCTCTGTTCCGGGAGCGGCCGAGCCCGTTCCGGGAGCGGCCGAGCCTGTTCCGGGAGCGGCCGAGCCCGCTTCCGTCCCGGGGGCCGCCGAGCCGGCCGAACCGGCCGCGACTGCCGGGCCCGCCGCGGTCCCGGCGCCCGGGACGCCCGGGGTTCCTCAGGTCGCGGACGGGCCACGGCGGGACCGGTACGTCGACTGGCTGCGCGCGTTCAGCCTGATCGTCGTGGTCGTCTGGCACTGGGCGTTCACGATCCTGCAGTGGGGCCCCGAGGGCCCCTCGCCGACGAGCCCGCTCGGTTTCACCTCGGGGCTGTGGATCCTGACGTGGCTGCTGCAGGTGCTGCCGCTCTTCTTCTACGTGGGCGGATACGTCCACCTGCTGTCGTGGAACCGGGCCCGCGAGCGCGGGGTCGGCATCGGCACCTTCGTGTCGCGGCGCATCCGGGGCCTCGCGATCCCCGCGCTGGCGCTGACCGGGACCTGGATCGTGTTCGGCGTGCTCGTGGCGTGGGCGTTCGGGATCGAGTGGATGGACCGCGTGGTCCTGCTCGTCATCAGCCCGCTCTGGTTCATCGGCGTCTACCTCGTGCTGATCGCCCTGCTCCCGGTCTCGCTCTGGCTGCACCGGCACTACGACGTGCTGGCCCTGATCTGGCTGGCGGGGGCGGCGCTCGTCGTCGACGTGCTGCGGCTGCGCTACGGGTACGAGGCCGCGGGCTGGCTCAACATGATCATCGTCTGGGGGCTGGCCCACCAGGCCGGTTTCTTCTACGACAGGGTGGTGGCGCTTCCCCGCCGCTTCGACGTCGCCATCCTGTGGACCGGGCTGTTCGCCCTCTTCGGTCTGGTCTACTCGGGCATCTACCCGGGGTCGATGGTGGGCGTCCCCGGCGACAAGCTCTCCAACATGGCACCGCCCACCTTCGTCATCGTGGCGCTCCTGATCTTCCAGATCGGCCTGGTGGAGGTGCTGAGGCCGTCCATGGAACGCCTGCTCGAACATCCCCGGTGGCAGCGCGTGAACGAGACGGTCAACCGGTTCGCGCTCCCGCTGTTCCTGTTCCACACGACCGGCATGGCGATCTGGGTGGCGCTGACCTGGTGGGTGGCGGGCGGCGGGCCCGGCGAGAGGGTGCGGCCGGACCTGTTCTGGTGGCTGGAGCGCCCTCTGGCCGTCGCCGGGGCGCTGGTCTGCACCCTCCCGGTCATCATGCTCTTCGGACGCAAGTGGACGGCGAGACGACCGCGCTGACGCGACCTCTCACCGACGGACGGCGAGAGGGGACCGAACCGGGCGCTGCGCCTCAGCGATCGTCGTCCGCGGAGTCCTTGGGAACCTTGCAGCAGTGCTCCAGGTACAGGGCCGAGCAGATCAGCAGCACGCACACCAGCAGCGACCCGCCGGTGATGAAGAAGTCACGGCGCGGGACCTCCTGCTCCAGCAGCTCCACCGTGTAAAGGGTGAACCCGGCGAAGATCCCGCCGAAGATCGCCCCGCCGTACGCGGAGGCCTTGGCCAGGGCGGCCAGGCGGGCCACGGCCAAGGGCTCGACGGGCTTGGTGTCGGGCTTGCGCTCGATCCTGGCCCTCGTCATCCACCCGCTGTAGAACTCGCCGATCGCCAGCAGCAGCACCGTCGGGATCGCCGTCCACGGCACGGTCGGCAGGTCCGAGTAGAGCGGTTTGAGGAGACCCCAGGTGAGGATCGCGAACACGAGGAAGATCCCGACGAGCACGCCGGGACGGGTTGGCTTCACGCGGGCCTCTGGAGGGTCAGGTCGGGGCGCGGCCGTACGTAACCCTGGTCGAGACCGGCCAGCAGGTCGGCCACCCGGCGCCCGGAGAGGACGGCCCCGGGGTCGGCCCGCACCCAGGGGACCAGCACGAACGCGCGCTCGTGTGCCCTGGGGTGCGGCAGGGTGAGGTCGGGGTCGTCCATCACGGCGTCCCCCACGGTGATCAGGTCGATGTCCAGGGTGCGCGCTCCCCAGCGCTCCACCCGGACCCTGCCGAAGGCGTTCTCCACACCTTGAGCACGATCGAGGAGCTCCCGGGGTTCCAGCGCGCTCTCGGCGATCACCACCGCGTTGAGATAGGCGCCCTGTTCCGGGCCGCCGACCGGGTCGGTCTCGTAGACCGGCGACACCGCGACGAACGTGAGCTCCGGCTGCTCGAAGAGGGCGTCGAGCGCGCCCCGCAGGGTGTCGAACCGGTCGCCCAGATTGCTGCCGAGCGCCAGGACCACCCTCATGCCCGGCCCCGGGTGATCGTCACGATCACGTCGTCGAACGGCAGCGGGATCGGCGCGGCGGGCTTGTGCACGCTCACCTCCGCCACCTGGACGAGCTCGCGGGCCAGGCAGACGTCGGCCAGCCGCTGGGCGAGGGTCTCGATCAGGTCGACCGGCTCGCCCCCCACGACCCCCGCCAGGTCCTCGGCGAGCTCGCCGTAGTGGACGGTCCTGGTGAGGTCGTCACCGGCCGCCGCCGGCGCCGTGTCGAGGAACAGGGTGACGTCGACGACGAACTCCTGGCCGAGCTCCCGCTCCGCCGCCAGCACGCCGTGCCGCCCGTGCACACGCAGCCCCTTCAGGCTGATCCGGTCGGCGGCCGTCCTTCCCTGTGACGGGATGTACGCCACCTCCCCGGACGGGCCCAGGGCCAGGTTGTCCAGCGGATCCGGCAGCCGGCCACCGGCCGGGCCGCCGACGGGCTCGTCGGCCGGATCTCCGATCAGGTCGCTGACGCCGTCGTCGATCCGCAGGGGCATCTCGTCGTGCCCCCCGGCCATCGGGTGACCGCCACCCCCGCCGGACCGTTCACCGGTGCGCTCGCTCACGCGGCTTCCTCTTCCTCGTCCTCGTCGTCTCCCTGCAGCACGGGTGAACCGTGGTGCAGCCAGAGCCGCCACCCCGCCGACGTACGCACGAAGGTGTTGCTCGCGACCACCTTGCCCGCCGCGAAGCTGGAATCACCTTCGTCGCCCGCGGTGAGGATGTTCTCCTCACAGGTGAGGATGGCGACGTCGCCCAGGACCATGACGCGGACGTCGGTCAGCACGAACTGGATGTAGGGCGTGTTGGCCATGATGAGCGCCCACGAGCGCAGCACCTCCTGCCGGCCGTTCACGATCGGCCAGCCGGGGTGGACGCAGCTCACCTGCTCGCCCTCGATGTCCTCGGCCCAGATCTCGGTCATCCGGTCGAGGTCGGCGTCCTCGATGGCGGTGTAGAACGCCTGGTTGACCGTCTCGACGGCGGTGGTGTCGACGCTCATGATCTCGCTCCCTGAACTGCGGCAGCCACACGGACGGCGTCCGCGTTCGGACGGACGTCGTGCACGCGCACACACCAGGCCCCCGCCTGCGCGGCGAGCGCGGTCACGGCGAGCGTGGCATCGTCACTACGACTGAAAGGGCGCGGCACGCCCTCCGGGCCGGCCAGGAGGCGACCCAGGAAGCGTTTCCGCGAGGCCCCGACGAGCAGCGGGTATCCCAGCTCCCCGAGCCTGTCGATGCCCGCGATCAGCGCCCAGTTGTGCTCGGGGTTCTTGGAAAAGCCCAGCCCCGGGTCGAGCACGACCTGCTCCTCCGCCACCCCCTCGGCCAGCACGGAGGCGATCCGCTTGGCGAGCTCCTCGCGCACCTCGGTCACCACGTCGCCGTACACGGCCCTGCGTTCCATGGCGTGGCTGTGCCCCCGCCAGTGCATCACCACGTACGGTACGCCCGAGGCGGCCACGACCCTCGGCATCGCCGGGTCGGCCAGCCCCCCACTGACGTCGTTGACCAGTCTCGCCCCGGCCTCCACGGCCATCTGGGCGACCTCGGCCCGCATGGTGTCGACGCTGACGGTGACGCCCTCGCGGCTCAGCTCCCGGATGACCGGCTCGACCCTGGCCAGCTCCTCCTCCAGGGGCACCCGCGCGGCGCCGGGCCTGGTGGACTCGCCGCCCACGTCGACGATGTCGGCGCCCTGCTCGACCAGCTCCAGGCCGTGACGCACGGCCACCGCCGGGTCGAACCACCTGCCGCCGTCGGAGAAGGAGTCGGGAGTCACGTTGACCACGCCCATCACGAGGCACCGGCCCGCGTCCGGCAGCCCGGGCACACTCCACGTAGTCATGGCGACAAGCCTAGGCGTTGCGCACTCTACGCCCGTCTCGTGGGTCCGGCTTGTGCCATAACGAATCCGCACACCCGTCACAGAGCGGACGGCCCTCGGTCGGCGTCCCGCCCGGGACGTCTGGCCGGCACGCGTTCTCCTCCGCTCGGAGCCGGCCGCTCCGCGGGACCACCCTGAGCGGGCGGCTCCGCGGGCCCCTCGGGCACTCGGCCCCTCGGGCACGGCCGTCTCGATCCGTGAGCCGGAGAGAACCCGATCGGGGCGCCCGGCCCTGCCGGGTGTGGCGACATCAGCCCGATCAGCCCGATCAGCCCGGCCAAGGTCGGCCCGGGTCGGCCCGGGTCGGCTCGGGTCGGCCCGGGCGACTTTCCCCGCCACACGGCCCTTCCCGGCCGCAGCCCTGATCACCGGCCTGATCACCGGTCCCGCCACGCTCCTCCGGACCCTCCGCAACGCGGAAACCCCGCCCGGACCGCCCGGGTCGGCGGTCTGAGCGGGGTCGCGTCCGCACGGGCTCTCGAAAGCACGAGGGAAGGCGCTTCAGCGAATCCGGCGATTCCAGGGGATTCAGCGGATTCAGGGATTCAGGGATTCAGGGATTCAGCGGATGATGAGGGCCATCGCCTCGGCGCGGGTCTTGTCGCTGTTGCGGAAGTCCCCGCGCACGGCCGAGGTGATCGTCTTGGCGCCCGGCTTGCGGACCCCCCGCATGGTCATGCAGAGGTGCTCGCACTCGATCACGACGATGACCCCCCGCGGCTCCAGCACGCCCATGAGCGCGTCGGCGATCTGGGAGGTCATCCTCTCCTGGACCTGGGGACGCCTGGCGTACACGTCGACGAGGCGGGCGAGCTTGGACAGGCCGGTGACCTGCCCCTTCGCGTTCGGGATGTAGCCGACGTGGGCGACGCCGTGGAACGGTACGAGGTGGTGCTCGCAGGTCGAGTAGACCTCGATGTCGCGGACGAGCACCATCTCGTCGTGGTCCACGTCGAAGACCGTGGTCAAGACGTCCTCAGGGGTCTGCCCCAGCCCGGCGAACTGCTCCGCGTAGGCGCGGGCGACGCGGGCGGGGGTGTCGCGGAGGCCGTCGCGGTCGGGATCCTCACCGATGGCGATGAGGATCTCCCGTACGGCACCTTCCAGCCGGGCCGCGTCGACCTGGAGCGGCTTGGCACCCCCCACGCTCAGTTCACGTCCTTGGGCGAGACGTCGGGGTGACCAGTCCCCGCCGGTAGGGCGCCGTTGCCGCCGGCCTCGCCCGTGGGGAGCGCGCCGTTGCCGGACTGCTCCTTGCGGGACAGGATCGGCGGTCGGTTGGAGGGCAGCCGCTTGCCGTAGCCGGAGTAGGAGGGCCTCTTCTCCTTGACGACGACCGGGGCGAAGATCTGGAGCACCTGGTCGCGGGAGAGGGTCTCCTTCTCCATCAGCTCCAGCACCAGGTTGTCGAGGACGTCGCGGTACTCGACGAGGATCTCCCAGGCCTGGTCGTGGCCGGACTCGATGAGGCGGCGGACCTCCTCGTCGATCGTGGAGGCGATCTTCTCGGAGTAGTCGCGCTCGTGGCCCATCTCGCGGCCGAGGAAGACCTCGCCGTTGCCGCTGCCGAACTTGCGGGCGCCGAGCTGCTCGCTCATGCCGTACTCGGTGACCATGCGGCGGGCGATGGAGGTGGCCTTCTCGATGTCGTTGGAGGCGCCGGTGGTGGGCTCGTGGAAGACGAGCTCCTCCGCCGTACGGCCGCCGAGGAGCATCGCGAGCTGGTCCAGCATCTCCGAGCGCGTCGCGAGGAACTTGTCCTCCATCGGCAGCGTCATCGTGTAACCGAGGGCGCGTCCGCGGGACAGGATCGTGATCTTGTGGACCGGGTCGGAGTTGGGCAGCGCGTGCGCGACCAGGGCGTGCCCTCCCTCGTGGTACGCGATGATCTTCTTTTCCTGGTCCGACATGACGCGGGACTTGCGCTCGGGACCGGCCATCACGCGGTCGATGGACTCCTCCAGGAGCTCCATCGTGATCAGCTTCTGGTCGGCCCGCGCGGTGAGCAGCGCGGCCTCGTTGATCACGTTGGCCAGGTCGGCACCGGTGAAACCGGGCGTCCGGCGGGCGATGATGTCGAGGTCTACGCCCTCGGCGAAGGGCTTGCCGCGGCCGTGCACCTTGAGGATGCCCTTGCGGCCCTCAAGGTCGGGGCGGTCGACGGTGACCTGGCGGTCGAAACGACCGGGGCGCAGCAGCGCCGGGTCGAGGATGTCGGGCCGGTTGGTCGCGGCGATCAGGATCACGCCGCCCTTGACGTCGAAGCCGTCCATCTCGACGAGGAGCTGGTTCAGCGTCTGCTCGCGCTCGTCGTGACCACCGCCGAGACCGGCACCGCGGTGGCGGCCCACCGCGTCGATCTCGTCGATGAAGATGATCGCCGGAGCGTTCGCCTTGGCCTGCTCGAACAGGTCGCGGACCCGGGAGGCGCCGACACCGACGAACATCTCCACGAAGTCGGAACCGGAGATCGAGTAGAACGGCACCCCGGCCTCACCGGCGACGGCCCTGGCGAGCAGGGTCTTGCCGGTTCCGGGCGGGCCGTAGAGCAGGACGCCCTTGGGGATCTTGGCGCCGATCGCCTGGAACTTCGCCGGGGCCTGCAGGAACTCCTTGATCTCCTGGAGCTCCTCGATGGCCTCGTCGGCACCCGCGACGTCGGCGAAGGTGGTCTTCGGGGTGTCCTTGGTGATGAGTTTCGCCTTCGACTTCCCGAAGTTCATCACCCGGGAGCCGCCGCCCTGCATCTGGTTCATGATGAACAGGAAGAACAGCACGATAAGGACGATCGGCAGGAAGCTCACCAGGAGCCCGAGAAGGAAGTTCTCCTTGGGCACGTCGACGTTGTATCCGCCGGGCAGCTTGTTGGCCGCCTTGGCCGTCTGGAGCCTGTCGGCGAGCTGAACGCCCTGGCCCGTCACCCACGAGGAGTAGTAGCGCTTCTTGTCGGTCAGAGTGACCTCGATGCGCTGGTCCTTGTCGATGATCTTGGCGTTCGAGACCTTGCCCTCGTCGATCCAGCTGATGATCTGGGAGGTGTCTCGTCTCTCGAAGTTGCCGTCACCGCCCCACATTGTGGTGACGAGAAGAAGCAGAACGACGATGCCCAGGATCCACAGCAGTGGCCCACGTGTAAATCGCTTGAGATCCATCCGATGCGGAACCCCGGCGGGCCCGTCCCTTCCTGACCAGAGCCTGGCAACCCCGGGCGAACCCGGGGTTCGCGGTATCCCTAACCGCTCCAACTGACTACCCAGAGACGGCGGGAGGCCACCTCTTCGGTTGTCCGAAGGTACACCGGCGTGGCGCACGGGGTCACCGCGCGGACAGACCGGCTTTGCCCTACCAACGTACGTCAGGTAGGTCCGTGTTCCCCGCCGCTATGGGCAATGTCGCGTTTGTGAATGGCTCACTTCGCGCAGGGCGTACTTTTCAGCCCGCTCCGTATACGTGGGGGGCGAGAGTCCCGATGAAGGGGAGATTGCGGTAGCGCTCTGCGTAGTCGAGGCCGTAACCGATCACGAACTCGTTGGGGATGTCGAAACCGACGTACTTCACGTCGATCGGCACCTTGATCGCGTCCGGCTTGCGCAGCGCGGCGCAGATCTCCACCGAGGCGGGGTTGCGCGACTTCAGGTTGTGGACCAGCCACGACAGGGTCAGGCCCGAGTCGATGATGTCCTCGACGACGAGCACGTGGCGTCCGGCGATGTCGGTGTCGAGGTCCTTGAGCACGCGCACGACGCCCGACGACCTGGTGCCCGCCCCGTAGGAGGAGACGGCCATCCAGTCCATCTGAACGGGCAGGTGCAGGGCCCTCGCCAGGTCCGCCATCACCATGACCGCGCCCTTGAGCACGCCCACGATCAGCAGGTCCTCGCCCGCGTAGTCCTCGTCGATCCGGCTCGCGAGCTCCTTGATCTTGGCTTGGAGCTCTTCCTCGGGAATGAGGACCTTCGAGAGGTCCCTGCCCATATCGGCTGCGTCCACCTTGGGATTTTCCTTACGAAACGGGGCTGGCTGGCTGTCTGGCGAGTATCAGGGTGTCATACCGGCGAACCGCGCCGACCCCCCCGGGCACCTCCACGCGCCGCTGCCCCCGCCACGCGGTGACCAGACGGTCGACCTGCATGACGTGCGAGGCCGCGAGCGTGCCCGGCGGCGACCCCGCGTCGATGGCCGCCCTCCGCAACACCCTCCGCCGCACGGCGGCCGGAAGTTCCTCCAGGTCCCGTACGGCCACCGTCACCGTGTTGATATCGCTAAGAGCGCAATCCCGTACGGCGACGCGGGCGTAGACCTCCCCGGCCCAGGCGTCCAGCGCGTCGGCGTCGTCGCGGCACAGGGACGCGGTCCTGGCGAGCGCCTCGGCGACGCCGGGGCCGAGCTCGTCCTCCAGGGCGGGCAGCAGCCTCTCGCGGACCCGTACCCGGGTGTACCGGGGGTCGAGGTTGTGCGGGTCGTCCCACGGGGTCAGGCCGAGCGCCGCGCAGGCCGCCACGGTCGTCGCGCGGCCGAGTTCCAGCAGCGGCCGCCGGTAGATCCCGGCCCGCGCGGGCATCCCGGCCAGCGACCGGGTGCCGCTCCCCCTGGCCAGCCCGAGCAGCACGGTCTCCGCCTGGTCGTCCCTGGTGTGCCCGAGCAGCACGGCCGCCGCGCCGAGACGCTCCGCCGCCTCGGACAGTGCCGCGTACCTGGCCTGCCGCGCCGCGGCCTCCGGCCCGCCCGAGGTGCCCACGGAGACGGGCAGCGCCTCGGCGAGGTCGAGCCCCAGGCCGGGCGCGAGCCGTACGACTTCGCCCGCGCGGTCACCCGACCCCTCCTGCAGGCCGTGGTCGACGCTGAGCAGACCGGCGCGGAGCCCGGCGCGTGGCGCGGTGAAGCCCAGCGCGGCGGCCAGGGCCAGGGAGTCGGTGCCGCCGCTGCACGCGGCGAGCACGAGCGCGCCCGGCTCCAGCTCACCCAGTGCGAGCCGTACGGCGCGCCGGACGTCGGCGACGGCGGGATGCGGACCCATGCCCGCCATTGTCCGGCCTCGGAGGGGACGGCGACACGACCACCCCGCGCGCGGCCGGTGCGGCCGGCACACGGTCAGCCGGCCGGGTGGTCCGCGATCGGACCACCCGGCCGGACCGGTCAGCCGACGGTGCCGCTGGCCTCGGGAATGGCCGGGGTGCCGATCACCCTGGCGATCCAGCGCTCCGGCTTGGCGATCTCCACCTGGGTGGGGAGCGTCTCCGGCGAGGTCCAGACCTTGTTGAAGCCGTCGATGCCCACCTGTCCCACGACCGTGCGGACGAAGGCCGACCCCTCGGCGTACTGCTTCATCTTGAGGTCGAGGCCGAGCAGCCTGCGGATCGTGCGGTCGAGGCGGGAACCGCCCTCGCGGCGGTGGTGGAACTTGGCGCGGATGTCGGCGACCGAGGGGACCACCGAGGGGCCGACCGCGTCCATGACGTAGTCGCCGTGTCCCTCGACCAGGGTCATCACCGCGGTGAGCCGGTCGAGGATCACCTTCTGCTCGGGCGTCTGGATCGCGTCGATCAGGTTGCCCTCACCGCCCCTGACGACGTCGGCGAACGTGTCGGCGGCCGAGCGGAGCCGCTCCAGCAGCGCGGGCAGGTCGATGTCGGAGGCGAGCAGGAAGTCGGTCGTCTGCGCCCTGACGTACTCGCGCAGCCAGGGGACGCCGGTGAACTGCACCCGGTGGGTCTCCTCGTGCAGGCAGACCCAGAGGCGGAAGTCACGCGGGTTGACGTTGAGTTCCTGCTCGGCGTGGACGATGTTGGGCGCGACCAGGGTGAGGCGTCCCGTGGGCGCCTGGCCGGTCGGGTCGGGCGGCAGGAACAGCTCGTACTGCCCCAGGACGCGGGAGGCGAGGAAGGCCAGCACCGCGCCCACCTCGACACCGGTGACGCGCGAGCCCACCGCGCTCACGATCGCCGGCGTCTGGTTCCCCCGGGCGGACATCCGCTCGGTGAGCGGCTCCAGCACCACCCGGAAGCCCTCGATGTTGGCCTTGATCCAGCCGGGCCTGTCGACGATGGTCGCGGCCTGCGGCGCGGTCTCGGTGTCGATTCGGGTGAACTCGCGGACGTGCCCCTCGGCCTCGCGCGAGAGCCGCCGTAAATCGGCGACGGCCTGCCGGGCCTCCTCTCGGCTGACTTGCGGCCCGGGGCGCACCAGGCGCGTTCCGGTCGCTACGGCAAGATCCCAGTCGATCACCTGCATACCGTCCACCGTACGTGCTCTCCCCCCGACTCGCGCACCCGGAACCCGTGATCAACTCGCGGCGACCGCGGCGGCGAGCCTGTCGAGGGCCGCCTCCGCCTTGCCCCAGCCCGGCGGGACCTCGTCCGCCATGAAGGCGAAGGTCACCAGCCGTCCGCCCCGCGTGGTGGTCATGCCCGCCAGGGTGTTGACCCCGTCCAGGGTGCCCGTCTTGGCGCGGATCAGCCCGTAGGCGGAGCGGAGCTTGTCGAACCTGTGCCCGAGGGTGCCGCTGAAACCGGCGACCGGCATGCCGCTGATGATCGGGTGCAGGCCGGGGTTGGCCGGGGAGGCCGCCGTCGAGACCAGGCGGGCGAGCGCCTCGGGGGCGATGCGGTTCTTCGGCGACAGCCCGCTGCCGTCGAACACCCGCACGCCCTTCGCCGCGCCGAGCCTGGTCAGCACCTTGCCGACGGCCGCGGCGGCGCCGTCGAAGGAGGCCGGCTCCCCCTCCTTGATCGCCACGTGCCTGGCCAGCGCCTCCGATAGGTCGTTGTCGCTGAGCGTGAGGGCCCGCTCGACCAGGGCGTAGACCGGCGCGGAGTCGACCCGGGCGAGCTCCTGCGCGCCGGCCGGGGCCTTGGAACGCCTGGCGGACCTGGAGACCGTGATCCCGTACTTCGACAGCAGCGACACGAACGCGGCGTGCGTCGCGCGGGAGGGGTCGGAGACCCGCTGGTCGCTTCCCCGGGAGGCCCTGCCCTCGTCGATCATGAGTGCCGTGACCGGGGCGACGCTGCCCTCGGGGACGTAGCCGGGTTTCCAGGTCGCGGCGGTGCGCGGCCCGGTGTAGAGGGAGTCGTCGTAGGCCACCGTCACCTTGGACACCCCGGCCCCCTTGAGCGCCCTCGCGGTGCGTGAGGCGAGGGTGGCGAGCGAGGCGGGCCGTGGATAGACCGGGCTCCCCGCCGTCCTGGGACTCGCCAGAGTCGGGTCGCCGCCGCCGACGAGGACGATCGAACCGGGCGAGGCCCCCCGCACCACGCGGGTGCTCAGCCTGGCGTCGGGTCCCAGCGAGGCCATCGAGGCGACCGCGGTGACGACCTTGGTGGTGGAGGCGGGGGTGATGCCCGTGGCCGGGCCACTGCCGAACAGCAGGGCGCCCGTCTCCGCGTCGAGCACCGCGGCGCCGACACTTCTCCCCAGGGCGGGGTCACCCAACGCCTCGGTCAGCCGCTCCGCCAAAGTACCCTTGGCGGGGAGAGGGCCGTTCCCCCCCGCGGCCAGCACCGGACCCGCGGTGATGACCGGGACGGGGGGCGGCTCGGCCGACGCGACGATCGTCTCGGGCTCACCCTCGTCCAGCACATCGCTGGTGAGCAGGTGTGCCCCGGCCGCGACGACGAAAATCTGCAGCAGGACGAGAGTGACCAAGGCCACCCACCGCTCACGCCGCATTTCGTCGCCGTCCTCTCATCATCGGTATCCAAGGTATCCAAAAGGCATAAATCGCCTACGAGACATTAACGCCCAACCGGGGGTGCCCGGGGGCCTGAGTGGAGGAACCGCGGTGGAGTTCGACGTTCTCGTTGAGATTCCCAAGGGGCAACGGAACAAGTACGAGGTGGACCACGAGTCAGGCCGCATCAGGCTCGACCGCATGCTCTTCACCTCCACGCAGTACCCCGCCGACTACGGCTTCATCGAAGACACGCTCGGCGAGGACGGTGACCCCCTCGACGCCCTGGTGCTGCTCCAGGAGCCGACCTTCCCCGGCTGTCTGATCAAGTGCCGGGCCGTCGGCATGTTCCGCATGACCGACGAGAAGGGCGGCGACGACAAGGTCCTGTGCGTCCCCGCCACCGACCCCCGGATGGAACACATCCGCGACATCCACCACGTTCCGGAGTTCGACCGCCTGGAGATCCAGCACTTCTTCGAGGTCTACAAGGATCTGGAGCCCGGTAAGTCGGTCGAGGGCGCCAACTGGGTCGGCAGGGTGGAGGCCGAAGAGGAGATCGTCCGCTCCATCAAGCGCGCCAAGGACGAGGTCCACGGAAAGCACTGATTCGCGACCGGGTCATTACCCGGTCTTCGTCCGGTCTTTGGCCGGCCGCCCCTTGGCCGGTCATCTTCTGAACGGTCGTTCTCCAGCCGGTCGCCTTTCGGCCGGTCGTCCATCGGGCGGTCGTCCATCGGCCGGTCGTCCATCGGCCGGTCGTCCATCGGGCGGTCGTTCGGGCCTGTCGTCCGCCGGCCGGTCGTCTTTTCGGCCGGTCGCTCTTTGACGGTTCGTCCGGCCGGTCTTTCGCTGGCCGGTCGTTCGTCGGACGGTCGTTCGTCGGACGGTCGTCTTTCGGCAGGTCGTCCGGCTGGGCGTCCGTTGGACGGTCGTTCTTCGGCAGGTCGTCCGGCCGGTAGTTCGCTGACCGGTCATCACACGGGACGGGTCGCGCCGACGAGGTCGCTGCGCCACATCGGCGCGACCCTGACCACGTCCCCCGTCTGCGGGGCGTGCACCATCAGCCCCCGGCCGATGTAGATCCCCACATGGTGGATGTCGCCGGGGTTCTGGGTGATCTGCCCGTAGAAGAGCAGGTCGCCCCGCTGGAGCTCGCTGAGCCGCACGTGCGGGCCCGCGGTCCACTGGGTGCCGGTCCAGTGGTCCATGAGGACCCCGACCCGCTCCCAGGCCCGCATGGTCAGCCCCGAGCAGTCGTAGGCGGCCGGCCCGTCGGCCGCCCACACGTACGGCTTGTCGAGCTGGGTGAGCGCCCAGTCGGCGGCGACGTCACCCCTGGCGGAACCGGCCGTCACGGTGAGCGCCCAGCGCGACGCGGGCTCTCCCGAGGCCACCGCCATCCGCGCCGCCTCGCGGCGCACCGCGGCCGCCTGGTATCGGGCGCGCTCGGCGTTCTCCCTCGCGATCCTGGCCTGCTCCAGGGCCGCCTCGCGCTTCCTGGCGAGCAGGTCGGCGGCGCCGCGCGCCTCTTCGGCCAGCTTCTCCAGCCGTGCCTGCTCCTCCTCGATCCGCCGGGTCTCGTCGACCTGCCTGGCGACGGCCTCCTCGGCCGCGAGCTTCGTCTCCTCGGCCCTCGCCTGCGCCTCCCGCTGCACGGCGTAGGCGTCGTCCGCCTGCGCCTGGAGGATGGCGAAGACCTCCTGGGCCTCCCGCAGCTGCTTGAGCGTCTCCGCCTGCCCCCCGCCCATGTGGGCGAGGATGCTGGCCCTGCGCAGGTAGCCGTCGTCCGTGGGACCGCCGCTGTCGGTGATCATGGCCATCATGGGCTGGGCGATGTCCAGGCCGCCGTAGTTCTGGACGGTGATCGCGGCCACCGCCTGCCGCGCCTCCCCGACCTCGGAACCCGCAGTCCTGGCCCGCGCGGCCGCCTGCTCGGCGAGCTTCTTGACGCGAGCCGTCTTGACCAGCTCCCCGTTGTACGACTCGACGAGCCGCTCCGCCTGGGCGGCCAGCTCCTCCAGCCTGGCCCGCGCCTCGGCGACCAGGACCGTGGTCGAGCCGAGCCTCTCACCGCGCTCGCGGGCCAGCGCCCGCGCGTCGGCGACCTCGTCGGCCGACGGCCCCGACACCCCACCCGGCGCGGCGTCGTCAGCCGGTCCCGGCCGACCGGGAACGGCGCCGGCGGGGAGCCCCGGCCCGGCGATCAGGCAACAGGCGAGGCCCGCCACCGCGGCGGCATGACGGCGCCGTCTGACTGAATGCATGCGTCTCCCCCCGGAGTCACCTTGAATACCGCGTATCGCGGTCTCACCACGTGTCGCGGTCTCACCGCACGACGCGGCGCGTCGCCGCGTGCCAGGCGGCGGCCTACCTCAACATTCCCGTTCGTCACTCTCCGCACACATGTCACTCACGCCCCGTGGTCACCGCCCGCCACAATACCCCCGTCGGCGGGGACCTCGGTCCCCGTATCTCACACCTGATCTCTCGTACGACGGGCGCGCGACAGACACGCGACGGTTTTCTCCCCGGACGTCCGTACGGCCCTCCCGGTGGAGGTCCGGGACAGGCCGGGAACAGGGGCCGGAGAACGGCGAAGGCAGTGCTGAGGAACGGGACAGGCGGGGGGTTCGGGAACGGGAAAGGCGGTGCCGGGAGCGGTGCCGGGAAAGGGGAAGCGAGGACCGGGGAAGGGGGACGGCGGCAGACCGGTCAGGTCGACCAGGTCGGTCGAGCCGGTCAGGCCGATCAGGCCGATCAGACCGGTGTGGCAGCCGACCAGGAAAGGACGGAAGCCTCCGGCCGCGCGGGCGGTTTGGCGGGATTCGTACCGGTGGAAGCCAGCGGGGAACCTCCCGAGGATCGTCCCCCGACCTGCCGAGGACCGGACCCGACCTGTCGAGGATCGCTACCGATCCGCCGAGGATCGCTCCCGGCCCGAATCGCCCGGCGACCGCCCCTGACCGGCGCCGTCCGAGGCCCACCCCCGGCTCACGCCGTCCGAGGTCCGCCCCGGAGTCGGAGCCGAGCCGTCCGTGGTCCGCCTGGCGGCAGGGCTGCCCGTGGTTCGCCCGTGACCTGAACTGTCCGGGGTCCGGCCGTGAGCCGAGCGGTTCGGGATTCGTGCCGGGCCCTGGCCGTCCGGGCTCGCCCCGTGACCCGCGCCGTCCGGGGTCCGTCCCGGATCGGCGGGGGCCGGCCGGGAATCGTCAGGGACCCGCCGCGGACCGGACCTCGGGTGACCGGGGTTCGTCCGCGGGCGCCGCAGGTCGGCGTACGGCGGGCGGGGGATCATCGCCCGGGAGGTCCCGGAGTCCACACGAGGGGACCGGGGGTTCGCCCGCGGTGGGGCCGGGTCCGCCTGCGGCGGCCGAGGGGCAGCACGCGGGGGCCTGTGCTCCCCTCTCGGAGACCTCGGATCCGCCCGCGGAGGTGCCGGATCCGTCTGCGGGGAGCCCTGATTCGCCCGTGGATGCGCCGGATCCGCAGGTCGGTGGGTGATCCCGCAGCGGCGGGCGGAGTGTCCGTGGTGGTCGCGAGACGGGTGGTGCCTGTCCGGCGCGCCGGCCCCGGGAGATCCCGGCGGCACGGGCCACACGGGAGACACGGGAGACACGGGAGACACGGGAGACACGGGAGACACGGGTGACACGGGTGACACGGGCGAGGACGGCCGGGCCGGGTTCTCCGCCGGGGTGGCCGGCCGGTCGACCGGCCACTCGCTCGAAGGTCCTTCACGGGCGGGATCGGCCGGTCCGTCGCCGGACGATCCGTCACCCGGCTGCCGGGGCGCGTCCTCCGTCGAAGTGCCGGTCGGGCCCGGCAGCCCCGGCCGGTCGCCCCCGAAGGCGGGTCCGGTGACACTGACCGGCTCCGTCATCCCGAGCGAGCCGATCCGCTCGACGGCCACCCCCTCCCCGACGGGCTCCAGCGGCGCGGACGTGCCTCCCCGCCGGGACTCTCCCGGTATCCGGGCGTCCGGAGGCTCAGCCACCACCGGGAACGTCCCCGAGGCGACGCCGGAGCGCGCGCCTCCCGGGTCGGCCACGGTCTGGGCGAGGAACAGGGCGAGCGCCGCCGCGGCGGCGACCGCGGCCGCCGTACCGGCCAGCGCGTAGGAGCGGCGACGTCCGCGACCCCTGGCGACCGGGAACCCGGTGTTGTCGAGAGGACCGGCCAGGTGGGCGACGTCGCGCCGGTAGGGGACCCGATCGGGGTCGGTGAAGTAGCTCATCACCCACGCGCGCAGCGTGGGCGGGAGCGCGACCAGGGGGAGCAGGTCGAAGACCTTGGCCGCGGAGACCTGCCTGACCCGGTGCGGGGCGCAGGTGTCGCAGCGGTTCACGTGGCGGATGACCCGCTCGCGCGCCTCCGGCGTGAGCTCGCCGGTGAAGCCGGTGAGCATGCGGGCCCGGCTCGCGCAGTCGTACGGCCCCTTGCGGACGAGGACCTCCGCGGTGACGACGTCGCGCAGGCGCTCCCTCGCCGACTCGTACAGCGCGCCGGCGACCTTGGGGGTGACGCCCAGGACCGCGCCGAGGTCGATGGGCCCGAAGCCGTGCCGGCAGCTCAGGTCGAGGACCTCACGGTCGTCGGGCGACAGGCTCCGGGTGGCGTTCCACGCCATCACCCGCAGGTCCGCGTCGCCTCCGGCGGTGACCACCGGTACGGGAACGGGCGGGGCGGGGACCACCGGGACGGGCCCCTCGGCGAGATGGCGCCGTACGCACTCCCCCCGAGCGAGTGCGTACAGCCACGCCTCCAGCCGACGGGAGTCGGCGAGCGCGTGAACATGGGCCTCGGCGGCGATGAGGGTGCCGAGGAGTGCCGACTCCGCGGAGTCGGAGGTGGCGAGCATTGAACGGCAGTATCGGTAGACGCTTTCCGCGTATGAGTCGTAGAGATCGGCGAGGGCTCCGGGATTCCTCGCGCACAACGCCGCGACCAGGACACTGTCAGTCATGCAATCGAAGGTAAACGCTGGGTAACCGGAAATTCCAGCGATTCGCGGGCGGTGACTCCGACTGTCTTCGTAATGTCAATGAATCGAGTGAAAGCCCGTCACTAATAGCAGTCATAAATATTGACAAATAGCCATTTAATCGAATTAATCGCTCCTATTGGTACACCGAGGAAGGACTCCCCGGCCATGGGCGAGGGGTCACGAGGCCGGCGGTCACGGGCCGACGGCGCCCGCGAGGGGGGCCTGCCTGCCCCGGTCCTTGGCGAACGGCGGCATCTTCGGCTTGACCGTGTTCAGGGGCAGCGAACCGCCGAGGGCGAGTTGCTCGAAGGGGCGGCTGCTCGACCCCCAGGTGCGCGCGGTCACCTCGGCGGAGGCGATGTCGCCGGTGTTCGCGACGCTCTTGATCTGCAGGATGAACCGCCGCTTCTGTCCCGCCTGGACGTTGTCCACGAACGTGCTCCCACCGCCGAGCAGCTTGCCCCGCTTGTCGCGCAGGAGCGCGGTGACGGCGAGACTGCGGGCCGGTATCACGTACGGGGTGCCGACGTAGCCGGTGACGAGATAGTCGCCGTCGGCCGTACGGTCGGTCAGCACCTCCCGGACCGGGAAGGGCTGGAAGGCCGAGACGATCCGGCCCGCCTGGTGCCAGCGCGCCGGGCGGTACGCGATGCTCACGGCGGCGGGCTTGTCCTGGGTCACCACCTGGCCGGTGAAGGGGAGCGTCCCCGCGGGGGGCACGGCGTCCAGCGGCTGTTCCAGCCGGACGACCTCCTTGCCCTCGGAGTTCTTGGCCACCACGGTGGCCACGACGTGCTCGCCGAAGTGCCACGGGTTGGTGTTGGCGAGCACTCCGGCCCAGTTCACCACGTATCCATCATCGCCCTTGATGATGGACGAGGCCTGCTCCCTGACCGCGATCGGCTGGAGCGCGGCGGCCTGCTTCGTCTCCTCGTCGTCGTCGGTGCATCCGGCGCATCCGACGAGCAGGAGGAGGGCGAGGGCGCCGACGATTCGGGTGCTGTGCGTCACCCTGCCGTGATAACCGGTGACGGCCCCTCACCCACCTGGACGCGCCGGAAACGGCCCGAGTCTTTACCTCTGCCGGACCACCCTGGCCTCGTCCCATACCGGTTCGGATGATTCGTAGACCTTCCCATCCGCGCCGAAGACCAGATACCGGTCGAAGTCATCGGCGAACCAGCGGTCGTGGGTGACGGCGACCACGGTCCCGTCGAAGGCGTCCAGCCCCTCCTGGAGAGCCTCGGCGCTGGCCAGGTCGAGGTTGTCGGTCGGCTCGTCCAGCAGCAGCAGGGTGGTGCCCGACAGTTCGAGCAGCAGGATCTGCAACCGGGCCTGCTGGCCGCCGGACAGCGTCTCGAAGCGCTGCTCGGCGATGGTCCCGGCCAGCTCGTAGCGGGACAGCACCTTCATAGCCTCGTTCTTGAGCCGGGCGTGCTCGGTCATCACGATCTCGCAGGGCGTCCGGCCGATGAGCTCGGGGCGGGCGTGCGTCTGGGCGAAGTGGCCGGGGACGACCCGGGCGCCCAGCCTGGCCACGCCGGTGTGCCGGACCTCCTCCTCCCCGGCGATCAGGCGCAGGAAGTGTGACTTGCCCGAGCCGTTGGAGCCCAGCACCGCGACCCGCTCGCCGTACCAGATCTCCAGGTCGAACGGCTTCATCAGGCCGGTGAGCTCCAGCTTCTCGCAGATCACCGCCCGCTTGGCGGTCCGGCCGCCCTTGAGCCGCATGCTGATGAACTGCTCCTTGGGCGCCGCCTCCGGCGGCCCGGCCTCCTCGAACCTGCGCAGCCGGGTCTGGGCGGAGTGGTAGGCGGCGGCCATGGTGTCCATGTACTTGGCCTTCTGCTTCAGCATGAGGACCAGACGCTTGATCTTGGCGTGCTCCTCGTCCCAGCGCTTCTTCAGCTCGTCGAGGCGCTCGTTGCGCTCCCTGCGCGCCTGCGCGTACGAGCGGAAGCCCCCGCCGTGGACCCAGATGTTGCCCGACTCGACGGTGATGATCCGGTCGGCCGCGTTGGCCAGGAGCTCCCTGTCGTGGCTGACCAGCAGCACCGTCTTCGCCGTCTCGCGCAGCGCCCGCTCCAGCCAGAGCTTGCCCGGAACGTCCAGGTAGTTGTCCGGCTCGTCGAGCAGCAGCGTCTGGTCGGGCCCCCGCAGCAGCGCCTCCAGCACCAGCCGCTTCTGCTCACCGCCCGACAGCGTGTTGACCTCGCGGTACTTGCAGTCGTCGTACGGCATGCCGAGGGCGGCCATGGCGCAGGTGTCCCAGAGCACCTCGATGTCGTAGCCGCCCGCGTCGGTGTAGTCGGTGATGGCCTGCGCGTAGCGCATCTGCGCCTTCTCGTCCTCGCGCTCCATCATCACGAGCTCGGCGGCGTCGAGTCGCGCGGCCGCCTCCCGTACGCGCCCCGGGGCGACGCTGACCAGCAGGTCGTGCACGGACCTGCCGTCGCGGATGCTGCCGATGAACTGCCGCATGATGCCCAGGCCGCCGGAGCTGGCGACGCTCCCGTCGACCGGCTGCAGGTCACCCGCGATCAGCCGCATCAGGGTCGTCTTGCCCGCCCCGTTGGGCCCGACGAGGGCCGCCTTGACCCCCTCGCCGACCCGGAAGGACACGTCGTCCAGCAACGGCCGCCCATCCGGCAGGACGTATGTCAGATGCCCGACCTCAACATGTGCCACTGCGCTTCCCTCTTTCCAAGTCCCCGCGCAGGCTACATGCCGGTTTCAGGTCCGGCATCCCGATTCCAGCCGGTACGGCCTGGCGATCCGGCCGTCGTGCCCACCACCGCCGTCTGGCCCGCCAACCACGGCGACGCCGCCCGCGGAATCTCCAGGGGGTCACCGGGGATACGGCCGAGGAGATCGGCAACCATCCTCAAAACCCTCAGTGACCGCAGTTCAGAGCCATATCCGCTGGACACTGTTTGCTACGGGCCTCCTATCGGCACGTCGACTCCGCCACATAGCACAAAATGTAATAAACTATCCTTTTTGTGGACATTAGTAATTAAATCAGCCCAAGATACCTTATCGAGGTTTTTGTCAGAAAAAGATGGCCAACTGAAACTATTATCGGTATTACACTTTTGGTTACGGCAAACCCGATATCAGAGCGAGACTGTACGCTTATTTATCAGTCCGAAAATGTTTGAAATGAGGTATTTATTTCGTCAGCGGCGCTGATTACTCTCCCGATCATGGGTTCTCAACGGGAGGAACACTTTTGTCGCTGAAACTACGTCGCATCATGTCGGCGATCGCCGCGGGGGGACTCGTCGTTCTGACGATGGCGAGTCCGGTGGCCGCGTTCGCGCCGCCGTACATCAACGAACCCACCGGTCCGTACTCACTGCCGGTGGACGCCGACGTGCCCAAGCGTGGCTGCACCACGACGCTGTCCGACCCCAAGAACGCGAGCGCGAGCACCCCGGCCATCCAGGTGATCTACGCCTGGCACGACGGCGGCGGGAACAACTACGAGACCCACGTCGAGCAGATCGCCAAGCTGGTCGACCGGATGGACCTGGAGCTGGACGAGTCCACCAACTACGACCAGCACCTGAAGCTGAGCTGCCGCACCGGCTACGACACCGGCACCTACTCCGGTTACGCCCGCGCGCTGGTGATACCGGAGAAGATCGAGGCCGGCGTGATCGGCGGCGAGACCACGGTGGACAAGATCACCGATGATCTCGGCACGGCGGGATACGACAACGCCAACCGCAAGTACGTGGTGTTCGAGGACTTCAACGGGACCGCGACCGCCTGGTGCACGACGACGTGCGCGGCGACCGTCGACGAATGGTCCAGCGCCACACAGCTCCACGAACTGACCCACCTCGCCGCGGACGGTTTCTACGTGGACCATCCCAAGGTCACCGAGGCCGTCGACCACCTCAGCTATCCCGACGTCATGTCCAACCCGGCCTACGACTGGCAGCTGGACCACGACTTCAACAACTACTACGACCCGAGCGAGACCACGGCGACCTTCTACACCGGCAACGAGGCCGGTGACACCCGCAAGGTGAACGTCGCGGCCTGGCCCTACTTCACCACCCCCACCTGCTGCGACATCGGCTACAGCAACGACCTGCTGACCGCGCAGGAACGCACCGTCGAGGCCGACGCGCCGTACGCCACCCCGACCGGGTTCAGCGTCTCGGGCGGCGGCTGGATCCAGGTGACCCCGCCCGGCCCGACGTCGCAGATCTCGGCCAAGCACTACGACGGCCGCCGGTCGCTCACCATGAACGTGCAGTCACACGCCGCCGGCGTCGTATCGGTCACCCGCAAACCCGCGGTGACCGCCGGCCAGCCCTACAAGTTCTTCGCCAAGATGACCACCGCCACCTCCGGCAACGTGAAGCTGCGCCTGTCGTGGTACAACTCGTCCAATACCCTGATCTCCACCAGCGACGGTCCGACCATCGCGCTGACCAGCACCTGGACGGAATACCGGCACAGGGCGACCGCCCCGGCCGGAGCGGCCGGCGTCCAGATCTCGGTGGTCAGCCCCGCCGGCCAGACCTTCGCCTACCAGCTCGACGCCCTCCAGCTCAACCACTGCAACAACGGCAAGACCACCGACGGCTGCCGCCTGGACACCTGGCAGTGACCTCCAGGTGACGAACCGACCCAGTGCCTCCCGGCGGTGACCCGGTACACCGGGGCCCGCCGGGAGGCGCTACGCCGGCCCTTGTCGCGACCAGCGAGGTTTCTCCGTCACCCGGTTCTCAGCCGCCACCTCTCCAGGTGGGTCGGCGCGATGGCGCTCCGCGGGTAGTAGCCCAGCTCCTCGCACCGATCGCCGGTCACGGGCGTTCCGCAGCGAGTGGTCCGTACCCGCCACGCCTCGACGGCGTGGTCCACGTGGTATCCGTCCGCGCCGTATCCGGCGATCGACCGGGCTCTCGGGGGACCGTCCAGACAGGTGAGGGCGAGTTCACGCGAGTCCGCCCCGGCACTTCGGGCACCTCCGAGTACGCCAATCGCGGGCGCCGGGTGGGCGCCGGGTGGGGCGGGCGCCGGAAAATGCGATGGGAAACGGTCGGTGCCCGGTGGTAGAAAACAAGTTCGATCCCATCATCGATCCGCTCGGGGGCGAGCTCGTGGTCACCAGCAGTTCGGAGTTCTCCGTATCCGGCCGCCCGCACGACAGGCGGGGTCCGGTGCGCTGGCTCTGGTCCCATGTCCGCCGCCATCCGCTCCAGCTGACCGGGTTCCTCGGCGCATCGCTGATCATGGTCGTGCTCAACGCCATGGTCCCCGGGCTCACCGGCGCGGCCTTCGACGCCGTGCTGAGCGAGGACGGCGGCGGGGCGCGGGCACTGGGCGCGATCTCGCTGGTGCTGCTCGCGATCGTGCTGGCCCGCGGCGCCTTCGACGTCGTCGCGCGGCTGGCCAGCGAGGTGCTGGCCAAGCGGCTGGAGCGGGACGCCAGGGACGAGCTCTACGTCAGCCTGCTCGGCAAGAGCCAGACCTTCCACAACAGGCAGCGGGTCGGCGACCTGATGGCGCGGGCGGCCAACGACATCCGGCAGCTCTCCACCATGATCAGTCCGGGCGTCGACCTGATCGTCGACTCCGGCCTGACCGGCCTCGTGCCCCTGGTCTTCATCGTCACGATCGATCCGCGGCTGCTGCTGGTGCCCGGCGTCTTCGCGGTCGCCTTCGTCGTCGCGCTCCGGCACTACATGGGACGGCTCAACCCGGTGGCGACTCGCATGCGGGAGCAGTTCGGCGATCTCAACGCCGGGCTGAACGAGGCCGTCCGCGGCATCGAGGTCATCAAGGTGACCGCGCAGGAGGAGCAGGAGCGGCGGCGGTTCAGGACCCTGGCGCGGCTCTACCGCGACTCCTTCGCCCGCAACGGCCTGGTCCAGGCCCGCTACCTGCCGACCCTGCTCTTCGCCTTCGCGATGGCCGGCTCGCTCTGGCACGGCCTCTACCTGCACGCCGCGGGCGCCGTCACGATCGGCGAGCTGGTCGCCTTCATGGGCCTGGTGGCCATGCTGGGCTTCCCGACCAACATCTCGATCTTCACCTTCTCGCTGGTCCAGATCGGCATCGTGTCCTCCCGCCGGATCCTGAGCATCATGAACACCGAGACCGAGCTCGGGCAGCGCGCCGACGGCCACGCCGCGCCGATCAGCGGGGAGATCGTCTTCGAGGACGTGACGTTCGGCTACGGGGAGGACGACCCGGTGCTGCGCGGGGTGACGTTCACCGTACGGCCGGGCGAGACCGTGGCGATCGTCGGCGAGACCGGCTCGGGCAAGAGCACCCTGGCGAAGCTGGTCCCCCGGATCTACGACGTCACCGCGGGCCGGATCCTGGTCGACGGCGTGGACGTCCGCGAGTGGGACCTCGACTCGCTGCGCTCCCAGATCTCCACCATCGAGCAGGACATCGTGCTGTTCTCCCGGTCGGTGGCCGAGAACATCGCCTTCGGGCTGGGACAGCGGGCGGAGCGCGACGCCGTCGTCCGGGCCGCCGAGGAGGCCCAGGCGGCCGACTTCATCGGCGAGCTCGACGACGGCTACGACACGGTCATCGGTGAGCGCGGCGTCACCCTCTCCGGCGGCCAGCGTCAGCGCCTGGCCATCGCGCGGGCCCTGCTGACGGATCCGGCGATCCTCGTGCTCGACGACTCGACGAGCGCGATCGACTCCGCCACCGAGGACAGGATCCAGCAGGCCATCGGCCGCGTTCTCGACGGGCGCACCACCCTCCTCATCACCCACCGGCTCTCCCAGATCCGCTGGGCGGACAAGGTCCTGCTGCTCCGCCGGGGCGAGCTGGTCGACTACGGCACGCACGACGAGCTGCTCACCCGGAGCCGCCTCTACCGGCGGATCTTCTCCCATTACGACGAGGTCGACGTGACCGACGCGGCCGACACGGCCGACGGCGCCGTGTCCGGCAACACCACCGACCCGGCCGTGGTCCTCGCGGGCGAGCAGGGAGCGCAGGGCTGATGGGCTTCATCATGGACGGCCTCGACGCCGACGACTACGACCGCACCTACGGCGACCGTGACCTCCTTCGCCGGATCCTGTCCTACTTCCGGCCGAAGCTGGGGTCGATGGTCCTGGTCGCGGTCATGATCGTGCTGTTCTCGCTGAGCCAGGCGGCGATGCCGTTGCTGGTCAGCTGGGGTGTGGACGGGATCGAGGACGGCACGATCGCCGACGTGGGCTGGCAGCTCACCGCCGGTCTGCTGATCGCCGGAGTGCTCGGCTGGCTGTTCAACTTCGTCCGCCAGTGGTACAGCGCGAGGGTCACCGGCGACGTCGTCCTGCATCTCCGCCAGGACGCGTTCGACGCCGTGCTGGAGCGTGACCTGTCGTTCTACGACGAGAACCCGTCAGGGAAGATCGTCAGCCGGGTCACCTCCGACACCGACGACTTCGCCACCGTCTCCACCCTGACGATGGACCTGATCAGCCAGGTGCTGATGGTCGGCTTCGTCACGATCATGCTCTTCCTGCGCAGCGTCGAGCTCGCCCTGCTCACCCTGCTCGTGGCGCCGATCGTGATGGGCATCGCCCTGCTGTTCCGGCGGGTCGCCCGGAGCAGCACCCGCAGGGCGCAACGCTCGCTGAGCCGGGTGAACGCCACCCTGCAGGAGACCATGGGCGGGATCACCGTCGCCAAGAACTTCCGCCAGGAGCAGCGGATCTACGACGAGTTCCGCCCCATCAACCGGCAGAGCTACCAGGTGACGCTCAGGCAGGGGTTCGTCTTCTCCGGCATCTTCCCCGTGCTCTTCCTCGTCGCCGGGCTGGCCACGGTCGCGCTCGTCCAACTGGGCGGCACCACCGTGCTCGGCGGCGGCCTGTCCGGCGGCGACTGGTTCCTCTTCCTCCAGAGCGTCGCGCTCTTCTGGCTCCCGCTCACCTCCATCGCCGCGTTCTGGTCCCAGTTCCAGCAGGGCCTGTCCGCGTCGGAGCGGGTCTTCGCCCTGATCGACGCGCCTCCCCGGGTCGTGCAGACCGACCCCCAGCCGGTCGGCAGGCTGGCGGGCCGCATCGAGTTCCGCGACCTCACGTTCGGCTACGACGCCGGGAGCCCCGTCCTGCGGGGCTTCGACCTCACCGTCGAGGCGGGCGAGAGCGTCGCGCTGGTCGGCCACACCGGTGCGGGCAAGTCGACGCTCAGCAAGCTGATCACCCGGTTCTACGAGTTCCAGGACGGCCGGTTGCTGATCGACGGTCGTGACGTACGCACGCTGGACCTGGCCGGATACCGGCGGCAGATCGGCGCGGTGCCGCAGGTCCCGTTCCTGTTCAGCGGCACCGTGGCCGACAACATCCGCTACCCGAGGCCGGAGGCGGGCGACGAGGAGGTGCTCGCCGCGGCCGCTGCGGTCGGCGGGGGCGACTGGGTCGACGCCCTGCCCGACGGCCTGCGGACCGACGTCGGCGAGCACGGCCGCGCCCTGTCCATGGGCCAGCGCCAGCTCGTCGCGCTGGCTCGCCTGCTCATCCAGGATCCGGCGATCGTGGTGCTGGACGAGGCCACCGCCAGCGTCGACCCGCTGACCGAGGCCCAGATCCAGGAGGGCCTGGACCGGGTGCTGGCCGACCGCACCTCCATCGTCATCGCGCACCGGCTCTCCACGATCGAGCACGTCGACCGCATCATCGTGCTCGACCACGGCCGGATCGTCGAGGAGGGCGACCACACCACGCTGCTGGCCCGCGGTGGCCACTACTGCCAGGTCTACAACACCTACTTCCGGCACCAGTCTCCCAACTACCGGCCCGGTTCCGGGTTCGTCTCCGTCGCCGGCTCCGCGTGATCGAGGCCATCCAAACCGGGAGCCCCCGGGCACCGGCCTTCCGGCCGCCCGGTCCGAGCGGCCGGTCGTCTCGGCTGCGGAGTCGTACGACCGCCGGGTGCCGGAGCCCGGGAACCGCCATCGGTGAGGACCCCGGCCGACGAAGACCCCGACCGGTGAAAGCACCGACCGCCGGGAACATCGGACGGCGGGGAGGCCGGATGGCGGGGACCTAACCGGCGGGTTCGGCGATCAGGGCCGTGCCTGCGCGGCGGAAGCCGAGCCTGGCGTAGATGCGGGCGACGTCCTCGTCCCCGGCCGACAGGAAGACGGTCTTCACTCCCCGGGAGCGGGCGTCGGCGATCAACGCCGCGGTGACCGCGAGCGCGAGGCCGCGACGACGGGCGGCGGGCAGCGTGCCGACCCCGACGATCTCGCTCACCTCCCCGACCTGGTTGTGCTGGCCCGCGCACAGCGCCGTACCGTCCTCGACGGCCGCGGCGAGCACCGTCAGTCCCGCCCGGACCCGTGCGGCGCCGCTTTCCAGGGAGCCGTCACCGGCGCGGGCGAGGATCGCCTCGGCCAGGTCCGCGGTGTCCGCCGCGCCGACGCGGGTGCCGGGCTCGGCGAAGGCGAGGTGCGGAACCACCAGCGCGGAGGGCAGCGCGGGGTCGTCCGCCCCCAGGACCCGCACCTCCGGGTGTCCGGACGCCACCTCCGGCGCGGCGTCCGTCCCGAGCACCATCAGCGGGTGCTCGTGGACCGTGAGCCCCGCCCCCTCGACCGCGGCGCGCAGCCCAGGCGTGATCTCGGCGACCCACTCGAAGCTCTCCGGGATCCCGAGCTCGCGCTGCCGGGCGCGGACCCCGGCCACGTCGTCGACCCGCACCGCGCCGGACCACCCGGAAGCCGGGCGCGCGTAGAAGGGCCACCCCGCGCCCTCCCGTACGAACAGGGTGAGCGGTCCGTGGTCCTCGACCCGGGCCTCGCGTCGCGGAACCGCGTCGTAGTAATGCTCGATCAGGTCCAGCAGGGCCCCCGAGCCTTCAGTGGCAATCATGACCCGCATCCAAACAGGGGCCCGTGGGCCGGCGCCACTCCATTACGCGCTGACCGCGCTGCTCGCGCTGACTGACCATGCTGACCGAACTGACCGAACTGACCGAACTGACCGAACTGACCGAACTGACCGCGGCGATGCAGCATGGAAAGTCCGGCCGGTGTGGCGGGTGTGGCCGGTTCGAAGCCCTCGGATTCGCTCGTCAAGCCCGGAAATATCCCCTGAACATACGTTGAAAACGTCTAAATACCTATTATCGGTTCATGCAATGGAAAGGTCTCTTTCCGCATCGACAGCTACGACCGGAACACGCCCCACGAGCGCCACACCACCGGGAAACCGACCCCTGCTTACGACGGAAGCATATTTGTCACCTTATTATTGTCGATTTCCACCTTTCGCAGGCTCCGTCGAGAGCGATGATGTTGCGATGAGTGGCGACAAGAAATGAACAACGGCGACGAGAACGGCGGCGTACGGCGGCGACCGCTCCTGTTCATCCGCTCGCGGCCTCCTCAGGGACCGCTCCGTGAACTCGGGGACCTGCTGCACGAGCTGCACCTGGAAGCCGGGGCCCCCACTCCCGACGACATCGCCGAGAGAATCGCCGGCGACCTCCCCGGTCCCGGCGCCCCCGGACACGAGTCCGTCCGCCGGATGCTGGCCTCGGTGGAGCCGCCTCCCAGCCAGGCCGACCTGACGGCCGTCATCACCGTGCTGGCCCGTCTGGCCCGGCGAGACCCCGCCGGCACCTCCGACGCCGTGGCACGGGGCCGCGAGCTGTGGAGGAGGGCCCGCCTGGCCTCGCCGGCCGGGCTGCCGATCCGCTCGCTGACCGACCCGTTCTCGCTGGGGGTGCAGCGGGCGATCGACGCGGGCGCGAAGGCCGCCGGAATGCCCGGCCTGCCCGCCTACGTGCCGCGCCCCCACGACGACCGCCTGGCCGCCGCCGTACGGCGGGCGGTGGCCGGGCGCAGCGCGGTCGCGATGCTGGTCGGCGACTCGTCGACCGGCAAGACCCGGGCCTGCTGGGAGGCCGTGCGGCTGCTGCCCGGCGGGTGGCGGCTGTGGCAACCGGGCGATCCCGGCCGTCCGGAGACGACCGCCCTCGCCCTGGGCTCCCTCGCGCCGCGGACCGTGGTGTGGCTCGACGAGTCGCAGTCCTACCTGCTCACCGCGGCCGACGGCCTGGGCGAGCGCGTCGCCGCCGGGCTGCGGGCCCTGGTGGACGACCCGGAGCGCGGCCCGGTGCTGGTCCTGGGCACCCTCTGGCCCGAATACTGGGCCGCCCTCACCGCGCTTCCCGCCGCGAGCGGCGGCGCCGACCCCCGCGCCCAGGCACGGGCGCTGGTAACCGGCACGGCCGTCCACGTCCCCGACCGTTTCACCGGATCCCCCCTGGAGGCGGTACGCGGCGCGGCGGGCGGCGACCCGCGTCTGGAGCGCGCGTACGCCGGGGCCCGCGACGGCCGGATCACCCAGTACCTGACCGGCGTGCCCGGCATGGTGGAGCGCTACCGCAACGCGCCCGCCCCGGCCAAGGCCGTGATCGAGGCCGCCATCGACGCCAGGCGCGCGGAGCACGGCCCCGCCCTTCCGCACGCCCTCCTGAAGACCGCCGCGTTCGACTACCTGACCGACTACGAGTACGGCTCCCTGCCCCGGGACTGGTTCGAACGGGCCCTGGCCTACGCCTGTGGCGCTCACGGCCCCCTCACACGCGTCCGTCCCCGCCACGACGAGCCGGCCTCGTACCCCCGCTACCGGCTGGCGGACCACCTGGAGCAGCTCGGCCGCGCCGAGCGCCGTACGCGTCCCGTTCCCGCGGCCCTGTGGGACGCGCTGGTCTTCCACGCCGACCACGAGGACCTGCCGCGCCTCGCCGCCGAGGCCCGGGCCCGCGGGCTCTACCACCACGCCCTCCTGCTGTACGGGGCAGCCGCCACGGCCGGTGACCCCGACGCCCCCCGGCAGGCGATCGCCCTGCTCGGGGAGACGGGACGTACCGAGGAGGCGCTCACCTGGCTGCGCGTCCACGGCGGGCCGGACAACGCCCGGACCCTCGGCTGGAGCGGCGCCATCCTCAAGGGGGCCGGACACCGCGAGAGGGCGATCGCCGCCTACCTGCGCGCCGCGGAGGCGGGGAACGCCGACGCCCCGAGGGAGGCGATCGCCCTGCTCGTGAGCAAGGGAAGGGCGAAGGAGGCGCTCACCTGGCTAGGCGCCCACGACTGGTTCGGCGACGCCGGTCTTCCCGTCTGGACCGCGGCGCTCCTCGACAGGGCGGGACACCACGGGGAGGCCCTCACCGCCTACCTGCGCGCCGCGAAGGCCGGGAACGTCGACGCCCCGGAGTGGCTGGCGTCCCTGCTGTACAGGACCGGCCGCACGGAGGAGGCGATCACCGCCTGCCGTCGCGCCGCGAGAACCGGCGACGGCCACGTCCTCAAGCAGGCCGTCGCCCTGCTGCGGGAGATGGGACGGGCGGAGGAGGCGATCACCTGGCTGCGGATCCGCGCCGAGAGGGGCGACACCGGCGCCCTGTGGGAGGCTGTCGAGCTGCTCCAGGAGACCGGGCGGGCCGAGGAGGCGATCACCTGGCTGGGACCTCGCGCCGAGAGGGGCGACCACCGCGCGATCGCGAAGAAGGTCGAGCTGCTCCAGTACACGGGACGGGTCGAGGAGGCGATCACCTGGCTGGGACCTCGCGCCGAGACCGGCGACACCTACGCCTACTGGCGATCGATCGGCCTCCTCCAGCGGACGGGACAGATCGAGGAGGCGATCACCCGGCTGAGCGCCCGCGCCGAGACCGGTGACCGCCTCGCCCTCGAAGAGGCGGTCGAGCTGCTGCGGGAGTCGAACCGGTTCGGGGAGGCGATCACCTGGCTGTACGCCCGCGCGGAGGACGGCGACCGTCTCGCCCTCGACCTGCTGCCGCACCTGCTGGAGAGGGCGGGGCGGACCACGGAGGCGATCGCCGCCCACCGGCGCGCCGCCGAATCGGGAAACGCCGGTTCGCACTGGTCGATGGCCGCCCTGCTGCACCGGGAGGGTCGCCTGGAGGAGGCCCTGGCCGCGTACCGGCACGCCGCCGAGACCGGGTACACCGGCGACGGCTGGCGGATGGTCGAGCTGCTCCAGGAGACGGGCCGGACCGAGGAGGCCCTCGCCGCCTACCGGCACGCCGCCGACGCCGGGGACACCGGCGCCGGGTGGCGGATGGTCGAGCTGCTCCAGCGGGCGGACCGGACCGAGGAGGCGGTCACCTGGCTCCGGGCCCGCGCCGAGACCGGCGACACCGACGCCCTGTGGAAGGCGGTCGAGCTGCTCCAGGAGACCGGGCGGGCCGAGGAGGCGATCACCTGGCTGCGAGGCCGCGCCGAGACCGGCGACGCCGACGCCCTCGGGCGGTTCGCCACCCTGATGTACCAGCTGGACCGTTCCGGGGAGGCGGTCACCTGGCTCCGGGCCCGCGCCGAGACCGGCGACACCGGCGCCCTGGGCCACGCGGTCGACCTGATGTACGAGACCGGCGAGACGGAGGAGGCCGTCACCTGGCTGAGCGCCCGTACCGAGGCTGGCGACACCGACGCCCTGATCTGGACCGCCGTCCTGCTGCACGAGACCGGCCACCCGGACAGGGCCGTCCTCGCCTACCTGCGCGCCGCCGAACTGGGCCTTCCAGGCGCCCTGCGACGGGCGATCGGCCTGCTGAGACAGCTCGGCCGCGCCGACGAGGCCGAGCGACTCCAGCGATACGGGATCACGCCCGGCAGGACGTGACCCCGTGGGAGAACGGCAGAACGTGACCCCGTGGGAGAACGGCAGGACGTGCCCCCGTGGGAGAACCCGTCAGCCGCCGCCCCCGCCGAAGGGGTTGTCCCGGCCACCGCCGTCGTTCCCGCGACCGCCGGGACCGTTGTTCCAGTCGGGCCCGCCGAAACCACCGGGATCGTCGGGGTTGATCTCGATGGGGCCCCCTTCGTCGTCGTTCGACGGGGGCGGCGCGGGCTGGCAGCTCTGGCCGCACCCGCCGAACCGCTCCGTGTTGATCGGGGTGAAGGGGGTCGGCTCGACGTTCCTCAGCGCCGCCAGCATCGTGTCCTTCCAGATCGGACCCGGAATGCTGGCCCCGAAGACCGAGCCGTAGTAGCGGCCGCCGATCGTGACGCCGTTCAGCTTGTAGTCCTGTGAGCCGCGCGGGTCGCCGATGCTGACCGCGCCGGCCAGGTCCGGGGTGAACCCGGCGAACCAGGCGGTGGCGGAGCTGTCGGTGGTGCCGGTCTTGCCCGCCGCGTCGCGGCCGATACCGCCGACGGACCGCATCGTGCCCTTGGTGAACACGCCCGACAGCACGTCGGCCGCCGCGTCGGCGACCTCGGGGTCGATCGCCTGGCGGCACTTGGGCTTGTAGGTGGTGACCTTGCCGTTGCGGTCGGTGATCCGGCTGATCGCCATCGGCGAGCAGTACTTGCCGCGCGCGCCGATCGCGGCGTACGCGTTGGCCACGGTCACCGGGTCCATCTCGTTGGTGCCGAGCGTGAACGTCGAGAACTCCAGGAGCTTGAGACCGTCGGAGCGGTGGATGCCCAGCGACCTGGCGGTCTTGATCGTCTCGCACAGCCCGACGCGTTGTTCCAGCGCCATGAAGAAGGTGTTCACCGAACCCCAGGTGCCGGTCTGCAGGGTCTTCCAGCCGGGGTTGCCCTCGTCGTTGGTGACGGTGTGGCTCGGGTCGCCGATGTTCTCGCCCTTGCAGTTCTTGAACGCCGAGTATCCCGAGGCGCGGAAACCGGCACCGGCCGCCAGCCCGTCGTTGACCTTCATCCCCTGTCCCAGCGCGGTGAGCAGCGTGAACGTCTTGAAGGTCGAGCCGGCCTGCAGGCCGACGCCGCCGCCGTGCGCGGCGTCGGCGACGAGGTTGTAGGACATCTCGTTCCTGGCCTTGCTGCGGCCGTAGGTCCGGCTCGCGGCCATCGCCTTGATCGCCCCGGTACCCGGCTGGACGAGAGCCTCGGCCGCCACCGGGTTGTCGGAGGGGTGGACCCACTTCTTGATCGCGGCGTTGGCGGCCGCCTGCATGGTCGGGTCGATCGTGGTCCTGATCGTCAGGCCGCCCCGGTTGAGGAAGTCCTCACGAGCCTTGGCCGTCTTGCCGAAGTCGGGGTTGCGCAGGATCTCGTTGCGGACGTAGATGCAGAAGTACGGGTAATTGCTGGATTCGCAGCCGCCGGGAAACTTCGTCCCCTTGTAGCCGAGCTTGGTGGCCTTCGCCTCGGCCGCCTCGGCCGGGGTGATCTTGCCCAGCTCGGCCATCCGGTCCAGCACGACGTTGCGCCGGTTCAGCAACCGCTCGCGCTGCTTCTTGCCCAGGTTGGGGTCGGTGGCGTTGGGGTCCTGGACGGCACCGGCCAGCGTCGCCGCCTGCGGCAGGGTGAGGTCCGCCGCCTTCACCCCGAAGAACCGCTTGGCCGCGGCCTCCACGCCGTAGGCGCTCGCGCCGAAGTAGGCGATGTTCAGATATTTCCCCAGGATCTCGTCCTTGGAGTACTTCTCCTCCACCGCCATCGCGTGACGCAGCTCGTTGAGCTTGCGCGCGTAGCTGGCCTCCAGCGCCTTGTCCTTCTCCTGGTCGGTGGAGGCCGAGTTGAGCAGGACCTGCTTGACGTACTGCTGGGTGATGCTGGATCCGCCCTGGCTCACCCCGCCCGCGTGCAGGTTCTTGGCGAACGCGCGGATCGTGCCCTCAAGGTCGATCGCGCCGTGCTGGTAGAACCGGTAGTCCTCGATCGAGATGATCGCCGTCTTCATGATCTCGGAGATCTGGTCGAGCTTGACGACCTCGCGGTACTCCTCGTAGAAGCGCGCGATCTCCTTGCCCCTGGCGTCCTGGACGATCGAGACCTCCGCGGGCGGCGGTTCGACGAGATCCTCGGGCTTGAGATTCAGCTCGTTGGTGGCCGACACGAAGCCCAGACCCGCGCCTCCCACGGCCGGCAACGCGATCCCCGCGACCAGCAACCCCGCCGCCGCCGCGATGGCGACCAGGCGCCCGACATTGGACGCGACCCCTGACTGTCCCTCACCCCGTTCAGACATAAGCCATAGATTATGGGGTTTTCCAGGTGCTCATCGCACGTGTACCCGACTCCGAGTGGCCCTCCGGTACGGCTCGGGCACTCCGGCGGGAGGAAAAAGGCCCGGTTTTCACCGATAAGTTCGCGGCGAACCGCGCGTCAGACCTCGCGAGAAGCCCGGCTCCACAAAGCGGGATCGGGTCGTCGGCGGGTGTGCCGGCGGCCATGAGCTCGGCCATCCGGATCATTCCCGCCGTGGCCTCCCGTCCCATGCGGTCGATCTCCTGCGGGGTCGCGGTGTCCAGGAGCTCCTGCTGCCCGGACCGCTCCCAGTGCCCCGGCCACCGCTCGCGGGCCTCCGCGCCGTACCGCGCCCCGTCGAACCCCTCGAACAGGTTCTCCGGCCTGCTGATTTTGGACATGTCATCCTTTCCTTCGCTCTCCTGGAGTTCGGTGATGGTGCGAGCGACCACGCGGGCCACCGCGTCCAGCCGGTCGCGCTCCCCCAGCAGCCGCCGGTGGTGCTCGCGCAGTGCCTCCACCGGGTCGGTGTGCCGGTCGACGATCTCCTTGATCTCGGCGAGACCGAGGTCGAGCTCCCGCAGGACCAGGATCTGCTGCAGCCGCAGCAGTTGCTCCTCCTCGTAGTGGCGGTAGCCGTTCCCGCCGACCCAGGCGGGTGCCGGCAGCCCGATCTCGTCATAGTGACGCAGGGTTTTCGACGTCACCCCCGACATCCGCGCCACCTGTGCGATCGACCACGCCATGGCCCGCCCACCCGCTCCCACCGTCACCGGGCCGGATCTTCCGGCTCGTTCACGACGGTAGATGTTGACGCGACGGCGAAGTCAAGCCGAAAGCGGCCGGTCAGCGGCCCGCGGACATCGCGCCCGGACCGCGTCGACGGCCGCGTCCGGCCTGCCGTACGAGGTGGGTGATGCGACGCGAGGGAAAGGGGGTCTCGGTCACCCCTTGCCGGGTGCCTCCGTCGGGGGGGATCACTCACCTGCGGGAAGTTCGCGGAGCGGCTCACCTCCGCCCACCGCGCGGCCTCGGCGGCGCGGGCGGAGTGCGACGCCCCTCGCGGCCCGGCGACGACGTCCGGCTTACGCGGAGGCGGGACTGAGTTTCGTCAGGCCGTAACCGAGCTGGTTGTACAGCTCCTCCTGGCCGGCGTCCCGGTCCATGTGGTCGCATCCCGGCTCGGGCATGCTGATCCAGCGATCACCCTCCGCGTCTATGCCCACGTGATCCGCTCAGCGGAAACCGCCGCCGCCGATGTCTTCGCCAAAGCTCTCGAATAAGAGATGGTTCGGCCTCTTACAAAGGTCCCTGACCCTGCCCAGTGCAGGCTCAGGGACTTTACGTTGAGATGTGCACATACGAACTGACCGCTCGGTATCGCCTCGTCTCCACACCTTCCTTCACGAAAACGCGCGCTGGTATGAACCAACGCCCGCGGACTGGATCGAACGGGCTGCCCGTGCCGTTGATCATGCCGGGATCGAGGTCGAGGCTCCTACTGAAGCCGTTGAGGCGATGATCGCTTTCGAGCGGAGGTACGGCGGGCTGTGGTGCCCGGCTTTGGGACCCAATGGAATGGAATACGGGCTGGATGGCAATGCGAGGGTCCACTGGACGCCCCACGGATGGGCGTTTTACGGAATCGTGGACGGTGACTGGACGTGGGGTGTGGAGGTTCTACTGGACGGCCGCGTCGGGATGACCCTCGCCGACAAGCCGCTCAGGATCCTCAACCGGACCGTCGAGCAGCGGCTTGAGGCGCACGCGCTGCTTGTGGCCGTCCACCGCTGGTCACATCTGACGCTGGAATTGGTCACGACACGGGGAACGGCCCCGGTTCTGGTGGGTGCGGGCTTTCCTCCGCGAATCGATGAGGCTTCAGGGCCAGCGGACCTGTGGTGGTTCGACGGAGCGTCCGCTGTGCACCTTCACCTCGACAACTGGTGGACATACGATCATGATGTCTGGGTCGCCCGCTGCTTCAGCAAAGACACCACAGCCCTGAGTCAGATCAAGGGACCGTTACTGAACGAAGTAACCGGACTGCCGGAGCCGGGCGAGGTGTGGTGCTCACTGTGCGAGCGGCGCACCGTCTCAGGCAGACCGTGTTCGTAGACGGCCGCAGTATCGGCGCGTTGAAGGCGACCGACGCTCAACCCTGTCGCGGGGAAAGCCACCAGATCCGCGGCCCTGTTAGCAAGGGTGTTAGCAAAAGGCCCCCACCGGAACCCGGTGGGGGCCTCTGACCTGGAGCCGCCTTGGGGAATCGAACCCCAGACCCCTTCATTACGAGTCAACGGCACGTCCCAGGTCGGCAGATCGCCGCCCTGGTCAAATGGTTGATACGGGTTGGTGGTGCGTGCTCGCGTAAGGCGGTGTTGCTGTATGGGACTGCT